>CAVVWO010000001.1:0-37258 GCA_963752075.1 uncultured Acidimicrobiia bacterium
TTTTTTTTTTTTTTTTTTCCATTGCATTCGATGACAACATCGAGAGACTGGGTGATCAAGCGTTGCACGATGTCAGGGGTCAGTCGCAACGCGGCGCTCCAGCGGCGCGGTGAGGTTGGGAACTCCGATCAGCATCGTGTGCAACCTAACTGCTCGAGACGACGGGAAGGTGGGTCTGTTCGGCCCTTTCCTGGGTCTGGTCGACCCTAGAGCGAGGATACGGAGTGCAACGATGATCGCCAACTCAGAGGGACCGCAAGAGCCGGGGTGGGAGGGCCCCGCCTGGTCGGCACTGTGGACGCGGGGAGACGGTTGCGCCGAGCTCGCATCGTTGCTGGACCCGCAGGCGGAGAGAGTCCAGGGAGATCTTCGCGAGGCATGCATCGCCGCCAGAGCTTCCCTCCTCGTCTCGTGGAAGCTGCTCCTCGGTCTCGATCTGACGAACGTTGCGGTGCCCCATGACGTCGAGATCGGCTCGACAAAAGCGGTGGCAGCTCTGGTCGCCGGCGGTGCCAATTCGCTCCTGGCCGCCCAGGTCGCCGCCACCCTGGCCGAGGCGCTGGACGTTCCAGGTCGCATGCTTTCGGCCTATGCGGACGAGGAGAGGTTGCCCGAGGCACTCACGGTGGTCGAGAGGCTCTTCGCGAGAGTGCCGACGCTGGAGTATCGAGCGGTGTTGGCCGACCCGCCTGCCGAGCTCGTCGGCCAGATGGGCGACCACGAATTGATGGTGGTCGGGGCGCCTGCCGGATCGTGGCTGCAGCGTCAGTTCTTTGGACAAGGGGCTCGACTGGTGTCACAGGCGCCGGCTGGGGCCGTGGTCGTGCAGTCTGCGCCCGAGCGGGTGTTCCGGCATATGGTCGAACCAGACTATGTGAGCCGCCATCTCGGCGCGGGCGATGCGCTCCGGCTCCATCCAGTTGGGCTCGTCTCGGTGGTCGAAGACGGCGAACTGGTGGGAGTGGCCACCCGGGCCAGCTTGGCCATGGCGGGCGACGGGCCATCCGTGGAGGCCTGTATGGATGCTCCGATTTCGGTCAACGTGGGAGACCTGGTTGAGGAGGCTTGGGCTCTTTCGAGAGCTCGGGGCAATGTCCCGATCCCTGTCACCGATGCCAAGGGCTCCTTGGTCGGCATGATCGAGCCGCCAGAGGAGTGAGCACCCGGATCGGTGCCCGGGTCGGTGGTTAGGGTCGGTGGCCAGGGTCGTGGCCGGATCGTTGGCCCGGATCGTTGGCCCGGATCGTTAGCATGGCGCCATGAGCTCGAGGATGATCGATACGATTCTCTTCGACGGTGACGACACGCTGTGGGATTTCCAGACGTCGATGCGGAGGGCACTGCAGCTGGTCCTCGAGGAGCTATGGAGTCGACGTCCCGCAACCGTTGCGGCCGGCCTCGACATCGAACGGTTGATTCAGTTCAGAGATCGGGTTGCCTCGGAGCTCGAGGGACGGGTTCTCGACCTCAGGATGGTCCGACTGGCCTCGTTCGAGCGCACCCTCGAAGAGATCGGCCATCCAGACCCTCGGCTGGCTGCCGATCTGACCAGCTCGTTTCTGTCCCACCGAAGCCGCCTCATGACGGAACTGGACGGTGCCCGCTCGATGCTCGAATCGCTGCACGGCCGGTACAAGCTGGGACTGGTCACCAATGGCAACGTGGACCCCGCCCGGTTTGGTTTGGATGGGTTCTTCGGTGTGGTCGTGACAGCTTCGTCGGCCGGGGTCGCCAAACCCGACCCCCGGATCTTTGCGCCGGCCCTTTCGGTTCTCGGTTCGGTTCCGGAACAGTCCGCCTATGTTGGCGACTCCCTCGAACACGACGTGGCCGGAGCTCGAGCCGCAGGGATGGTGTCCGTTTGGCTGAGTCCCGGCACGAAAGAACAGGGACCCGAGCCCGTTCCCGACTTCGTGGTGCGGAGCCTCGCCGAAGTACCCGTGCTGTTCGCCACGCATTTCGCCGCGCCTGTCTCGAAGAACGGGCCGGGCTCAGGAGATGGTCACCGTCATGAGGCCGACCCTCAACCGGGGCGACCGCCAGGAGTCGTCACAGCCCAAGGCGACCAACCGACCCTCAGGCAGTATTGGCTGCCGCCACCGCCGAAGCGAACCGGCGGCCATCCAGCGGCACTGGCGGACTCGTATCAGAGGCATGCCGACCAAGTCACTCCTCGGGTGGCCGCCGCACCCCATCGATCCACCGATCGTGCGCCAACGATGGCAGGACCTCGTTTGCCTGCACTGGCGTTCCGAACACGCAGGCGGGCAGCAGCACCTCCCGGCCGGCGCGACACCGCCCAGCCCGCCGCACGTCCGGTTCTCAGGCGTTGGAGTGCGGATCGACCTGCCGCGCTCAGTGCAATGAGCCGTCTGCCCGCGCCGCCGGTCGGTCGTCCCGACGTGGTCGAGTGGGTTGGGAGCCACTTGCCCGGCCTGTTCTGCGACGAGCTGGCTGCTTCCCCACGGTTTGTGGGCGGACAGACCTCGGCCGACGCGGCATTGTCCTCCTTCGACGTGAGCGGCTACGCCTCGGCTCGCAACGAGGTGTGGACGCTCGACCGACGAGGGGCGTCGGCCCTCTCTCCGTATATCCGCCATGGGCTGCTTCAGTTGCCACGGGTGTGGCATGCAGTGGCCGACGGTCCCGGTCGAGACTCGGCAAAGTTCCGAGATGAGCTTCTGTGGCAGGAGTACTCCCGCCATCTGTACGCCCGGATGGGAACAGCCTCCCGGCGTTCGTTGTGCTTCGCCGCTGAAACGGCTCCCGATCTTGGCGACCCCTGGGATCGCGAGTTGGCTTGCATCGACCTGGCAGTGGGCGAGCTGGAACGAGACGGATGGCTGGTGAATCAGACACGCATGTGGCTGGCCTCGCATTGGGCGGTGCGGCAGGAGAATGACTGGCGGGCAGGTGAGGACCGGTTCTTCACCCACCTGCTCGACGGCTCCCGAGCTGCCAACCGGCTGGGTTGGCAGTGGACCGCCGGTCTGCTCACCGGGCGGCGGTACGGCTTCTCGCGTCACCAAGTCGAAAAGCGGGCACCCGGCCTGTGTGAGACCTGCTCGCTCGAGGCCGACTGCCCCATCCAGGCTTGGCCCCCGGATCGATCATTGGAGCCGCTGGTCCCCGACCCGAGACTGGCCTCCGACCCCGATCTCGATGCCACCGCCGGACCGATAGAGCCGGTCGGCACGAGTAGGCCTGCGGCGGTGTGGCTCACCGCCGAGTCACTGGGAGATGCCGACCCTGCGCTCGTTGCGCACCCCGGTCTCCCGGCGGTGTTCGTGTTCGATGGGCCGTTGCTGAAACGCGTGCAGCTCTCGAGCAAGCGTCTCGTGTTCATCGCTGAATGCTTGGCTGACCTGGCCGATCGCCGGCCGGTTGAGGTCCACCTGGGCCGGCCGGGAGATGTCCTGAGTGGTCGACCGGTGGCAACCACGTTTGCCCCCGTGCCGGGGTGGCGGCGTCTCGCCGGCGTGATCGACCCGGCCGAGGTTCGTCCCTGGCCGTGGCTGCGGCGACCCCACGCCGGCCCGATCCAGAGCTTCAGCGCCTGGAGAAAGCGGCTGGGCACCTGACTCCTTCGACGGGGGCGGATGCCGAGGAAACTCCTCGCTCCGCAGGAGGAGGATGTCACGCCAGCACCATCGCTGCTGCCAGTACGCCACGCACCGTCCAACCGATCGTGCGCCACCAGTTCGAGGACACCAGCCGGTTGATCAGCGACCGGTCGTACCCCGCTGACAGCAGACCATGCGTCGGTGCCTGCACCCAACCCGTCATCAGCCAAATGCCGGCGAGCAGTGACCCGGCCACGAACACCAGCCACGATTCGACCGACTCCGGTCGGACGAACGCCAACGCTGCCGCCGTCACGATCTCGGTGGTCGCCGGGATCACGAGCAGCCATCCCATTCGCCGAGTGTGCTGGCGCTCGTAGGCGGGAAACGACCTCTCGCCCACGAGCAGAAACAGCGGATAGTGCACCAGCTGTATCACCCAGATGAGGCCGACCATGAACCAAGTGGCCGCGGCATGGAGGACCAGGAGCGTCACGGGCCGAATTCTGCGGTCGCCGGGTCTCGTTTCTGGGCAACGAGTCTCTCGGCAGCTCCGAGTTCGGCCGACCCCGCGCCAAGAATGAGGACAGATGTGCCGGTGAGATCGATCTCCATGTCCAGTGTACGAAACCCGCGGCTCCGTAGATGAGTCACAAGTCCCCGGCGATGAACTGTTCGATCACCTCAGCAGCCCGATCCCGAACATCGTCCAGGTCGCCTAGTCGGTTCAATGTGCCGTACTGGCGGGCGAGACGGTGGTTGTCGCCTAGGACATCTCGATGGCGGTCGAGGAAATCCCAGTACAGCGTCGTGAAGGGGCAGGCTTCATCGCCCACCCTCTTCCTGGGATCGAATCGGCATTCTCTGCAGTAGTCGCTCATGCGGTTGATGTAGGCACCGCCCGACACGTACGGTTTGGTCGACATGGCTCCTCCATCGGCCCACATCCCCATGCCGTGGACGTTGGGGCCCATCACCCAGTTGGTGCCGTCCACGTACCGCCCTCTCATCCAGTCGTGGACCAGCCGAGGCTGGACTCCCACGAGGTTGGCGATGTTGGAGAGCACCATCAGCCGGGGAATGTGGTGAATCCAGCCCCGCTCCTCGAGGTCGCCGAGGACACCCTGCACGCAGGCCATGTCGGTCTGGGCGCTCCCCACAAAGGCGGGCGGGAGTGGCTCGTCGTTGCCCAACACGTTCTGATTCGTCTGTTCAGGCCGAAGCCAGTACATGCCCCAGATGTACTCACGCCACCCGATGATCTGACGGATGAACCCCTCCGCCGAGGCGATCGGCACGCGACCAGCTCGGTACGCATCTTCGACAGCATCACACACCTCCCTCGGCAGTAGCAATCCGGCGTTGAGGTAAGGACTCAGCATGCTGTGGGCGAGGTGCCAGTTGTCCGACAACATGGCGTCCTCGTGCGGTCCGAACATCGGTAACACCTCGTCGACGAAGTGGCGCAGGCGGGCGAGGGCTGACCGCCGGGTCGTCGCCCACCATCCGACCGGCTCGGCCCCCGGAGCGTCGGCGGGAGCCTCTGACATGACCTGCAGGTCCAGCGCGTCGAGACGGGATCGCTGCGGCTTGGGCCACGAGCGTTCGTCCTTGGGGGGCGGTTCCCGATTCTCCACGTCGTAGTTCCACCGTCCACCGGCAGGTTCGTCTCCGTCCATGAGGTAGTCGAGCTTCCGCCGTTGTCGGCGGTAGAAGTCCTCCAAGCGGAGATACCGCTTGTCCTCCGCCCACGCGGCGAATTCGTCCGGGTGGGTCAGAAACTGGTCGGAACGAACCAACTCGATCCCCAGCGTGTCCATCAGCACACGCATCTGGCGGCCGTTGGGCTCGGTTGCCACGGGGGTGCGACCGGGGTGTCGGATCCGGTGGTCTGCGAACCCCGCTGCGTACGAAGGCGCCTTGCGATAGTCGACGTCGAAACCCACCGACTCCAGCTCCGACGCGAATCTGCGCATGGCGGCCAGTACGAAGTGGCGGCGTTGGCGGTGGAACGGTCGGGCCAGCGTCGCCTCGCTCTCGATCATGAGGATCGTGTCGTGGTCCGGATCAGCATCTACCAGAGCGCCGATACCGCGATTCAACTGGTCACCGAGAACCCAGATGGTGCGCCTGGTCATGCGTCCCCGGGGCACTCGTCAAACGCTTCCACCACAGAGGTCCGCTTCGAGTGGAAGGCGATCAGCGTCGTCAGCCACAGCAGCGCCAGCAGCCTGACGCCGATCAACGCCTGGGCCAGCACCGCAGAGTCGCCGGCGGGCAAGGGGAAGTCACGCACCGAGTGAATGGTCCAACATGAAGTCTCACTCTACGGTGGTCGGACCGGCGACGGCGCTGACTCCTCATGGATGAAGGTTTCGGAGGCGGTCCGGCCCTGCCGGGCTGGATGGCAATGCGGATCAGTGGACAGCTCGGACTCCGAATAGGGCGATGGCGAGAACCGTCAAGCCCACAACGAAGACCCGAAGGTCCTGGTTCCTTCGCGCCGTCCAACCGAAGGCCGCCAACAGACCGAACACGATCAGCGCCTGGACGGCCACGGCGGTGTCGCTGGCCGGCAGCAGGAGGTCACGCATGCTGGGAGGGTCTCGCCATGCCATTCCACTCTACGGCGCCGGCTCAGATCGGGGGAGGCGCTGACGATCCACGACACCTAGGGTGGTCTCCGACTCAGGAAGGTGTCTTCGTGTCGGATGTCATGATCCACCTGGACAACATCACCAAGACGTTCCCAGGAATGGAACGGCCGGCCGTGGAGAATCTCACCTTGGAGATCCCCCGAGGAGAGATCGTCATGCTGGTCGGGCCGTCCGGGTGCGGTAAGACGACCACATTGAAGATGATCAATCGTCTGATCGAACCGACCGACGGTCGGCTCATCGTGGACGGGGTGGATGTCACCCACACCGAGGCCCACGAATTGCGCCGGTCCATCGGCTACGTGATCCAGCAGGTCGGGCTGTTCCCTCACCGCACCATCGCCGAGAACATCGGCACGGTCCCCCGTCTGCTCGACTGGGACAAGTCGCGGATCGATGCCCGGGTGGCTGAACTCCTCGACCTCGTGGAGCTCGAACCGGACATGCTGGACCGCTATCCGACGGAGCTGTCGGGCGGCCAACGCCAGCGGGTGGGAGTCGCCAGGGCGCTGGCAGCGGATCCGCCGGTGCTCCTCATGGACGAACCGTTCGGGGCTGTCGATCCCATCGTCAGAGGCAGACTGCAATCCGAACTCATGGCCCTTCAGGCGAAGGTGGAGAAGACGATCGTCTTTGTGACCCACGACATAGACGAGGCGATCCGGCTCGGAGACCGCCTGGTGATTCTCAACGTCGGTGGGGTGCTGGAACAGGAAGGCCGTCCGGCTGACATACTCCGGGACCCGGCCAACCCGTTCGTCGAGGAGTTCCTCGGTGGCGAGCGGGGCTTGAAGCGGTTGGCGCTGCTCCCGATCGGTGACCTCGGTCTCGACACCGGGCCCATGGTGGAGGCGGGCGCCCCGGCCTCCGAAGCGCACCGAGCAATGGAGCAATACACCCTCGATTGGTTCGGCGTTGTTCAGGGAGGGCGCCTCCTTGGCTGGATGTGGGCCGACGAACTCGACGGCTCGGCCGTTCCCACCAGCGGGCTCCGTCCGTTTCGCGTGCTGCTCAATCCGAGGAGCACGTTGCGAGAGGCGCTGGACCAGGTGGTCACCTCTCACACGCAGACTGCGGTGGTCACCGACGGCGATCAGTATCTGGGTGCCCTCGACCTCTCCCAGATCGCCAGTCAGATCGTCGCCTGATGTGGTTATTCGCCCAGACGACCGGTCGCGACGACAGCTTCAGGTGGGACTGGGTCGGCCGAAACCTCGACGAGATCTGGGACCGACTCGTGGAACATCTCGTGCTGACCGGGATCGCCATCGGCGTCGGCTTGGTGATATCGATCGCTCTCGCAGCCGTCGCGCTCCGGTGGAGATGGCTGTATGCGCCACTGGCGGGATTCGCCAGCCTGCTCTACACGATTCCGAGTCTTGCTCTCTTCGCCATCTTGGTGCCATTCACCGGTCTGCTCAGTCTGACCACACCCGTGATCGCTCTCGTGAGCTATACCTTGCTCATTTTGTTGCGGAATATCGTCACCGGGATCGATAGCGTCCCCGCCGAGGTGAAGGAGGCCGCGTCGGCCATGGGGTATCGGCGGATCCGTCTCTTCTTCGAGATCGAGCTGCCACTCGCCTTGCCGGTCATCATCGCCGGACTCCGCATTGCCACCGTCACCGTGGTGGGCCTCGTCACCGTCACCGTGATTCTGGGAAGGGGAGGGCTCGGATTCTTCATCCTCGACGGATTTCGGAAGTCGATTCCCTTTGCGACCGAGATCATCGTCGGGGTGGTGCTCTCTGTCCTTCTGGCGGCGTTCCTCGACATCATGCTGCTCGTGGCGGGGCGGATGCTGGCTCCCTGGAGCAAGAGAGTGTCCGCCTGATGGAGACGCCTGATGGAGAACGCCTGATGGAGAACGCCTGATGGAGAACGCCTGATGGAGAACGCCTGATGGAGAACGCCTGATGGAGAACGCCTGATGGAGAACGCCTGATGGAGAACGCCTGATGGAGAACGCCTGATGGAGAACATCATGGAACTCGTCGACTGGTTCTCCGATCCTGCCATCTGGCAGGGCGACAACGGGATTCCGGCCCGGACTCTGGAACATGCGTGGATTGCCATCGTTGCCACGGCGGCGGCGGCGGCGGTGGCAGGCCCGGCGGCACTGGCGCTGGCCCACTACCGGAAGGCCGAGTTCGCGGCCAATGCGATCGTGAACATCGGGCGGGCGGTCCCATCCTTTGGCATCATCGTCATTGCCGCGTTGGTGTTCGTACAGCGAGGGGTCAGCTTGCGTTTCTGGCCGCTCATCGTGGCGCTCTTCTTCCTCGCCATTCCCCCGATCTTCACCAACACCTACGCGGGAGTGGTGACGGTCCCGTCTGCAACGGTGGAGGCGGCCCGAGGGATGGGCCTGACGGAACGCCAGGTGCTGTTCGGTGTGGAGCTTCCGATCGCCGCACCAGTCGTGGTCGCCGGGGTTCGGGTCGCTTTCGTGCAGGTCCTGGCGACGGTTGCCCTGGGTGCCATCATCTCGTCCGGCGGCGGCCTCGGGCAGTACGTGATGAGGGGATTCGCCCAGGGGGTAGGAGGCTACACCCAGGTGGTGGCGGGTGCGCTTCTCGTCGCAGGCATTACCCTGGTCGGTGATCAGGCGTTCGCGTTGCTGGAACGGACAGTGCTTCCCGAAGGGGTGCGCAGGCTGGCCGGCGATGCCGCTCGGGCGACGAAAGAAAAGATGTCGGCTGTGTGAACCGGGCCCGGAGATGGGAATTTCCGTCCCGGTAGCCGGAGTTGTGCTCCGGTGAGCGTCTCGAGGGCTTCCCTCATGATCGCAAATGAAACCCAACAGAAAGGTATACCCATGCGGAAACGTAACCGCGCCCGTGTCTTCGGGGCGGCTCTCGTCGTCATGGCACTGGTCCTCGTGGCCTGTGGTGACGGAGAGTCGGGTGGAGACACCAAGGATGGTCCCACGATCAAAGTGGCATCGTTCGGCTTTCCCGAGAGTGTGATTCTGGCTGAGATCTATGCCCAAGCCCTCGAGGGTGACGGCTATCCGGTCGAGACGGCATTGAATCTGGGATCCCGTGAAGTGATCTTCCCCTCACTCGAGTCCGGCGAAGTGAACTTCTTGCCTGAGTACGTGGGGTCTTCGTTGGCGGTCGGATTCGGCCTGCCCGGCGAGAGCGACACAGAAGCCGGCGTAACCGCTCTGCGTGCAGCATTCGCAGACAAGGACATCACGGTGCTCGACGCAGCACCGGGTGAAGACAAGAACGTATTCGTCGTGACCCAGGCATTTGCCGACGAAAACAGCCTCACCACGGTCGGCGACCTCGCCAACGTCGATGGAGCGGTCTTTGGTGGACCTCCCGAGTGCGAGCAGCGGGAGACATGCTATCTCGGACTCAAGGACGGGTACGGGCTCGACGGCCTGGCGTTCGAGAGCATCGCCGAGGGTTCGGCGAGAGTGGCTGCACTCGAGAGCGGTCAGATCCAGGTCACCTTGCTCTTCTCGACCCAGCCCATCATCGTCGAGAAAGGCTTCGTGGCACTCGAAGAAACGGAAGGCATCATTGCAGCCGAAAACGTCGTTCCGGTGGTCAGCGACGAAGTCGCTGATGCCTACGGAGACGACTTCGCCTCGCTGGTCAATTCGATCAGCGCCAAGATCACCACGGAGGAGCTCCTGTCTTTGAACGGCAAAGTGGAGATCGACGCTCAGGACGAGGAGACCGTGGCCACCGAGTGGCTCGTGGCAAACGGTTTCCTGGACGGCTAGCCACGACCCAAGTCACACAACCCAAGTGAACGAGGTGGAGCCTCCTTTGGGAGGCTCCACCTCGTCGTTTGGTTCGGCTTAGGTCGATTGCTCGACGCGTTCTTGCAAGAGTCGCGATTCGGATGACCTTGGTAGCCTGTTCCGAGTTCTTGTCTCTGGAGGTCCATCGTGAGTGCTGCCTACGGCTACTACCGCTTCCCCGCAGTGGGCAACAACGAGATCCTGTTTGTATCCGAGGACGATCTCTGGTCGGTGCCCATCGACGGTGGGGTGGCGCATCGACTCACCTCCAACCCTGGTACGGCGAGCCTTCCCGTGGTGTCACCCGACGGAACCCGCGTTGCCTTCACCAGCCGCGACGAAGGCCAGGCCGACGTCTACATCATGGATACGGACGGCGGTCCCGCCCGCCGGATCACCTTCATGGGAGCGAATACGGTTGTCGCAAGCTGGGAACCCGACGGAAAGAGCGTCGTCGTCGCCACCGATTGGCAACAGCCGTTCGCCGGCGTTCAACATCTCCATCGGGTGCCTACTGACGGTGGACCGTCAACGCCACTCGGGCTCGGTCCCGCTCGAACGGTCGCCATTGCCCCCAATGGTCGGGGAAGGGTCCTCAGCCGGATGGGCCGGGAGGCCGCCCAATGGAAACGGTACCGGGGTGGGCGAGCCGGAACCTTGTGGATCGATCGCACCGGAACGGGCGAATTCGTCGAGCTCATCAAACTCGACGGATATCTCTCGAACCCCATGTGGATCGGCCGGAGGATCTTTTTCCTTTCCGACCATGAGGGACACGGCAACCTCTATTCGGTCACTCCCACCGGTCGTAACCTCGCCCGACACACCCACCACGAACACTTCTACGCTCGGTGGCCGGCGACGAACGGGTCGGTGATCGTCTATCACGCCGGCGGCGACCTCTGGTCGTACGACGTGGGCTCTGACACCACCCGCCTGCTCGACGTGCGCGTGCCGAGTGCCCGACCGCAGCGGAACCGGCGATTCCAGGTGCCGGGGAAACACCTGGAATCGGTCGAGCTGCACCCGCAAGGTCACTCGGTGGCAGTGGTCGCTCGCGGAACGGCCGTGACCATGCCGCTGTGGGAGGGGGCTCCCTTTCGGCACGGCGCTCCGTCGGTGTCTCGCTCACGCCTGGCCGCGTGGATGGCCGACGGCAAGCGAATCGTGATGGTGTCCGATGACGAAGGCGAGGAATCGCTCGTCGTTCGTCCAGCGAACGGTTCCGATGACCTGCGGCGCGTCCGTGGTGATTTCGGTCGGATACACGACCTGGCGCCTGCTCCGGCCGGTCCAGATCGAGTGCTCTTGACCAATCATCGCCATGAGGTGCTCCTCGTGAATCTGGTCACGGCGAAGACCCGACTGTTGCACCGAAGTCCCCATGCTTGGATTCATGGGACCGCTTGGTCACCGGACGGCCGTTGGGTGGCGTATGCCGCTGCTCTGACCGAATCGACGTCCTCGATCCTTCTGTTCGATACCCGCACGGGGCGAACGCATCACGCCACGGCGCCGGATTTCAACGATTACGGTCCATCCTTCGATCCGGGCGGAAAGTATCTGTACTTCCTGTCGAACCGCACGTACGACCCTGTTCCCGACTCGGTGTTCCACGATTACTCGTTTCCGACATCGAGCCGACCTCATCTGGTCGTCCTCGATGCCGCCACGCCTTCGCCGTTCGCCGACGAGTTGCGTGCTCCACGCCCACCAGGAGCGCCGCCGGGCGACCAGGCCGCCGAGAAGAAGGATCCCACCGCCAAAGCTGAAGCCAAGAAGCCGGCCGGGCCGGAGCCGGTCGCCGTGACGGTCTCCGGTCTGGCGGACCGGGTTCTGGCGGTGCCGGTGCCCCACGGGCGCTATGGCCGGGTCCTCGGGGCGGTCGGGCGGATCCTGTTTTCTTCGTATCCACTGAAGGGAGCTCGGGCGTCCGAACCCCACCGACCGGCCGGCAAGTTGGAGGCCTGGGATTTCGGCGCTGAGAAAGCCGAAATGCTCGGGGACGGAATCAGCGATTTCACGGCGTCGTCGGACGGCAAGGTGGTCGGCGTTCTGGTCGGCAAGAAGCTCCGAGTCATGGCATCCGTCGGGAAGTTTCAAGAGAAGAACGGCTCGGAGGCACCGGGAAGAGAGTCAGGTTGGGTCGATCTCAACCGGATTCGCCTGGAGGTCAATCCTCCGGCTGAATGGTCTCAGATGTTCTCAGAGGCGTGGCGCCTCCAACGCGACTACTTCTGGCGTGACGACATGGCTCAGATCGACTGGCAAGAGGTGCACGCCCGATATCAGCCGCTGGTGGATCGGGTGGCGAGCCGCGCAGAGTTCTCCGATCTCGTGTGGGAGATGCAGGGAGAGCTCGGGACGTCACACGCCTACGAGATGGGTGGAGACTACCGACCCGAACCCAACTGGCGCCAGGGTTCGCTCGGTGCCGACCTGGTGCGCGATGGTCGCGGAGTATGGAAGGTGGCCGATATCCCGCGCGGCGATCCCTGGGATCCGAGGGCCAGATCGCCACTCACCCTGCCAGGAGTGGATATCAGGCCAGGCGACCGGATCGTGGCGGTGGACGGCCAGCCCGTCGGTCGGGCTGTGAGTCCGTACCAGGCCCTCGCCGATCGGGCGGACCGATCCGTGCTCCTCACGGTCAAACGGGGGCGCTCGCGAGAGCGAGACGTGGCGGTCAAGACGCTCGGCGATCAGACGCCGCTCCGATACCGACAGTGGGTGGAGGCCAATCGAACCCACGTGCACGAGGCATCTGACGGGCGGGCGGGCTACATCCACATCCCCGACATGGGGGCGTGGGGCTTCTCCGAGTTCCACCGCTACTGGACTGCGGAGATGGACCACGACGGCCTCGTGATCGACGTCCGGTTCAATCGGGGAGGGAACGTTTCGCAGCTCCTCATGCAGAAGCTCCTCCGGAAACGTCTTGGTTACCGGGTGACGCGATGGAATGAGCCGGCCTCGTTCCCCTACGACTCGCCCAAGGGCCCCATGGTGGCGCTCACCAACGAATACTGCGGCTCGGACGGGGACATCTTCTCGCATACCTTCAAACTGCACGGTCTCGGCAAATTGGTCGGCACCCGCACCTGGGGAGGAGTGACCGGTATCTGGCCCCAACAAGCCCTGGTGGACGGCACCGTGACCACCCAGCCGGAGTACGGAACCTGGTTCACGGATGTCGGCTACGCCGTGGAGAACTATGGAACGGACCCCGACATCGAGGTCGTCGTCGCTCCGCAGGACTATCGGGCCGGCCGGGATCCTCAGATGGAGCGGGGCCTCGCCGAACTGATGGAGGCGATTGCGGCAGCCGAGCCTCTTCATCCGGACTTCGGGCCGCATCCCTCCATGAAGGCGCCTCGCCTCCCGAAGCACTAGCGAACAGGCCGCGACGCCATGGTGGAGTCCCCGTGACTTCGCCCCTGGCCGGCCCGACTGCCCGGGGAGTGACGAATGGGCGGGTTCGGGCGTTGAACGCGCCCGGGCGTAGACTCAGGGCACCGCAGCAAGAAGGGGTAGCCAGAACATGGGCACTGAGAACTCGATCGCGGCCGCCCGGGCTGTGAACGCAACCAAGATCTACGGAGAGGGCAGTACGGCCGTCACCGCACTCGACGACGTCACGCTCGACATCGAAAAGGGCAAATACACCGCGATCATGGGTCCGTCAGGCTCAGGGAAGTCGACCCTGATGCATTGCCTCGCCGGTCTCGACGAACTCACGTCTGGCTCGGCCATGCTCGGCGACATCGAACTGGGCCGGTTGACCGACCGGGAGCTGACCGAGCTTCGGAGAGACAAGATCGGCTTCGTGTTCCAGTCGTTCAACCTCATCCCCACGCTCACCGCGGCAGAGAACATCGTTCTGCCTATCACCATCGCCGGCGAGAAACCTGACCGAGCCTGGGTCGACCAAGTCGTCGAGATCCTCAATCTCGGTGACCGCCTCAAGCATCGGCCCACGGAGATGTCCGGCGGTCAACAGCAGCGTGTGGCAGCAGCCCGAGCGCTGGCGAGCCGTCCCGAGATCATCTTCGGCGACGAGCCATCGGGAAACCTGGACTCGAAATCGGCGGGTGAGCTGCTCTCGTTTCTTCGGCGTGCGGTTGACGAGTTCGGCCAGACCATCGTGATGGTCACCCACGACCCCACGGCGGCCGCCTATTCCGATCGCATCATCTTCCTGGCCGACGGACGACCCGTCGACGAGATGGAAGCACCGACCGCGGTAGGCGTTCTCGACCGGCTCAAGGTACTGGAGGGCTGATGCTGGCCGCCTCCCTTCGGGGCCTTTGGGAACACAAGTTCCGCTCCCTGCTGCTGGCACTCGCCGTTGTCGGCGGCGTGTCCTTCGTGTCCGCCTCGTTCATCTTCACGGAGACCATCGCCAGCGCGTTCGACGACGCGTTCACCGAGGCCGCCGCCGGGCTGGATGCGACCGTGACGATCGATCCCGAGTCTCTCGCCGACGATTTCGCTTTTGGCGAACAGCGGATCGACGGAGCCATCGGCGACATCGTCGCCGCAGTGCCCGGCGTCGATGAGGTGTTCATCAATCTGACCGGCTTCGTGCAGATCATCAGCGCCGAGAGCGAAGAGATTCCGACGGGCTTCGGAGCCCCGGACTTCCTGGCCGCATGGAACGATGCTCCAGGGTTCTACGAACTCGCCGAGGGCGCTACGCCGACCGACCCGGGGACGGTGGTCATCGCCGAGTCGCTGGCCGACGCAAACGGGTATTCCCTGGGCGAC
The DNA here is from genome assembly GCA_963752075.1 of uncultured Acidimicrobiia bacterium. Lineage (GTDB taxonomy): Bacteria > Actinomycetota > Acidimicrobiia > Spongiisociales > JAENVV01 > CBDUEV01. Next base: position 14,748 of record CAVVWO010000001.1, read on the forward strand.
ACGCTGACGATCAGCGTGTTGGGTCCCAAGGAGGAGCTGACGATCGTCGGCATCGCCGACATCGAGGGCGGCAACGTGTTCGGCGGGGCCAACTTCGTCTTCGTGGAACTGGGAGAAGCGCGCAGGCTTCTCGACCTCCCCGATCAAGCCGATACCTTCGATGTCACGTTCTTGGCCGACGCCGACGTGGAGGAGACTCTGGCGGCCATCCAGGCTCAGCTTCCCGAAGGTATCCGGGCACTGGATGCGCAATCCTTCGCCCAAGAGCAGGCAACCGAAGTTCGGGACGGTCTGAGCTTCATCACCACCTTCCTTCTCGTCTTTGCTGCCGTCTCGGTGGTGGTGGGGGTATTCGTCGTCTACAACGCCTTCCGGACGGTCATCGGCCAGCGCACGCGAGAGTTGGCCTTGTTCCGCCTTCTCGGGGCCACCCGCCGGCAGGTGTTGAGCTCTGTGATCTTCGAGGCGGTCGTGATCGCGGTGGTCGCCACAGCGGTTGGCATCCCGGCGGGCTTCGGATTGGCGGCGTTGTTGCGGACCGTTCTCGAACTCGTGGGAAGTGATCTGCCGCAAGGCACTGTGAGCCTGGACCTCCGAACCGTCCTGGTGGCGGCCGCCGTAGGACTGGTCACGACCGTGCTCAGCGCCATCATTCCGGCTGTCCGTGCGTCGCGAGTTCTCCCCATTGCGGCCCTGGCTGACGTCGACGAGCGGCCGTCCCGACCGGTCGTCGCCTGGGCGTGGTCTTTGTCGCTGCTCGTTGTAGGCGGAGGCGTGGCGTTGTGGGCGCTCATCACCCGCCAGGCATTGTGGATCGTCGGCAGCGGCGCCCTCGTGATGATGGCCGGCTTCTATATCCTCGGAGCGGCGACTGCGCCTGGAATCATGCGACTCGCCGAGCGGGTGATCGGCAACGGCACGGTCACCCGGACTCTCGCCACCCAGAACGCCCGTCGGTCGCCCCGAAGGACCGGGTCCACCGCCGGGGCGTTGATGATTGGCGTAGCGCTCGTTACGGCGGTCTCCATTGTCGTGTTCACCACGCAAACCACTGCGCGCGACTCGATCGCCCAGGCCTTCCCGGCCGACGCGGTGATCTTCCCCGGCTTTGGCCCGGTACAAGCCCTCGCCGATGGCGTGGGCGAAGCGGTGGCCGACCTCGACGAGGTGGAAGGGGCTGCCGCAGTGAAAACAGGGCCTGCCCGAATCGCGGGAGAAACCACGTTCCTGGTCGGTGTCGATCCTGCGCAGATCGGACTCGTGGCGATCTTCGAGGATGTCGAGGGAAGCTTCGGTGACTTGCGCGGCGAGACGGTAGCCGTCCAGCGTAGCGAGGCCGACCGAACCGGCCTCGAACTCGGCGACACGGTCGGGGTTTTCGTGACCGGCGAGGAGATCGTCCATGAGGTGGTCGCCATTTTCGATTTCGCCGGCGAGGCTTCAGACCAGGCCAGCTACTACATCAACACCGATCAATACACCGTGCTCGATCCGACGCTTCCCGAGGTCCAGATCTCGGTGCTGTTTGCCGAGGGCGTGACCGATGAGGAGGGAAAGGCCGCCGTTGAGGCCGTGCTCGACGATTTCGGCGGCGCCACCATCTTCACGCAAGAGGATCTGCTCGGCCAGATCGAGCAGGCTTTGCTCGGCGTCCTGTTCCTCATCTTCGGACTCCTCGGCATGTCGATCGTGATCGCCCTGGTCGGGGTGGTGCTGGTGCTCGTCCTCAGCGTGTTCGAACGACGGCGGGAGATCGGACTGGTGCGGGCGGTTGGCATGATCCGATCGCAGGTGAGAGGGATGATCCGCTGGGAAGCCCTCCTCGTAGCCCTCCTCGGAGCATTCCTCGGCCTCATCGCAGGTTTGGCTCTGGGCTGGATCGGATCATGGGCGGTGTTCGGTAGCGGGTTCTCGTACGACGTTCCATGGATCACCGTGGTCGGCGCCCTGGTGGGATCGGGGATCGCCGGACTGGTGGCGGCGGTGTATCCCGCCTACCGGGCCTCGAACCTCAACATCCTCGAGGCCATTGCGTACGAGTGACCTCGACGAAAGTGCCGATGGTCCACTGCGCAAGGCGCCCCCGGGTCTTTACTCTGTCGCGAGGCGCCCGTGGCGGCGGTGCGCTGTTGCCTGACGAGAAAGGGGTCATGATGATCACTCCCGAAGCCGGTTTCAAAGCTGACGCCGGCCATCTCATCGAGCAGTTGGCGGGGCGCGTCGATGCCTTCCGCTACGAGATCGGTGAGGCCGTCTCCGAGATCGGCACCAAGCTCGGTCCGATCCGCGCTCGCGTGGAAGCGGACCTCGAAGCGGTCCGGCGCGCCTACGAGATCGTCCTGGCGGCCGGCGAGGAGAGCTTCGAGTACACCCTCGACGAGTTCGAGTTCGCGGTCGACCGACTTCGCTCCGACCTCCGGATGGGCCATGCCGATTTGGAGGCAGAGATGGCAGACTCACTCGAGCCGTACCGGGCAGCTGCCGACGAGCAATTGGATGCCACGCGTGGAGCCCTCGAGCAGCTCTCGCTGCGGGCGCACCTCGCCAGGATGGATCTCGCCGACGATATCGAGTCGCTCAATCGGGAACTGCGTCACCTCCATCGGATCCTTCGTACCGAGTGGTACCGGGGCAGGAAAGAGGCGATGCCCGCCGTCGAAGCGCTCCGCACCAACATGCGTCACGGCCTCGATGATGTGCGCACCTTCGTTGACACCCTCGGCGAGAAGTTGACCAGCTGATCGGACTCGCCTTTCTCGATCTGACGACGTCCTGACTCGTCGGCCGAGGCGCTAGTCGCCTGACGCGATCGTGGTGGCGATCCGGTCGCCGATCTCGGAGGTGGACATTCCCATCTCCGGTCCACCCATCGCATTCAGGTGGGGGAGAATCGCCGAAGCGGCGCGTTCGATCCCTGCGGCGGCTTCGTTCTCGCCGAAATCGGCCATACACATCGCGGCGGACAACACCGCCGCTACGGGGTTGGCCCACCCCTTGCCGGCCAGGTCCGGCGCCGAGCCGTGGACAGGCTCGAACATCGACGGGACTCCCGGGGCAGGATTGATGTTCCCGGATGCCGCCAAACCGAGTCCGCCCTGTACAGCCGCGCCCAGGTCGGTGATGATGTCGCCGAACAGGTTGTCGGTCACCACCACGTCGAACTGTTGGGGAGACTGAATGAGATAGAGGCACATGGCGTCGATGTGGACGTAGTCGGTTTCGACTTCTGGGTACTCGATGGCGACTTCGTCCATCGTGCGCTGCCAGAGGTCGCCGGCGTAGGTGAGCACGTTGGTCTTGTGACTGAGGGTGAGGTGTTTCCGCCGTCGCATGGCTCGCTCGAACGCGTTCACCACGATTCGCTCAACTCCGAATCGGGTGTTGACCGATTCCTGAATCGCGATCTCGTGGGGGGTGCCACCTCTCACGATTCCGCCGGCGCCAACGTACATCCCCTCGGTGTTCTCCCTGACAATCACGAGGTCGAGAAGCTCGGAGGTCAGGCCGGCCACCGGGCTCGGCACACCGCGGTAAAGCTTCACCGGGCGAAGATTCACATACTGATCGAAGGCGAACCGAATCTTGAGGAGGAGACCCCGTTCGAGCACACCTGGTGGAACGTGGGGAGTTCCGACCGCCCCGAGCAAGATGGCTTGATGATCTCGCAGTTCGGCGAGCACGGAGTCAGGCAGCACCTCGCCGGTGCGAAGGTATCGTTCGCCGCCCAAGTCGTACGGAGTGAACTCGACATTGAAGCCGTACCGGTCGCCTGCTGCGTCGAGTGCCTTCTCCGCCTGTGCGATCACCTCGGGTCCCACCCCGTCCCCGGCGATCACAGCCAGGTCATAGTCCGCCATCGTGCTTCCTCCGTCGTTCGCGCCCCACGATTGTACCGTCGCGGCCTTCTGGTCAGTCGGAGGCTCGCGCCGCCAATTTGTTCAACGCCTGGACGAAGGCACGTGCCGACCCTTCCACGACATCGGTGTCGACCGATCGTCCGGAGCTGGTCCTGTCATCGAGTTGCACCACCACGTTGACTTCGGCCATGGCATCGGCGCCGGATGTGACAGGGACCACGCGATAGTCGACGAGCTTTGCCTCGATGGCGAAGGCGGCGCGCAGAGCGGCGAACGTGGCATGGACCATCCCGTCGCCGGTGCCGGCGAAGCTCTGGGAGATTCCGTCGATCTCCACCGTGACCTCCGCCCTGGGAGTGACCGTGTTTCCTCCTGCCACGTGGAGCCCGACCAGCCGCACCGGGGCGTTGGGGGAGAGGGGAGCTTCCTTGCAGATGACCCGGATCTCATCTTCGGTGATCTCCACCTTGCGATCCGCCAGTTGCTTGAACCGTTCGAACGCCGTCTGAAAGTCGGCGTCCTCGAGCACGATTTCGAGCCGTTCCAGCGCATCGGCGAACCCGGCACGGCCCGAATGTTTTCCGAGCACGATCTGAGTGCCTGACTGACCGACGGCCTTCGGATCCATGATTTCGTACGTCTCGCGGTCTCGCAGGACTCCGTGCTGGTGGATGCCCGATTCGTGTGCGAAGGCGTTCCGGCCCACCACAGCCTTGTTGTACTGGATCGGATAGCCGGTCAAACGAGAAACCAGGCGCGACGTCTCGAAGATCTGAGTGGAGTCCGCTCCGATTTCGACTCCGAATTGATCCTGGCGCGTCTTGACCGCCATGATGACTTCTTCGGTGGAGGTATTGCCGGCCCGCTCGCCGATACCGTTGATGGCGCCCTCGATCTGACGGGCACCCGCCTCGATGGCCGACAAGGAATTCGCCACGGCCAGACCGAGGTCGTTGTGGCAGTGGGTCGAGACGATGATGTCGTCACGTCCCTGCTTCACCTCGTTGTAGACCGCCGTGAGGAGCGCAACGAAATCCGTCGGCGTTGCGTAGCCGACCGTGTCGGGCACGTTGATGGTGGTTGCACCGGCCGCCACGGCCGCTCTGCAGATGGCGAGCAGGAAGTCCTTGTCCGTTCGGGTGGCGTCTTGAGGGCTGAACTCGACATCTTCGGTATAGCTTCGGGCTCTCTTCACGCCTTCGATCACCGACGCCATGACCTCGTCCGGCGTCATCCGAAGCATTCGTTCCATGTGGATGTTCGAGGTCGACTGAAAGACGTGGATCCGACCGCGATCGGCGTGCTGTAGAGCGTCCCACGCCTGGTCGATGTCGTTCGGGACACACCTGGCGAGGGAGGCGATCACCGGCCCGCGAACCTCCTTGGCGATGCGGGTGACAGCTTCGAGATCGCCAGGCGACGACGCGGCAAACCCTGCCTCGATCACATCGACGCGCAGTCTGGCCAACTGGTGGGCGATGGAGACCTTCTCGTCGGGTGTGAGGGCGATCCCAGGGGCTTGTTCCCCATCCCGCAGGGTCGTATCGAAAATGATGAGCCGGTCTTCTGACATGTGAACTTCTCCTTGAGTGAGCTGAGGGCCGAGGTGGACACAGGATCTGTGTCGTTCGCCGGGTCGACCGAACCGTGGTCGCCCGGCTACCTAAGGCACCAACGGCTGAGGCACGGCCGGCAGCTCACCGGATCGAAGCTCCGAGTCATGAGATCGCTCTCAACTTGCGGCTCTTGGCCTCGCGACCGAGAGCGATCCTGCCGGATTTGGCCATGTCCACGACGCCGTAAGGCCGAACCAACTCGAGAAAGTCATTGATCTTCGACGGCGTGCCGGTGACCTGGAACGTGATGGAGTTGTTCCCGACATCGACAGCGGTGGCCTTGAAGATCGAGGCGATTTCCAAGGCGTTGGTCCGGTTGCCGGCACTCGCCGACACCCTCACCAACATGACCTCGCGCTCGATCGACCGCTCCGGGTCGAGCTCGGTGATCTTGACCACGTTGATCAGCTTGTGGAGTTGTTTCTTCACCTGTTCGAGTTCGGGAGCCTCCACGACGATGGTCATCCGCGACATGCCCTCTTCGGCCGTCGGTCCGACCGCCAGCGAGTGAATGTTGAACCCACGCCTCGCCAGGAGCGACGAGACCCGAGCCAGGACGCCTGACTTGTCTTCCACGAGCACAGAGAGCGTGTGGTGCATCACAGGTCCTCCGGTCCCATGAGAATGATGTCGTTCGAGCCTCCCGCCGGAACCATCGGCCAGACCATCTCTTCTCTGTCGAGCACGAACTCCATCACGACGGGTCGGTCGGAGATGGCGAGCGCCTTTTCGATGGTGGGGGCAACCTCCGAAGGAGTCTCCGCCCGCAATCCGGCGCACCCCATCGCTTCGGCGAGTTTCACGTAGTCAACCGCACCGACGCCCAGCTCGCTGGCGGACAGGCGTCCCCCGTAGAACAACTTCTGCCACTGGGTCACCATCCCGTGCTGGCTGTTGTTGAACAGGGCGACCTTGATGGGGATCTTTTCGACTGCCGCCGTGATCAGCTCCTGGAAGGTCATCTGGAAACATCCGTCGCCGTCGATGACCAGCACGAGCTCGTCGGGCATACCGGCTTTGGCTCCGACGGCTGCAGGGACGCCGAAGCCCATGGTCCCCAACCCTCCGGAGTTGATCCACCGGCGCGGGTCGGTGAACTTCCAGAAGAGCGAAGCGAACATCTGATGCTGGCCGACTCCCGACACCAGGATGGCGTTCCCGCCGGTGATGCGATGCAGCTCTTCGACTACGAACTGGGGCTTGATGGCGCCTTCCGGATCCTGCTCGTACCGGAGCGGCTTCTCTCGTTGCCATCGATGAACCGTCTCGAGCCAGTCCGTCCGGTCTGGGGTGGGGCGGGTGCCCCATTCTTCCACCAGCCTTCCGAGCACGGCTTTGGCGTCGCCGACGATGGGCACCTCGGGAACCCGCACTTTGCCGATCTCCGCCGGGTCGACGTCGGCGTGGATCACCTGGGCGTGGGGTGCGAAGAAATCTGGATCGCCGGTCACCCGGTCGTCGAAACGAACTCCGATTCCGATCAGCAGGTCCGACTTTTGGATGGCGGTGGTGGCGGCGAAGGTGCCGTGCATTCCCGGCATCCCCAAGACGAGGGGATGATGGTCCGAGATGGCGCCCCTGCCCATCAGCGTGGTCACGACGGGCACGTTGGTCGCATCGGCCAGTGCCAGCAGCTCCTGGCTCGCTTCGGCCTTGATCACCCCACCGCCCACGTAGAGGACCGGACGCTCGGCCTGCTCGATGAGGTTGGCCGCCTCACGGATCCGACGGAGATGGGGTTCGACGGTGGGCTTGTAGCCGGGCAGGTCGAGGTCGGTCGGCGGGACCCACTCGAGTTCGGCAGTGAGAACGTCCTTGGGGAGGTCCACGAGCACGGGTCCTGGCCGGCCGGAGCGGGCGATGTGGAATGCCTCATGGATCACGTTGGCGATGTCCCGGGGGTCGGTCACGAAATAGTTGTGTTTCGTGGCCGGCATGGTGATCCCGGTGGTGTACGCCTCCTGGAAGGCGTCGTTGCCGACCGCGGTCGTGGGTACCTGTCCCGTGATCGCCACGACCGGCACCGAATCCATGAGGGCGTCTGCCAGGGCCGTGACCAGGTTGGTGGCGCCCGGACCGGAAGTGACGATACAGACACCGACCCTGCCGGTCGCCCAGGCATACCCCTCGGCCATGTGGCCCGCTCCTTGTTCGTGGCGAGCGAGGATATGGACGATGGGCGAGTCGTAGAGCGGATCGTAGGCGGGCAGAATGGCGCCGCCCGGGACCCCGAACACGATGTCCACTCCCTCGTACTCGAGGGCTTTGATCAATGCTTCGGCGCCCGTGATCGGGGCGGTGTCGGTGTCGGTGTCGGTTTGGGTATCGGTGGGCATGGTGGCCTTCCTGGGAACGAAAAAACCCTCCGAGTGGGAGGGCATCGAATCGCACACGTCGGGATGTGACGTGTGCGCCTACATAAGTACGAGGATCATTGTCGTCGGCATTGTCGTCGACGAGTATGCGGTTTGCGGGAGCACTTGTCAACCTCTGCTTCGTCGGAGATAGCGCCGCCCGGTTCCCACGTCTGGCAACATGTGCGCATGCCTCCTTCAGTGCAGATCACACCCACCCACGTTCGAGCGGCCATCGACGCCGCCAGAGCCGTGCTGCGTGACCTGGAACCGGATGAAACTCCGTCCAATCTGCGGCGGATCGGAGCCAGTTCGGCTCGACGTCTCCCTCCACCCCTTGCCAGGGCTTTGCTCGTCGAGTTGGCGGATGACGCCTGGTTCCGTGAGAAGGTGGTGGCGACTTCGGAGGATTGGAACGTCGAGTCGCCCGACCGAGACCTGCGGGCGAGTTCTCTGCTCCTCCTCCAGCCAACCGGATGGGAAGAAGCCATTGCCGACGTTGGGGCTGATCTGACAAGCCGGGACACGGCAGACAAGGTGCGTACCCTGGAGCGGCACCTGGCTACCCGAGAGTCCGAGCTGGCGTCGGCTCGCGCCAAGATCAAACAGCTGACCAGGACGTTGGAGCAGGAACGGCAAGCGGCGGCTCGTCGCCTCTCCGAGGCTCGGGCCGCAGTCGTCGAACAACGACGCCCGGATCTCGAGATAGCGGAAATGCGCGGCTCGTTGGAAGAGCGGTCCGTCGAGAACGACCAGCTTCGAGATGATATCCGCGATGCCGATGCCCGCATCGATCGGCTCAAATCCGATCTCCTCAAGGCGCGTCGGTCCAGAGCAACGCAAGGTGACCAGGCTTCGCGAAGCTGGGGAGGGAGTGATCCGCTCGAGCTTGCTCGTCAGCTCGATGCTCTGGCGGCCTCGGTGATGCCGGAAGCGGTCCTGGCAGGGTCGCCCCCGACCCCCTCCAGCCTCGATCGACGTTTCGACCTCCCGGCCGGGTTGTCACCAGATTCGCCCGCCTCCATCGACTGGCTCGTCAGGCGAGAGAGGCCGACCACCGTCATCGTCGACGGTTACAACGTGACCTGGCTGATGGACCCGGCGTCCTTCGCTACGACCCGAGCGCGCACCGAACTTCTCCGCCGGCTCGCCAGGCTGAAGCGGGCTACGGCAGGGCCGATGCGGATTCTGGCCGTTTTCGACTCGCAGCACGGCACCATCGAGCCGAGCCACGGCAACCCCGTCGAGGTGAGGTTCGCTCCGTCTGCCGACGACGAGATCCGGAGGTTGGCACTCGAAACAGATGGCGACGTGGTGGTGATCAGCACTGACCGTGAGGTCAGGGAGGGCTCCGAAGGCCGGCAGGTGCTCGTGTTGTGGAGCGAAGCCCTGGTCGGCTGGCGCTTCTGATCCGTCGGAACCATCCGCGCCCGCCGTGGCGTCCCAACCACGCGGTAGGGCCGCCGAGGTCCCGTCCGCAGATGTGAAGGGACCGATATGACGAAGAAACTGACCGCCCTGATGCTCCTCGTTCTGCTGTTGGCTGCCTGTGGGTCGAGAGACTCCGCCACGGATGATTCCGAGAGGATGGCTGCCACGGACGAAGCCCTCGCCTACGAGGCCGAGGGCGGGGCGCTGAATGTCACAGGTGCAGAGGCGCCGAATCCGGCTTTCCAGTCGAATGCCAACCAGGTGTTGGGGGAGCGGAAGGTGATCCGAAGTGCTTCGCTCGTGTTGGAATCGGAGGATCCCGAGACGGCCTATCAGCAGGTGACCCGGATCGTCGAACAGGCCGGCGGTTATGTGTCCGACGCCAGCGTGGTGACGCCGACTGATATCGAGGACGGCGATCGGGTCTTCATGACGGTGCGGATTCCAGCCTCCTCCATGACGGCCACGCTCGAGGCCGTCGAGGTGGTCGGGGAGGTACTCGATCGCTCCCTGGGCAGTCAGGATGTGACTGAGGAGTACGCCGATATCGAGGCGCAGGTGAGCAACCTGCAAGTCCTGGAGACTGAACTGCTGGCGCTTCTGAGACAGGTGCGCGAGAGCAGCGAGGCCGAGCCCTCGGAATTGCTCACCGTGTTCAACCGGATCAGTGAGGTACGGGGCCAGATCGAGTCCCTGCAAGGCCGCCAGCGGCTCTTGGACGATCTGGTCGGGCTGGCCACCATCTCGGTCACGATCCAAGAGCCACCGTCCGAGCCCCCCATTGTCGACGAAGATGGCTGGAATATCGGTGCCACGGCACAACGGGCGCTCAGGACCACGGTGTCTGCGCTGCAGGCCGTCGGTTCCGGCGTGATCTGGTTCCTCCTGACCATCGTTCCGCTGGCGCTGGTGGTGGCGATCCCATTCTGGGTGGTCTGGCATTTCGTGGTCCGGCGTTTCGTGGTCCAGGGCCGCGCAACGAGCGACGCCTCGGCCGAGCGCGCGCCCGAAGCCGGCCAGGTTCAACCACCGGCCGAACCCCGTGAGGGACCACCCCCGGCACCGGAAGGATGAGCTGGTTGTCGTCCCGAAATTGCCTGGTGTCGGTTTCTGTCACACCCGGGTTCTACATTGTCGACAGACGGCTCCGAGAGGCCGTCGGGAACCAGTGGCAAGAGCGGAGATGGGTGAGCATGCTGATCGATTGTGACCAATGCGTGATGCAACATACGGACGCATGCGACGATTGCTTCGTCATGGTCGTACTCGACGTCACCGCCCATCAGGGAGGCAACCGAGTGCCGGTCGAGTTGGATGAGGAGGAAGCCGAAGCGGTGGGAAACCTCGCCGAACTGGGCCTCGTCCCGCAACTCCGACTCGTCACCCGGTACACGGGTGGCTCCGACCAGGACCGTTCCACTGCCACAGGTTGAGCTGCGGGTCCTGGCCTGAGCCCAACGGCCCACAACATGGACCGGTCTCGGGCTCGGTATGCCTCAACCGGTTGAACGGGCCAATGTGGTGAGGACGGCGAGAGCGGAGGCGGCGGCGCCAAGCGCGATCGCTGGGAGCCAACGCCAGTCTGGTGATGCGGGCGCGGTAGCGATGAGCACGATTGCTGCGATGAAGGCGCCCCCGATGGCCAATGCTCCGATTCGACCCAGGTCGCGGCGAGAGAGTCGCTTCTGGTGAGCGTTGATCGGCCGTTGGGCGATGACCGAGAGAGCCAATTCGGCCACCACCACCAGCGCAGCGACGTAGAGTACGACGGCGGCATCGACGGCTGCCTGTCCGATCATGGAAACGCCGTACTGAAGGATGAGGGCGCTCAGGCTCCATCCAACGGCCTGGGGCCAGGCAAGCACCATGGCGAGGACCAGACCGGCCAACCCGATGACTCCCAGCGCGACCAGGGGCCGCCAGGACGGGGCGATGCCGATGACCGGATACGCTGCCATGCAGGCCGCAATGACGAGAGCGGCTCCCGATGTGCTCCTGGTGGCTCGCACTAACGATGTGCGGCTGCTTTCCGAAATGCGTACACCTCCTCGAGGGTCTCTGTGAATGGGTGCTGAGGTTCCCACTGGGACACGGCCACCCCGTGCTTCTTGAACATGCGTCGGATCTGGTCGCGTTCGAGTTCCCAGATTCGCCGGGCAAGGTGCCGGTCGGGAGTACTCGGTTCGGGCAGCAGGGTGCCCGTGGTGACTTCGATGAGCGCCAAATCGACGCCGCGACCGCGCAGTTCCACGAACGCGGCGACCACGTCGGGGTCGAAGAGGGGGCTCAACCCGATCACCAGTGCCTGGGGCGGGAGCGCTCGGCGGGGAAGTGCCGTCACGGTCAGCTCGCCACCTCGGATTCTGCTGTCTGCCAATGCGTCGAGGATTTGGTATCGCTGCTCGGTATGGGTGGTCGGGCGGAGCCATCGGAGGACACCCCCGAAGACGATGAGCCCGACACGATCCCGCCTCCCGAGGTGTTCTCTGGCGAGGGTGGCGACCGCGCGTGCCGTGTAGTCGAGGGCCGCGCTCTCCAGGACCCTGTTCCCCGCCGGCGTGTCGACCAGCAGCACGACGTCCCCGTTGTGATCTGGGTGATGTTCGTTGATCCAGAGCCGATCGCGGCGGGCGCTTGCCCGCCAGTTGACCTTTCGCAAGTCGTCGCCGGCGGTGAAGGGCCTCAATTCGGAGAACTCCGAACCGTGGCCACGCCGCCGTGACTGAAGATCTCCCACCGACAGGTGGGTGTCGAGCGGAGTGAGGAGCCGACGAAGCTCCTCGGCCCGTGGGTACACGCGCAACGCCAGATCGTGAGGATGGTGGGACTCGTACCGATAGAGGCCGACGAAATCGCCGGCCCTGAGACGGAAATCGATGGTCCGGTAGCCGCCCCACCGTCGGCACTCGAGGACGTATCGGATCCGGCGGGGTCCGTCCGGTCCCACCGTGATCGAGACTCGGCCGAGATCGATCGTGGCGGGAGGGCCGCCCTCGTCCACTTCGACATGGCTGAGCCGGAGTCCGGCCGGGAAGTTCGGTTCGACGATCAGACCCCGGATCGGCAGGTCGCTCGTCAACGTGATCACTACATCAACCAGATCGCCTTCGAGCGCACGCTGGTTCTCGGACTCGACATCCACCGACACTGTATGGGTCCGGCTACCCAGCAAACCTATGGAGAGGCCGAGGATCACCGGGGAGGCCAGCGCCACGAGTTCGGGACGCCCCAGTGCGAGACCGGCGAGCAAGCCGACGACCGCCAGTACCCCGTATACGTGCAGCCGGGGGGTCGGCGTCCGCTTCACTGCACCAGGCGCCGAACGTCCGAAACCGATGGCGCCGGAACGAGCCCGAGGCATTCGGCGACGACGTCTTCGCCCCGGACGTTCTGGACCCACAGTTCCGGACGAAGCAGCAGGCGGTGGGCGAGCGCAGCCACGGCAACCTGTTTCACGTCGTCGGGGGTCACGAAATCGCGGCGCTCCAGAATGGCCCTCGCCCTGGCCAGCTTCATGAGGGCGAGTGATCCGCGCGGGCTCGCTCCGACATAGACCTGTGGGTGGTCCCGCGTGGCGCGCGCCAGGTCGACCATGTACCGGCCGATGGCCTCGGAGACGAACACCGCTTCGGCTGCGCCACGCATGCCTTCCAACGCGACCGATGTCGCAACCGGCGCCAGCTGAATAGCGTCTTCTCGGCGTTCGATCCGATCGGCGACGACTCGCCACTCGTCATCTCGCGACGGGTAGCCGATCCCCACTCGGGCGAGGAACCGATCGAGCTGAGCTTCGGGGAGCGGGTAGGTGCCTTCGTACTCGATCGGGTTCTGCGTGGCGATCACGAGAAACGGGGAGTCGAGTTGGCGGGTCACGCCGTCGGAGGTCACCTGTCGTTCTTCCATGGCTTCGAGCAGGGCCGCCTGGGTTTTGGCGGGTGCCCGGTTCACCTCATCGGCGAGGAGCAGGTTCGTGAAGATCGGTCCCGGGCGGAATACCAGTTCTCCGGAGGCGGGGTCTCGGATCGCCGAACCGGTCACGTCCATCGGCATGAGATCGGGAGTGAATTGAATCCGTGTGAAGGTGAGCTCGCTGACCTGGGCGAACGCCCGGGCCATGAGGGTCTTGGCGAGCCCGGGGAAGTCTTCGATGAGGACATGGCCCCTCGACAGCAACGCCATGAGGACGATCTCGAGCACCTCCCGTTTTCCGATGACGGCACGTTCGATCTCGTCGAGGATCAACGCAGCGAGATCGCCCGCCTCGCCCGCGCGTCAGTTCCTGCGTCGATTCGTTCAACGTGAGATCCTCTCGATGGCAGCGACGGCGTCTTCGAGTTCGGTGATGGTGGGGCCCGGATCGCCGGGGGAGCGTTGGGCGCTCCAGGCGGGGTCGAGCAGCCGCCAGGTACTGTCGCCGAGGAGGTGCTTTGCCTGGGGATGATCGAGAGCGATCCCACGCAGATCCATGAGGCGCTCTTCGGCGAGTTCCCTGAGGGTGGGGAGGAGACGATGCGAGGCCGTGTGAGTGTCTCGGGGGCCGTGGTGAACGAGCCGTTCGGCCCGGCGCAATGATGCGGGCAATCCCGGGTCGGGCTCCCATCCCCTCCGCCGGATCAGCGGCCGGAGCTTGCCCTCGGAAGACGCCGACTCGGCCGGCGTCAGGAACCGCAGCACGACGAAACCGATGATCGGCGCCAGCACCCAATAGCCGAGTCGGGGGTCTCCGCGTCCTGTCAAGAAGATCTCGATCAGCACGGCAACGAGCGTCGCAATGATTCCGAAGGCAAACGGCAACCTCACGCGTTCACGCCAGCCGTGGTGAGTAACAACGCCGCCAGCGCTCCACTCGAACGGTTCTCCATCGCCGTGTCCACGGCATGATCACTGAACCTTGCCCGGACGAAGAGCTCCGTAACCACGGCTACTTCGTGCGCCGAGTCGGGGAGGCGCCGCGCCACCCGAGCTGCATACTCGAACGGAGCTTCAGGCATTTGCCGGGGTAGGCCTGCCCGTTCGAGTGCCGCCTCCATGGCCGCGTAATTCTGGATCACGCGCGCATGGGGATCGTCACCGGCTGGGATCTCGTAGGCCCACACCTCGGGCGGTCCGCCGGGATCGGATGTCTCGGGTTCTGAGAGTGTGCGGATTGGTGGATCCACCGAATCAGACCGTCGGGTGGCGAGCCAGCCGATCGTCAGGCCAGCCGTGAGTCCGGCTCCGAGCACCAACCATTTCCAGGGCACCGACTCGACCGCCGGGTCGTCGACTTCCGCCGTTCCGTTTGGGAGCGCTTCCGGGTCCGAAGGATCGATCTCGGGGAAGAAGGAGAAGGCGAACGCCACCACCGCGAACACCGCCATGAAGATCAAGGTCCGTTTCATCCAGCCCTCCTGACGGGGTGGAGTGCGGAAAGCGATTCCTCCGGAGAGCATCGCCCAGACCAAGAGCGTCACCACGAAGAGTGCCGCAAGGATCCCGAGAATGAGGAAGGCTCTGGCGACCGGGAGTTGCAGACCGGTCGCCGATGTCCCCGGGGCGCTTCCCGGCGGCCGGCGCGCTCCGTAGGTAACGAGCAAGAGCAAACCGAAGACGCCAAGGGTGATAGGCCACGTAGCCCACTGTGGTCTGGTCGAGCGGGCTGAGGGCTCCATCGGATCGGTGTCGCCCGGGTGTTCGTCCACTGGGTTCGTCCACTGGGTTTTCGTCCATTGGGTGTTCGTCCGTTGGGTGTCCCACCACGGCCTCCCTTGTCGCCGGAGCCTAGTGATGCGACCCGGGCCGGGTCGGGTCGGGGCGAAGGGACCGGAGGTGCCGCCTACAGGGCCGCGATGCTCTCGTGCTGGTCTTGGGTAGCGCCGCGCTGGGAGATAGCCTGAGTTGATGGAGGCCCTCGTCGATCGACTGAAACGAATCGCCGAGACCGAAGGTCTCGATGGGTTCGGGGTCTGCGGCGTGGAACCGTTTGTCGAGGTTGCCGAGACGCTTCGCCGGCGGTCTGCAGCCGGTCACGCTGGGAAACTGAAATTCACCTTCGCCGCTCCGGACGTGGCCACCGATGTTCGCCGGAGTTTCCCCTGGGCTGAACGGCTCGTCGTGGGAGCTCGTTCCTATCTTCCGGACGCCGGTGATCCTGGGCCGGCGGACGGTGTGACGGGCAGGGTGGCCCGATTCGCCGTCGGTGACCATTACGCGCCGCTCCATGCAGGGTTGGGAGCGGTGGCGGAAGCCGTCGAGGAGGCGGGTTTCCGCGCCGAGATCCTGGTGGACGACAACCGACTCGTCGATCGGGCGGCGGCGGTTCGCGCCGGGGTGGGGTGGTGGGGGAAGAACACCATGGTGTTGGCCCCTCGGGTGGGTCCATGGCTGCTGCTCGGCTCCGTGGTGACCGACGCGCCCTTGCCGGTCACAGAGCCGATGGTGCGCGATTGTGGAACCTGCTCTGCTTGCCTTCCGGCGTGTCCGACCGGGGCCTTGATCGCTCCGGGCGTCCTGGATGCTTCGCGGTGCCTCGCCCATTGGGCTCAGGTTCCCGGGGTCATCCCCGTCGAGTTCAGGAGGCCGATGGCCGATCGGGTGTACGGCTGTGACGAT
Source organism: uncultured Acidimicrobiia bacterium (assembly GCA_963752075.1). Lineage (GTDB taxonomy): Bacteria > Actinomycetota > Acidimicrobiia > Spongiisociales > JAENVV01 > CBDUEV01. The sequence goes on from CAVVWO010000001.1 coordinate 30,597, forward strand.
TGCCTGGAGGCGTGCCCTCCGGGGGGTCGGCTCCTCGAAGCGGCAGCCGCTCATCAGCTCGGCCGGGTCGACCTGGCCTGGATGCTCACTGCCTCGGGCGAAGCATTACTGGAACGATACGACCGTTTCTATATCCCGCGCCGTGATCCCGACTACCTGCGTCGAAATGCACTCGTCGCAGTGGGAAACACAGGGTTGGAGCGCTATCTGCCGCTGGTGCGGCCGTATGTGGCGGACAAGAATTGGATCCTCCGCGCCCACGCCGTCTGGGCCTGGGGTGCTCTGGGTGGCGACGAGGACGTGCTGGTCGAGCGCGTCCGGCAGGAGAGCCGTCCTGAGGTGATCGAGGAGTTGAAGGCGCTGGGATTGGTGCCCTGAGCCTGCCGGCCGTCTCGGCTATTTTGGAGTGAACTCTCGGACGGAGAGGGATAGACCGCCGTCCACTTCCAGCGCTTCCAGATCGGCTTGGATCGTCAGGGGAAATCCGAATTGTGGGTCGTACGAGATGGCGTGGCTCGATCGGTGCTCCCGTATTGCGGACTGCGCCGTGTCGAACATGTCGACGATGGTGCGGGGTTCGAATTCGGGGGCAGGTTCGAGTCCCTGGTCGTGAGTGAAGCTCGTCACCTCCCCGTCGGTGACGGTGACCCGCCAGGGTCCCGACCAGCTGGGGTCGCATTCGCAGGAGAAGGAATAGACGAACTCGTAGGAGTCGATGGCGGCATCGGACCAGACGGACATGGCTTCGTCGAGTGCCGATTGTGAACGGCCGCCACAGGAGGAGGCCAGAACTGCCAGGGCGACGAGGAGGGCGATCCGCTGCATGGAACTCTGACGGCTCCGCTCCTGTGGAGGGTTCCCGAGACGGCCCAGTCAAGCGGCGAGGGCGGGCTGATGCTTGGTGCGCAGGATTCGGGCTGCGGCCACGCCGGCGACCGCGCCGAACAGGTGCCCTTCCCACGAGATTCCGGCTCTCGGCAGGAAGCTCAGGACGATGCCGCCGTAGAGGAAGATCGCGATGGCCGCCGGTACCAGAAGGGCGAACCGGCGCTCGAATATGGCCGCCCCGATGAGGTATCCGAAGTAGCCGAGCACCACCCCCGAGGCTCCGATGTGGTTGGAGTCCGAGGCGAATACCCAGGTGAGGCTGCCGCCGATGAGCATGATGAGCAGGGTCACTTTCACCCATTTCCCGAGACCCTGCATGGCGATCAGCCCGCCCAGCACCAGGAATGGCAGCGTGTTGGAGATGAGGTGGGCGAAGTCGAGATGAAGGAACGGCGACCACAGGATGCCGTCCAGTCCATCGAAGGAGCGGGGTTGAATGCCCCCGTTCTGCAGGCGGGAGCCCAGAAACAGCGAGTCGACCGCTTCGATAGACCACATGAGGCCGACCGTGGCCACCAGCACACCCATGCTCGAGGTGAGGATCTGCTTGGCGATCGGTTGGCGAGGCGGCGAGGTAGCCATGCGTCAATCCTACGGGTAACCCAACTCAATCCGCTCGGTCTGCCTCCGTTCGCCGCGCCAATCCCGTAGCGCCGATAGCCACGACCGACGAAGGAGAGAGACGATGAAGAGACGCCGGTTCCACCGCTTGGTCCTGGTCACGGTCGTGACCTTGGTTGCGTCGCTCGCAGGCGTGTCTGCAGTTGCGGCACCGGGGAGTGGCTCCACGGAGAGAAATGTCGGTATCGCGGCCGGCGATCATCGCATCCCTGCCACCTTCACCATGCCCGACGTTCCGAGAGGTACCCAGGTGCCTGCGGTTCTGCTGCTGCACGGGTTCGCCAGCTCTTGCGACGAGGTTGGTGACTTCTACGCACGGCTCGCGGCGGACCTCGCCGAAAGAGGATACGCATCGCTTCGGATCGATTTCGCCGGCTCGGGCGACAGCCGTCAGCCCTTTCTCGACAACACGATCGACGGCATGGTCGAGGACAGCCGGATCGCCTTCCAATGGCTGATAGACCGGCCGAACACGATCGATGATCGCGTGGGGGTCCACGGCTTCAGCCTCGGATCGCTCATCGCTGAGACCGTCGCCGGTACGGATGCCCGCGTGGCGGCCTTCGGCAGTTGGTCGGGCGCCGTCGCCAACGGGATCACCGGCTGGGAGGACTTCTACAACACCTTCTATCCAATCGCCCTGGAGCAGGACTTCGTCGAAGTCGATCTGGGCTTCAGGGTCATCGTGCTCAGTCCAGAATGGTTCGAAACGCTGGCCGCATCGCACGGGCTCGATGACGTGGCCGGCTACACCGGGCCACTGCTGGCAATTGCCGGCAGTGCCGACACCTCCGTCGATCCTGTGCTGTCGAGCGAGCTGGTCCGCTGGTCGGGCAGCCTCGATGCGACCCTTCGGGTGATCGTTGGCGCCGACCACATCTACAACGTGTTGAGCGACGATCAGAGCCTCGCCGAAGAGGTGCTCCTGATCACGTCCGATTGGTACGCAGAGAAGCTCTGATTCGAATGTGGGTCGCTTTTCGTCTCTTGACGACGTGTGTCCAGCAGTAACTCTGTTGTCGCTGGCACTCGTGGAGGTGTCGGTCCACCGCTCAAAGAAAGGGGCAGGGTCATACACTGACCGCTGAGATGACCGCAAGCGAAGCTGGACGATGATGAGCGAGGCGGAACGCGAGAAGTGGGATCAACGGTACGCCGGGGGCGATTACCGGCCGCGTTCTTGGCCGTCGCCGTTTCTCGAGGCGTGGCTGGATCGGTTCCCGACCGGCCGGGCACTCGATGTCGCTTGTGGTGCAGGGCGGAACGCCCTGCGTCTCGCCGAAGCCGGTTTCGAGACCGACGCCGTCGACATCTCCGAGGTGGCCATCTCGAAAGGGCGGGACGAGGCCGAGCGGCGTGGTCTCGAGCTGGAGTGGATGGTCTCCGATCTCGACGATCTGGCGCTGCCGGCGGAGAAGTACGACCTGATCACGGTGATCCGGTATGTGAACCGTGGTCTTTGGCCGCGTCTCATCGACGGCTTGGCTCCAGGTGGTTGGTTGTTGGTGGAGCACCACATGAAGTCGCATGCCGAGGTCGAGGGGCCACCGTCGCCGGACTTTCGACTCGACCCTCAGGAGCTTCTGGAAGCCTTTCGGTCATTGCGGGTCGTGTTCTACGAAGAGGTCCTCGAAACCGGTCGGGACGAACAGCCGTACGCGTTGGAACGACTGGTGGCGGTCAACGGAGATCCAGGGTTCTAGAGGTTGGAGTGGACGCGTCGCAACGCCAGCTGAGACGGCGAGGGTCAGTCGCTCATGAGGCCGCCACGTTGGCGGCGGAGCGCTGCCGGGATCAACGTGTTTCATGAGGGAGTTGTATTCGTAGAAGGTGAAACTCACGCCGGTGTAGTCGGCCGTTCTACGAACTCGACGACACCCCCATCACCCAGGTGGACTTCGCCGAAGTGCCGGGTTGGATTCGCATGAGCTACGAAGGCAGGTTCGTCACCACTTCCACGCAGGGAACAGACGAGATCACGATCTTTGACGTTGCGGCCGCCTCTCAAAGTACCCAGCCGGTTCAGTCCGAACCACAGCCGCCCGAGGTATTGCCTGATGGCCGATTCATCATCCAGACCCGTGCCGGCGAAAACGTGTGGATCACCCTTGACGGCTCCTGGGCGCGGATCCCCATCCACCCAGATGAATGGTTGCGACGAGCGTGCAATCTTGCTGGGAGCGCGTTGTCAGAGGTCGAGCGGGAAGCCTACATAACCCGATTCTCGCTGAACCACAGTCGGAAATCGGTCGGGCCCTCGCGGCCCAACAAACTGCGGCACTTCGTGAGGTGACCTACCTAGCAGCCTCTCGTAGCAACGCCTCTCTGGACGGCAGGAGCGAAGTGGCTCCATCGCATGAGTTCCATGAAAAGCCTACGGTCCGCGTGGCAACCCGTCGAGCGTGATCGTTCCCTCCTCCAGCGCCGAGCGCAAGCTGCTTCGACCCATGTAGACCCGATACAGCTCGCCAACCGGTGCTCGCACCGACACGGCGACCGGCAAGCAAGGGTCCTCGACACACACGAGACACTGTGCTGCTCCAGCGTCAACCAGAAGCGCTGGGATTCGTCGTGAAACTCGAACGCCGAACACTGTTTTTCCCTCGGGCACCTTGTCGTGATTGATGTGGCGTGACATGTACATCATCAACAGTTCAGGGTCTGTTCGCCAGCCCGCGGATCGCCGATCATCCACTCCCCAACCCACTCGCCTAGGGATCGCACGATGGGACGCAACGTTTCGCCCACCTCGGTGAACTGATAACCCTTGGCGTCAGCGGCATGTTCGACCAGCCCGTCACGCTGCAGCCGTTTCAGTCGATCGGTGAGCACCGACCGCGAAATGCCGGGAAGACCCCGCTCGAACTCATTGAAACGGATGGGACCGAACATCAGCTCGCGGACGATCAATAACGTCCATCGATCTCCGAGCAGCTCGGCAGCTTTGGCAATCGGGCAGTATTGTCCGTAGCTCTCCATCGGCCGAGTATGCCATACCCTCCCCGGCCGGACCGGTTCGAATTTCGAACTACTCACGGAACCAGTCGCGACATAGGGTGCTGACATGACTTACGTAGCCGATACCAGCGACCTATCCGCCATGTTCTCTGGAACCCTGCATGCTCCCGGCAGCGACGGCTACGACGAGGCGTGCGCTCGATCTGGAACGGGCAGATCGACCGGCGACCCCAACTAGTCAGCTACCTGCCACACCGCCGAAGACGTAGCCGCCGCCGTGCGATACTCAATCGAGGCAAGCCTCCTCCTCTCGGTCAAATCAGGCGGCCACCACGTGGCGGGCTCGGCGATCGTCGAGGACGGCATCGTCATTGATCTATCCAAGATGACAGCGGTTCGTTTGGACGCAGGCCAACATCGCGCTTACGTGCAAGGCGGAGCCAAGCTCGGCGATCTCGACGCAGGCACGCTCCCCTTTGGCCACCTAACGCCCGCAGGCATCGATACCGACACCGGCGTGGGTGGTCTCACGTTGGGCGGCGGCGTGGGATGGAACATGCGCAACTCGGTCTCACCTGCGACAGTCTGAAGGCGGTCACGCTTGTGACCGCCGAGGGCGCCATCGTACGCGCTGACGAGTCGTCGGACCCGGAACTCTTGTGGGTCTCCGAGGCGGCGGAGGCAACTTCGGCATCGTCACCGAGTTCGAGTTCGAGACCCACGAGATTCCTGACCAGGTGCTGGCAGGCTTTGTCGTCTATTCCGGCGAGGACGTCACCGGCGTACTTCGTTCCTACCGCGAGATCGTGGCCGACGCACCCGACGAACTGACCACGATCGTGATCATGCGTATTGCCCCCGCCGTCCCCTGGATGCCGACCGAAGCAGTTGGAACGCCCGTGATCTTGATCGGCGCCTCGTACTGCGGAGACCCGATCGAAGCCGAGACTGTGATGGCTCCCCTGCGCGCGCTAGCTCCGGTGGTTGTCGACACCATCGCCCCGAAATCAATGATTGAACACCAGGCCGTCTTAGACGGAGCCAACCCCGTTGGACATCGGTACTACTGGAAATCGTCGCCCGTGGCCCAGCTGACGGACGAGGTGATCGGCCTCTTCAAGAAGCATCTCGATACGGTTTCCTCTCCACACAGTTTGTTGAGCTTCTTCCAGATGGGTGGTGCCGTGGCGAGAAACACCGACATATTGGGCTGCTTCCCGAATCGCGACGCTGGCTTCCTCATCAACTACGCCTGCCAATGGATCGAAGAGACGAAGACCAGCTCCATCGTGACTGGACGAGAAGCGGCCATGGCCGAGATAGATGCAAGCACACCATCAGCGGCGGGTACGTCAACTTCCTTGCAGAAGGTGGACTCGACGCCGTCCGACAAGCGTACGGTGCCGATCGATTCGCGCGGCTCATGGCCCTGAAGACCCGAATAGATCCCGAGAACGTGTTTCGCCACAACCAGAACATCCCTCCGGCTACCTAGACGGTCAGGGCTTCTCTGGCTCGAAGATGCCTTCGACCGGAAGCCCGAACAATCTGCCTACCTTGAGCGCCGAAGGGAGGCTGGGATCGGACTTCCCGGTCTCAATGGCGACAGAAGATGACTCCCACGACGAGCTGAGACTGGTCGAGGAAGAAGTCCACGCCGTGGTTATCTGGATGCCGGCCCCTTGCGCCGTGCGTCACGGTGTGTCAGCTAGGTACGGTGGTGATCGTATCCCAGGAGGAGTCGACAGTGGAGTCCACCATCAGCGACCGTATCAAGGCCGACCGTCGGGGAGTGCTGTCCTCGCTCTGGATCTTCGTCTTCTTCAACATGCTCTTTCGTGACATCCACGAGTTCGCCCGTCCGGGCTGGATCGAAGAGCTCATGTCGATGGAAGTCGCCGAGGGGCTTCCTGCTCGCATCCGGTATCGTGCTGAGCCTGATGCTCTCGATGATCGTGTTGAACCGAGTGATGTCTTCCAGGGCAGCCCGCTGGGCCAATCTTAGCGTCTCCGTTGTGGCGATCGCGTCGATGGTCGCCAATCCACCTGGCGACATCGACGACATCTGGTTCTTCGTCGTCGAGATGGTCACGGTGCTTGCGATCATCGGACTTGCCTGGACCTGGAGGACGGACCCGGCCGAGGGCAACCTCGGTCCAAAAGCATACGTAACGGAACCAGTAGAGGGCATAACA
>CAVVWO010000002.1:0-544087 GCA_963752075.1 uncultured Acidimicrobiia bacterium
CACATAGGCGACCACGTGACGGCTGATGAAGAGCACGGACAGAGACGCCATGATCACAATGGCCGTGGTGGCTGCCACCGTGGTGTCCGACGACCCGACGAGCTTGTAGCTGATCACGACGGATGCGGTCGCCAGGGCAAAGGTCACCGCAGCACTCTCCGCTTCTTGATGACCATCGGAAGGATGAACAACGACGTCAGCGCCGGACCGAACGCCTCCCCAGAGAAACCCGGTGTTGCCGAGGGCGAGTCCCAACACCGACAGAATCAACGCGGAGATCGACACGCCGACCAGCGTGATCCTGGTGACCAATCGATGCAGGTGAGCCCGTCACCACTCGTGTTGAACACTTGGGTTGGCCAAGGCGGCACGCCCTCCCCTCTCCAGTCAGTATCGGCGCTTGGGGCCGGGGTCCTCTTTGACGGATCGGTCAGGAGGGTGGTGGCGGGAAGCTCTCGAGGATTTCGGCTTGGAGGGTCCGTTCGCCGATGGTTACGACTGGTTCGTCCCCGCTCAGTCGATCGTGACCAGGAGCTGGGAGTTCCGGCCCTGCCGCCTCACCAAAGGGATCTCGCTTCCACATCCGAACGATCATGAGGGCGGGTACCAACAGGTAGGCGGCGTTGGCCCCCACGTAGTACAGCGTGTTCGGTTCAACGCACCCGGCGCAGGACACCGCATCCGCCCATCCTTCGGTGGCCACCCTGCCAAAGATCCCTTCAGCCATGTAGGTGATCATCCCGTGAGTGAGCGCACCGCCGTACACCAGCCCAAACGGGCGGATCCAATTCCATCCCCGCATGAAGGCCGGAATGAAGAAGAGATAGAGGGGAAGCCAAACGAAGGCCGAGATCCACGCCGATACCCGCACCTGGGGCGGGTTGAGAATCAGAAGCGGGTCAGCGACCCGGGCGTACGTGTCGTAGATGAATCGTTCGAGCCAGTAGCCGCTGTTCGGATCGAGCGGGCCGTTCAGGCCGTTCACGGAATCCGTGATGATCGAAGTGGCAGCAAAGAACCCGAAGGCGATGACGAAGAACCAATCTCGACGGCGGCGCGAGATCGGCAAGCCTCTCCGCCGATCGAGCCGCTGGATGAGCGTGGTCGCCGAGATCGTGGTCACGAGGTGACGATAGCGAGCCAGGAGGCAGGGTTCAGTCTTTTTGGTCGGGTGCCTCGAGGCTCCGAGTGCTCCGCACGAGCGCCCAGCCAAGCAGCATGAGGAGCAATGCCCATGTGGCATGAGCTTGAGTATTCGTTCCCGTGTACGGCAAACTCGGAGCGACGTCCCCGCCGCCGGTGGCCGGAGTCTGGCCCAGGATGATGAGGGTGAGAATCTCGGTCGTGCAGGCCGCCGGAGACTCGTTGTCGCACACCTCGACCAGGAAGGTGAAGGTCCCAGGGGCAGTCGGGATTCCCGAGAACGTCCCATCGGAGTTGAGCGTGACCCCGGATGGCAAGGACCCGCCCACCAGCGCGTAGGTGACGAAGTCACTGTCCACGTCGGTGAACACGAGCGGCGGGATCGGGCTGCCGACTCGAACGGTGAGCACCGAATCACTCACCATGACCGGCGGATCGTTGAATGCGGTGACGGTGACGGTGACGGTGGCCGTCGTGCACAGGCCTTCTGGCGGCACGTTGCCGGTCACGACGGTGATGTCTTCGCAAACCGTGTAGGTGAACGTGTCGATGCCGCTGAACTCGGGATCCGGTACGTACGTCACCGTGCCATCCGGGTTGACGATCACGGTGCCATTGGCCGGCTGGGTTACGGCGGTCACGATGATCGCGTGACCCTCGGGATCGCTGTCGTTCCCCATGACGCTGATGGTCACCGGCGTGTCCTCGATCGTGCTCGTCGAGTCATCGACCGCCACCGGTGGCAGGTTGCCGCCGAGACCGAAGTCGATCGTCAGGTCGGTTTCGCCTGCGGCCAGGTCTGTGGTGATCGGGAGCGCACCGCCGACGCCGATTGGGGTGGAGGCAGGGTCGATGGCGACGGTGTAGATGCCGGCCGGGAGGTTCTCGAAGAGGTAGGAGCCGTCGGCGGCCGTGACCGTGGTGAATGCGATGTCGTCGCCGGTGCCGAACACCCCATCGGGGCCGGCCCACGCTGCGGTGACCGTCACGCCGGCGATTCCAGGCTCACCGGCATCGCGAACCCCGTCTTGATCGAAGTCGAGCCACACCAGGTCGCCGATGGTTCCGGATCCGGTGTAGCCAAAGTCGACGCCCATCGACGTTGGCCACCAAGGTGACGATGGTGGCGTGGTCCAAGACTCCGTCCAGATCGAACGTTGCGTCCATGCCGGCGGGGAGGGTGCTCTCGGTCACCAGCACTTCGAAGTCGCCGGCCGGAAGTGCGGTGAACAGCACCGCGCCATCAGACCCGGTGACCGCACCGAAAACAACGTCGTCGGCAGTTCCAAGGACCCCGTCCTGGCCTGCCCAGGTGGCCGTGACGGTGACTCCGGAGATCCCCGGTTCGCCCGCATCAGCCACCGTATTGCCGTCGATGTCGTACCAGACCGTCGAGCCGAGCTCGAGCGTTCCCACGACCCCGAAATCGACGTTCGTCACCGTGGTATTGGCGACCAATGCGACGGTCGTTGTCCCGTCGGCGACCGCGTCTGCATCGAAGGCATCCGCCACGCCTGCCGGCAATGTGCCCGGATCAATGGTGACCTGATAGTCGCCCGGTGGGATGTCTACGAAGTCGTAGGCGCCGCCGACATCGGTCACTGTGGTGAAGGAAGCATCGTCGGGCGTCCCGAAGATCCCGTCGAGGCCGGCCCAGGTGGCGGTCACGCCGATTCCCGACAGCGGTGTATCCGCCCCGGTGAACGTGCCGTCCGCATCGGCGTCCAGTACCACCGTTCCGTTCAGGGAGGCGTTGGCATCGAACCCGAAGTCGATCGTATCGATCACGTCGCCCGAAGCAAGGGTCACCGGGGCGCCGTCATTGCCGGTCGTCACGATCGAGCCGGCCGGTTCGTCGATCTCGATGGTGTACTCGCCCGGCGGCACCTCGAAGGAGTAGGCACCGCCCGGCCCGGACACCGTGGTGAACGTGACGTCATCGGCCGAGCCGAATACCCCGTCGGGGCCGGCGTACTCTGCGATGACCGAGATGCCTTCCACGCCCGGCTCGCCGGCCCCCTGGAGGCCGTCGCCATCGATATCGAAGAAGACGGTATCGCCGACGAGGGCCGGCGTGAACAGCCCGGCGTCGAGGTCGCCCACCTGCCCGAAGGTCAAGGCGATCGGATCGGTGAATCCCGTGGCGGGGAGCACGTCGGAGTCGATGCCGTCGTCTCCACCTTGGTCGACGGCGGTCAATTCGGCTCCGGCAGGAAGGAGCACCTCGACGAGGTAGTCACCCGGGGCCAAGCCCGTGAAGGAGTAGACGCCGGAGGCGTCGGTGATCAGTGAACCCACGAGGATGTCGGCGACCCCATCTGCATCGGTGTCCTCCCACAGCCGCACGACCACGCCGCCAACCCCGATCTCGCCGGTTTGGAGACCGTCACCGTTGGTGTCCTCGAATACCGTGCCGATGATCGACGCCGTTGGGGCGTACCCGACCGGAGCGGTGTTCGTGGTACCAACATCGAGAACGTCCACCGTCTGCCCGTCTGTGCCCGTCGATTCGGTGAGGCCCGGCGGGAAGTCAGGGTCGGATTCCTGAACGTCGGCTGTCGTATCGCCCACCGGCACGACTGCGCTCCACGTGCCATCGCCCTGGGTGACCACCACTGTCGTCGTGCCGTCCGCCAGGCTGAGGAGCACATCGACATCGGGAATCGGCAGGTCGGTCCCGGCGGTGTAGATGCCGTCGCTGTCGACGTCTTCGAAGACGAACCCGTCCACGATGCCGGTGGCCAGCACCACCACGTCGGCGGAGTCGGTGTCCGTCCGGCTGCCTCCGATCGGGTCGGTGGCCGTGACGTCCACAATGTTGGTGAAGTTGGCGGAGACACCGGTGACGGTGCACGAGTAGGCCTGGAACTCCCCGATCGCCAGCGTCGGGAAGATTCGGTCGCACGTCGACGCCAGCGGATCGGTCACGGTGACTGCGGTGAGGTCGGTCTCACCCGTGTTGATCACCGTGATGGTGAAGACAGCATCTCCGCCTTCGGTGATCGTCTGCGTGGCCGGCGTCTTGAAGATGGATACAGCAGGGTCGAGGACAGTGACGGTTTCAGAGTCACTGGAAGTGACGATCGTGCCCGCCTCGTCCTCGGCGGTCACGCCGATCGTGTTCGTGAAGTCAGCGGTCACACCGGACACCGTGCAGGGGTAGGTCTCAGACGCACCGGCCGCGATGAGGGCAAAGCTTCCGTCACAGGTGGGATAGCTCGGGTCGGTGACCGTCACGCCGATCACGTCGGCAGGACCGGTGTTTTCGACGAGGATCGTGAAGATGACGTCGCCGCCACTCACCACCTCAGCGCTGTCGGCGGTCTTGGTGATGGAGAGTGCGGCCGGAAGCACCACCACGTCCGCAGTGTCGGAATCGGAGACAGGGTTGGCATTCCCGTCCGTGGCGTCCACGGTGACCGTGTTGGTGAAATCGGTCAAGACGTCGGTGGCGGTGCAGGTGTAGGTCGCTGTCGCGCCAACCACCAGCGGACCCACCGAAGCGTCGCAATCGGGAACCATCAGATCGCTCACGGTGACCACCGGGAGATCGACCTGGCCCGAGTTCGTCACGGTGATCGTGAAGACCGCATCTCGGCCCACCCCGATGGCCTGGGTGTCCGGGGATTTGTCGACGGTCACGCTCGGAAGCAGCACGGTGACATCGGCGCTGTCGGATCCGCCGTCGATCGGATTCCCGACCGGATCGGTGGCGACCACCGACACGGTGTTCGTGAAGTCGGCTGTCACGCCGGTCAACGAACATGTGTAGCTGGTGGTGGCGTCGACAGCCAGCGAAGCGATCGTCCTGTCACAAGCAGGTGCGGAAACGTCGGAGACGATGATGTCGGTGAGGTCTGCGTCACCGGTATTGGTCACCTCGATGGTGAAGGTGGCGTCGCCCCCGAGCGGAACCGATTGGAGGTCGGGCGTCTTGGCGATGGCCAAAGCGGGAGCGATGACATCCACATCGGCCGTGTCCGAATCGGTGACGGTGCCACCGACCGGATCGGTGGCCGTCACGTCGGCGGTGTTGACGAAGTCGGCTGATGCAGTGGTGGAGCAGGTGTACGACTGGGTTTGCCCCACGACGAGACTGGCGATCGTCGTGTCGCAGGCGGGAACCAGGGCATCGACAACGGTGACGTCGGTCAGATCGGTTTCGCCTGTATTCGTGACCGAGATCGTGAAGGTGGCGGTGTCGCCGACCGGGACGAGTTGGAGATCGGGAGTCTTTTGGATTTCGATGCCGGGGATGAGAACCTCGACATCCGCAGTGTCGGTAGCCGAGACGGTGTTGGCGAGCGGGTCGATGCCGCTGGCCGTGGCCGAGTTGGTGAGGTCGGCTGTGACGGTGAGTGCGCAGGTATAGGTCGAACTGGCGCCGACGGCCAAAACGCCGATCGTCGTGTCGCAACCGGGAGCCAACGCGTCCGCCACCGTGACACCGGTGAGGTCGACGTCACCGGTGTTCGTCACGGTCATCGTGAAGATGGCGTCGCCACCGGCCGGTCACCTGCTGGAGGTCCGGGGTCTTGGAGATGGAGATGGCCGGATCGATGACGTCCACGGCGCCATCGTCGGAGTCCGACACAGGGTTGCCGAGCACGTCGGCGCCGGCCACCGAGGCGATGTTGGTGAAGTCGGTCGTCAAGGCTGCGGTGGCGCACGTGTAGGTCTCGCTGTCGCCGACCAGGATCGAGGCGAAGAAGGCGTCACAGTCAGGAGTGGCCGGGTCTGTGACGGTCACGTCGACGAGGTCCTGATCGCCGTCGTTCGTGACGGTGATCGTGAAGGTGGCGGCGTCGCCGACCACGACCTGCTGGAGGTCCGGAGTCTTGGAGATGACCACACCAGGCTCGACGACGTCCACCACCGCGTCGTCAGATTCGGTCAGGTCGGGGCCGCCAAGCGGGTTGGGGGCGGTGTAGGTGGCAACGTTGGTGAAGTCGGCAAGGACGTTGGTGACGTCGCAGGTCACGCTCTGAGAAGTGCCGGCGGCTAGGAGGGCGATGGTGGCATCACACCCGGGCGCCAGCGGATCCGAGATGCTCACGTTGGCGACGTCGATATCGCCGGAGTTGGTCACCGTCACCGTGAAGGTGGCCGTCTCACCGGCGAGGAGTGTCTGGAGATCGGGCGTCTTCTGGATGTCGATCACCGGGGTGACCACGTCCACGTCCGCCGTGTCGGTGTCGGTCACCGTCGAGAACGGTGCGTCGGCTGAGACGTCGACGACGTTGGTGAAATCTGCTGCCACGCCGGCGGCGTCGCATGTGTAGGTCTGAGCTTCGCTGACGGCGAGCGTGGCGAAGGTGGCGTCGCAGGTCGGGACGGCCAGGTCGGTGATCGCCACGTTGGTGAGAGCGACCTCACCGGTGTTCGTCACCGTGATGGTGAAGGTGGCGGTGCCGCCGGCGCCGATCATCTGGTAGTCGGGTGTCTTCTGGACTTCGACACCTGGCACGAGGACGGTGACATCGGCTGTGTCGGTCGAGGCGACGACCGTGCCGAGTGGATCCGTCCCGGCGGCGTCGACGCTGTTGGTGAAATCGGCCGTGACGCCGGCGGAGGTGCAGGAGTAGGTCTGCGTCTCCCCCACCACCAGGAGGGCGAAGCAGTTGTCACAGTCGGGCACGAACCCGTCGGTGATCGGTCACTCCGGTCAGGTCGGCGTCACCGGTGTTGGTGACGGTGATCGTGAAGGTGGCGGTGCCGCCTTCGATGACCGTCTGGATATCGGGCGTCTTGGAGACGCTGATCGACGGGGAGACGGTATCGACGTCGGCCGTGTCCGTGTCGGTCACGGTGTTGCCCGCCGCGTCTTCAGCGACCACGTCAGCCGTGTTGGTGAAGTCGGCCGGCACAGGCGAGAGGGTGCAGCTGTAGGTGGAGGTGGCCCCGATGGGCAGGGAGGCGAGCGTCGAATCACAGTCGGGGGCGCTCGAGTCTGTGACGGTGACATTGAACAGGTCGACGGGTCCGGCGTTGAGGACGGTGATGTCGAAGGTGGCCGTGGTTCCGGCGGGAATCACCTGGAGGTTCGGGGTCTTCTGGATATCGATGGCACCCGAGACGACGACCACTTCCGCTGTGTCAGTGTCGGTGACCTGCTGGCCGGAGAGATCGTCGGCCGTCACGTCGACGGTGTTCGTGAAGTCAGCCGTGACCCCGGCGACCGAGCACGTGACCGTCTCGGAACCTGCCACCGGGAGGGACGCGAAGGTGGCGTCACAGTCCGGGGCGGCGAGGTCGGAAACGACGACATTCGTCAGCTCGGAGTCGCCGAGGTTGTTGATCGTGATGGTGAACGTGGCGTCTTGGCCGGCGAGGATGTTCTGGAGGGCCGGGTCCTTGGTCACGCCGATGGCGGGACTGATCACCTCGACGTCGGCCGAATCGGAGGCGGTCACCTGGCCGCCGTCGGCAGCGTCGGCTACCACGTCGGCCGTATTCGTGAAGTCGGCCGTCACCGCCGCGACAGTAGCAGGAAACAGTCTCGATGGCTCCGGCGGCCATTGTCGCGAAGGTGGCGTCACAGTCGGAGGCGGCCAGGTCGGTCACCACCACGTTGGTCAGTTCGGTGTCACCGGTGTTCGTCACGGTGAGGGTGAACGTGGCGGTTTCCCCACTCCTGAGGTATTGAAGGGCCGGATCCTTCGTCAGCGAGATCGACGGATCGATCATGTCGACGTCAGCCGTGTCGGAGTCGGTGACGACGTTGCCGGCCGCGTCGGTGGCGGTGACGTCTGCGATGTTGGTGAAGTCAGCTGTCACCGGGACGAGCGAGCAGGAGTAGGTCTCGGTGCCGCCTGACCACGAGAGTCGCCAGACTCCAATCGCAGTCGGGCGCCAGCGAATCCGTCACCACGATGTTGGTGAGATCGGAGGCGCCGGTGTTGACCACGGTGATCGTGAAGGTGGCGGTGTCGCCGAGTCGGACCACTTGAGAGGCCGGGTCCTTGGTCAGGGAGATTCCTGGGATGAGAACGGTGACATCGGCAGAGTCCGAGTCGATGACCGGGTTCGCGAGCGGGTCGTCGGCGGTCACGTTCACGGTGTTCGTGAAGTTTGCTGCGACCGGGCTCACCCCACAGCTGTATGTCTCGGTGGCCCCGATGGTCAAGGATGGGAAGGAGGCGTCGCAGCCAGGAGCCAAGGGGTCAGAGACGACGACATCGACGAGGTCTGTATCGCCGGTGTTGTTGACCGTGATGGTGAACACTGCGGTGCCGTTGACCGGGATGGATTGGGAGGCTGGATCCTTGGTGACCGAAATCGCCGGAACCAGCACGGTGACGCCGGCGCTATCGCCATCGCCGACCGGGTTGCCGATTGGATCGTCGGCGCTCACTCCGATGGTGTTCGTGAAGTCTGCCGTGACGCCGGCGAGGTCGCAGGTATAGGTTTGCGACGATCCGACGCTCAGCGAGGCGATGGTCAGATCACAGTTCGGGGCGAGCGGATCGACGATCACGATGTCCGACAGTGGTTCCTCGCCGGTGTTGGTGACCGTGATCTCGAAGGTCGCCGTCCCGCCTGTGACCACCGTCGGGGTGAGAGCGGTCTTGGTGATGGTGATGCTGGAGGTGCCGAGCAGGTCGTAGCCGGTGAAGTCGGGGACGTCGGTTCCGGCCACTGCGGTGACGGTGGTCGGATCGGTGCCGGCCACCAGGGTGGCTCCGGCCGGCAGGGTCCCGATGACGATATCGATGACCACGTCGCCCGGTTGGACGGTGGCGGTCGCCTCACCGTTGGCGTCGGTGGTGACTGTGGTGACCGTTGCCTTGGCCGAGTCGGTGAAGATCACGTCGACGCCGGCCAACGGGGTATCCGTGCCAGGTGTGTACACGCCATCCAGATCGACGTCCTCGTACACCGTCTCCGTGACCGTTCCCACGAAGTCGTACCCGGTCTCATCGGTCACATCGGCGCCGGCCACTGCCGTCACCGTCGTCGGATCCGTGCCACCCACCAGGTGGCTCCGGCAGGCAAGGTTGCGTCGACCACGTCGACGACCACGTCGCCCGGCTGCACCGTGGCAGTCGCCTCACCGCTGGCGTCGGTGGTGACCGTGGTGACGTTGCCTGCGGAATCGGTGAACACCACGTCCACACCGGCGAGCGGAGTATCGGTGCCCAGAGGTGTAGACACCGTCACCATCGACATCCTCGTACACCGTCTCCGTAACCGTGCCCACGAAGTCATAGCCCGTCTCATCGGTCGACATCGGCACCGGCCACCGCCGTCACCGTGGTCGGATCCGTGCCACCCACCAACACCGCACCGGCAGGGAGCGTCGCGTCGACGATGTCGATCGTGACACTTCCCGGCTGCGGGGAGATCGTCGCTTCACCATTGGCATCGGTGGTGACCGTGGTGACGGTGCCCGCCGAATCGGTGAACACCACGTCGACGGCCGGCCAACGGGGTGTCGGTGCCCGGGGTGTAGACACCATCGCAGATCGACGTCCTCGTAGACCGTCTCGGTGACGGTCCCCACGAAGTCGTAGCCCGTCTCGTCGGTCACATCGGCACCGGCCACCGCCGTCACCGTGGTCGGATCGGTGCCACCCACCAGCGTCGCCCCAGCAGGGAGAGTCGCGTCAACCACGTCGACGACCACATCACCAGGCTGCACCGTGGCAGTCGCCTCACCATTGGCATCCGTCGTCACCGTCGTCACGGTGCCCGCCGAATCGGTGAACACCACGTCCACACCGGCCAGCGGGGTGTCCGTCCCGGAGGTATAGACACCGTCTCCGTCGACGTCCTCATACACCGTCTCCGTCACCGTCCCGACGAAGTCATACCCGGTCTCGTCGGTCACATCGACACCGGCCACCGCCGTCACCGTCGTCGGATCCGTGCCACCCACCAGCACCGCCCCAGCAGGCAACGTCGCATCGACAACGTCGACGACCACATCACCAACGATCACGGTGGCAGTCGCCACACCGTTGACATCGGTCGCAACCGTCTGAACATTTCCGTATACGTCGGTGAAGGTCACATCCACCCCGGCCAACGAAATGTCCGTCCCGGATGTATAGACACCATCACCATCGACATCCTCGAAAACCGTCTCCGTCACCGTCCCCGTCGGCGCGTAACCCGTCTCGTCGGCCACGTCGGAGCCGGCCACCGCCGTCACCGTCGTCGGATCCGAACCGCCCACCAACACAACCCCAACCGGCAACGTCCCGTCCACCACATCGACCACCACGTCACCAGGCTGCACGGTCGCGGTCGCCTCCCCATTGGCGTCGGTGGTGACCGTGGTCACGTTGCCTTCGGAGTCGGTGAACGTCACATCCACACCGGCCAGCGGAATATCGGTGCCGGATGTATAGACACCGTCGCCGTCGACATCTTCGTAGACCGTCTCCGTGACCGTGCCAACGAAGTCGTAGCCGGTCTCGTCCGTCACGTCGGCGCCGGCCACTGCGGTGACGGTGGTTGGATCGATGCCGCCCACCAGCGTCGCCCCAGCGGGGAGTGTTCCGTCGACGATGTCAACCGCGACATCACCGGGTTGGACGGTGGCGGTGGCCTCACCGTTGGCGTCGGTGGTGACCGTGGTCACGTTGCCTTCGGAATCGGTGAACACAACGTCAACCCCGACGAGCGGAACATCGGTGCCAGAGGTATAGACACCATCGCCGTCGACGTCTTCGTAGACCGTCTCCGTCACGGTCCCCACAAAGTCATACCCGGTCTCGTCCGAAACATTCGTTCCGACAACGGCTACCACGGAGGTTGGATCGGTGCCGCCCACCAACACCGCACCAGCCGGCAACGTCCCGTCGACCACATCGATGATCACGTCACCCGGTGGGGCTGTGACACTGGCCACGCCCCCAGCGTTGGTGGTGATCGTCGTCACGGTTCCCGCCGAGTCGGTGAAGGTCACGTCGACGCCCGCCAGAGGTACATCGATGCCTGCGGTGTACACGCCATCCAGGTCCACGTCTTCGAATACGAGCTCAACCACGCCGCCGATGAACGTATAACCCGTCTCATCGCTCACGTCGGCTCCGGCCACTGCGGTGACGGTGGTCGGATCGGTGCCGCCCACCAGCGTCGCGCCGGCGGGGAGCGTTCCGTCGACCACATCGACGATCACATCGCCGGGCTGGACCGTGGCAGTCGCCTCACCGTTGACATCGGTCGTCACCGTCGTGACATTGCCTTCGGAATCGGTGAACACCACGTCAACCCCGGCCAGCGGGGTGTCCGTCCCGGAGGTATAGACACCGTCGCCGTCGACGTCCTCATAGACCGTCTCCGTGACCGTGCCGACGAAGTCGTAGCCAGTCTCATCCGTCACGTCGGCTCCGGCCACTGCGGTGACGGTGGTCGGATCGGTGCCGCCCACCAGCGTCGCACCGGCCGGCAACGTCCCGTCGACCACATCGACGATCACATTGCCGGGCTGGACCGTGGCCGTCGCCTCACCATTCGACATCCGTCGTCACCGTGGACACGTTGCCCGCCGAATCGGTGAACACCACGTCGACACCGGCCAGCGGAATATCGGTGCCCGAGGTATAGACACCATCGCCGTCGACGTCTTCGTAGACCGTCTCCGTCACGGTCCCGACGAAGTCGATAACCGGTCTCATCGGTCACATCGGCACCGGCCACCGCCGTCACCGTGGTCGGATCCGTACCACCCACCAGCGTCGCCCCAGCCGGCAACGTCCCGTCGACAATGTCGACGATCACATCACCCGGCTGGACCGTGGCAGTCGCCTCACCATTCGACATCCGTCGTCACCGTCGTGACATTGCCTTCGGAATCGGTGAACACCACGTCAACCCCGGCCAGCGGAATATCCGTGCCCAAGGTATAGACACCGTCACCGTCGACGTCCTCATAGACCGTCTCGGTCACGGTCCCGACGAAGTCGTAGCCGGTCTCATCCGTCACATCGGCTCCGGCCACTGCGGTGACGGTGGTCGGATCGGTTCCGCCCACCAGCGTCGCCCCGGCGGGCAACGTTCCATCGACAACGTCGACGACCACATCGCCCGGCTGCACCGTGGCCGTCGCCTCACCATTCGCGTCCGTCGTGACCGTCGTGACGGTGCCCGTCAGAATCGGTGAACATCACATCCACCCCGACCAACGGAGAATCCGTGCCCAAGGTGTAGACACCGTCACCGTCGACGTCCTCGTAGACCGTCTCAGTCACCGTCCCCACAAAGTCATAACCGGTCTCATCGGTCACATCGGCACCCGGCCACCGCCGTGACCGTGGTCGGATCCGTGCCACCCACCAGCGTCGCCCCGGCCGGCAACGTTCCGTCGACGACGTCGATCGTGACACTTCACCGGCTGCGGGGCGATCACCGCTTCCCCATTGGCGTCCGTGGTCACCGTCGTCACCGGTGCCCGCCGAATCGGTGAACACCACATCCACACCGGCCAACGGCAGGTCCGTGCCAGAGGTGTAGACACCGTCACCGTCGACGTCCTCATACACCGTCTCGGTCACCGTGCCCAGGAAGTCGTAGCCCGTCTCATCCGTCACATCAGCACCGGCCACTGCGGTGACGGTGGTCGGATCGGTACCGCCCACCAGTGTCGCCCCGGCAGGGAGGGTTGCGTCGACCACATCGATCACCACGCCACCCGGCTGGACCGTGGCCGTCGCCTCACCATTGGCGTCCGTCGTGACCGTCGTGATGTTGCCTTCAGAGTCGGTGAACACCACATCAACCCCGACCAACGGGACATCGGTCCCGGGGGTATAGACACCGTCCAGATCGACGTCCTCATACACCGTCTCCGTGACGGTCCCCAAGAAGTCATAACCCGTCTCATCGGCCACATCGGCACCGGCCACCGCCGTCACCGTCGTCGGATCCGTGCCTCCCACCAACACCGCCCCAGCAGGCAACGTCGCAGCTACAACGTCGACGACCACATCACCAACGATCACGGTGGCGGTCGCCACACCGTTCACATCCGTCGCCACCGTCTGGGCATTCCCGTACACGTCGGTGAAGGTCACATCCACCCCGACCAACGGGACATCCGTGCCGACGGTATAGACACCATCACCATCGACATCCTCGATACACCGTCTCGCTCACCGTCCCCGTCGGCGCATACCCGGTCTCATCCGTCACATCGGCGCCGACCACCGCCGTCACCGTCGTCGGATCCGAACCGCCCACGAGAAGAACCCCGGCCGGCAACGTCGCATCGACGACGTCGATGGTCGTCGAACCCGCCTCGACAAGCGCAGTGGCCTCGCCGTTGACGTCGGTCGTGATCGTCTGGAGGGCACCGTTGACGTCGGCGAAGGTGACGTCAACACCAACCAGCGGAACATCGGTTCCCACCGTGTAGACACCATCGGCGTCCACATCCTGATAGACGGTTTCGGTCACAGTTCCAGACGGAATCAGGTCAACTGAGTGGGTGTCGGCTTCGGGGCCGACGTCTTCGTTGTCGAGATCCACCCCATTGGCCTCGACCGTGTTGAGCAGCGGGTCGGGGTCGGACACCAGGGTCGTGTAGTCCATCGTGAAGTTCCACGTTTCGCTGACGTCGAGGGCACCATTGGTATTGGTGTCACCGCCGACGTAGACAGGGATCCCGAACGGATCGTCGACGGCGACACTCAAGATGGGCGAGCCGTCGGACGACGCGTCATGGGACACAGAGATGTCGTAGGTTATGGTTTGGCCGGTCGGCTGTTGGGCGGACGTGACGCTAGCTGTGTTGACGATCTGGGACACCGAGCCGCTCAGCGTCGGTGCGACCTGGACCTGATAGGTCACCGTCATCGAAGCGCCGGGGAGAAGAATGAACCCGTCAGCGGCAGCGACGAGAACGCCACTGCCCGGATCACCCTGGAGGAGGTCCGGGTTGGCGCCACCCGGGATGTTGTCGCGGGTGGCCGGTGCGGCGGTAGTCGTGGTCTCGGTCCAGGCGATCTGGACGTTGTCCACCGAGGCGTTTTCACTGCCGGACCAAGTGCCTGAGGCCGAAATGAAACGGAGAGAGGTCCCGGCCGAGCGTTGGGCTGCGGTGAGGTTGTGGGTGATGGTGCCGGAGCCCCCGGTGATCGAGGCGACCGTGGTCCACGAGGTGCCATTCCACAGCTGCGCTGCCAGCGTCTCGTTGCCGATCGACCCAGCCGCGTAGGTGAACGTGAGTACCGCGCTCTGGATGGTGGAGCTGGAGAGATTCACTCCTCTACTGATGCTTCGAGAGTCGAGGTTGGCGAATCGCAACTGGCCGGCCGAGATGGTGATGCGCCCTGACGCTGGATCCGTCGTTTCGTTGACTTCAACCCAGCCGGCTGCCCAGGGATCGGTGCCGTTGTTGTTGGTGTACGACACACTCGAGAAATTGTCTCGGACCGTCTTGTTGGTCGTACCTGACGAACCGACAAATCCGGACACCACAGTGGACTGGGCGACGTACGCCACCTCGGCCGGAAGCACATCGTCGACCACTATCCCCGTCTGGTTGGTGGTTCCGGAATTTGTGATCGAAACGGTGTAGGTGATGGGATCTCCGGCAGATACCGGACCCGCAGGATTGGACGACTTGACCACGGAGAGGTCGGGCACCGTCACGGTCAGGTTGACCGAGGAACTGTCATTGGTCGGATCGGGATCAGCTTGATCCGAGCCGGCGATCGACGCGGTATTCGTCAGAGTCCCCGTGCCCGGTCACATCGGCGGTGATGGTCAAGGTCTCAGAAGCGCCGTTCAGGAGGGACCCGACCGACCAGAGTCCAGAACCGGAATCGTATGAACCTGCCGTGGCGGTGGCACTCACGAAAACCAGGCCGGCGGGAAGGGCATCCGCAACGCTGACACCTCCGGCGCTGGTCGTACCCAGGTTCGTCACGCCCACGGTGAAAGTGACGGTCGCTCCCTGCACCGGGTTCGGATCGTCGACCAACTTGGTGACGGCGAGGTCGGCGCCGAGAACCGTGTTCGTGTCGGTATTCGAGATTGTCGAATACACGTTGCCGAGACTATCCGCCCAGCTCGCCGCTCGCCACATTGTCGATGATGCCGGTGGCGTCGGTGTCGATCGTGACATCGAACGAGACTTGTCCCGCTGCCCCAGGATTCAGCGGTTCGTTGATCGTGAAGGTGAGGTCGCCTGATCCTCCGTCGAACGCACAGGAGCCGGTCCACGGATTTCCGATGGCACACGAGCCTCCCACGTAGGTGCCGCCGCTGGGAATCGCATCAACGATCTCGAAGCCGACAGCCTGTCCAGGGTTGGCAGAAAGATCGGAAATGTTGGTGAAGTCGACCGTGTACGTGACCGTATCGCCACGAGTCACCTCGGTAAGGCCACCGTCGTCCTTGACCAGCGAGACCTCCGGGCGAGGAGGCGTCACCTCCAGGTAGGTCGTGGCACCGCTGGGGCCCTCGAAGACGTACTGATTGCCGGGTGTCAAACAGACCTCCGCACCCCACCACCCCTCAATGACCGGAAGCTCGTCGCCCACCCTCGCCGAGGTCGTCGAGTTGTTCCAGGTGGCGTTCCCCGAAACCGTGCCTGCGTACGTCCCCCCATCTGGGTCCGTGTACATGACGGTGCCGTTGTTGTCGATGTCGAAGTTGTGAGCGAGGATCCCGCCGGTCGGCCCGCTCGCGCGGTGTTCCCGGTCCGACGAAGAAGTAATAGACATTGCAGACCGAACCGGTGCCGTCGTGTTGGAACGAACCTCGGTTGATCCCCGCTGTGAGCTCATCACCAGTCCCTGGCACTCCGTCGAAGTTGTCGGTCTCATTGCCACTGACCAGGTTGGCGCATGATCCGGTCCCACCAGCTGCACAATCGGGGTCGTGGTTGACGTTGAGGCGCCACGAGTTGTCGTCATCGTTGTTGGCCACGCCCGAAGCGTTGTGATCGCCGGTGAATGTCTCGACCGTGTAGCGGCCGTAGCCGGTCACCGCGGGATCGAAGGTGTAGAGCTCGTACCACTGGCCATCGGTAGCGCTGGTTGTGAAAGTCGTCGTCTGGATAGCGGTGCCGCTCGGCGAACGGAGGGTGAACGTAGTCGAGTCATCGACGCCTCCTCGTACCTCGTCGACAGCGAGCGGAGATACCGCTGCGCCCGACTCGAAGGACTCGGGGTCGTACAGCGCGACCGTGACCGGGATTCCAGCGGGCCACCCCGTCGGAACGTCGATGACATATTCATGATCCACCCCGCCGCCTCCGTCGGCCACAGGCGTCGTATACCAATCGCCGACGTTGAGCCCAGCGCTCGGTCCGGACGTCTGGAGAAACAGATCAATCGCAGCAGGCGGCAAGTCCACAGCCTGGGCAGGAAGCGCCCCGCCGCCCACCACACCGGCCAAGATCATCGCGAGTGAGAGGCACCAACCAATCCATCGGCGAGCGGCCGTTGGGCGATACACCACAGAACGGAATGCGGACGCCGCGCTGGTGGAGGTGGGTGATGTGGAGGTGTGAGGTTTCACGGGTGGTGGGCGCCCTGCTTGCGAGTGAATATCTCGATCGGTGAATGTGATGAATTCTCTGGTTCCATCGGCACGAATACAACGACCCTCAAGGTTCATTCACTCCAGCCGAGGAAATGACTAGTCCCCATGGCGCGTGGGAATCGAAGACCATAGAATGTGCCCATGCGATCGATCTGGAAAGGCGCCATCAGTTTCGGCCTGGTCACCATCCCGGTGGGCCTCTATTCGGCCACCGAGAACAAGACCCCGAAGTTCAAGATGCTCCGCGAGTCGGACGGAAGCCCCATCAAGTACAAGCGGGTCGCCGAGAGCGACGGCAAGGAGGTCGAATGGGGCGAGATCGTCAAGGGTTTCGAGGTTGAAAAGGGCAAATACGTCCTCTTCACCGATGAAGAACTCCAGACCGCCACTGCGTCTGGCGGAGCCAAGCTCGTCGATGTCGTGCAGTTCGTGAACGAGTCCGAGATCGATGCCATCTACTACAAGTCTTCCTACTACCTGGCACCCGAGAAGACAGGGCTGAAGGCATATCGGATCCTCCTCGAAGCCCTCGAAGAAGGCGGCAGAGTGGGCATTTGTAAGGTTGCGCTCCCGCGAGAAGGAACATCTGGCGACGCTCCGATCCAAAGACGGCGTCCTCGTTCTGGAGACCATGTACTGGCCGGACGAGATTCGCGCTCCGGCCTTTGAGGAACTCGAAGAGACGGTCGAGATTCGGCAGGAAGAACTGAAGATGGCGCAAATGATCATCGACAACCTAAGCGCCGAATTCGACCCGGCGTCGTGGGTGGACGAGAGCCGAAACGCCATAGAGGAGCTCGCCAGGAAGAAGGTCGACGGCGAGGAGATCGTGGCACCCGATGCACCGGAGCCCACCAAGGTCATCGACCTGCTCGAGGCACTCAAGGCCTCCGTCGAAGCCACGAAGGAGAAGCGAGCCGCCTCCTGACCAAACCCACCGGCGGGTCGCCTCAACCCTTGGCGGTTGTCTATGCCGTGTATATAGTGTGTATATACATCCGCCGCACGTCGATCAAGGAAGGCTCTCCCGGTGCTCTCAAACTCGCTCATGTTCGGGAACGGCAAGGGTGGAGTCGGGAAGACTTCCATCTGTGCCAACGTAGCCGGACTCGCTGCTCAGTCAGGGTGGCGAGTGCTGGCGGTGGACCTCGACCCCCAGGGCAACCTCGGTTCGGATCTGGGTTACAAGCAGCGAGGCCAGAGTGACGAAGGTGAAGGTCTGCTCCACGCGGTGGTCTCCGGAACTCCGCTCCGTGCGCTTCGAGACGTCCGCCCGCGACTCGATGCCATTCCGGCCGGCGCCGCCACCACCGACCTCCTCGCCGTGCTGACAAACCGCCGGAGTGTCGACCCCACCTCCGTCTCCGATGTCGCACGAGTCCTGCAGCCACTCGCGACCAGCTACGACCTGGTCGTCATCGACTCACCTCCCGCCGGCGGAGTGGCGGTCGATGCGGCCTTGGCAGCCTCGCATTGGGTGGTGATCCCGGTGCGCTTCGATGACGGTTCCCTGGACGGTCTCGAACTCATGGCCCGTCAGTTCGGAGCCATCCGTCGCCTCATCAATCCGAATCTCGAACTGCTCGGCGTAGCACTGTTCGACTTCAGCACCTCCGGCACGGTCATCCGGCGAGAAGTGCGCCAGGAACTCGTGGCCGAACTCGGTGGGGCGGCACCCGTCCTCAAGTCCGTCATCCGTCGATCCGAGCGCGGCGCATATGACATGCGCCGGACCGGGACACTCGCTCACGAGTACAAGGTCAAGGCGGCGGAGGCTGACAAGGTGTCGATCGGGGAACGGATCCGGCGGTCGAAGGCCGGTGAGGCAGCACGGTATTCATCGGCCGCGGAGGGCCTCGCCGACGACTACGGGAAACTCGCCACCGAAATCCTCCTCTCCCTCGGGGACCTTCATAGAACCGTCCGAGCATGACGCGCAAGAGAGACCTGAGCGGATTTGGCGAAGCCCTACCGACGCCCGCTCCGAGGCGCCAACCGGCAACATCGGTGCCCTCTCCCGGACCGCCGAGCACTCCCCCCGCCCGGCCCAAGAAGCCCAAGAGCACCAAGAAGCGGATCACGCTTTCGCTGCCGACGGCCGTGGCCAGCCTTCTTCGCAAGACGGCCGAGAGTGAGAGCCGGATCTACCTCGACATCATCAACCAGGCGTTCACCGAGCACAGCGACGCCATCGACGCTGCCTTCATCGAAGCGCACCGAACGGGAATGGCGACAACACTCGGCGGGCGAAGGCGGGCAGATTCGGGGCGCACGCAGATACCACTCAACATCTTGACCGAGGATCTCAAAGAACTCGACAGAAGAGCCCAAGCCCTCTCACTCGACCGATCGGCGTATGTGACCGAGTTGCTGGTCCGATCACTGGCTCACTGACGGCCCCTCCTCCAGCCACGTGAGTCGGGCCGGATCCTCGTCACCGAACCCGCCAAATACCGTGTGCCGCAATCGACCGGCGGTCGTCCACGTCCGATATCTCACATGGGCGACCAACATCGGCTCCACCACCACCGCCTGCTCCAAGGCCGGGTCCGGCCAGAACACCAATTGATCGGTGGCCATCTCGTCGAGAGCGGCCCGGATCGCCCCGAGGGAGGCATCGTCGAACCCCGACCCGACGCTCCCCACATACCGGAGACGGTCTCCATCCCAGAGTCCGAGCAGCAAGGACCGGAGAGGTCGCCCGGTTTCGGAGGGGAGATACCCGCCCACCACGGCCGTCACCGTTCGTCGGTTGAGGATCTTTCGCCAATCAGGCGAGCGAACCGCCGACTGATAGATCGACGTACGCCGTTTCGCCACCATGCCCTCGAGCCCTTCGTCTCGGACGGCCGAGAAGAGCGCCTCCCCCTCGCCGACCGTGGCATCGCCCACCACGAAACCCGGGGGAAGCGCACACTCCGACAATCGAGCTCTCCGTTCGTCGTAGATCGAAGCTCGCATGTCCTTGCCGTTGACCGCCAGTAGATCGAACACGATGAAGTGGACCGGGGCGAGTTGGTCGCCGAGGCCCCGGAGCCCCATCCTTCCTTGAAGACGATCGAACGAGGGCCGACCGGTCTCATCCATGGCGACCACCTCGCCGTCGAGGACCATCCCGAGGTCCGGGACGGCCAGTTCCGGATATCTGGCCGAGATCACGTTGCCGTTGCGGCTCCGGAGCTCCCCCGCTCCGGCTCCCGAGTGGAGAACGGCCCGTACCCCGTCCCACTTGAGTTCGAAACTCCAGGCCAGATCCGAAAACGCTTCCGCCCACGGGGTCGCCAGCATGGGGCGGTACGGGGTCACGGGTTCTCGGTCTGTGAGCTCATCCTCCGGCCAGGAGCTCTCCGACCACTCGGTTGACGAGCGCGCCGTCGAGCTCGTCCTTGTGCTCTTTCATCAGGCGGCCCATCACCTGACCCTTGGCGGTCACATCCTCGGCACCCAGCTCGTCGATGACCGTCGCCACCAGTGCGCGGGTCGCTGCCTCGTCGAGCTTGGTCGGGAGCCAGCGTGACAGGTATTCGACCTCCCACGTCAGCTTGTCGACCATTGCCTGACCGCGCTCGCCCAGCGATTCGTATTCGGGAAGCGTCTTCTGCATCCGCTTCGTGAACGCCCCGATCACCTCGACGTACAGTTCGTCGTCGACCTCACCACTGAAGCCCGGTTCGGTGATCTTCTTACCCATGTCCGTCTTAACGGCTCGGACCGCGTCGAGGCGCTGCTTGTCGCGGGCGCGCATGGCTTCCTTCAGCTCGACGTCGAGTTCCTCTTCAATGGTCATGGCGTCTCCTGGCCGCGGGCACGGGCAAGCGCTCCGCTGAGTCGTTGTGGATCATCGGTGATGATGGTCTCGACGCCTGCATCAGACAAGCTGATTGCGGTTGCTTCATCGTTGAGCGTCCAGGTGGCAAGAGCCACTCCGGTCTCGAGAACGAACTCGAGACTCGACTCGGCAACCAAGAGCGACCAGTGCGGAGCAAGGAGTTGGTGACCGGCTCCCAACGCATGTTCCAGGCCATCGCGAATCGAGCCGGCTCCGTCGATCAGCAAGCCCGTCGCCACGTCCGGGTAGCGTTGCTTGACCGCGTCCATGGTCGGCCAGAAGAAGCTAGTGACCACGTCCATCGGACGCGCCAAGCCGGCGACCTCGACGGCGAACTCGAACGTCGGATCGAATCCGGGATCGCCCGGCTGGTTCTTGATCTCGATGTCCAAGGCGAGCTCCGGCAGCGATTTCAATACGTCATCGAGTCGAGTGGGGTGATAGCCGCCCACGCCGGTGGGATCGGTCAGATCGACCGAGGCAAGATCCGCCCAGGAGGTAGAGGCGACGTCCAGACCCCCGATGTGGGGGTCGTGGGCGAGCACTCGCTGTCCGTCCAGCGATTTCCTCACATCGAGTTCGACCATGCGCACTACCTCCGCAGCTGCGGCGATCCCCTCGAGGGTGTTGTCGGGGAACCGAACCGGCATTCCCCGGTGGCCGGCCACCGTTGCGAAGTTACGAGTTTGTGAAAGAAATCTCAAAATACCCCTTGTGGACGCGATACCATCAGATTACAGTCGATGCAATACGAGAAACCCCCTAGCCGGGGATCCCAGCCCTGGCTTCGAATTCTTTCACACCCCGATACGCCAAGGAGTTATCCGTGCTCGCCACACCAGATCCCGATACGATCATTATCGCAGAATGGCGCGACCTCGCGTTATGTCGCGATTCCGAACCCAACCTGTTCTTCCCGATTGGAAGCACCGGCCCGGCCATCGACCAGATCACGGCCGCCAAGGCCATCTGCGGCCAATGCACAGTCCAGGAGAGCTGCCTCCAATACGCCCTCCAGAGCAACCAGGAAGCCGGTGTCTGGGGCGGCTACGCCGAAGACGAGCGTCGCCGACTGCGCAAGCGCTGGCTCGCCGAACGCCGGCGCCGCAGCGTCGCCTGAGTAGTCCATCCGACCAAAGAGGAAGGGGCCCGATTCGGGCCCCTTCCTCTTTGCCGGCTACGGGACAAGGTTCAGCCGAAACCCACCTGCTGTTTCGTGTCGTCGGTTTCCACCTCGATGTAGCCGATCTTGCTCACTGCAAGCGCAACTCGGTTCTTCTTGACGTCGGTCACCCAGAACAGCCGGGCGTCAGCCTCGAACGCCGCTTGCACCTCGGCGATGAACGCCTCGGCGTCATCGACCTCGACTTCGATCTCGCGCCCGGTCTGGGCTACGGCGATTCGGACTCTCACGGGGACCTCCTGAACGATGTGAGGGAACGCTACCAGGCACGGCGGCCGCCAGATCGCTGTCGCGACCCACGGCCTGGTCAACTTCATGATTTTCGCCTCCCACTAGCGATAGTCTACGTTGTCTAAAACCGCTTGACATCACTCTGAGATACTTTTAGGCTGATCTCATGGAACGTTTCAAGAGCGGCGCCCAGTTGGTCGGCCTCATCACAGCCGAATTGCTCGCCATCGGGGCCCTCCACCGACTCGGCCAAACGATGGGCATCGATTGGCAGAATCTCTCAGGGTGGGTCGAAGCCGCCGGTCTGGAAGAAGCAATCGCAGCCGTGCTGCGTCTCGTCGCCCTCGGTTTGGCGTACTGGCTCGCGGCGAGCACGGTCCTCTACACCCTGGCAGTGGTCAGTCGCATTCCCGCCGCCATCCGAGCCGTCGAATGGGCAACTCTCCCCGCCGTGCAGCAAGTTTCACGAAGAGCCGTATCGGCCACGCTCCTCGCCTCGATGTCTGCTTCTGGCTTCGCCGCCGGAATCATCGACCCACCCGAGCACCTGTTCGAGGCACGCACCGCCTCGGAGGCCACCGTGGTTGCCGAGGATGACATCACCATCGGACGCACCGATGAGGGGTTCCTCCTCCCGCCGGGCGTCGCGCGTCCCGGGTATGTTCCGACACCGGCGGCTGACGTATCGTTCCGAGAAGGCATTCCTGCTCGCGCCAGTCGCCCCTTCGGCGGCGCAGTCGC
Source organism: uncultured Acidimicrobiia bacterium (assembly GCA_963752075.1). Lineage (GTDB taxonomy): Bacteria > Actinomycetota > Acidimicrobiia > Spongiisociales > JAENVV01 > CBDUEV01. The sequence continues at coordinate 22,626 of CAVVWO010000002.1, forward strand.
AGGAATCGTCTGATGAGGCCGTACCCACGCCGGTCCGATCGGTGACCGAGTACGAAGTGGTCCGCGGCGACAACCTGTGGAGCATCGCCTCGAAGCATCTGGGGACGGTGACCGGCCGCGCCGACTTGTCCGATGGAGAAATCGCTCCGTACTGGGCGAAGGTCGTCGCCATCAACGTCGACCGTTTGCTGTCACGAAATCCCGACATGATCCAACCCGGCGAGGTCGTGCATCTCCCTCCCGTCGAGTCACCCTGAGAGGACCGCCATGACCGCTATCCACTTTCCCGAACCGACCACGACCGCACCACCCGAACCCGAACTGCTGGAGATGTTCGACACCGAGCCCACACCGAGGCGGTTCGAGGTGTTCCGAAGCCGTCGGGCGATCATCGCAGCCATCGCCATCTTGGTGGGAGCGGTTGCGGTCGTCACGTGGCTGAGCCTGCGAGGCAGCGGTGACGTTGCGAATGGCTCGCCGGTGCCGTCGATCGACGGTTTTGCCGAGCTGTACCTTCGGACGTACCTGACCGACGCCGGCGAGGGCACCGAAGCCGTCTGGCACCCTATCTTGGTTATGCGCCCGATCTCTCCGGGAATGGCGGCTGGAACGTGGTACGTGGCCGACGTCGTAACGCTCGAGTCATCGCAGGTCGACAACGCCACATCGGTGCTGCTGGCCGTGGACCTGCTTGGCGCCGCCTCCGGTGGTTTCGAAGGTGTTGGGACCCATTTCTACGAGGTGACCGTGGCGTCCCACGATGATGGTTTGCTGGCCGTCGGACTCCCGAGTGAAGTCGCCGGTCCGAGGGCGAACACAGCGAACGTAGACCGCCCGGCACTGGCGCCCCCGCCCGACAACCCGATCACCGCCGCCGTATCGGACTACCTCGAGTGGTATCTGGTTGGAGCACCCGGCTCGTATCAGGGAACGCGACCGAGTCAGGCCTACAGTTCGATCACGGTCCGGGGAGCCAGTACACCGGACCTCACCTACCAGCCGGCGGCGATCGAGGTCGAAGTGCTCGCCGTCGATGCACGGGGACGCGCCACGGTCCTCACGTACGGTCTCGAAGTCTCCAACCAGCAGGGAATGTGGGTGGCCTCACGTCCGTGAGTTCAACCGCTCACGAACGACAACCGCACCGATCTGGTCCGATTGTCGACATTGGGGTCGACCAGCACGATCGACTGCCACGTGCCCAACATGAGCCGGCCGGCGACCACAGGCACGGTGAGGCTCGGACTGATGAAGGCGGGCAAGACGTGATCGGCACCATGCCCGGGTGATCCGTGCCGGTGCATCCAGCGATCGTCCCGCGGGACAACGTGATCGAGGATCCGCAGCAAGTCACGGTCCGAGCCGGCTCCGGTCTCGATGAGGGCGACGCCGGCCGTGGCGTGCGGCACGAAGACCGAGACCAAACCGTCACCGCTGTCCGCTACGAAGGCTTCGACCCGGCCGGTGAGATCGATCGCAGCGGCCACAGGCCCGGTTTCGACCTCGAACAGCACCGTTTCCAAGGTCAGAGATTCTCGCCGAGGAAGATCGACGACACAGAAGACTCCATGAAGATGGCCTCCAGCGCCTCGGCGACGATCGGGGCGATCGAGAGCACTTTCAGCTTGTCGAACCCGTGCGCCTCCGGCGGGAGAGGGAGGCTGTTGCTCACGATGACTTCCTTGATCGGGGCATTCTTCAGCCGGTCGATGGCGGGCGGCGAGAGCACGCCGTGGGTGGCCGCCACCGTCACACTGGTGGCACCCTTGTCCATGAGCAGTTCGGCCGCGTTGCACACGGTGCCGGCGGTGTCGATGATATCGTCGTAGATGACGGCTGCCCGGTTCTCGACGGCGCCGATCACGGCCAACGCCTTCGACTGATTGTGCTGGTCAGCTTCGCGTCGCTTGTGGATGAAGGAGACGTAGGCACCGAGATGTCGAGCGAACCGCTCTGCCCGTTTCACGCCGCCCGCGTCCGGCGACACGACTGTCACCGGGCCATCGAGGACGTCGGTGAGGTAGTCGAGGAAGATCGGCTGGGCGGTCAGATGGTCGAACGGCCGGTCGATGAATCCCTGAATCTGCCCTGTGTGAAGATCGACCGACACGAGGCGATCGGCGCCGGCCGTCATGAACAGATCCGCCATCAGCCGGGCGGTGATCGGCTCGCGTGGAAGGACCTTCTTGTCGGCCCTGGCGTAGCCGAAGAAGGGCACCACCGCCGTGATCTTGCGAGCGGACGCCCGTTTGAGCGCGTCGATCGTGATGAGTTGCTCCATGATGTGGAAGTTCAGGGGATCCGAGTGGCTTTGGAGCACGAAACAATCCGCCCCACGAACGCTTTCTGTCGGTCGGGCGTAGATCTCCCCGTTCGAGAAGACCGAACGGTGAAGCCCTCCGAGTTTCACCCCCAGGAGGTCGGCGACGTCCTCGGCTAGCGGCAGATTCGCTCCTCCACTGAAGAGCATGAGCCGCTTCCTCGTCATCACCTCCACGTGCTACTCCCCTTCACGCTTCCTCCGTCGACGCTCCTCCAGCCGCGCAGCGTAGCCGCTGAGCTCCTTTTGCGTCGAACGCTCCACCGCCAAAGCTCCGGGAGGCACATCACGAGTGATGGCGGAGCCTGCTCCAGTCACGGCGGCGTCGCCGATTACGAGGGGTGCGACCAGCATCGTGTCGGATCCGATCAACACGTCGTCTCCGATCACGGTGGCATGCTTGTTGACGCCGTCGTAGTTGCACGTGATGGTGCCGGCGCCGATGTTCGAGTTCTTCCCGATCGTGGCGTCACCCATGTAACTGAGATGCGGAACCTTGGAGCCTTCTCCCACCACCGTGTTCTTCATCTCGACGAATGTGCCTGCTTTCGTCCGGGCAGCCATCACCGTCCCTGGTCGCAAGGAGACGAAGGGACCAACCTCGGAATCCTCACCGACTTCTGCTCCACGCAGGACCGAGTACCAGACCCTCGCTCCGGCGCCGATGCGGCTATCGGTCATGAACACGTCCGGGCCAACCTGGGCACCGGCCTCGATGACGGTTTTGCCCTCCAGGTGGACCCCCGAGTAGAGCCGGACGCCGGGTGCCAAGGCCACGTCGGCGGTCAGGTAGACGTTGTCAGGCTGCTCCATCCACACTCCCTGGTCCATCCACGACTCGGTGATGCGGCGGCGCATGACCCGATTGGCTTCTGCGAGCTGCACATGGCTGTTCACTCCGGCGGTCTCTTCGAAATCGGTCACCTCGCCAAACATCATGAGCCCCTGCCTGGCAAACGACGAGATGACGTCGGTGAGGTAATACTCACCCTGGGCGTTGTGGTTTCCGAGTTCCGCCAACCCCGTTACCAACCGGTCACCCGCGAAGGCATAGATGCCGGCGTTGATCTCCCGAACGACCAGTTCGTCGACGGCATCCTTGTGCTCAACGATCTCGATCACGTGCCCGGTCGTGTCTCGAATCACCCGCCCGTAACCGGTTGGATCGGCCACGACCGAGGTGACGAGCGCCAAGGCTGCTCCAGAACTCTCGACCTGACGCACCAGATGGGCGAGATGTTCGCCATCGAGCAATGGCGTGTCGCCGGACAGCACCAGAACCGTGTCGTCGGCGCAATCGCCGATGTGGTCGAGCGCCACCTGGACTGCATGACCCGTGCCGAGTTGCTCGGCCTGAAGACAGGTTTCGACATCATCCGGGAGGGCGGCCACGACCTGTTCGGCGCCGTGACCCACCACCACCACGATCTGCTCGGGGTCGACCTGGCGAGCCGCCTCGATGACCCATGACACGAGAGGGCGACCCGCCACCTCGTGAAGCACTTTGGGGAGTACGGACTTCATGCGGGTGCCTTGCCCCGCAGCCATGACCACGACCTTCACAGACATGGGCAACCTTCCCGTTGTGTTCCCGATCGCCGATCGGCTGTTGGCTGGGGGGACAGGAATCGAACCCGTACTAACGGGACCAAAACCCGCCGTGCTACCAATTACACCACCCCCCAAAGGGTGGCGGACATGTCCGCCGCACCAGTCTAACGGTCGATGAACCGCACTCCAGTCGAGTTCAACCCGGCGGCCCGAGCGCCGCGATGTCCGGCAGGAGCCGCCTCGATTGCGTCAGCCGCCTCACCGAGATCGCCAAACATGGCGAAGAGAGCCGAGCCGCTCCCCGACATGAGGATGGGACAACCCCAGCGGCCCTCGAGTTCGTCTCGCCATTCGCCGATCGCAGGCTCCAGGGCGAGGGCCGCCGGATACAGGTCGTTTCGGAGTGGGATTTCGTCGCGGAGCTGGGGAGGGAGCCGGCGAGTCGGGACCGGCTCGGCTTCTGGCCCCTCGAGTCGATCCCATCTGGCGTACACCGCAGCTGTAGAGAGCTCGAAGGGAGGGACCACGATGGCCAGGAAAACACCGTCCGGCGGAGGATGAGGAGTGAGTCGTTCCCCCCGGCCCTCCAGGAGCGCAGAACCGCCGGAGACGCAGAATCGGATATCCGACCCGAGCTTCGGCGCCCGTTCCAGTGCCGAACTCGTCCCCATGAGCTCATCGAGTGCCACCAGAGCAGCTGCCGCGTCCGCGCTTCCCCCGGCCAGCCCGGCGCCAACCGGGATGCGCTTCGTCAGGGCAAGGCGAACCGGCCGATCGCGGCCGGTCTCGGCTCGTGCCAGCCGAACTGCTTGCCACACGAGATTCGATTCGTCGTCCGGGAATCCCTCGCCGACGGCGGGACCGCCCACCGTGAACTCGTCACCATCGTCCGACCACTCTGCGGTGAGCTCGTCGTTCCAATCCACCGAGACCGCCCAGGATCGCACCGGGTGATAGCCCTCCCGGTCGCGAGGAAATACCTGTAAGGCAAGGTTGATCTTTGCGGAAGCCGCCAGTTTCACGGTACCTCTGCCTCGGCCAACGCCACATAGTCGGATGGTGACAGGTTCTCGGCCCGTTGGGTGGGGTCGATCCCGGCCCGTTCGAGGACGACGATGGGGTCACCCAGTGCGGAACGAAGTGAGGCGCGCACCATCTTCCTCCGCTGCCCGAACGCAGCTTGAGCCAACTCCACGGCTCGTTCGGACGACGCCGGTGCGGGGATCCGCTCCAGGATGACCACGGCCGAACCGACCGATGGAGGTGGCACGAAGACCTGGGGCGGAACCCTGAACCAGTCGAGACGCCGAGAGTGCAACGATGTCACGACCGAAGGGATCCCGTACTGTTTGGATCCGGGCTCGGCCACGATCCGATCGGCCACTTCTCGCTGCACCATGATCGCAAACCGAGTGATCGCCGGGACCGACCGAAGGAGGCTCATGAGCAACGGCGTCCCGACGTTGTACGGAAGGTTCGAGACCATGGCCCATGGCCCGTCACCCAGCACCGTCGCGAAGTCGACGTTCATGGCATCCTCGAAGCGGAGGTCGACGTCCACGTCAGCCAGCACCTCCCCCAGAAGTCCTTCGAGACCCCCATCGATCTCGTAGGCGAGGACCGGATGGCCGGACCCGGCGAGAGCCGCGGTGAGCGTTCCGGTACCTGCGCCGATCTCCAACACCGGGCACCCCGGTTCGAGTCGGGCGTCTGCGATGATCTTGCGCACCAGATTCGGATCGGCCAGGAAGTGCTGACCCAGCGCCTTCCGCGGTTGCCGGTCGTAGCGTTCGAGCAACTCGCGAACCTGTTGGACGGTCTGGGGTTCAGCCATGGCGCCCGAACACCTCGGCGGCTTTGGCAGAGGTCAACTCGGCGACTTCTTCGACCGGCAACCCCCACACCCCCGCCAGGGCGGCGCCAACCAGCGCCACGTGAGCCGGCTCGTTGTCCTCGCCACGGTGGGGAGGAGGAGCCAGATAAGGCGTATCCGTTTCCACCATCGCTCGATGAGGCGGCACGATGGCAGCCCCGCGCCGAACCGTGTCGCCGGTCTCGAAGGCGACCGGGCCGGCGAACGAAAACGTCACGCCGAGTTCCAGAAACCGCTTCGACCAACGGGGTCCGCCTGTCCAACAGTGCAGGATGGCTCTGGAGCCCGCTTCGGCGCGTTCCACCATGTCATACACATCCGAGAACGCGTCACGGCAGTGAATGACGATGGGTAGGTCATGGTCGGCCGCCAGTTGGATCTGGTCCCAAAAAGCACGCCGCTGATCCTCCGGGGGTGAGAGGTTTCGGTAGTAGTCGAGGCCCGTTTCGCCAATGGCCGACGCGAACGGCAGGAGGCGTTCGATGGCGGGACGCTGGGCGTCCCAGAGCGAGGCGTCGTGAGGGTGGAGGCCGGTTGTGGCGAGCACGCTCGGGTAGTTCTGCGCCAGCCGAACCGAGGCTTCCGATGACGGCGCATCCACGCCCGGCGCCACGACCCAGGACACGTCCGGAGCGGCCTCGAGGAGCGCTCCGGGGTCCCGGTCGGTCAATTGAAGATGACAGTGCGTATCTACCCACATCCGGTCCGAGAGAGTACTCGAAGCCCCAATTACGACACAGTGTCGAGAAAGGATTACACTCGTCGGCCACAGCCGCCAGGGTTTTTTCGACGTGCGGTGATGACACGGCATGGAGGAACGATGGACACTGGAATGGTTCGCAAGATCGACGATCTCGGCAGAGTTGTCGTCCCGGCCGAGACGCGTCGCCTGTTCAACATTCAGGAGGGAGATCGCCTCGCCATCTCCGTGGAAGGCGACTCGATCGTCATTCGCAAGCTCGAAGCCACGTGCACGTTCTGCGGAGCGACGGAAGACGTGACGCCTTTCAAGGGCAAGGGTCTGTGTCTCGGCTGTCGCGGGCAGTTGAACGGTCGCTCATCCAGTTGATCGCTCGGCGAGCACAGCCGCATAGAGTTCCCTCTTCCTGAGCCCGAGGCTTTCGGCGACCTCACGGACCGCATCCTTCATGGAAACCCCCTGCTCGATGCGGCCGAGCACGACCACGGTGGCCTCTTCGATCGAGACGGTCGACTCGGGAGCTGCGCCCTCGAGGACCACGGTGAATTCTCCTCGTCCATCCTTCCAGTGCTCGACCGACTCAGCCAGGGTGCCTCGCCAGATCTCTTCGTGGAGCTTGGTGAGTTCGCGCCCAACGACAACCCGGCGACTCGGACTGCACCTGGAAGCAAGATCGGTCAGGTCCTTGCCGATGCGATTGCCGGTCGTGAAGAACACGGTGGTTCGGCGCTCCGTCGCCAGATCGCCCATACGAGCCGTCCGGTCTCCGCCCTTGCGTGGAAGAAAGCCCTCGAAGACGAATCGCTCCGTGGGAACATCGGCCACGGCCAGAGCCGCCGTCACCGCACTGGGACCCGGGATCGGCGTCACCACCGCCCCCACACTCAGAGCGACTCGCACTGCCGAGAGTCCCGGGTCGGCCACCGACGGGGTGCCGGCGTCCGAGACGAGCGCCACGTCCTCTCCTGCCGCCAGCCGTTCGGCGAGTTCCTCGGCTCGATCCGCTTCGTTGCCGACGAAATACGAGCGCAGCGGAACGGACACTCCAATGACGCTGAGCAACTTTCCGGTTCTACGGGTGTCCTCGGCGAACACGACGTCGACCCTCGCCAGGGTCGCCTTCAATCGTTCGGAAATATCACCGAGGTTGCCGATGGGGGTCGAACAGACGTAGAGCGTGCCGGGCATGGCTCCACGATAGGGACCATCACGAGTTCGGACCCAATGGGAGGACTCGGATGACCCTCCGGCAGCTCGAGCCACGAGGCAGCTCCTCGGCTCCAGGCGACTCTCCAAGGGGGCAGGAGCCGCACGGCCAGGACCTGGAGTTCAGCGTCGAGGGCTACCGCCAGGAGCGGTTCACGCATTCCGATCGAATGGATCGAAGGCGTTGCCGGGAACCACATCGCCCTGCCGCCGGATCGAGGCCGCAGACCGGACCACCGGCCCAGGAAGGTATCGGCCACCTCGGTGGGGACCGATGACCACCCGTCACAAGAGAATCTGAGCATGCCGCCACGGTATCGCACGACGGCCGACGGGGGAATGGACTCGGTCAGAACCCCGGGAAATAGAGATCGGCGAACTCGCCTGCGTCCGGGCCACTCGACACGACGAACAGCACGCCGCCTTCGTCGGAGGTCCCAACATAGGTGGAGTTCTCCGACGGGACTTGGGCGTCGACGAACAGTCCGAACACTTCGACCATCTCGTCCTCATCGGACGGCGAGTCGCCGACGAACTGGACCACGAACACCACCTCGGCGCCGTCGTACAGCACTCGATACTCGTCGCCACCCCAGCCGACGGATGCCCGGTCGGCGTCGGGATCGGAGAGTTCTTGGGCAAAGAGAAACTCGAATCCAACCTGACCCCAGATTCCCTCCTCCACCACCTCGTATCCGTCAAGGGTGGTGTCGGGCAATTGTACGTCGACCGGCAGTTCGCGGGCGCGATACCGATCGGGATCGACGACCTGCTCGGTGGTGGTCGGCGGGTCGGCGTAGGCCTCGTCCACCAGGGCGAACGATCGATCCGCCAGCCAGAGGTCCGCTACGAAACTCGCCCCGCCGCCCTCGAAGTCGTACGGGAACACGAGGAGATCCCGCAAGAAGTCGGGAGTCCGGTCGAGCACGCCCGTCTCGATCTGGCCTGATTCGACGAGCACCTCGGCCTGTTCTTCTGCCGACATGAAGTTCTGATAGTAGATGAGCTCGGCCCACGAGGCGTCGCCCTCGATGAGGGCCTGCAGCCCTGCCGCCTCCTCATATTGTTCCTCGTCGTCGAGTCGCTCCGAAAGAGTGTTGAAATCGAAGTGCTGATCGGTCAGTGCGTGCACGAGTTCATGCACGACGGTGAGCTTCTGCAGGGATGTGAGCTCCTGGTCCGAAGGGATCACCATCTCCTTCACGTCGCCGTCGTAATAGCCGGCGACCTGCTCGGAGTAGAGGTCCGCGTACAAGCGGGCCAGTTCCACAGTCGGACCCAGAATGCCCAAGACCTCGAACAGCGCCTCGGATTGGGCCGTTTCTTCTGGATCCAGTTCTTCCTCGATGAGTTCGCGCACCCGAACCGACAACTCCTCGTCGGTCACCACGGTGATCGTCGGTTTCTCGAGGAACGCCAGCCCACGAACCTGCTCGGTGATCACGATGAGTTCGTCGATGGCGTCGAGCAGCGCCGTATCCGTCGTACCGGGAGTCACGGCAAGGGACGTCGTCGGCCGTGGTTCCGGCGGGCTGGTGGTCGTGGTTTCGACCACGGTCGACGTCGGGGCGGGCGTGCCGCTGGTTCCCGCCGTGGATTCGGTGGAGGTGCCAAACCCGCACGCCGAGACAGAAAGCGCAAGCGCGACGACACCACCAATGAGACCTCTTTGCATGGCGACATGTTAACCAACCTGGCGCAGTACTCGTTCGCTATCGTTCTCCCGCCCCGAGATCGAGGGAAGGCACCATGGCTGAGGTAGCAGAAGGACACGGAACGAAAGCGATCATCGCGGCCTTTTTCGCCAACCTCGGCATTTCCATTGCCAAATTCGTCGCCTTCTTCTTCACCGGGGCCTCGTCGATGCTGGCGGAAGGCATCCACTCCCTGGCCGATACCGGTAACCAGGGCTTGCTGCTTCTGGGGGGCCGGCGCGCCAAGCGCCAGGCGAGTGAGACCCACCAGTTCGGGTACGGCCGGTCGAGATACTTCTGGTCGTTCATCGTGGCGTTGGTGCTGTTCTCGGTGGGTGGCTTGTTCGCCATCTACGAGGGAATCGAGAAACTCCGCCACCCTCATGAGATCGACTCGCCGGGGTGGGCTTTCGGTGTCCTCATCTTCGCAGTGGTACTCGAGTTGTTTTCGTTCCGGACCGCCATCGTCGAAGCACGTCCGGTCAAGAAGGCGCTGACGTGGTGGCAATTCGTGAGACGGTCCAAGAGCCCCGAACTGCCCGTGGTCCTCCTCGAGGATCTCGGTGCGCTCATCGGGCTGCTGGTCGCCCTCAGCGGCGTGACCTTGGCCGTGGTGACCGATGAGCCTCGCTGGGACGCGGTCGGCTCACTGACCATCGGGATCCTTCTCGTGGCGATCGCTTCGATCCTTGCCGTGGAGATGAAGAGCCTTCTCCTCGGAGAATCCGCCGATCCCTTGGCCCAGGACAAGATCGAAGCCGCCATTGCCTCCACAGCGTCGGTCAACCGTCTCATTCACATGCGTACCCAGCACCTCGGTCCCCACGAACTCCTCGTCGCCGCCAAGGTCGAGTTCCAGGCGGATCTGACTGCCGGCGAGATCGCCACGGCGATCGACGAAACTGAACGAGCCGTCCGATCGGCAGTGTCGGATGCGACGATGATCTACATCGAGCCAGACATCCTGCGCTCCTGAAACCTCTCCCCAGGCCCACCGCCCCCGTTGACGAACCACCTACCACGGCGGGTACACTGTTGGCCCTCGGGGGTGTAGCTCAGCCTGGCAGAGCGCTACGTTCGCAACGTAGAAGTCAGGGGTTCAAATCCCCTCACCTCCACAAGGACCTCACCATTCGGCGGGTCGATCTTACCGAAGCCTCTTGCCATGCCGAGCCGCTCGGCCACCTCACCGCCTGGGCGGTCAAGCCTTGCGGAGCTCTTCGATGAGACGTTGCTGCACCACGGTGTTCGTGAGATCGGCCCGGCTTCGCTCGATGAGCGCCCGGGCAACGTCGGTCGTCCGGCGCAGGCCGCCGGTCATTGCGTCCGGGTAGTCGAGCGACGCCAAGAGATCCAGAACCCTGCTCATAGCCTCGAGTGTCTGTTCTGCCTCGGTGATGTGCCCGGCTCGGAGCAGATCGAGGAGGTGGCGCCGAAGTTCGCCGACGGCCTCGCCAAGTCCGTTCAGGTAAGGCGCAGGCTCCATGTCCAGCTGATCCGGCAGTGGGAGCGGCTCTCCCCGGATGAGGGCGGCAGTGAGGCGGGCCTCGGCGTATTCCTTGGCGGCGTCGGAGACGAAGCCGGCATGGAGGATGTCGGGGTGGGGCTCGAGCGCCCGGCGAGATTCGGCCAGCATCGCTTCGGCCTCGTGCAACAAACGCTGGGCGGACTCGAAGTCGCCACGATGCATGCTTCGGATGGCATTGGCAGAGCACCGGATCACGAGACGGCTGTTCTTGATTCCTAGCTCTCGAGCGCGGTACTTGTCGTCGAGAACAGTGCGGACCTGAGCTTCAACGGCCGACAGTGCGAGGTCGGCCACCGGACTATCAGCTGGCCGCGACCTTGACGCTGGCGCGATCTTCGATCGGCGACTGGACCGTCAGCGGGTGCAGCTGGGTGACTGTCCTGCTCTGCTTGATCTGCAGGAGCATGGCGACGTACCAGGCGGTGGCCGCGTCGACCACGAGATGAATGAGAAGCGTGCTGATGCTTCCGCGCACCACTGAATAGATCAGGGTGCCGATCGCACCGGCGATGAGGACGGCGAGAATCCGGCGACGACGGGTCAGAACCTGGTTACGGCTGACCGGAGTCGAAGCGGTGTCATCGGCCTGGACCGTCGACAAACGACGGGCGACCCGGTTGTACTCCTCGGTGGAAGCCAACGGTGTCTCCCGACGGGAGTTGAGAAGTGGTGGTACCAGATACACCGCCCACGCAAGCGCGATGACCAGTAATACAAGAAGTGCTTGTGCCGGCATGTGCCCTTACTCTCCGCCTTACGCCCGAAAGGGTAGCCAGAACCCTTTCGCACTACAACTACTGACTGACAGATCTTGGCGGGTAAGACCCTAGTGCGTGGAACCGCTCCCGCATAACCCGGAGCGCCACGGGTCGGAAGCCGGCGTTGCCGGTCGTTGCGTCAATGCTCGGTCGGAGCCGCCCGCAGCAGCCCGATGGCATGAGGCAACGCCGGCGCGATCACGTCCAGGGACTCCTCGACACCCTTGACCGAGCCGGGCAGATTGACGATCAAGGTCGAACCTACGATCCCCGCCAGTCCCGCGACAGCATCCCGTGCGGGTTCACCCCGAAGGTGGCCGCCCGCATCGCCTCGGCCAATCCGGGGGCGGGACGCTCGATGACCTGAGCGGTTGCCTCAGGTGTCAGATCTCGCGCCGTGAAGCCGGTCCCTCCAGTCGTGACGACCAGCGCCTTGTCGGCCAGGACTGCGGCACGAAGAGCTTGTTCCACCGACGCGACCCCGTCGGGGACCACCGCCGAATCGACTTCGAAACCCAGCGCTACCAATCGGCGCACCGCCGCCGGACCAGACGAGTCCTCCGCCTCGCCCCGACTGACCCGGTCGGAAATGGTGAGCACCCGCGCCGGCCAGGAACCCGTCATCTGCGCCACTCTCCGCTGCGCCCTCCGGATTTCTCCAAGAGTCGAACGGCGCCGATCTCGACTCCACGCTCGACTCCCTTGACCATGTCGTACACCGTGAGCGCTGCCACCGCCGCCGCCGTCATCGCCTCCATTTCCACACCGGTCGAGCCGACCGTCGCGGCGGTTGCCACGATGCGGGCACCCTCGTGGACTCGCTCGACCTCGACGGCGACCGCCGTGAGGGCGATGGGGTGACAGAGCGGAATGAGATCGGGGGTCTTCTTGGCCCCCATGATGCCTGCCAGACGGGCCGTGGCGAGGGCGTCCCCCTTGGGGAGGTCCCCTCCGAACAACAGGTCGGCGGTAGCCGCTTGCATCATGACCGTGGCCTCGGCCGTCGCCCGTCGCTCGGTGGCGGCTTTCGCACCGACATCCACCATGTGCATGTGGCCTTCCTCATCCAGATGAGTCAGCTCATCGGGCACCGATCACCTCCGCCGCTGTTCGGTCTTCCGGCCAGTTGAACATCTCCAGCTCCACATGCCCTCCGGGCTCGACGTCGTCCTGTCCACGCGGGACGACCGCAAAGCAGTTGCCTCTCGCCAGAGCAGTGAGCACGTTCGACGACTGGGCTCCGGAGAGCACGGCATGCCATCGGTCGTCGCGCCACGTGGCGACCGCTCGCAAGAAGACGGTCTTCTCGGGATCGGAATGGGCACCCGCCTCGAGGACCCCCGACACACGGGGGCGGAACAGGTGGCGCGCCCCCATCATGTGCAGCAAGGCAGGACGAGCAAACTGTTCGAACGCCACCATCACCGAAACGGGATTGCCGGGCAGCCCGAACAGCGGTGTCCCCCCGATGAGGCCGAAGGCGAATGGCTTGGCGGGCTGCATGGCCACCTTCCAGAAATCGATCTGGCCCAGCTCCGCCAATACCTGCTTCACGAGGTCGTACTCCCCCATCGATACACCGCCCGATGTGACCACCGCGTCCGCTTCGCCGGCTGCCCGTTCGATCGTGTCCCGGAGCACCCCGGCGTCGTCGGCGACGATGCCGAGATCCACCACCTCCGCCCCCAACTCCCCGAGCAGGCCGGTGAGGATGGGCCGGTTGGTGTCACGTATCTGTCCGGGGCGAAGTTCGGGAGTCTCAGGAGCGAGTACCTCGTCGCCGGTCGAGAGAATGGCGACTCGCGGGCGTCGCCGGACAGAGGGCGACGCCACGCCAATAGAGGCCAGCACCGCCAGATGGCGTGGCGACAAGCGCTCGCCTGCCTCGAAGACCTCCATGCCTGCTTCGACGTCACCTCCGGCCGGCCGCACCGACGTGCCGAGCTCGGTTGGCACGAGGATCTCGACCCCACCATCGACGACGCCGGGTGTCCTCGACCTTGACGATGGTGTCGGCGCCGGCAGGAAGCGGCGCACCCGTCATGATCTTGATGGCAGTCGATGGACGCACGGTGGCGGTTGCCACGTGGCCGGCAGCAACATCTTCGAGCACGGTCAACGCAACTGGCGCGTGAGCGACGTCAGCCCCTACGACGGCGTACCCGTCCATCGCCGAGTTGGTGAACGGAGGCACATCGTGGGGAGCGGTCACAGGTTCACTGAGGACCAGCCCTCTCGCCTGCCCAAGGGGCACCCGCTCGACCGGGAGCGGCGGCACCGCCGCCAGCACCTCGCGCTGGGCGTCCTCGAGTGGCTTCACGACGTTTCGCTCAAGGTCCCCGCCAGGAAGGCACGGAAAGGTCCGCCCAGTTCCTCGGAAGCCAGCGCCAGGTCGGTGCTCGCCTGCAGCAAGCCAAGGGGGTTTCCGACGTCGAGTAGATCTGCTTCGACAACCGCCCCGAGACAGTGTTCGGCCTTCCCGATTCGGTGGATGGCATCGGTGAGCTGGATCTCGCCCCCGTAGCCAGGCTCGGCATCTTCGAGCGTTTCGAAGATCTCACTGGTGAACAGGTACCGACCGATCAAGCCCAGCCGAGACGGAGCTTTCTCCTTGCCGGGCTTCTCGATGGCTCCTTTGACCTCGATGACGTCAGAACGCAACCATTCGCCAGGTTCGATCACGCCGTATCGCTCGAGAAACACATCGGTCAGTGTCCGCAAGGCGACCACGGATCGGCCGTCGAAGCCCGACCGAGGGGACCGAGGAAGTCGGTCCCCGGTGGGGCGATGTTGTCGGCCAGGAGGCAGTAGAAGGGCTCGTCTCCGATGGCACGCTTGGCTCGCAGTACCGCGTCACCGAGACCGAGCGCCTCTTCTTGCACTTCGAACTGGACATCGATGTCTTCGAGTCCGGGCAGAGGGTCTTCAGGAGAGAAGTGGGCTGCCACCAGTTGACCGGCGTCGGGGCTGACCACCACCACCACTCGCTCGGCCCCGGCCCGAACCGCCTCCTCGACCACATATTGGAGTGCAGGTCGATCGACCACGGTGATGAGAGCCTTGGGTACCACGCGGGACGCCGGCAGCATCCTGGTTCCCCGGCCGGCCGCCGGAATGAGTGCCACCTTGGGAGTCACGTTGCCACCACCTTCTTCTCTCGTCCGGCCAGCAGCCGGGAAATGTTGCCTTTGTGTCGATACACGATCAAACCGAGTGTGACGGCTACAAACACGAGCGTCCACCCCGAGGCGTCGCGCCACCAGAGAGCAGGGAGCGCCAGAGCGATGACGAGGAGAGAGCCGATCGAGGCCGTCCGGGTGATGGCAACGGCCACCGCCCATACCGCACCGAGCACAAGGCCCGCCAGAGGATCGGCAAAGATGAGCACGCCCGCCGCCGTGGCCACGCCCTTCCCGCCATGGAAGCGGTGAAACACCGGATAGCAGTGGCCGAGCACGGCGAAGAACCCGGCCAGCGCGGCCAGGGCCTGGGGCGCCAGCATGCCCACCCCTTCAGGGTCCGCCAGTGTGAATCCCATGCCCGAGGCGATCAACCCCTTGGAAAGGTCGCCGACCAGCACCATGGCCGCAGCACCTTTGCCCATCGTGCGAAGGACGTTGGACGTGCCGGGGTTACCGGAGCCGACGGAATAGATGTCGATCCCCCTGACCTTTCCCATCATGACTGCGAAGTCAACACTGCCGACGAGATAGGCCCCGAAAACCGCTAACAGAGTGCGCGTGATCATCCGGGTCGAGTCTAGGCAGCGAGCTTGATATCATCCCCGACATACATCAACGAGGGTCGACGACATGCCAACGTACGAATATCGCTGCGCCAAGTGCGACGAGACGGTCGAAGTGTTTCAATCCTTTTCGGCGCGGCCGCTCAAGAAGCACGAAGACTGCGGGGGAAGCCTGAGCAAGGTCTTCCACTCCCGAGGGATCATCTTCAAAGGGTCCGGCTTCTACGTGAACGACTCTCGCAAGGGCTCTGCCGACAGTACGAGCGAGTGACCCGGTGACCCCCGCCGCGCCGTCCGGCCGGAGCGAGATCCGCCGCAAGCCCGACCGCGGTCACTACGACCGCTCGACCATCGACGCCATCCTCGACGAAGCGCTGATCTGCCACGTGGGTTTCATCGACGGCGACACACCGCTCGTCATTCCCACCATTCACGCCCGGGTCGGGGACACTCTGTACTTCCACGGTTCACCGGCATCACGCATGCTCCGAACCCTCAAAGGCGGGGTTCAGACCTGCGTGACCGTCACCCTCCTCGACGGAATCGTCCTGGCGAAGTCGCATTTCAACAGTTCGATGAACTACCGGTCAGCCATTCTGTTCGGCGAGAGTCGACTGGTCGACGATGATGCCGAACAGGACCTGGCGTTCGCAGCCATCGCCGAGCGCATGCAGCCGGGTCGTTGGGACGAGGCGCGCCAGCCCACCGAGAAGGAACGGAAAGCGACCTTGGTGGTGGCTTTGCCGATCGACGAAGCTTCCGCCAAGGTTCGCTCCGGTGGGCCGGTCGACGAGGAGGGCGATCTCGGTCTCCCCTACTGGTCCGGCGTCATTCCTGTCTCCACCGTGCTCGGCGCCCCTGAACCTGCCTGAGTAATCGACTGGTCGCGACGGCCACGACCCCCTTCCCCCACCGTGTTGACTCCGATACGTTGTCGGCGTGTATTGGTTCTCCCGTCCGCCCTATGCGCGGTACACCGCCGCGCTGCTCCTCGTGATTCTCGCCTTCTGGGTGGAACTTCGACCAGCCGACATGGACACTCATCCCTTCGCCGACACCACGATCGCGGCCGGGAGCCCCCTCGATCCCTCGATGTTCACCTGGCTCCAGGTGCCGCCCGGGCTGCTGGAGCCGGTCACCTTGGAGGGGACGGCACGCCACACCATTCGAGCCGGGGAACCGCTGACTCCCGGAGCAATCGACCCCGACGGCGTGCTGATCCCTCCGGGTTGGTGGACCGTCGAAGTGCCTCTGCCTGCAGAATCCCGGCCAGGTGACGAAGTTCGGCTCGTGCTCGGCCCGACCGACATCGGAGGCGACAGCCGGTTGGTCGACGGAATCGCGATGAGGGCCCCTCCCCCGTCGTCCGACCCGTTCGGGTTCGAAACGGCCATCGGCCTCGTGGCCATCCCCGGCGACCGAGCGGCCGAAGTGGCGAACGCAGCCGGCGACCGGCGCATCACCGTCCTGGTGCGGACGCCCGGCTGACCTGTCGCACCGCGCCTGGGTGCGGCCACTAGATTGACGCCGTGCTTGAAGCCATCCTCTGGGGACTCGTCCAAGGCCTGACCGAGTTCCTTCCCATCTCATCGAGTGGCCATCTGGTGCTGGTTCCCGCGTTCCTCGACATGGAGCCACCCGACCTGGCCACCTCAGCCGTGCTCCACCTCGGAACATTGGCTGCGGTCCTGGTCTACTACCGGCTCGATATCGCCAAGATGCTTCAGTTCCGCACCGATCGCGAGGCCAGGCATCTCATCACCCTGATCGCCATCGGCACCATCCCTGCGGTGATCGGTGTCGTAGCTGAGAGCAGGATCGAAGCCTTCCAGGAAAACCCCAGAGCCGTGTCATGGGCACTGATCGCCACCGGCGTGGTGCTCTTCGCCTCCGGCTTCTTCCGCGTCTCCTCCAAGCGGGTCGAACAGGCCTCGTGGAAGGATGCAGCCATCATCGGCGTCGCCCAAGCGTTTGCACTCATCCCCGGCATCTCCCGGTCGGGCATGACCATCACGGCCGGACTGGGCCGCAAACTCGACCGGGTCGAGGCCGCCCGATTCTCGTTTCTCCTCGGGATTCCAGCGATCGCCGGGGCGGGTCTGAAGGAGAGCGTGTCCTTGCTGGACTCGGGAGGAGTGAGCACCAGCACGTGGTTGGCCGTCGTGGTGGCGGCCATTTCGGGCTACGCCGCCATCGCCCTCCTGATCCGGGTCCTGGGGCGAGTCGGCCTGCGTCCCTTCGCCGTGTACGCCGTCGCGGTGGGCCTCATCGGTCTCTGGGTCCTCTAACTGACGGGGGCGGGTAGGGTTTTCACGGAATTCTTAGAACGGTTTCACTGTTCCTTGAGACAACACCGGCAGAGTTGTGAAGAGACGAAGAGCACCGCGGGGATCGCATGACCACTGAAAACCCAGGCACTGAACCAACGTTGTCCACGGGGCCGGTTGCCGAACCCGATGGCTTTGACCCGTCTGCCGTCCCTGCCCCTGAGGACGTCCAGGCTGGCGAGGTTCCTCCGTTCGATCCATCGCCCGGCGTCGTCTCCGCCGCCGATGCTCCCATCGACGCCGCTCATCCCATTGCCGACGATCCCATTACCGAAGAGCTGCCGGTGATCAGTCCGGTCTCGATGGAGAGCCAGACCCCACCGCCCCCACCACCCATGCTCCCTCCGCCGGCGGCGGCCATCGCCGTGCCCGAACCCCCGAGAGTCGACCGATCCAGAACATGGATTCCCCTGATCTCGCTGCTGGCGGTCATCCTGGCAGTATTTGGGATCAGCCAATTGGCAGGTCAGCCGAACGATGATGTCGCCGCCCCCACCACCACGACTGCTCCCGTCGTCGCCCTGCCGATAACGACCGTCCCGGAGGACATCACGATGGTGAACATCCTCGAGCCGGTCGCCGACATTGCAGAGGCGATGGGACCGTCGGTGGTGCAGATCGACACCATCAGCGGACTGGGTTCGGGCGTCATCTACGACGCCGACGGGCTGATCCTCACCGCCGCCCACGTCGTCGACGGAGTCAGCGAAGTCATCGTTCGGCTCTCGGACGGACGTTCGATGACTGGAAGGGTGCTGGGAACCCACGCCCCCACGGACATCGCGGTCGTCAAGATCGAAGCTGAGGATCTGACCGTCGCCATCCTCGCAGTCGATGACGAGATCAGGGTGGGTTCTCTCGCCGTCGCCATGGGCAGCCCCTTCGGTCTCGATCAGTCGGTGACCGCCGGCATCGTCAGCGCGGTCGATCGGGCCGTGTCGGGCGTTTCGATGGTCCAAACCGACGCCGCCATCAACCCGGGTAACTCGGGTGGGCCACTCGTCGATGCCCGCGGACACGTCATCGGAATCAATGATCAGATCTTCACGAACAGTGGCGGCAACGAAGGCGTCGGCTTCGCCATCAGCATCGATCTGGCCAAGCTGGTCGCCGACCAGATCGTGGCCGGCCAAGAGGTGCAGCTCGCCTTCCTCGGCGTCAGCTCCACCACCTCTGTCGATGATCGCGCCGGTGCCCTGGTCCAGGAGGTCGTGACCGGTTCGGCCGCGGCCGCAGCCGGCATCGAGGTGGGAGACCTCATCATCGCCGTCAACGGAGGCCAGGTTGGCTCGAACCAGGACCTCCGCGGCAAGATCATCAGCACTCCGCCGGGCCAGAACGTCACCATCGAGGTGCTCCGCAACGGAGAACGAGTCACCCTCGAGGCCACCCTCGGCTCATCGAGCTGAGCGGAGAACCCTCCGCATCGGGAGCAGCGCGTGGCTATTGGCTGTAGTTGCTGCTGAGCCGAATGGTCTCGGCGATATGGACGTTGACGAGGGACGGTAGCCCACTGGCGGCGGACCGCTCGAGGGCCGGCCGGATCTCGTTGGGGTCGGTGACGAATTCTCCATGCCCCCCAAAGCCCTCGACCATCTTGTCGTAGCGCTGTACTCCCAGGTCGGTGGCGACGAGTCGCTCCGGGTAGAAGGCACGGTGGAAGGTCTTGATGTTGCTCCAGACACCGTCGTTGCCGATGATCCCGATGATGGGCAAGCCGAGGCGCACCATGGTGTCGTACTCCATCCCGTTGAACCCGAACCCTCCATCGCCGTACACGATGCCGACCCGCTTCTCGGGAAAGGCCACCTGGGCGGCGATGGCGAACGGGGCGCCGGTTCCGAGGGTTCCGAAGGGACCGGGGTCGAGCAGGTGTCCCGGGGTAGAGGTCTGCAGCCATCTCGCCGTGGTGGAGACGATGTCGCCGCCGTCCACCGCCAGGATCGCATCCGGACCGAAGAACTCGGCGACCTCTCTGGCGAACCGGTTCGGCGTGACCGGGCTCGCATCGGATTGGGCGTCTTCTTCCAACGCCTTGGAGGCCGCCGCCTCCTGCTCCATGATCCCGTCGGCCCAGGTGGGGTCGCCTGCAAACTTCTCCGAGACCGGGGCGAGCTGGCGAAGCACGGTGTCGGGATCGGCGACCATCCCGTGATGAGCAGCCCGATTCCAGCCGATCATCGTCGGATTGGCGTCCACCTGGATCACCGTGGCCTCCGGGTTGATCTTCCGCCCGTAGCCGGTCCTGAAGTCCCAATCGACCCCGAGTGCCAGGACGAGGTCCGCCTGGGCGAAGGCCGCCGACCGGGTTCTGTTTCCGAGCAGTCGATGCCCGTGAGGAAGGGACCCACGGCCGCGACTGTTGAGGTACACGGGCGCCTCGAGTGATTCCGCCACCGTGCGCAAGGATGCGCCGTCTCCGCGAAGGCCGCCTCCCCCGAACACCACCGGCCGCTCGGCCTGAGCCAGGAGTTGAACCACTTCCGCCACGGTCTGCTCCGTGGCACCGTGTTCCCCGGCGGAACGGTACGACTCCGGCCAATGGACCGCACTCTCGTCGACCATGTCGAACTGCACGTCCATGGGGATGTCCAAAAAGGTGGGAGCGCCTCGTCCGGCGAAGGCATGGCGGGCGGCCGTCGCCACGTAGTCAGCCAGCCGGTTGGTCTCCCAAACGGTTGCCCGAAAGGCGGTGATCGACTCGAAGAGCCGCGGATGGTCCATCTCCTGGAGACCGCCCATCAGCTCTTGTCGGATGAAATGCCGACCTCCGATGAGCAACATCGGCGTCTGGGAAAACCAAGCGTTGGCGACACCGGTCACCGCGTCGGTGACCCCTGGCCCTGCGGTCACCGCAGCCACGCCCAGTCTGCCCGTCAGCCGGGTGTACGCCTCGGCAGCGTGGGCGGCGGCTTGTTCGTGACGCACGTCGATCACGGCGATGCCTTCTTGGACGCAGCCGTCGAGGATGGGAACGATATGGCCGCCGGTCAGGGTGAAGAGCGCGTCGACGCCTTCAGCCTTGAGCGCTCGGGCAACGATTTGTCCACCGTGAATCTTGGCCACAGCTCCCCCTCAGTTGATGACGAGCTCGGGGTGGGTCCGCACCCGGGGACGGAGTTCGATGACCACCTTGGCCAGCTCGGCAAAGGCTCGAGCAGCCTCACTGTCGGGAGCGACCACGGACACGGGCTGACCGTCGTCGGCGCCCGCCCGCATCACTGGCAACAGCGGGATCTTGGCGGCCAGCGGGACGCCCAGCTCCGCGGCAAGAGCCTCGCCGCCCCCCGAACCGAAGATCTCATATCGCTTGCCGTCGTCGCCGGTGAACCACGACATGTTCTCCACGATGGCCATGACCTCCTGGTTCACCTTCTCTGCCATCAGGGCGGCGCGCTTGGCCACTCGCTGGGCCGTCGGTTGCGGCGTCGTCACCACCAGCATCTGGGCGCGGGGCAGAAACTGCGAAAGGGAGATGGCGATGTCGCCTGTGCCTGGAGGCATGTCGATGAGCAGGAATTCGGGATCGTCCCAGAAGACGTCCGTCAGGAACTGCTCGATGGCCTTGTGGAGCATCGGACCTCTCCAAATCACGGCCTGTTGATCGCCGACGAAGAAGTCCATCGACATGACCTTCACCCCGTACGCCTCGGGCGGAATGATCGACTCGTGAATGACCACCGGTGAGGGGCCGGCGCCCAGCATTCGAGGAATCGAGAAGCCCCACACGTCTGCGTCGATGACCCCGACGGTGTGTCCCAGCGAAGCCAGCGTCACTGCCAGGTTGCTGGTGACCGATGACTTCCCCACTCCGCCCTTGCCCGAGGCGACCCCGATGACCCTGGTTCGCGATGCGCTCTGGCCGATCGCTTTCTTCTCGGGCACCAGGCGCTGCATGAGCATTTCGCGATCGCTGTCGGACATGAGTTCGAACTCGACCGAAACCGACTTCACCCCGTCGACCATGCCGACGGCTTCGACGACCTCGTCGTGGATGACGTGTTGACTGGGATGGTCCGGCACCAGGGCGCCCAGGCGCACTTCGACGCCTCCTCGTCGGCCCACGTTCAGGTGGCGTACCAACCCCAGCTCCCCGAGCGAGCGGTGGAGGAGAGGATGTTCGACGGCGGCGATGACATCTTGAACGGCGGTGGAGTCGGCCATGAATTTCCCTACGCAGACAGTGGATAGAAAGACATGGAAACTATAGTGATGGTGTCCCCCCTAGAAACCGGCTGGACCCGCCATGACCACGCTCGATACTCAGGCGCTCAACCGCTCGATCGGAGATCTGACCTCCGCACTCGGGGATCCGACGCGCCGCGGGGTGTACATCGCCGTCCGGCAGGCGCCGAATGGCATGACCGCTTCGACCGTGGCCGCACTGTTCGGGATTCACTCCAACGTGGCTCGCCATCATCTCGACAGGCTCGCCGATGACGGTTACGTCGAGGTGACCACGCGCCGCGCAGAAGGGAAGTCGGGACCCGGTGCGGGCAGACCGGCCAAGTGGTACACGGCCACGAGCAAGGTGATCGACGTCCATTTCCCGGCCCGCCGACCCGACCTCCTCAGCGACTTGCTCATGAGGGTCCTGGAGCACGTAGCGCCGGAGAATGTGTCCGATGTGGCGCGCCAGGTCGGGCGTGCGTACGGCCGCGAATTGGCTGCAGAGATCGGGGTGGCGGAAGATCCCGGGTTCGAGGAGGCGGTGCGGGCAGTGGTGGCTGCCATGACCGGCGTCGGATTCGGCATGTCTGCCGATGTCGACGCCTTTCGCCTTCTCACCAACCACTGCCCCTTCGGTGAGAGCGCCGTGAGTCATCCCGAAGTGGTCTGTGCCTTGGATCAGGGCCTGGTGGCGGGACTGATGGAGTCCATCGACCCGGCCTGTCGTCCCACCGTGACGCCTCATCCGAGCCCGGACGAGGACTGCGTCACCGAGGTGCGGATCAGCGTTCGCTGAGTCGCACTGACCCTGGTGAAGACCGGTTGTCTTCCATCTCGGAAACCCGCTCGAAGCTCGCGAACGCGGAAACTTCGGTCACTCTTGCCCCCAGAGCCCTCCTTCCGGCCATCAGGCCGACAGCGGTACACTCCAATACAGACAAAGAATTGAGGAAACGCCATGAGTACCGACGCATTCGGAGCCCGATCGACCCTTTCGACACCCCTCGGCGAGCGAACCATCTACCGCCTCGACGCCCTCGCCGACATCGGCGACATCACCACCATCCCCTACTCGATCAAGGTGCTTCTCGAATCGGTCCTGCGGAACTGCGACGGACATGTCGTGCAGGACGAGGACGTCCGAGCCCTGGCTTCGTACGACGCCATGAAAGTCGGCGAGACCGAGATCCCCTTCACGCCCGGTCGCGTGGTGTTGCAGGACTTCACCGGGGTGCCGGCCGTGGTCGACCTGGCTGCCATGCGCTCAGCCATCGTCCGTATGACCGGCGACGAGGCCGACGCCCAGAAGGTCAACCCCCTCGTTGCGTGTGATCTGGTCATCGACCACTCCGTGCAGGTGGACGCGTTCAACTCGGGAATGGCGCTTCAGATCAACGCCGAGCGAGAGTTCGAGCGGAACCAGGAACGCTACGAGTTCCTCAAGTGGGGCCAGTCGGCGTTCTCCAACTTCAGAGTGGTGCCCCCCGCCACCGGCATCGTTCACCAGGTCAACCTCGAATACCTCGCCAAGGTGGTCTGGGACGACGGAACCAACCTCTACCCGGACAGCCTGGTCGGCACCGATTCTCACACCACCATGATCAACGGCATCGGCGTGGTCGGATGGGGCGTCGGCGGTATCGAGGCCGAGGCCGTGATGGTCGGCCAGCCGATCTACATGCTGATTCCCGAGGTGGTCGGTTTCAAGCTGATCGGGAGACTGTCCGAGGGCGCCACCGCCACCGACATGGTGCTCGCCGTCACGCAAATGCTGCGCGAGCACGGAGTAGTCGGGAAGTTCGTCGAGTTCCACGGGCCGGGACTGGCGGATATGCCGCTCGCCAATCGAGCCACCATCGCCAACATGGCTCCCGAGTACGGGGCGACCATGGGGTTCTTCCCGGTCGACGAGCAGACGCTCAAGTACATGCGTCTCACCGGTCGAGATGAGGCCCTCGTCGAAACGGTAGAGCAGTACTACAAGGCCCAAGGAATGTGGCGAGACGAGTCGCGCCAGATCGTCTACTCGTCCAACCTCGAACTGGACCTCTCAACCGTCGAGCCCGCTCTGGCCGGCCCGAAGCGGCCCCAGGACCGCATCCTCCTCTCCGGCATGAAGGCTCAGTGGGAGCAAGACCTCACCAACACCTTCCACAAGAGCAGCCCGGCGTCCATCGGCACGGTTGCCGAGATGGCCGAGGAAGGCGGTCCGGCGCTGGACTTGGATGCCGGCCCGTCGGGTGTGGCCGTTTCCTACGACGGTTCGACCTTCGAACTCGACCACGGGGACGTCACGATCGCAGCCATCACCTCCTGCACCAACACCTCGAACCCGTCGGTGATGGTGGGAGCGGGTCTGGTGGCTCGCAAGGCCAGGGAGAAGGGACTGACTCGCCAACCGTGGGTCAAGACCTCCCTGGCGCCCGGCTCGAAGGTGGTGACCGAGTACCTCGACGCCGCCCGATTGACCGAGGACCTCGAGGCCATCGGGTTCTTCAACGTCGGGTACGGCTGCACCACCTGCATCGGCAACTCCGGTCCGCTTCCCGATCCCATCGCCGAGGCGATCGACCGCAACGACCTCGTGGTTGCCTCCGTGCTGTCGGGCAACCGGAACTTCGAAGGGCGGATATCGCCTCACGTGAAGGCCAACTATCTGGCATCCCCGCCGCTCGTGGTGGCGTATGCGCTGGCGGGCACGGTGGACATCGACCTCACCGTCGGAGCCGATCGGCACCGGCTCCGATGGCCAGCCCGTGTATCTGCGAGACATCTGGCCGACCCAGTCGGAGATCGACGAGCTGGTGGCCACCTCGGTCACCCGGCAGCAGTTTCTCGAGCAGTACGGGAACGTGTTTCACGGGCCTGACGAGTGGCGAGCGATCGAGACCGTGGGTGACGCGTTGTACGCCTGGCACCCGGACTCGACGTACATTCAGGAGCCCCCGTTCTTCGAGGGCCTCACCACCGAAGAGGGCACGATCACGCCGATCACCGGCGCCCGGGCCCTCGTCAAGGTGGGCGATTCGGTCACAACCGATCACATCT
Organism: uncultured Acidimicrobiia bacterium; assembly: GCA_963752075.1. Lineage (GTDB taxonomy): Bacteria > Actinomycetota > Acidimicrobiia > Spongiisociales > JAENVV01 > CBDUEV01. The sequence goes on from CAVVWO010000002.1 coordinate 47,546, forward strand.
CTCCGGCCGGGTCGATCGCAGTCGACTCCCCTGCCGGGCAATATCTCGTCGAGCATGGCGTGGAACGACGCCTTGTTCAACAGCTACGGCTCGCGGCGCGGCAACGACCGGGTGATGACACGCGGAACGTTCGCCAACATCCGGGTCCGAAACGAACTGGCGCCCGGAACCGAAGGCGGGTGGACGACAGACTTCACCGATGGCGAGGTCAAGTCCATCTACGAGGCCAGCCTGAACTATCACGAGGCCGGGATTCCGTTGGTCGTGCTGGCAGGCAAGGACTACGGGATGGGTTCCTCTCGTGACTGGGCCGCCAAAGGCACCTACCTGCTTAGGGGTGCGGGTGGTGATCGCCGAGTCGTACGAGCGGATCCACCGGTCCAATCTGATCGGGATGGGAGTGCTCCCGCTCACGTTCCAGGGCGGCCAGAACGCCACCAGCCTGGGCTTGGACGGCACGGAGACTTTCGAGGTCGACGTCGACGACTCCGTCGCAGCCCCGTCAGGACGTCGTCGTGCGGTGCGACCCGGTCGGACGGCACGGTGGCGGAGTTCACGACGACCTGCCGGATCGACACCCCCGTCGAAGTGGACTACTACCGCAACGGAGGCATCCTCCACACGGTCCTCAAGAGGATGGCGGCCGGCTAGATAAGGACCCCCGCAAGCCCAGGGTTCGAGGCCTACCAGTGAGGCCTACAGCCCACAGAACGAGAGAGACGGTGACGGGCGGCGGGCGACCCCCTCAGAAGGTGAGGATGACCTTGCCGGCTTCGTGCGACTCGGCGACATCGAACGCTTCGTCGAACTTCTCGAAGGGGAACCGGTGGGTGATCACCGGATGGATGTCGAGGCCACCTTGCAGGAGGGCCGTCATCTTGTACCAGGTCTCGAACATGAGGCGCCCGTAGATTCCTTTGAGGGTCAGGCCTTTGAAGATCACGTCGTTCCAATCGATCGGCGCCTCCGTGGGCGGTATGCCCAGCAACGCCACGTTCGATCCGTGGTTCATGACGTGGAGCATGTCCCGCAAGGCTTGCGGACTGCCTGACACTTCCATGCCGACGTCGAAGCCTTCGGTCATGCCCAGATCGGCCATCACGTGTTCCAGCGTCTCGGAGCCCACATCGACCGGCCGCTCCACCCCCAAGGTGCGGGCCAGGTCGAGCCGGTACCGGTTGAGATCGGTGATGGCAACGTGCCGGGCGCCGACGTGGTCGGCGATAGCCGCTGCCATCAAGCCGATCGGCCCCGCTCCGGTCACCAAGCACGTCTTCGCCGACCAGGCTGAACGTGAGCGCCGTATGGGTTGCATTACCGAGCGGGTCGAGGATGGTCGCAACATCGTCGTCGATGTCGTCGGGAAGCGGAAAGACGTTGACCGCCGGGAGTGACAGATACCGGGCGAAGGCTCCCGGTCGGTTGACACCGACCCCCTGGGTGTTGCGACAGAAGTGCCTCCGGCCGGCCCGACAATTCCGGCAGTGCCCACAGGTCACATGGCCTTCGCCGGAAACACGCTGACCGGCCATGATGCCGGTCACCTCCGAGCCGACCCCGACGATCCGCCCCATGTACTCGTGACCCACGGCCATACCGACCGGGATGGTGGACGCAGCCCAGGGATCCCATTGTCGGATGTGGAGATCGGTCCCGCAGACCGACATCTGCTGCACCTCGATGAGCACGTCGTTGTGGCCCACCTCCGGCACCGGGACTTCCTCCAGCCACAAGCCTGGTTCGCCCTTCGACTTCACGAGAGCGGCCATCGTCTTGGGCAGCGTCACGAAATGACCCCCATCGAGCGGCCCACCGTGGCGAAGGCATCGATGGCCAGGTCGAGATGGGCCCGCGTGTGCGCCGCCGACATCTGGGTGCGGATCCGCGCTTGCCCGCGCGGCACGACCGGGAACGAGAACCCGATCACGTACACCCCCTGGTCGAGCAGCCGATCGGCCATCTCGGTAGCCACTTTGGCGTCCCCGAGAAGAACGGGGATGATCGGATGGTCGGCGCCGGTCAGCGTGAACCCAAGGGACGTCATCTTGTCCCGGAAATAGCGCCCGTTCTCGGCCAGCCGATCGCGCAGGTCGCCGGACTCCTCCAGGAAGTCGAGCACCTCGAGCGAGGTACTGGCGATCATCGGGGTGAGGCTGTTCGAGAAGAGATACGGTCGCGACCGTTGGCGGAGCCAGTCGATGATCGGGGCCGGACCCGAGGTGTAGCCACCCGATGCGCCACCCAAAGCCTTCCCGAGCGTCCCGGTGCGAATGGTGATCCGGTCTTCGACACCCAGGAGCTCAGGCGTGCCGGCGCCTCGTTCGCCGACGAACCCCACGGCGTGTGAATCGTCGACCATCACCATGGCGTCGTATCGGTCGGCCAGGTCGCAGATTCCCTCGAGGTCGGCGATGACGCCGTCCATCGAGAACACACCGTCGGTGGCGATGAGGCGGAACCTGGCGTCAGACGATATGGCCAGTTGGCGCTCGAGGTCGGCCATGTCGTTGTTGTCGTACCGATAGCGGGTCGCCTTGCAGAGCCTCACGCCGTCGATGATGGAAGCATGATTGAGGGAATCCGAGATGATGGCGTCTTCCTCGCCGAGCAGTGTCTCGAAGAGGCCGGTGTTGGCATCGAAACACGACGAGTAGAGGATGGTCGACTCTGTGCCGAGGAACTCGGACAAACGCTCTTCGAGGGCGGTGTGGAGGGTTTGGGTTCCGCAGATGAATCGAACCGAGGCGACTCCGTAGCCGAATCGGTCGATCGCTCGGTGCGCACTCTCGATGAGTCGGTAATGATTGGCCAACCCGAGATAGTTGTTGGCACAGAGGTTGATGACTCGTCGTCCGTCGTCGAACGTGACGATGGCGTCTTGGGGTGATTCGATCACCCGTTCGACCTTCTCCAATCCCTCGGATCGGACCTCGACGAGCTGTGCGGTGAGGTATTCGAGATAGCGATCGTTCATGGCCCAAAGGCTACTCACGCTCGGACCGGGCACTTCGCAGGGCTCGTACGAGTTCACTCGCCCTCTTCGTCACCTGCCTCTTTGAATTCGGCCAGCTCGCGGAACGGGTCCGGTACCCCGCCCGACTTGCCGAGCAGTGAGGCGGCCACCACCGAGCCTTCTTACCGAATCGAGCCCGTACATCATCGATCGAGGCGTCCAGCGCCTCCCGAGCATCGGCCGCATCGCTTCCGGTGCGGAGGAGATCACTGTCGCCGAGAGGAAGCTCGATCTGGATGGCCGGCTCGATCTCGAGATTGGAGACCGAGATCCCGAACAGGTTGACGGGCCGGCCCGTCGGCTGCCTCGATCCCGGACTGGGCAAGTCCCAAGCGATCCGATAGAGGGCAGTCGTAGCCGAGAATCGGTTGCGCCACGGTCCGGCTCCGGGTCACCGCTGCCATGTCACCGAACCGTACCCGGACGGTGACGGTTCGCCCGGCCCGCAGTTTGGCTCGGAGCCGGGAGCCACCCTTTCGGATAGCCCCTGCAGCACCTCTCGGAATCTCTCCTGTCGATTGGTCCCGGATTCCGAATGCCGACTGGGCTCCCAACCGAGCCCGCCGTCCGGCGTATCACGACCGGACGGGCATCTTCGTTGCGAGCCAGGGCCGCCAGGTGGCCGAAGCGATGCCGACCGATCCGTCCTTGCGCAGTCGAGCCGTCGAGTTCCGCCAACTGGCCGATCGTCCGGACACCGAGGTCGGCCAGGGTCGCCTTGGTGACCGGGCCCACCCCCCACATGAGCTCCACCGGCAGAGGGTGGAGGAATTCGAGTTCCTTTTCGGGATCCACGACGATGCACCCGTCGGGCTTGGCGACCTGCGAAGCCACTTTGGCGAGGAACTTCGTCGACGCCACACCGGCCGAGATCGCCAGGCCGGTCTCCTCTCGGACCCGCCGTCGAATGGCTTGGGCGATCTCCCCCGGCGGACCGAACAGGTGACGACTCCCGGACACGTCGAGGAATGCTTCGTCGATGGAGATCTGTTCGACGATCGGCGTGAAGTCCCGACAGATGGTGAACACCACGTCCGACAGCCTCTGGTACTCCGAGTAATGGCCACCCACCACTTCGAGACTCGGACACAATCTCAGCGCAGCCCCGACCGACATGCCCGATCGGACCCCGAACTTCTTCGCCTCGTAGGAACAGGCAAGGATCGCGCCCCCTCCGACCGCCATCGGCCTGTTGGGCCAGGGAAGGGTCCAAGATCTGTTCGACCGAGGCGTAGAACGCATCGAGGTCCACGTGCAGGACATCCGCTCTCCGCATCGTCCCATCATCGCGCACTCCACTGACAGAATGCCACGGGTGGTCGGTCGACCGGTCCTTGCCGTGGCCGGTAGGCTCCCCGGCTGAAGGGAGATCTCGATGCGAACCAGGGTACGCGAGCTGGGAGTGCGGATCGGCGACCTGCCTACCGGACAGCACAACGCCATCACCGACGTGCCGGGCGTGTGGGTCGGTCACCAGACGGTGATCCGTGACGAGCCGAACGTAGCGCGAACCGGCGTCACGATGGTCGTGCCTCGCGAGCACGGACATCTGGACGAACTGGGCGTTCGCCGGGGTGCATGTCTTCAACGGCAACGGCGAGATGACCGGACTGGCTTGGCTCGAGGAATCGGGCATGTTGGGTTCGCCGATCGGAATCACCAACACCTTTCAGGTCGGCACCGTCCACGAAGCCCTCAATCGTCATGCGGTCGCCCGCGGCGTCTCAGGCGCCTTCCACCTCCCGGTCGTCGCCGAGACCTACGACGGCTGGCTCAACGACATACGATCGTTTCCACTCACAACGGCCGATGCCGAGGCGGCCCTCACCGCGGCGGCGACGGGACCGGTCGCCGAGGGCAACGTCGGTGGCGGAACGGGAATGATCTGTCACGAATTCAAAGGCGGAATCGGGACCTCTTCCCGGGTGGTCGAGGCCGCCGGAGGACGCTTCACCGTGGGTGCCCTCGTCCAGGCCAACTACGGAATCCGTCGAGATCTCAGAGTCGACGGGATACCCGTCGGGCGGGTTCTCGATCATGCGCACACCCCCGCTCCGTGGAACGAGAAAGGCACGGACGGCTCGATCATCGTCATCCTGGCCACCGACGCCCCGCTCCTGCCAGTCCAGTGCCGGCGCCTGGCCCGGCGCGCCACGGTGGGCCTGGCCCGGGTGGGCGGTATCGGCCACAACGGCAGCGGGGATATCTTCCTCGCCTTCGCCACCGGCAACCACCTCCCGGCAGGGAAGCCGGGCATCGCCCCTCTCGAAATGCTCCCCCACGACGCCCTCGATCCTCTCTTCGCGCCTGCCGCCGACGCGGTCGAGGAGTCGATCCTCAACGCTCTGATTGCCGCGGAGGACATGACGGGTTACCGCGGACGCACTGCGCGGGCTCTGCCGCTCGACGATCTCGAAACATTGGTGCGGGCACGCTCCTGACCGTGGCGCTGCCGGGCGCAGCATCAGGGCCACCGTGAGGCGGTCACCGGCGAAGGTGAGCCGTCCCTACATCAAACCGGTGATGCCGCCGTCGACCGCCAGCGTTTGGCCGGTGACATAGTTGGAGGCCCGCGACGCCAGGTAGATGGCAGCCCCTGCCATGTCCTCGGGCGTTCCGGCTCGGTGCTGGGGAATCCCTGCCAGGACGGCGTCTTCGAACTGCTCCATCATGAAGGCGGTCATCTTGGAGGGGAAGAGCCCTGGGGCGATGGCGTTGACGTTGATGTGGTCTCGCACCAGTCGCTTGGCCAGAGCCCGGGTCAGGTGGATCACTCCTGACTTGGAAGCGGCGTACGAATACGTCTCGAAGTCGGGGACGTGGATGCCGTCCACGGAGGCGATGTTGATGACCCGGGCCGGCGACTCGGCTGTGCCGGCTGCCTGGAGCAGATCCAGTACTTCCTTCGTCATGAAGAACAGCGACTTGAGGTTGAGGTCCACGACTTTGTCCCAACCCTCTTCCGAGAAGGTCTCAATCGGCTCGCCCCACGCCGCTCCGGCGTTGTTGACGAGGATGTCGAGCCGGCCCTCTCGTTCCTTGAGGGCGGCCGCCAGGCCCTGCACACCGGATACGGTGGACAGGTCGGCAGGCAGCGAGATCGCCTCGCCGACCTTGGACAGCTCGGCCGCCACCTCGTCGCACACCTCGGCTTTGCGCGACGAGATGTACACCTTGGCGCCGCCCTCCACGTAGCCGCGGGCGATCATGAGGCCGATTCCCCGTGAGCCGCCCGTGACGAGGGCCACTTTGCCTGCCACGCTGAAAAGGTCCTGCACCACATTCCTCCGTTGGTCGTCTCGAGGTCACGCTACACGGCGGACAGTGCCGACCGACTCGGGATACGATGTCGACCGACTCGGCGTACGATGTCGGCTGTGAACGACAAGGCCGGAACCCACGAGGCGCTGCCCGATCCCCGCAACGATGGCGATCGAGATCTTCATCAACGGAGAGTTCTTCCCCCGCGCCGAGGCGAAGGTGTCCGTGTACGACTCGGGGTTCATGATCGGTGACGGCATCTGGGAAGGTCTCCGCTATCACGAACGGCCGGTTCCTCTACCTCGACCAACACCTGGATCGGCTGTTCCGGACCGCCGAAGAAGTCGGTCTCGAACTCGGCATGACCCGGGCGGAGGTGATCGCCGCTCTCCAGGCGACCGTCGACCAGCAACGGGATGGAGACCGGCGCCCACGTGCGCCTCATGGTGACCCGCGGGACCAAGAAGACTCCCAGTCAGCATCCCGGGCTCGTGGTGGGCGGGCCAACGGTGGTCATCATCGCCGAATACAAGGCAGCCGATCCGGCTATCAAGGAGCACGGCGTGGCTCTGGTCACATCCACGGTGGAACGGCCGTCGCCCCGCAGTCTCGATCAGCGCTGGAACAGCCATTCGAAACTCCACGAAGTGGTGGCGCTTCTCCAGGCGTTGGAGGCCGGGCGCGGACGAGGCGCTCATGTTGGACCCGACCGGCGCGGTGGCCACCTGCAACTCGACCAATTTCTTCATCGTGCGCAACGGCGAGGTGTGGACCTCGTCCGGCGAATACTGCCTGAATGGGATCACTCGCGCGCGCGGTCCTTCGTCTGTGTGAAACGGCGGGAATCGTCACCCGTGAGCAGCCCTTTTCGGTGGACGACGTGCATACCGCCGACGAAGCGTTCGTGACCGGCACGTTCGGCGGGTTGACACCGGTGAGATCGGTCGATGGCCACGACCTCCCGGTACCTGGTCCCGTCACGGCCCGCCTCACCGAGCTGTACGCGCGAGGCCGTGGCCGAGGCCACCGGCTGATGCGCATCCACCTGTGGTCGGGACCGCGCAACGTGTCGACCGCCCTCATGTATTCGTTCCGGTCCCGATCGGACATGACCGTGGTCGACGAGCCGCTCTACGGGCACTACTTGGAGGTAACCGGCGTCGGGCATCCGGCCGATCGAGAAGTCATCGACGCCATGGAATGCGATGCCACCCGAGTGGTGGCCACCATGGAGGGCGAGTATCCGACGCCGCATGTCCTCTTCAAGCAGATGGCCCATCATCTGATAGAGATGGACCGGGGCTTCCTCGGGCGGGCCGCCAACGTCATATTGACCCGGGACCCGACCGACATGCTCCCGAGTCTGGCGGTGCAGCTGCCCGAGCCCACCGTGTGGGGGACAAGCCTGCCTGCGCAGGTGGAGATCCTGGACATGATGGAGCGCCAGGGTTCGGAGCCGCTCGTCTTGGATGCGGCGTTGCTGTTGGCCGACCCGGCTTCGGTGCTGCGACAGTTGTGCGATCGCCTAGGCGTGCCCTGGGACGAGGCAATGCTTACGTGGGAGCCGGGCCCGAAACCCGAGGACGGCGTGTGGGCCCCGCACTGGTATCACCGCGTCCACGAGTCGACCGGATTCGTACCCTACGAGCCCAAAACGGATCCGTTCCCCGATCGACTCCGATCCCTGCTGGACGAATGCCTGCCCCTGTACGCGCGTCTCCAAGCCGTGGCGATCCGGCCGTAGGCAGATCGAACTCCAGTTAACGATCGCTCACTCGTGGCTGCCGACCCGAGTACTCTGCGGCGTGCGACGACGGAGGATCCACTCATGAATTTCGACTACCCGGCCGAAGCGGAGCAGACCCGCGCAAGGGTGCAGGCATTCCTCGCCGAACACCTCCCTGCCGATTGGAAGGGCATCGGCGCTCTCGAGCATGACGACTACATCGAGTTCGTCACCGCCTGGCGCCAGAAGCTCTACGAGAACGGGTGGTTGGGTCTGAAATGGCCCACCGAGTACGGCGGCGCCGGACTGTCGGAGATGGAGGCCGTGGTCGTGGCCGAGGAGTTCGCCCGGGCGGGCGTCCCGATGGGCGGACCCAATGACACCTTCAGCATCGGCATGTTGGGCAACACGCTGCTCCATCTGGGCACCGAAGAGCAGAAGCAATACTTCCTGCCGAGGGCGCTGTCGGGTGAGGATCGCTGGTGCCAGGGCTACAGCGAACCGAACTCGGGAAGCGACCTGGCCAGCGTGGCGTGCAAGGCCGTGCTCGATGGTGACGAGTGGGTGATCAACGGGCAGAAGATCTGGACCTCGGCGGGGCATCTCGCCAATTGGATCTTCGTGTTGTGCCGCACCGATACCGAGGTGTCGCCGCATCGGGGCATCACCTTCATTCTGTGTCCGATGGACCAGCCGGGCGTCGAGGTGCGACCGATCGAGATGCTGGCCGGCGAATCGGAATTCAACGAGGTGTTTTTCTCCGACGCCCGCGCTCCGAGAGGTCATGTCGTCGGGGGCGTCAACGAGGGTTGGCGGGTGGCAATGGCCTTGTTGGGCTTCGAACGGGGCGAGGCGGCGGCCGTGTTGCCGATCCAGTTCCGAGCCGAACTCGACCGGCTCGTGGAGTACGCCAAGGAGTTGGGCCGGACCGACGAGCCGCTCATTCGGCAGCGTCTGGCGAGGGCCTACGAGAAGGTCGAGATCATGCGGTACATGGGCTACGAGGCCTTGACCCGCTTCTCCAAGGGCGACGCCCCCGGTCCCGAGTCGGCCCTCACGAAGATCTATTGGTCCGAGTATCACCGCGAAGTGACCGAGTTGGCGATGGACATCATGGGTCCCTCCGGCCTGGTGGCGGAAGGGCGTCCCCCGATGTCGGCGTTCGGGGCCGACGATCCGGGGGCGGCGAACTCGACCGCGTCCTGGCAGACGGTGTTCCTCAACGCCCGAGCGGGCACGATCTACGCGGGAACGTCGGAGATCCAACGCAACATCGCCGGCGAGATGATCCTCGGTCTACCGAAAGAACCAAGACCGGCCTGACAAGACCGGCCTGAGTAGAGCGGCAAGGGGGTTCCGGCCGCCTCGATCGCCTGGCATTCTCGGAGTACGACCCGCAAGGAGGGGTACTCTGCATGTCATGGATGTTTCGCTTCGTCCCCGCATCGGTCAGGAGGTCACCTGGGCGCAGTGGGAGGCGATGGGCCTCACCGACGAACGTTACGAGGTCGTCGACGGACGTCTCGTAGTGAGCCCAGGTGCCAGCCGCCGCCACCAGTACGCCGTCTCCGTACTGGTCCGGATCCTGAGCCTGGCTGCCGAGACCGTCGGCCTGGTGGCGATCCCCGATGTGGATTGGCGATTGTGGGAAGCACCCCGGCTTCAGGTACGTCGGCCGGACCTGATCGTGGTCCCGGCCGCCGATCTCGATGCCGAACCGGTGCTGGCCATCGAGGTGCTGTCCCCCGGTAATCGAGGCACCGACCTGGTCGACAAGCCACACGAGTATGCCAGGGCCGGTCTTTCGCACTACTGGGTGGTGAGTCTGGATGAACCAGAGGTGATCGTCTTCTCTCGGGAGGTCGATCGGTTGGTCGAGACGGCTCGGTTCGATGACGCTCTCACAGTTCCCGAGCCGTTCCCTGTCGAGTTCCGGGTGGCGGACCTCGTACCGAAAACCCGAGGCGAATAACGGTCACCGCATCGACCGGGTGCCCGCCACCAGGTCGACATTCGGCCCGACGGCGGTCGTGACGGCCGCGTTGTCCGCCGTGGACTGACCTTCGCCAACTGGAGCGTTCGAGCCCTCGCGTTTGATCCGAGCCTTTGCTTCGGGCGTTTGATTCGGGCGTTTGATTCGGGCGCAGGGCCTCTACCCGCTCTGACCTCTGGAGTAGCTTCGGGTGCAGCAGCGTACCGAGAGAGCGACCTGGAGGTGCCGAGTGGCCGTGTTTGCGAGATTCAGTGACATCGATGGAGAGTCGAAGGATGCCAACCACAGAGACTGGATCGACATCCTGTCGCTCGACTGGGGAGTTCATCATCCTGGCGCCGGCCCTTCTGGCTCGAGTCGACGGCGGAGGGCTGCCGTGGTCGAAGACGTCGGCTTGGTCTTGGAGTATGAAAAAGCGGCGCCCAAGCTGTTGGAGAAGTCGCTCGACGGAGCGGTGATTTCGCTGCTCGAGGTGGAGCTCACGGCTACGTATGGCGGTGCTCGGGTCACCTACCTCCGGTATGAGTTCAAGAATGTGATGATGTCCTCCTATCACGTCAGCGCCGACGGCGACGACGAAGAAGGCCCACCGGTCGTCTTGGTCGAATGCCGCGTTGAGGAGGGCAAGGTCCGGTACAGCGAGTTCGACGAAACAGGCTCGAACCTGGGCAACGTCGAGACGTCGTGGACTGTCGAAAGGCAGGAGCAGACCGAAAAGAAGAAGAAGAAGAAGAAGAAGTAGTCCATCCGACCCCTCCCCCTCCGTTCACGAAGTGTCGGTGGGTTCGGGGTCGAACCTGGGTGGAGCGATGGGTGGCTGGGAGGCGAGGATTGCCCGCCATCGGTCGAGGGGAACCGGGAAGGGCTTGCGGTCGAGGGGTTGGCCGTCGGGTTGGATCCAGACGACGGTGCCGTTCGGGTCGCCGGAGATCCGCCAGTCGTGTTCGTGGACGAGCCGATGATGGAATCCGCACAGGAGGATGAGGTTGTCGAGGTCGGTGGGTCCGCCCTTTGACCAGTGGATGATGTGGTGGACGTGGGTCCAGTGGGTTCGTTCACATCCAGGGAAGCGGCACCCATCGTCTCGGTCTTCGATGGTGCGCCGCAGCCACGGGGCAATCGTCCGCGTTGTGCGGCCCACCCCGACTGGCTCCTGAACTTGGCCGGCGAGGACCATCTGGAGGCGGGCGTCGCAGGTGAGCCTCTCCAACGTGCCGGGGGCGAGCGTCGGCCCACTCGAGAGGCGCGCCGGGCCGGTGTCGGGCTGGTCGACCAGGGTGGCAAGGTCGGTGCGGACGACCACGGTCGCCCGGTCGGGGTCCGCATCGGCGCCGAGAGATTGGGAGGCGAGTTGGATGAGGGCGTCGGCCAGTCGGGTTTCCATGTTGTGGTAGATGCCGGTGACCGGATCTGGGTCGGCTTGGTTGGCGAGCCGGGTCAGGGCGTTGATGACGGTCGCCCCGTCGGTGTCGAGGAGCCGGGTCCGCATCTCAAAGGATGGTTCGTCGTGTCCGAATCGCCAGGTGATGTGTCGTTGCTGATCGACGGCGGCGACCTGGGAGTTGGTGGGGGCTGAGCGGAGGGCGTTGAGTTGGGCGACCGACATACCGGGAGCCTGCTGCGCCCAGTGGGCGTCGTCGGCGACGGTGGCGAGGCGGGTCACCGCTCGAAGCTGATCCCACGACATTCCCCCCTCCCGAAAAACACCAGCAGTCTCAGGCAGCTCCGACAGGGTGCCGGCAACCCGGACCAGTTCGGTGGCAGTGCCCTGGGAGTGGCCGTAACGGGCCACCAGCCACTGGGCCATCGTGGCCGCCCCGTCGTTTCGCCAGGATTCAGAGGCATCGAACTTGGCGATCCGGTCCAGCAGGCCGGCCCGCACCTGATTCTCGCCCGCCGCAAGAGCATCCATCTCGGACACCAACGGCCGGGCACCACGAGGATTCGATTGTTCAGAATCGTCGAACATACGTTCGATTGTATCGAAGAGGAACGACAGTTTCTAGACCCCTGACCGGCTCCGGAGCAAGGGGCGTCGCTACACCACGCCCGCTTCGATGTCCGCCACCCTCGCCGCCGCCTCGTCCCCACCGAGCAGGACCAGCTCAACCGGACCAATGGACCTGACCGAATGCATTCTCCCCAGCAGATCGCCCTTCCGGTCGTACAGCGAAGACCCCGGACAGGCTGTGGCGGCGTAGTCCCGATGGGCGCCGACAACCTCGGTTCGAAGGTCGTACTCCTCCATCGCCCACGCCATGAGGACCGCCAGCGAGGACAGCTGGGCCTCGGTCGGCTCCTGTTCGTCGAAGTTGCCGTCGAGGACCGGGAGGAAGTGGCCCGCAGGGTCGTAGTCGGTTGCGGTGTCGCCGGGAGCCCCGATCGGACGACCCTCGTAGACATGGCCGTTGCGGTCGATCACGAAGTGATAGGCCAGATCCGGCCAGCCCTGCTGCTGGTGATACGCCTGATGGTCCCGCATCCGGAAGGGTGCCTGGCGGTTGTCGGTCGACGACCGAAGCAGTGTGATGGAACGTCACCCGCTCGATCGAGTGAGAACCGAGTTCGCCGGATTCAGCCGCCCCCCAGCCGTCTCGCCCGATCACCTCGAGGCGAATCACCCTGGCCGCGGTCGAGGTGGTACTGGCCGGCGGCAGCGTCGTCCCGGTGGCCGAGGCATCGACAGGCTGGAGCAGGGCGGGCACCGTCGGCGGTTGCCCGCGCCGGAGGTTCCAGGCCGCCGCTCCTCCGACTGCTCCGAACAGCGCAGCGAGAAAGGCACGACGAGTCAGCATGGCCCTGATGCTACCGGGACCGGTAGGGTCGAACTCAAACACGAGAAGGAACACCCATGGACATCGCCCTCATGACCGAGCCGCAGATCGGCGGCACCTACGAAGAACTCCTCGAGATCGCTCTCTGGGCAGAACGCTCCGGGCTGGTCAGCTTCGCCCGCTCCGACCACTACCTCCACCATCACGACCCCACCCATCCCGCCACCGACGCCTTCGCCACTCTGGCCGGCCTGGCCCGCGACACCAGCACCATCAAGTTGTGCGTGCTCGTCTCCCCCATCACGTTCCGCCATCCGGCCGTGATCGCCAAGAACGCCGTGACGATCGACCAGATGTCGGGTGGCCGCCTCGAATTGGGCGTCGGAACCGGCTGGATGAATGAAGAACACCAAGCCTTCGGACTGCCCTTTCCGCCACGGGCCGGAGCGGTTCGATCGCCTCGACGAAGTCGCTCCAGTACCTGCGGGCCGCCTTCTACGATCAGCCGAGCCGCTTCGCGGGCCAGTACTACTCCCTCGACGCCACGCTCCTTCCCAAGCCGATCGGGACGCTTCCGATCATCGTCGGCGGGTCCGGCCCCAAGAAGACGCCCACGCTGGCCGGCAAGTACGCCGAGGAATACAACTTCTTCATCGAGCCGGCCGGGGCGTTCGCCGAGCGAGTATCGCTGGCCCGCCAGGTGGCCCAGGCCGCCGGGCGGCCCGCACCCAGCATTTCCGTCATGGGCCCGCTTCTCGTCGGGACCGACGAAGCGGACTATCGAGACCGCCTCCAGGCGATTGCCGCCAAGAAGGGAGCGACCGTCGAGGAAGTCGAGCAGCAGTGGCGCGATATGGGCGCTCCGATGGGGACGCCCGCCCAAGCCGAGGAAGCCTTCGCCGCACTCCGAGAGGTGGGGGTGAGCCGCTACTACGTCCAGGATATCCGGACCCCGGACCTCGAGAAGATCAAACGGATGGTCGAGCCGATCCTCGGCTGAGGCAATCTATTCGGCGAGGTCTGCCCAAACAGCACCGGACAGCCGGAGAAGGTCGTCTACCGATAGGGGAAACACCGTCGAGGGGGTCCCCCCGGCCGCCCAGACCTCATCGTGGCGGGTCAGGGAGTGGTCCGCAAAGATCGGCAACTCCGTGGCATGGGCGAACGGAGGGGTGCCGCCCGCCACGAACCCGGTGGCGGACCGCACGGTCTCCAGGTCGGCCCGGCCGCATTTCGCCCCGCCCGCTGCAGCAGCCAGCTTCTTGGTGTCGAGCCGCTTGTCACCCGGCACCAGGGCCAGCACGGGGGCGCCATCGACCAGAAATACCAGTGACTTGACGATGGCTGCCACGTCACAGCCCACTGCCCGAGCGGCGTCGGAGGCCGTCTTTGTTCCATCCGGAAAGGTGTGAATCTCGATCGCCAGGTCCTGCGCAGCAGCCGCCTCGACGATGAGTTGGGACGCCCGAGGCAATTCCATGTCCGCAACGATAGGAGATCCACAGAGTCACGGCGATCGAAGCCTCCCGTCGCTCGCCTTGCCGACTACGGCCACCAGGCGGTATCGAGTTCTAGGCGGTGTCATGTTACGTGGCTGGTGGCGCCTTTTGGAGGCCGGACCGGTTTGTTGGCACAGCTACTACCATTCCAGACTCATGGCTGACACACCGCTCCTGCACATCTCCAATCTGCACGCCACCGTCAACGACGTCGAGATCTTGAACGGCGTGGACCTCACGGTCAACGCCGGTGAGATCCACGCCCTGATGGGTCCAAACGGCTCGGGCAAGTCGACGCTCTCCAAGGTGCTGATGGGCCATCCCGCCTACCAGATCACCGCCGGCCAGATCTTCTACAAGGGCGAAGACATCACCGCTATCTCGCCCAATGATCGAGCCACCAAAGGCATGTTCCTGGCTTTCCAACATCCCGAAGCCATCCCGGGCGTTTCCGTGATCCAATTCCTGCGAACCGCCCTCGCCAACAAGACGGGGATCGACTACACCGTGCTCGAACTGCGCCTCAAGGTCATGGACGCCATGGCCGAATTGGGCATGGAGTCGTCCTTCGCCGATCGGTACCTCAACGAGGGCTTCTCCGGTGGAGAGCGGAAACGCAACGAGGTGCTCCAGATGGCCATTCTCGAACCCGAGATGGCGATCATGGACGAGACCGATTCCGGTCTCGACATCGACGCGCTTCGAACCGTCGCCGAAGGGGTTGGAAAGCTGACCGGGCCGGACCGCTCCTTCCTCATCATCACCCACTATCAGCGGCTGCTCGAATACATCGAACCAGACGTCGTGCACGTTTTCATGGACGGCCGGGTTCTCACCTCGGGCGGACCCGAGCTCGCCCACCAACTCGAAGAGGACGGCTACGACGCTTTCCGGACCCCGGCGGTCTAGCCCGGTGGATGTCCGGGCGGACTTTCCGATTCTGGAGAGACAGGTCCACGGACGCCCGCTCGCCTTTCTCGATTCGGCGGCCAGCTCCCAGAAACCGGTCCAGGTCCTCGAGGCCATGGATCGGATCTACCGACATTCGTACGCCAATGTCCATCGAGGCGCCTACCAGCTGTCTGCCGAGTCGACCGACGCCTACGAAGCGGCCCGTCGCAACGTAGCCGACTTCATCGGCGCCGACCCGGACGAAGTGGTCTTCACCCGGGGCACCACCACCAGCCTCAACATGCTTGCGACCCGTTGGGGACGTGACCGGCTCGGTCCAGGCGACAAGATCGTCCTTTCGGTGATGGAGCACCATTCCAACATCGTCCCCTGGCAGATGGCTGCCAAGGTCACCGGGGCCGAATTGGTCTACGCCGCCGCTCGACCACGACTACCAAATCGATCTCGAGGCCCTCGCCGGCCTCCTCGACGACCGGGTGAAGATCGTATCGATCACCGGGATGTCCAACGTCCTCGGATCGATCGCCCCGATGCCTCAAGTGGCTCGCCTCGTTCACTCGGTGGGTGCCACCCTGATCGTCGACGGCGCCCAACTCGTCCCTCACACCCCCGTATCAGTGGCTCACCTCGGCGCCGATTTCCTGGCCTTCTCCGGCCACAAGATGCTGGGCCCCACCGGAATCGGCGTGCTGTGGGGCCGGAGGGAACTGCTCGAGGAAATGGAGCCCTTCGAAGGTGGGGGCGAGATGATCGCCACGGTGGGGCTCTACGAATCGACGTGGGCGCCCGTTCCGCAGAAGCACGAAGCCGGCACCCCACCCTTCGTCGAGGCTGTTGGGCTGGGCGCTGCCGTCGACTATCTCCGTAATCTCGGTATGGACAAGGTGCGCCTTCACGACATGGAGTTGACCAGCTACGCGCTCGAGGAGTTGAGCAAACTCGAGGCAGTCACCGTGTTCGGTCCCACCAACATCGAACGTCGAGGCGGGACCATCAGCTTCACGCTCGCCGACATCCACCCGCACGATCTCGCCACCATCCTCGACGAACACGGGGTGGCAGTGCGGGCCGGCCACCATTGCGCCCGACCCCTGATGACCCACCTGGGCGTCCCGGCCACGGCCCGCGCGTCCTTTTCGGTCTACAACACGACCGGGGACGTCGACCGCCTCATCGAAGGCCTACTCCACGCCGGATCCATCTTCGGTATCTAGCCGCCCGTCATTCGGTCGAGTGGGGCCGATCGCGCAGTTTTCCCAGCGCACTAGCCTTTGGTTCTCATGGCACTCGAAGACCTCTACCGCGAAGTCATCATCGATCACTCACGGAACCCCCGCAACCGTACCCCGGTCGGGCGGGTCGACGCTCATGCCGAAGGGCACAACCCCCTGTGTGGTGACGAGATCGACATCGACCTCGAGATCGAGGAAGGAATCGTGACCGGCATCGCAATATCCGGCCAGGGCTGTTCGATCTCGCAGGCTTCTTCCTCGATGATGAGCGAAGCGATCAAGGGTAAGACCTTGGCGGAGATCGAGACCATCGCAGACCGGTTCAAAGTGATGATCTCGATCACCGAGTCCGACGAAGAGATCCTCGACCCGAATCGCCCCGGCGCCGTTCTCGGCGACCTCGAGGCGCTCCAAGGCGTCCGCAAGTTCCCGGTTCGCGTCAAGTGCGCGGGTCTCGGATGGGCAACGTTGCTCGAGGCTCTCGAACTGGCCACCAACCCGCACTGAGGCATCGGCTCGACCGCTTCGTCCGCTGAACCGGGCTCAGCGCGAGGACGACTCCAACAGATCCTCTACCGACAGGAACTGGCCCTGGCGAGCGGCCGCCACCCACTTCCTCCGAAGAAGCCGCCGCTCCTCCTCGTCGGTTCCGCCCCACACCCCAAAGCGCTGCCCGGTCTCAATCGCGTACCCGAGGCACTCGAGTTGCACGGGGCAAGAATTGCAGATGTCCTTCACCAGCTCCAGCTGCCGGGCCGCGCTCCCGGTCTCGCCGGCCGGGAAGAACACGGCCTTACTGTGATCCCGGCAAGCAGCCAGATCACGCCATTCGGATTTCGCTTCATCAACCATGGAACAAACCTAGCATATTTAGTGCTAATTGGCTAGTGTTTGTTTCGGCGCCAGGGGGAAGGGTCCGGTTCGGCCAGAAGTTGGTTGGGCCGGGCCCTTTGCATGCTGGCGACAGAGAACTCACCCGTAGCGCAGAAGGCGCAGCCTCCGAGAACTCACCCGTAGCGCAGAAGGCGCAGCCTCCGAGAACTCACCCGTAGCGCAGAAGGCGCAGCCTCCGAGAACTCACCCGTAGCGCAGAAGGCGCAGCCTCCGAGAACTCACCCGTAGCGCAGAAGGCGCAGCCTCCGAGAACTACACCCGTAGCGCAGAAGGCGCAGCCTCCGAGAACTCACCCGTAGCGCAGAAGGCGCAGCCTTCTGCAACGGACCCGAAGGGTCCGCTCAGTCGAACAGTCCTCGCCAGAGGCGTTGGAAGAATCCGGCCGACTCGGCTGACGGGAGGTCAGCGAGTACGGAGTCCTGGAGGTCGAGGGGAAGGTCGCCGACGAGGACATATCCGCCGGCGTTCGATTCCCAGGAGTACACGACGGAGCCTACGTCGAAGGACCGGCGGTACTCGCCACCTTCTCCGGAGACGACGGACGCCTCGCGAAGTTCAGGGATGTCGATGGGTCGCGGGGAGTTGAGCAGGGTGAATGAGAAGAGACCATCGACGTAATGGGCCGAGATGACCTCGACCCCTGCACCGTCGGTGATGGATTGGCGTGAGAATTGCCCCACCTCGACCGGAAACGTGGTTTCGAGCTCGGCCGTCGGTTCCATCTGCTCGGGCATCTCGGCCGAAAGCGGGTCTACCTCATCGGCCAATCCGGGCTCACCGGGAGTGAAGCGAGTGAATCTGCTGCTGCAGTATCGGGTTCCGTCTGCGTTGAAGATGTCGGACGACAGGACGACTCCGGTCTCGTCGTCGATGGAAAGCAGGACCCGGATGACGTCCTCGTGCCGGATCTCGACCAGTGCGACCGTCCGTCCCAGCCATCGGTCGGCACCTATGGTGGTCGCCTCATATCCTCCCAAAACCGGCCACTGCTCGGCGTCCGGGACGCGGCTCGAGCGGTACACACCTGCCCCGGAGCGGGTGACAACGACGGCTTCGGACTGCCCGACCTCGTACACCTCCGAAACGGTGCCGTCTGGCGTAATGCACACCACGGTCTGCTCCCCCGAATACACCGCCTCGCCTTGACGGGAGAGCACCTCGGACAGATCGTCGGCTACGGCGGCGGTCGCCGTGCCGATCAGCGTCACCAAGATGACTCCGAAGACCAGAGTGAGTCGACGGATCATTCAGCCGGCTCCCCGACCTCGAGCATCACGACGCCCGCCGGCGTGAGGTGAGGTGTCAGCGGGTCGTGTTGCACGTGCAGCTGAGCCACGTCGTCGAGGCGAAGACCGATCGGGTCCGGAGCGGCCACGATGGCGGCGCCAACGAAGAGCACTGCGGCCGCGGCAGCGGCCGCCACCCAGGTCACCATGCGGCGCCGGAGCGGGACAACCTCGCCGGCCAGCCCGAGTTCCGCGAACACGACGGCTGGTACCTCCAGGGTGGGCAACCCACGCAGGGCGGACCGGGCGGTGTGGAGGTCGCCGATTTCGCGCACACATGCTTCACAGGAATCGAGGTGCCGGCGCACGCGCTCGGACTCGATCGGTGTCACCTCACCGTCGAGGTAGGCCGAGGCCAGATCGCCGAGATGGATCACGAGAGCTGCTCCCTGAGGAGTTTGCGACCGCGGTGGATTCTGCTCCGGACCGTCCCGACCGGCGCGGCGGTGGCCTCGGCGATCTCGTCGTACGAGAGTCCGATCAGGTCGCACATCACCACGGCCTCCCTGAAGTCGAAGGGGAGAGCGAGCAGCGCCTTCTGGACATTGTCGCCGAGTCGAATAGAGGCGAGGACATCGTCGGGGGGAGGCGATGACGCCAACCCGGTCCGGTCCAGGTCGTCGGGGAGCGCCGTCGTCGGCCGGCGCTTCTTGCGACGTACGTCATCGAGGAACGCGTTTCGGGTGATCCGCCACAACCAGCCTTCGAAGGAGCCTGGCGTATAGGACTCGAGGCCTCGCCGTACTCGCAGGAGCACTTCCTGGGCGAGATCGGCGGCATCGTCGGGGTTCCCGGTGAGCCGGTACGCGAAGTTGTAGATCTTGCGCCCATGGGTCTTTGCGACCTCTTCCCACGTCAACGGTGCCTGATGGTCAGGCACGACGGCCTACCAACAGAACGTCGGTTATGGGCAAAGAGTTCCTCGGACCAGGAGGCGGGCTCGAGAATCCGGTTCGGGCGCTAGGAGTCGGATTCCTTCTTGGCGACCTCGGTGGCCTGTTCGATGGTGTCGTCGGCGCCTTCTTCGATTCCTTTACGGAACTCTTTGGCTGAGGCGCCCAGCGACCTGGCCAGGTCGGGAAGTTTGCGCGCCCCGAACAACAGGATGACCACGGCAAGGATGATGAGCCATTCGGTGCCTCTTGGCATGGTGTGATTCTCCCTTCGGGCCGCAAAGTCTAATCCCCTCCGCGCTCCACCTGGTGGCGGCTCGTCCTGGCACCCGCGACAGGGCGCTTCTCCAGTGGGACGTTGCGACGCCAGAATGGGTTCCCCGGCGCCGTGGAGACGAGAACGCCCGGTCAGCCGAGGGCTAGGGAGTCGACGAACTTCTGTAGCCGCTCGCGGGTGACGAAACGGACGCGTGGCTCCTTCTTCTCGCGTCCATAGACCTCGAAGGGGCTGTACTTGTCGGAGATGAGCAGCCCCCGGTCGGATTTCGACTCGAGAAAATCGACCATGAAGGCCCGGATGGTCCCCTCGTCGAGTTCCACATAGTCTCCGCCGGCATGAGGAACCTCTCGGAGGAAGGTTCTCGTCCCGCCCTTGACCGCCGTATAGGTGTTGGGTCTGCCCTCAGGACTGATTCCGTATCCGACGAGCGACATGAGGCCGCGCACCATCTCTCCTGACTGCATCGTCTCCGGATCGATCCCCTGCCCTCGCAGACCGACGTCGATGGCCTTTGGAAAGCGAAGCTCCGACCCGATCGGTGAAAGCCCCTTCTCCTCGACCCGGGCAACCACCTCGGGAGGCGTGGTACCCGCCTCACTCTCGAACTGCTTCTCGACGGGGTCGTATCCGACGTGAGCCAAATGGAGGCTCGGTGCGGCGACGACCGGCGGGGGCAGCTCACCGCGTTGGGGAAGCGCCATCCGTCCGACCTCACGCGGCGCGGAGCCCCGGCCGGCCAGGGCGACCACATGGGTCACCTGGTCGATGGGAAGGGTGTCCTTCTTGTCACGGACGACCTCGAGAGCCTCGGCGATGAGCATCTCGGCGAGCACCTCATCGACTCCCTCGTCAGGCAGTGGCACATCGAACGTGACCTGAGCCTCCTCACCCCGCACGTGGAACTCCGCCACCTTCGGACGTGGACGGGCAACGTCTATGTCGTTGACGGATGAGCCACCGCCGGCCGTTTCAAGAATCTGTGACTTGAGGAATTCGGTCCGTCGCCGGAGCACGAAGGCAACGATCGCCAGCACAGCAGCGAGAGCAAAGATACCGAGAGCGACTGGAAGCACGGAAACCCTTTCGACGGTTGGTCATCACCTAACCAGGAGTCTAGAACGGTGGAACCGCCCGCAGATCCCGGTCATCGGGAGGATACAGCGTGCCGGCCTGCGAATCGGGGAAGAGGCAGGCCGATACGGGTATGGCTAGGAAGCGCGACGCCGTCCCGTGAGGGAGCGTTCTTTGCGAATGCGACGACGCTCCCGCTCGGAGAGGCCACCCCAGATACCGAATTTCTCGGACTGGACGATGGCGAACTCCAGGCATTCGACCCTTACCTCGCACGAGCCACAAATGGCTTTCGCCTTCCGAGTCGACGCACCTCGTTCCGGAAAGAACAGGTCGGCGTCAGCTCCGCGACAGTTCGAATAGTCCTGCCAGGACAGGTCGTCTACGGCTAAAGCTTCGATCAGTTTCTTTTGCAAGGTGTCCCCTCACCCATGTAATTACAACGGTGTGATTGTGACCGTCTGGGCGCGCGCTGTCAAGGCCGCGCCCCGGAAATAGCCCGAAAGGCCTACGTTTTTGCCAGATCGACGCTCGCAGAGGCTGTGTCAGCCTCCTGGCGGCACGCCTTGCGGAACCACTCCCCGACCTCGCCTACGACGTCTGCGAGGCTGGCATAATGGCGGACGGACCAAAGGAGGACTCCCACCGTGGCAGTGACGCAAGCTCCGAAGACCGACAAGAAGGCCCCATGGCCGATCGCCTTCTACCAGTCTTCGGTGGGAAAGAAATGGGTGATGGCCCTCACGGGAGTGGTGCTCGTCGGCTACGTCGTCGCCCACATGATCGGCAACCTTCATCTGTATCAGGGTGCTGACCACATGAACGAGTACGGGGAGTTCCTTCGGACGATCGGCGAGCCGATCCTGCCTCGGACCGGTTTGCTCTGGATTCTCCGCACCGGTCTCTTCGCCGCCTTCATCCTTCATCTGCATGCCGCCTACGCCCTCACCCGGGTCAACCACGCCGCCCGGCCCATGGGCTACCAGGGTGGGCAGGAGTACATGGTGAAGGAGGACTACCCGGTGCTCAGTTATGCATCGCGGACCATGCGGTACTCCGGCGTGATCGTGCTCCTCTTCATCGCCTGGCATCTCGCCGATCTCACCCTGGGAGTGGCCGTGGAGCCGAACGGGTTCCTCGAGGGGATGCCGTACGAAAACGTCGTGGCCAGCTTTTCGCGCTGGGGCGTGGCTGCCTTGTACATCGTCGCCAACGTGCTGCTCGGCCTGCACCTCCGCCACGGTGTGTGGAGCATGTTCCAGAGCCTGGGTGCCAACAATCCGACGTTCAACAAGTGGCGTCACTACCTGGCCACGGCCATTGCCGCAGCAATCGTGATCGGCAATCTCAGTTTCCCGATCGCCGTGCTCACCGGCGTTGTGGCATAGGAAGGCGGAATCATGGAACTCGACGCGAAGATCCCCGAAGGCGACATCGAGACCTTGTGGGAGAAGCACAAGTTCGCAATGAAGCTGGTCAACCCCAACAACAAGAGGAAGTTCGACGTCATCGTCGTCGGCACCGGCCTGGCGGGCGCCTCGGCGGCTGCCACCCTCGCCGAGTTGGGCTACAACGTCACGGCCTTCACCCACAACGACACCGCCCGACGCGCCCACTCCATCAGCGCCCAGGGTGGAATCAACGCAGCCAAGAACTACCACGGTGACGGGGATTCGATCTTCCGACTGTTCTACGACACGGTCAAGGGCGGCGACTACCGCTCTCGGGAGGAGAACGTCTATCGCCTAGCCGAGGTGAGCCTCAACATCATCGACCAGACCACCGCCCAGGGCGTCCCGTACGCTCGTGAATACGGTGGCCTCCTCGACAACCGTTCCTTCGGAGGGGCGCAGGTCTCCCGGACGTTCTACGCCCGCGGCCAGACAGGTCAGCAGCTCCTCCTCGGCGCCTACCAGGCCCTCGCCCGCCAGGTGGGTCTCGGGAAGGTGAAGCTCCACACCCGAACCGAGATGCTCGACGTGGTCCTCAAGGATGGCCGGGCAGTCGGGGTGATCACCCGTGACCTGGTGACCGGCGAAGTGAAGTCACATTCCGCCCACGCCGTTGTCCTCGCCACGGGTGGGTACTCGAACGTCTACTATCTCTCCACGAACGCCATGAGCTGCAACACCACCGCCATCTGGCGGGCACACCGCAAGGGCGCCGCGTTCGCCAACCCCTGTTTCACACAGATCCATCCGACGTGCATCCCCTCGTCAGAGGAGTTCCAATCGAAACTGACGCTCATGTCCGAGTCGTTGCGCAACGACGGTCGGATCTGGGTACCGAAAAAGGCCGGCGACGATCGCCCAGCTTCGGAGATCCCCGAAAACGAACGGGACTACTACCTGGAGCGGCGCTACCCGGCGTTCGGCAACCTCGTTCCCCGCGACGTGGCGTCCCGCAACGCCAAGGTGATGATCGATGAGCAGAAGGGGGTGGGCCCGCTCAAGAACGGCGTCTACCTCGACTTCGCCGACTCGATCGCTCGACTGGGCCGCGATGTGATCGAGGAACGCTACGGCAACCTGTTCGAGATGTACGAGCGGATCACCGACGAGAACCCCTACCAGGTCCCGATGCGGATCTATCCGGCCCCGCACTACACGATGGGCGGCCTGTGGGTGGACTACCACCTGATGACCACCATCGAAGGGCTCTACTCCATCGGCGAGGCCAACTTCTCCGATCACGGAGCGAACCGCCTCGGTGCCAGCGCCCTGATGCAGGGCTTGGCCGACGGCTACTTCGTGCTGCCCTACACCATCGGCGACTACCTGGCCGGCCAGTTGGGCGACCCTGTGGTGCCGATCGACGACCCCGTGTTCGCCGAGGCGGAGCAGGAAGTGTCCGACATCCTCGACCGGTGGCTCGCAACCAACGGCACCCGCACCATCGATCACTACCACCGGGAGCTCGGAAAGATCATGATCGACCAGTGCGGTATGGAGCGTTCCGAGGCCGGACTCCAGAAGGCGTTGGCCGAGATTCCGGCGCTCAGAGAGGAATACCGTGCCAATGCACGGGTCCTGGGCACGAACGAGTCGTTCAACCAATCGTTGGAGAAGGCGCAGCGGGTCGATGACTTCTTCGAACTCGCCGAGCTTATGTGCATCGACGCCCTGGACCGGGCCGAATCGTGCGGCGGCCACTTCCGCACCGAGTCCCAGACCGAAGAGGGTGAGGCTCTCCGCAACGACGAGGACTTCGCCTATTCCTCGGCGTGGGAGTGGACCGGCGACCCAGGCAATCCGATCCTGCACAAGGAGCCACTCGAGTTCAACTACGTGAAGCTGACGCAAAGGAGCTACAAGTAATGGACCTCACGCTTGAAATCTGGCGCCAGGCCAACTCGATCCGCTCCGGGTCGTTTCGAGGCGTACGAAGCCAAGGACATCTCCGAAGAGATGTCGTTCCTGGAGATGCTCGACATCGTCAACGAGCATCTCGTCGAGCGGGGTCACGAACCCATCGCGTTCGACCACGACTGCCGCGAGGGAATCTGCGGCACGTGCGGCGTGATGATCGACGGGCAGGCGCACGGCCCACAGTCCGGAACCGCCACCTGCCAGCTGCACATGCGCAAGTTCAACGACGGCGACACCATCAAGGTGGAGCCGTGGCGGGCGGCAGCCTTCCCCGTCATCCGCGACCTGGTTGTGGACCGGACCGCGCTGGACCGGATCATCGAATCGGGTGGATACATCACGGTTCCCACCGGCAGCGCCCCGGACGCCAACCTGATTCCGGTCCCCAAGCCGGCGGCCGACGCGGCCATGGATGCAGCCGCCTGCATCGGGTGCGGGGCGTGTGTCGCCGCCTGTCCCAACTCGGCAGGTCAGCTGTTCACCGCCGCCAAACTCGCCCACCTCAACCTGCTGCCGCAAGGCCAGCCGGAGCGGTGGACGAGAACCGAAGCCATGGTGGACACCATGGAGGAGTTCTTCGGGTCATGCACCAACCACGGCGAGTGCGAGAAGGCGTGCCCGAAGTCGATCAGCCTCGATTTCATCGCCCTCCTCAACCGGGATTACATCAAGGCGAAATTCAAGAATCGCAACCTCGCCGGGCAGAACACCTGAGCGGTCGGCGAGATTTCTCCCGCCGTGAGGAGAATTGTGTGTTGTGATAACCACCGTGAGCTGATATTGTTGACGCAGGGTAACCAGATACGGGCTAAATCTCACGCTGAGTATGGGACGACTCAGGAGATAGCCGCTGCTGTGAGGGGAGCACCTCGACCACCTCGAGGTAACAAGAAATGAGACTTTTCAGGACCCGATCCAGGCGCCACGACGAGGGCGCCGCCATGATCGAATTCGCTTTGCTGCTGCCGTTTCTGGTGCTGATCCTGATTGGGATCATGGAGTACGGATGGGCATTGTCCACCAACCTCGACATCCGTCACGGCGCCCGTGAGGCCGCCCGTCTGGCGGCTGTAGATGCTGACTCGTCCGCCGGAATGGCCGCCACCGTGTGTGACGCCATGTCCTTCTCCGACCCGAACACCAGCGTCACCTTCGCTGGGCCGGGCGTGGTCGGTGGCGATGCCGGAGTCACCGTGCAGCAGAACCCGTACCAGTCATTGACCAACTTCGGCATTCCGCTGCCGGCTTCATTGTCCACGACCGTCACCATCCGGATCGAACAAGACTCTGGCTGGGCTGCCGGGACGTTCACATGTCCCTGAATTTCCGCTCTGACGAAGGCGCCACCGTCGTGGTCGTGGCCTTCGCCATGACCGTGCTCCTTGGCTTCGCCGCCCTCGCCATAGACGTCGGTTTCGGGTACAACGAACGGCGACAGGACCAGACGGTGGCGGACATCTCAGTGATGGCGGGCATCCTCGAGTTCAGCGGGAGTCCAGCGGAGATTGAGGCGAAGGTGATGGCATTCGCCAACAGCAATGCGACGAATCCGATCACCGCCGCCGACTGGGCCGCATGCACCGACCCAGGTCAAGATGACTTCGGCGACTTCACGCCGCTGACCGTTAACACGCCGTGCATCTCCGCCTCCGACGGGACGTTCTTACGAGTGAATCTGCCGGACCAGATCACGCCGACCACCTTTGGCCGGCTGTTGGGCGTCACCGAACTCCGGACCAGCGCATTCGCCATCGCGCGAGTCCGCCCAAACCAGGGAGGCGGGATTCTGCCCTTCGGACTCACCAGCGGCGTCGGAGCCGGAGGGACCTGCCTCCGCACCGGACCTCACTCCATTCCCCCCTGCACCGGTCCCGAAACCGGCAACTTCTTCGAAATCAACAGCCCGCTCAAAGGAAACGACGATCTCGGGACGTCCCGACAATGCACCGGAAACATCAACGGCCGACTGCAGTCGAACATCGCCATCGGTCTGGACCACCTCGTCACGACACACGGGACCTCGCCGCTGGTCGGAGACTATTGCGACGAAATCTTGCCGCCTAACCAGCTGCTGGTCCGGACCGGCAACGCCTCCATCGACCCTGGCCTGATCGAGAACGGGACATTCGGAGCTTTGGGAACGCCTTCTCGCCTCCAGCAGGGGCCAACGGCCAAGCGGGCTGTTCGCGACGGCAACCAGACACTCAACCTCGACAATGTACCTCTGTGGGACTACTTGGTCAGCGGCTGTCCCGCAAGTGATTTCGGGCCAGCAGTGTCTGAGGACGATAAGTACACCAACATGGGCAACTGCCTAGCCGCTGGCACCGCCAGGTTTTCCTCGGCCATCGGGAATTCGCCACGGCTGGCTCAGGTGCCGAAGTTTGAGGAAAGCACATGGCCGTCAGGCTCCTCGGCGCTGCGGACCATCGCTACGTTACCGCCCATCTTCCTACACGCGACGTACTTCAACTGCAACGGCACCGGATCGTGCGACATGATCTTCTATCCGGGGGAAGACACCACGGAGCTATGCATCCCGCAAGGCATGGGATGCAAGAACATCGCGCTCGAGCAGCTCACCAGCTTCGTCCTCGACCCGGCAATGTTGCCAGACGGGGTGCTTCCCGACGAGGGCCCCGGAGGTTCACTCAACACGTCCGAAGCGACCCTGTTCCGGTAGCCCGAAGCCACCCAATCGTGACCACTCATCGTGCCGGTCGCAGACCTTCACAGCCACAGCCCTTCGCTCTCCCCAGGTTAACCGCTGCTAACATCGTGGGATTCGCAACGCAGCAAGGAGTTTTCATGGGTGTCAAGTTCTTGAGCGAGGATTGGGCCACGGCCCTGAACACCTCGTTGGCCACGCACGAGGGGTTTCAGAGTGCGATCGGCACAACCAAACTGGGTGTCCAGTTCGAGGTCACCGACGGCAAGGACGGCGGTCCCCTCTCCTACTACCTCGACATCGCTGACGGCGCCGCCTCGCTGGCGCTCGGCGAACTCGAGGCTCCGGAAGTGACGATCTCCTCGGATTACGAGACCGCGGTGGGGATCTCGACGGGCGAGCTCAACACCCAGACGGCGTTCATGACCGGCAAGATCAAGGTGACGGGCAATCTGGCCGTGCTGATGATGCACCAGAACATCGTGTCGCAGTGGGGCGCCGCCGGCGAAACCGTCGACATCGACTACTAGCCCACCCCCAAACCAAAGAACATGGTGGGCGGCCCGGCGGGCCGCCCGCTGCTCTTTCTGCCGATGCCGAACCCAGGGTTCCTAGCCGCCACTTTGGCGGTCTCGAGCCCACGGAACGGGGCCGATGCCTGGACGAGCCGAACCCTGGGTTCCTGGCCGCCACTTTGGCGGTCTGGAGCCCTGAGAATCGCACACCTATCCGGCGAGGGTTTCCCTCTCACGGAGCACCGCACCGACCTCGGACACCACCACAGACGGCGTATAGAACACGTCGCGCCAGGTGAACCGCAGCACGACCCACCCGTTCCGCGCGGCGCTGCGATCGCGTTCCCGATCGGATTGAAACCGCTCAGCGGAAGAATGCCACCGCTTCGAGTCCCACTCGATGGCAAGGCCGTGGGTCGGGTAGGCGGCGTCGAACCGGATGTGCTCATTCCACGCCGGCGTGTATTGCGCAATCGGCTCGGGAAGCATGCTCTCTCTCAGCACCGCAAGCCCTCGGCGCTCGAGCTTCGATGCCGATCTCTCCGTGCCTTCACCCCGGGCTTCTAGTACCGATCGCATGGCGGTCGTTCCGGTCTTCCCACGTCGAGCCAGCAAGTCCAGGACCTCCGTGAGCTCATCGACGGTAGACAGGCCTTCGAGAATCACCTCCTCGACTAACCGCTCGAGCTTCGAGACCGAGACCGTCGCTGCCAGGTCGAACAGGGTGCGGGGAACGCTGGTGGTCCGCAGACCGTCCCGCTCGACGAGGTGGCTCGACACCAGGTCGAGGCAGCGGTGGACTGTCACCCCGGGAAAGCGGTGGGTCGTCCACGACGGCACGGTCACCGAGGCTCGACGACCCAGCGGGGTGCTGAACCTATGCGCCCGAGCTGCGGATTCATGAGAAACCACCGCATCGGGAAGCGTACAGGCCGCCCCCCTCGTGAGTGCGTCCAACGTGTCCTCGAAGAAGACCCGGTAGATACCCCTACCGAACAGAGGGAGTGTGCCCGATGCAACCCAACGGTCGATCGTCCGAGGCGAGATTCCGAGTTGGCCAAGTTGTGCTCTCGTGACGAACCCGCCTTGGCCAGCGGCGAGTGCGCCCATTTCCACTGAGGCGTCCATCGGTCAACCATGGACGTTGGGTGTGACACTTCTCGCGAGAAGCTGCGAACCCAGGGTTCTAGACCGCCAAAACGGCGGCCAGGAACCCTGGGTTCGCAAGAAACCGTTAGTCGAGGGAGAGCTCGTGCAGCTCGTCGACCTTTTCCTTCACCGACACCGCAGCCGCGCGTAGCTCGGTGAGTTCGTCGTCGGTCAGATCGAGCTCGACGACCTCCTCGACACCGTTCGCTCCGAGACGGGCAGGAACACCAAGGTACACATCGGACACACCGTATTCACCGGTCGTCCAGGCGCAGACCGGCATGACCTCTTTCGAGTCCGTGACGATGGCCTTCACCATGGCGGCGGCAGCCGACGACGGTGCGTAATACGCCGAACCGCTCTTCAGTAGCCCCACGATCTCGGCTCCACCCTTGCGGGTCCGATCCACCAGCTCGTCGATCTTCGCCGCATCGAGCACCTCGGAGAGCGGCTTCCCCTGCACCTTGCACTGCGACGGCACAGGCACCATCGTCTCACCATGACTGCCGAGAGTCAGCGCCTCGATCTCCAATATGTCGACCCCGGTCGCTTCGCTGATGAAATGCACGAACCGCGAGCTGTCCAGGATTCCCGCCTGGCCCAACACCTTGCTCTTCGGCAGTCCCGAAACCTCGGCGGCCAACGTCGTCATGTGGTCGAGCGGGTTGGTGACCACGACCAGAATGGCCTCGGGAGACGCATCCATGAGCTGCTCGGTGACGCCCTTCACGATCTTGGCGTTCACCTCGAGCAGGTCCATCCGGCTCATTCCGGGCTTACGCGGCAACCCGGCCGTGATGACGATCACCTCACTGCCGGCGGTGTCCGCGTAGTCGTTGGTGCCGAACACCATCGTGGAGTACTTCTCGACCGGACGGGACTGATTCATGTCCAGCGCCAAGCCCTGCGGCAACCCCTCTACGATGTCGGTCATGACAACCGCGTCCACCGTCCCCGACTCGGCCAGCCGCATTGCGGTCGTCGAACCGTACTTACCGGCACCAACAACGGTCACTTTTCGCATCGCGCGTCTCCTCTGATGAAGTGTCACCTCAGGCTAGCCCAGCCAACCGCGGGGCCATCTCGGCCCGCAACGGCAAACTCGAGAATGCTCGCCCTCGCCCTCCTCGTCGTCGCCGTGGCTGCGTGCTCCACGTCCTCTCCCACTACGGGCCCCACCATTGGCCCCACCACCGAACCCGGCGCAGTCACGGCGCCCCCTGCTGCCGACCTCACGAGCGAACGCATCCAGACGGAACTCGGCTCACCACCCTTCGAACCCGTCAACTGGCAACGGACGGTCGGACCGTTCACCGCCATCGGCGACGACAGGCTCCCCGATCCCGCCCAGATCGCCCTGATGACGGCCTCGACAGCCGAGATCCCATCGCAACTCACTACCGTGCCACGCTCGCTGGTTCGGACCTCATCGGTGACCGGGCCTTCGGACGCCAACGGGGCGCATGCGGTCGCCGTGGCTCTCGGGCCCGACATCTATCTCCTCGATCCCGTATTCGCCCTCGACGGGGGCACCACCCGCCTCAACCTCGCCTACGCCCTCATCCACGAACTCGTCCACGTCGATCAGTGGTACGCCCTCGATCCGGCTTATGTGGCGGCGTCGCGAGCAGGCGAGATCTCCGAGATCGTCCTCGCCGACGGTTCGATTGCGGTCGCCGAGTTCGCGACGGCCACCGGTTGGGTAGACGACGACCCAGACCCGGACTCGACGAATTGGGTGTTGAGCGGCGACGGAGTCGCCTCGTCTCCGTACGGGGCCACCAGCCCCGTCGAGGACATGGCCGACACCGTGGCGTGGGCCGCTATGGGACGCACCAACTGGTTGGACAAGGCGCACCGTGACTGGCTCGAAGGATGGACAGGCGTCTCGGCAGAGACGTTCGCGACCGCCAAGCCGTGGAGCCCGGCCGGTTCGCGAGAGGTGCTGAGCGCCGACGCGGTCTTCGATGAGACGGAGGTATCCGCCCTCCTCGAGGCCGGCGGAGCCGCCCACGCCGAACCCCTCTACTTCGAATTACCCGAAGACATCGCCGAACCTGACGATTTCGTCATGGAACTGAGCGTCCACCTCGCTACCCGAGACCTGCAGGGAACCCTCACCCGCCTCGCCGACGACCGGCTCCCACGCTACGCAGGGAGTTTCGCCCGACCTGACGGAACCACTTTCTGGGTAGAGTTCTGGGACTTCCGAGGCTCCGAGTTGGGGCCGAGCGCCCCCATCCTCACCTACGTCCTGATCTGGTGACCGATTCCCCACCTCGGCCGATCGGTGCGAGGTGAGGCCAACATCGAGGTTCGACAGCCCGTCGACGCCGGGAACGTGATCCGTCCGGTTATTCGACGCCAACGAGTCGGGTGCCGGCGACGACGAGGGTGCCGTCGAGCCCACCGACCTCGAGACGGTCGATGCCGGGTTTTTCGCCGCGTTCGATGAGCACCTCGCCGCCGTCCCACCGAATCCGGTTCGTTTCGACTTCTGAGCCGCCCAACACGTCCCGGAAGAACCCGGCCGCAGATCGGGGATCCGGCGCCGCCACGACGACGCGGCGCAAGTGAACGGCATGGTCGGCACGAACGTCACCTGCGTCCCCCCACCACTCGGTTCCGCCGTCCCACGGCGCCCGGCCACCTGCCCGGGCGATCTCGAGGATCTCCGAGATCGATGGGCCCGCCTCCCCCGGTTGGGCGATCTGAATCACCACTCCGTGGGAAACCTTGGGATGGAGAAACATCTCACGCCACTGGGGACGCTCGAAATTGACCGCAACCGGCTCGAATCCGAGTTGCTGCAGGCGGCGGTGCTCGGAAACGACGTCCTTCGTCTTGAACGTGATGTGGTGAGGCGCATCACCGCTGCGGGCGAGGAATCGAACCAGGAAATCGTTGTGCTCCGGCTCCCACGGCTCGAGGACCTCGACCGTCATACCGGGGTCTGCGGGCGTCCCCAGGTGGACCTGCATCGCACGGAACCCCGTCCCCGGCGGCACGCCGCCGCCCAGCACCGTCCCGCCGAGACGGGCAGTGAGAACCCGGGTCACCGACGCGGCATCGGCGGCGCCGAGCGCCACGTGATCGAGTTCGAGTGTCATCCGATCTGACTACATTCGCTCGATCATTGCCCGGGCGAATTCCGAGGTCTTCACCTCGGTGGCGCCCTCCATCAAACGAGCGAAGTCGTAGGTGACGATCTTCTCGCCGATGGCTGCCTCGAGACCCTTCACGATGAGATCCGCCGCCTCGGGCCAGCCGAGATACCTGAACATCAACTCGCCGGACAGGATCACCGAGCCCGGATTCACCTTGTCCAACCCGGCATACTTGGGGGCGGTTCCGTGGGTGGCCTCGAAAACCGCCACACCGTTCTCGTAATTGATGTTGCCGCCCGGGGCGATCCCGATCCCACCGACCTGGGCGGCCAAGGCGTCGGAGATGAAATCACCATTCAGGTTCATCGTGGCGATCACGTCGTAGTTGGCAGGGCGGGTGAGGATCTGCTGGAGCATGGCGTCGGCGATCACATCCTGGATGAGGATCTTGTCACCTGGATCGCCCCCGCTGTCCTCCCACGAGACCGTGGCATCGCCGAATTCTTCCTTGGCGACCTCGTATCCCCAGTTCCGGAAAGCGCCCTCCGTGAACTTCATGATGTTGCCCTTGTGGACGAGCGTCACCGACTTGCGGCCGTTCTGGATGGCGTACTCGATGGCGGCCCGGACGAGACGTTTGGAACCGGTGGCGGAGATCGGCTTGATCCCGACCCCTGAGTCGGGCCGGATATCCCATCCGTACTCTTCCTTCACGAAGGCGAGCAGCTTGGCCGTGTCCTCGGTGCCGGCCTCGAGTTCCTTGCCTGCGTACACGTCCTCCGTGTTCTCACGGAAGATCACCATGTCGACCAGTTCGGGCTGTTTCACCGGTGACGGCACTCCCTGGAACCACCGCACGGGGCGAATGCACACGTACAGGTCGAGCTTCTGACGGAGCGCCACGTTGAGGCTTCGAATCCCGCCGCCGACGGGCGTGGTGAGGGGGCCTTTGATCCCGACCAGGTATTGCTCGAACGCCGATGTGGTTTCCTCGGGAAGCCACTCACCGGTTTCCGTGTAGGCCTTTTCGCCGGCAAGCACCTCGCGCCATGCGATCTTGCGATCGCCCCCATAGGCCTTCTCGACGGATGCGTCGAAGACCGCCTGGGCCGCCGACCAGATATCGGGGCCGATGCCGTCGCCCTCGATAAACGGGATGATCGGATCGTTGGGGACCACGAGTCCGTTGGGTCCCATCGTGATTGCCGTAGCCATCAATGCTCCTCGAAGATCGTCTGCGAGTCCGGATTATCGCACGTCTCCTCCGGCCGCGAGCAGGACGAGAACTCTGGAGACCGTTTCTAGCCCTCACGCAGCGTCACGGCCGGCCAGGAGAAGGGAAACTGGAGCCATCGATCCAAGAAAGGCTCGGAATCGACGGTCCACTCGAAGGCAGCCGTCTCGGCACGGGTTCGCCGCCCCGATAGCGATCGAAAAAACGAGAACAACGAGGCCTCGACGGTTCCCGCCGGCCTGCCGCGACCCAATGCGTACTCCCTCTCTCCTCCTGCAATCAGTGTGAGAGGAGGAAGACCGGCCCGGGCGTGGGAGGCCCGCAATCCTTCGACGAGGTTTCCGGTAGCCAATCGCACCGCATCCGAGCGACGATCTCCGGGCAGCGCCAAGGCGCCGCGCAGGTCATGTTCGTGGGACACTACGTCGACGACGATGGCCGCGCCCATCGATGCCGGCAGCTCGGGGAGAAGATCCAGGAGGCGGGGCGCCAAGGACGCCCATTCGGTGAGCAACTTGGCCGTTGGCCGGCTCCGCCGCTGCGCCACCTGGGCACCCGTCCAACCTTGGGTGGCATAGCCGTCGGTGTTGCCTCCGAGAACGTCGTCGGCCAGTCCGACCAGATGGGCCACCACATCGTGCACCGACCAGTCCGGACATGCCGGCACGGGCCGATCCGTATCGGTTTGTTCACAGATTCTGCTGATCTGGAGCCGGGTCCCCTCGTAGGCGACGCCGGGATCGATCACTCCCCGGAGACCCTCGCCTCGGCCGCCAGGGTGGTGTTGTCCATGAGCATCGCAATGGTCATGGGCCCGACCCCTCCCGGTACCGGGGTGATCGCCCCGGCCACACCGAGCGCCTCGTCGTAATCGACATCGCCGACGAGCCGTTCGTCCGTTCGGTTGATACCCACATCGATGACCGTCGCTCCCGGCTTGATGTACTCGGCCCCGATCAGATGGGGAACGCCGACCGCGGCAATAAGGATGTCCGCTTCGGACGTGACGGCTGCCAGATCTCTCGTCCGGGAGTGGGCCAGAGTCACGGTGGCATTGGCCCCGCGTGAGCCCAGCAACAACCCTATGGGGCGTCCGACCAGGAACGACCGTCCGACCACGACGGCGTGGGCGCCTTCGGTCGGGATGTCGTACTCGTCGAGGATCCGCATGATGCCTCGGGGCGTGCAGGGCACCAGCCTGGGTCGATCCAGGACCAGGAGACCGAGATTGTGAGGGTGCAGTCCGTCGGCATCCTTTGCCGGGTCGATGATCTCGGTGATCCGATCGGAGTCGAGGCCGGACGGAAGTGGCAACTGGACGAGGATTCCGTCAACGGCGGGATCCGCGTTCAGCTTCTTCACGAGCCGCTCCACTTCACCCTGGGAAACCCCCGCACTCAACTCATGGTGGAACGAGGTGATGCCCACCTGCTCGGCGGCCCGTCGTTTTCCGCGGACGTAAACGTGCGAAGCCGGGTCATCGCCGACCAGGACCGTCGCCAAACCCACCTTCTTGCCCCGCGTCGCCAACGCAGCCACCCGGATGGCTACCTCGCTTCGGACTTTTTCTGCAACGGCCTTGCCGTCGAGGATTTGCGCGCTCAATGTCGGAAATGCCTCCTGCCTGTGAACACCATGGCGATGCCATGGGTTTCCGCTGCCGCGATGACGGCGTCGTCGCCTTTGGACCCACCCGGTTGGATGATGGCCGTGACTCCTTGGGAGGCTAACGCTTCGACGGCATCTGCGAAAGGAAAGAAGGCGTCGCTGGCCGCCACCCCGCCCACGGCTCGGTCGCCGGCCCTGACCAACGCCCGCTCGGCCGCTCCCACGCGGCTCTGGTCGCCGGCTCCGACGCCCACGGCGGCCCCGTCGGCCACCACCACCACGGCGTTCGACTTGGTATGGGCGGCCATTCGCCACGCAAAGCGGAGGTCCGCCCACTCGACGTCGGTCGGAACCCGTTCCGTGACGACTCCCCATTCCCCTTCCGAAACCACCACCTGGTCGCGAGCTTGCAGAAGGAACCCACCGTCGACCCGCCTCAGGTCGGGATCGGAGGGGTCGGCGGGGTCGGCGGCCAGCAACCTGAGGTTCTTCTTCGGCGCCAAAGCGGCCGCTCCCTCGTCGGTGACGGCGGGCGCCACCACGATCTCGACGAACCCTGCCTCGGCGATGGCGACGGCCGTCGGACCGTCAAGGGGCCGATTGAGGGCGATGACGCTCCCGAACGCGGAAAGAGGATCGCATGCCCAGGCCTTCGTGAAAGCGTCGAGCAGCGTGAAGGCCTGGGCCGCTCCGCACCCGTTCGAGTGTTTGATGATCACACAGGCCGGATCATCGAATTCGGCGACGAGGCGCCAGGCAGCTTCGGCGTCGGCGTAGTTGTTGAACGACATCGCCTTGCCTTGCAGTTGGCGCGCCTTGGTCCACCATCCGGCTCTGCCGGTCTCGGCGTAGATGGCTCCAGCCTGGTGCGGATTCTCCCCGTAGCGAAGCACCTCGCCTCGCTCGAGGGCAATGACCGTTCGTTCGGGAAGCTCACCACCTCGCTCCAACCAACCCACGATGGCGGCATCGTACGAAGCCGTTCGGAAGAACGCGGCGCGGGCGAGGGACGTGCGGAGGGCACCGTCGATGCCGCCTGATTCGACCGCTGCCGCCACCTCTTCGTACTGGGAGGGCGAGGTGACCACTGCCACCCACGCGTGGTTCTTTGCAGCAGCCCTCACCATCGTTGGGCCACCGATATCGATCTTCTCGATGGCTTCGGCGTCGGTCACGTCGGGGTCGGAAACCGTTTCTTCGAAGGGATAGAGGTTCACGACCACCAATTCGAATGGGGCGATGCTGTGAGCCTCCAGATCGGCGATGTGTTGCTCGTCGTCGAGGTTCGCCAGGATCCCGCCGTGGATGCGCGGGTGAAGGGTCTTGACTCGGCCGCCGAGCATCTCGGCGGCCCCGGTCACCTCCTCGACACGGGTCACCGGGAGCCCGGCCGCGGCCAGCGCAGCCGAGGTACCCCCCGAAGAAACGAGTTCGACGCCGGCTGCTCGGAGACGCGTGGCGAATTCGACCAATCCCGTCTTGTCGTACACCGACAGCAGGGCTCGTCGTACGACGACCGGCGCTGTCGCGCTCTGGGGGGTGCTCACTCGTTTCGTCCTTTCCATGTCACGATCCGATCAGAAATCTCGAGCCGGCCCTCCGCCAGGGCGTTGACCACCTCCGGGTACAGCCGATGTTCCACCGCCTGGAGCCGCGTGTGCAGGGAGTCGGCGGTGTCGTCGGGAAGGACCGCGACCGCCTCTTGGGCGATGATGGGTCCGTGGTCGACCAGTTCATCGACGAAATGCACGGTGACGCCGGTCACCTTCACGCCGTGATCGAGAGCCTCCTCGACCGCATGAGCCCCCGGGAAGGCCGGGAGGAGGGCGGGATGAATGTTGATGACTCGATGAGGGAACCTCCGAATGGCCTCCGGCGCCAGGATCCGCATGAAGCCGGCGCAGACGAGGGCTTCCGCTCCGCAGCGTTCGGCTGCGTCGCACACTGCCGCCGTGAAGCTATCTCGGTCGCTCGCCTCAGACCAGTCGACCACCACTGCGGGTACTCCGGCTCGTTGAGCCCGTTCGAGAGCCGTGACGCCGCCACGATCGGAGATCACCACGACGGTCTCTGGCAGCGAACTCCGGCTGGGTCCGCTCCGCATCGAGAATGGACTGAAGGTTCGAACCCGACCCTGACACCAACACCGCTATGCGCACCCGCGGCAGTGTAGGCGGGCGACTACCAGGCTCCGTCCGAGGGACACGAGACGCGGTCGCGACGCAGAACGGCATCCATCACGGCTGCGCTGAGGAGGATCGGGTACAGGGCGGCGTAGATGGCGATGAACAGCAGGCCACTCCATCGATCGTGTCGTCTTCGGGCCACCAGAACCGCGGTCACGATCAGCACGGCGAGCGCAGCCACGGCCGACGACAACAACGCGTACGAGGCCGTCACCGCCACCGGGGCGATCGCCGGGCCGGCCCCCACGGACAGCGTGGAATCGACGAGAGACGAACCCAACACACCGCCGATGGCCAGATCACGCTGACCCTGGCGCAGAGCGGTGACGTTGACGACGAACTCAGGCAGCGACGTGCCGATGGCGAGGCCGAAGAAACTCACCAGAAAGACGGGCGCGTCCAGCGCTTCCGCTATCTCGATGAGCGAGAGCACCGCCGCCATGGCCCCCGCCGCCACGATTCCCAACGAAAAGATGGTCGTAGCCACGAGACGCCACGATCGTTGGGGTCGGACCGTCATGGTTGGCTCGGCGGCCGTCAGCTTGCGTTTCGCCACATAGAGGGACATTCCCAACCAGAGGCCCAACAGCGTCAAGGCGTCACCGCGGGAAATCCAGCCGTCGAGAGTCAAGACTCCCAGGGTCACGAGAGCCGCCGCGGTGAGCAACCCAACGGCCTGAACGC
The DNA here is from genome assembly GCA_963752075.1 of uncultured Acidimicrobiia bacterium. Classification (GTDB taxonomy): domain Bacteria; phylum Actinomycetota; class Acidimicrobiia; order Spongiisociales; family JAENVV01; genus CBDUEV01. Next base: position 84,899 of record CAVVWO010000002.1, read on the forward strand.
GCCGACGGGTCACTTCGATCGTGCCCACGACGAAGGGCAAGAACCCCAGAATGAGCGTGATCTGCGTAACGGCCGAACCGACAGAATCGCCGAGGTTGATATCACCGTTCCCGTTCACTGAAGCCACGATGGAGTTGGCGACCTCGGGAAGGTCGGTACCCACCGAGAGAATCACAACGCCCACCACGAAGGGGGACACCCCAAAGCCCAACGCCACGCTCGATGCGGATGCCACGGCGCGGCGGCTTCCCCAGATGGCGACGGTCAAGCCAATCAGCGCGATGAGCAGCCACACGAAGATCATCTCCAAGACAGCCTGCCCGGCGCACGCCCGGTTCACCAGAGGCCGAGGTCACGGCCCGAAATGCCCTAACGGACGCCATATCGGGCTTGATAGGCTGAGAGGCGAGTCATCAGGAGGTGGCATGGCCGACGTCGCCATCGGCGTAGAAGGTCTTTCATTCGCCTACGGATCCATCAAGGCCGTGGACGACATCTCGTTCACGGTGGCTCCGGGAGAGGTGCTGGGTTTCCTCGGCCCGAACGGCGCCGGCAAGTCCACCACCATCAAGATGCTCACGGGCCAACTCGCTCCCGACACCGGCTCGATCTCGATCCTCGGTAGGCCGATGCCGGCCCAACGCGAGGAGATCCAGGCGCGGATGGGCGTCTGCTTCGAGGAGAAGAACCTCTACGACGTCGATGTCGGCCACCGAGAACCTTCGGTTCTTTGCCCGCCTCTTCGGCATCGCCGATTTCGATCCGCGACCCTGGCTGGAGCGGGTCGGCTTGGCCGATCGAGCCGACGACCGGGTCTCGTCATTCTCGAAGGGTATGCGGCAGCGACTCATGGTGGCTCGAAGCCTCATCAACCAGCCCGACGTGCTCTTCCTGGATGAGCCGACCGACGGACTCGACCCGGTGTCGTCCCGCGCCATCCGGCAGATCATCCGCGAAGAGGCCGAGCGGGGCACGGCGGTGCTGCTCACCACGCACGACATGGCCGAGGCCGACTGCTCTGTCCGACCGGGTGGCGTTCATCGACGACGGAACGATCCTCGCCATCGACGCTCCCGAAACACTCAAGCTCCAGCACGGCAGGCGAGCCGTGAAGGTGCGCTGGCGCAACGGCGACACGGTCGAGGAGACGGTGATCGAACTCGACGGTGCCGACGCCTCCGACGCCATCCGGGCGGCCGTGGACGTCGAGAACCTCATGACCATCCACACCGAGGAGGCCACGCTCGAAGACATCTTCGTCGAATACGCCGGTCGGGGTCTCGACGCATGAGCAGAACCGGCATCATCGGCGCCATCGCCCGAAAGGATGTTCGCGCGTTCTTCCAGGATCGCTTCTTCCTGGTGGTCACCGTCGTTGGCATCGTCTTCTACGTGGTCATCTTTCGATTCCTGCCCGATACCGTCGACGAGACCATCGAGATGGGCATCTACGTCGCAGGGCCTGGGGTCGCTTCTTCGACCAGGTGGTAGGCGCAGAGACGGCGGCGGTCTGGCCGTCACCACGTTCGACAGCGCAGAAGCGCTGCGAGCGACCATCGAGAACGGTGACGAGGCCCTCGGACTGGTCTTCCCGGACGATTTCGGCGCAGCGGTGGCATCCGGCGCCGAGAGCACGATCACCGTCTACGTGACGGGCGCCGTTCCACCAGAGGTGCGGGGGGCGGTCTCGTCGATGGTTCGAGAAATGGGCTATCTGGCGGCCGGTAACGCCCCGCTCGTTTCCCAGCTCAACGAAGCCGACGTCATGCTGGGCCTCGACCGAGCCGGCGATCAGGTGTCGCTGCGGGAGTCGATGCTCCCCATGTTCGCCTTCTTCGTTCTGCTGGTGGAGATGATGGCGCTCGCCACGCTCGTGGCGAGTGAGGTCCAGGAACGAACGGTGACCGCGATCTTGGCCACCCCGGCCACGGTGGGCGACTTCCTGGCGGCCAAGACCATGGTCGGGCACCGCGCTGGCCTTCACGGAGGTGATGGTCCTCATGGCGCTACTCGGAGCGCTCGGCACCAACACGCTCACCTTGGTGCTCTTTCTCTTCCTCGGCGCCAGTCCTCGTCACCGGGATCGCCTTGTTCGTGGGATCTCTCGGCAAGGATTTCATCTCGATCGTGTTCTGGAGCGTGCTGTTCCTCGTCCCGTTGGCGGTTCCCGGAATCGCCGTGTTGTTTCCCGGGACGGCCGCTCACGTGGGTCAAGGCGTTGCCCAGTTGGGGGCTCTCCGAGGCGATCGTGCAGGCAACGTCGTATGGGATACCCGTTTCCGACCTCGTGGCGCCGCTCGTCAGCCTGGTGGCGTGGACCATCGTGGCGCTGGTCGCCGGGATGTGGGCTTTGAAGAGGAAGGTGGCCTCGCTGTGACCGGCGCTTTCCAGATCTTCCGAAAGGATCTCGCTCTTGGTCCCCGCTCCCCTCTGGTGCTGTGGGCGTTGATCCTGCCGGTGTTCTTCACTCTCATTCTTCAGGGTGTGTTCGGCAGCCTCTTCGACCCGAACCCTCGCCTTGGGATCGTCGACGAAGGTCCTCCGTCATCCCCGCCCTCGCCGAGCAGTCGGAGGGCATCGAGGTCGTGATGCTGGAGGATGTCGACGTATCTGCTGTCCGAGGTCGAGAACAACAACCTCGACGCCGGTCTCATTCTCCAGGCGGGCTTCGACGCCGACGTGGCAGCCGGAAACCAACCGTTCCTCCAGTTCTATGTCGGCGGTGAGAGCCTGGCCTCCAATCGCATCATCCTGGCGGTCACGACCCTCGACCTGATCCGCGAGGTCGCCGACGCCGAGCCGAATGTGGTGGTGGATGTCGTCACGATCGGCGAAGAGGGCCTCGAGCTCTCCGTCCGGTCTCCTGCCGCTCATGGTGATCATGGCCGTGGCCATCGGTGGCGCCATGATTCCCGGCCGCCGGCCTGGTGGAAGAGAAGGAGCAGCGTACGCTCGATGCCCTCCTCGTCACCCCGGCGACGATGAACGACGTGCTGCTCGCCAAAGGAATGCTCGGGTTCCTCCTGGCGGTGCTGACGGGTGTGATCACCCTGCTCCTCAACGGCGCGTTCGGGGCCGCCCCCTTCGCGGTGGTGCTGGCCATCGGGGTCGGAGCGGTGATGATGGCCGAGATCGGGCTCATCCTCGGATCCTGGGCACCCGACACCAACACGCTCTTCGCGGCGTGGAAGGGTGGAGGCATCGTGCTGATCTTCCCGGTGCTCTTCACGATCTGGCCGACGCTGCCTCAGTGGATCGCCCGACTCGGGACCTACCTACTACTTCCTCCAGCCGGTCTTCGACCTCTCCGTCAACAACGCCACCCTCGGGGACGTGATCGACGAACTCGCCATCGCCGCGGCAGTCTGCGTGGCACTTCTCCCGCTCGTCCGCCTCGCCGGCCGGTCGCTGGAACGCCGCCTCGCCACCGGAAAGCTGAGCCGCCAAGAATCGGAGCCCAGGACATGCCGCAGCGTCGGAAGCCAGGACGCCGGCGATCTCGTGCGAACCCGCTCAGCTTCCGGTGAGTGCCGTGTCGATGCAGCGGCACGGCCAGGACGAGGAGGAGTAGCCGGAGCAGTGCACCAGATCGCGGGATACCAGGCGCCGTCGAGGATTCGCCTACCCTGCGCGACCACGAGTGGCCAGCACCACCTTGGTGCCGATCAACAACAGCGTAGAACCCAACCAAGAACGCCGCCGCCTCCGAGGGACCAGACCGCCAGGCGCCGACCAGAATCGGCGCTCCGACCGTGATCCAGAACAACCACGGATGCGGGTTGACGAGGTTGGCCGCCACTCCCCGCCAGAGATTGCGACGTGGACGGTCTTCCGCGTCCGGGTGGACCGGCTCGACCGGACGACGTCGTAGGCCATCCAGATGAGCACCAGCTCCGCCGAGGCCCGACAACACCCGAACGGCACCGGACGGAAGCGACCCGACCAGCCAGATCGTCAGGGGCACCACCGGAAGGTCGGCCACCAGGGGGGCCACGGCAACCGTGGCCCCCGCCCGAAACCCATCACGGAGTGCCGTGGCGAGGATGAGCGTGTTGAGGGGGCCGGGGGCGATGCCGGCTGCCCAGCCCAAGCGAGATACCGAGGAGAAGCTCTTCCATTGCCGGCTGCCGGTAGCCGCTAGCTTCCGGCGGCCTCCATGCGCCTCCATCATGGCCGAACCCATGTCGGTCGGCGTGGGCGCGACGACGATGCCGGCCGCTTCCAGGGCAGCGATCTTGTCGGCTGCGGTTCCCTTGCCACCGGAGATGATCGCCCCGGCATGACCCATCCGCTTGCCGGGAGGGGCCGTCGTGCCGGCGATGAAACCGGCCACCGGCTTCGTCATGTTGGCCTTGATCCACTCGGCGGCCTCTTCTTCGGCCGTGCCGCCGATCTCGCCGATCATGATGACGCCTTCGGTGGCCGGATCGTCGTTGAAGAGCTTCAGGCAGTCGACGAAGTTGGTCCCGTTGACCGGGTCGCCGCCGATGCCGATGGCCGTCGTCTGGCCCAGACCCGTTGTTGGTGAGCTGGAACACCGCCTCGTAGGTGAGCGTGCCGGATCGGCTCACGACGCCGATCTTGCCCGGCGTGTGGATGTAGCCGGGCATGATGCCGATCTTGCACTCCTGGGGCGTGATCACCCCGGGGCAGTTCGGGCCCGACCAGGCGGACATCCTTGCCTTCGAGGTACCGCTTGGCCCGCACCATGTCGGCCACCGGGATGCCCTCGGTGATGCAGATGATGAGCTCGATGCCGGCTTCGGCCGCCTCCATGATGGCGTCGGCCGCGAACGGCGGCGGCACATAGATCACCGACGCGTCGGCGCCGGTGGCCGCGACCGCCTCGCGCACGGACGGAAGACGGGCAGCTCGACCCGGTAGGTGTCGGGACGCCCCTGCACGCCCGCTGTGATCGGTCTCGCCCTCGAAGACCGCCACGGTCCCCGCCTTGCTGGGATGGACGGCACCCACCATCTGGGTGCCGTAGGCAATGGCCTTGTCGGTGTGGAAGCTGCCGGTCTTGCCGAGGCCCTGAACGAGCACCTTGGTGTCCTTGTTGACGAGCACGCTCATTTGGTCAACTCCACGATCTTCTGGGCGCCGTCCTTCATGTCGACGGCGCTCACCACGTTCAACCCGGATTCATCGATGATCTGCTTGCCGAGCTCGACGTTGGTGCCCTCGAGGCGCACGACGAGCGGCACCTCAAGGCCGACCTCCTTGACCGCCTGCGACGACGCCCTCGGCGATGGTGTCGCACTTCATGATCCCGCCGAAGATGTTGACGAAGATGCCCTTCACGTTCGGGTCCTTGGTGATGATCTTGAAGGCGGCGGTCACCTTCTCGGCGGTGGCGCCTCCGCCGACGTCCAGGAAGTTGGCGGGCTCGCCGCCGACGTACTTGATGATGTCCATGGTCGACATGGCCAGTCCGGCGCCGTTGACCATGCAGCCGATCGTGCCGTCGAGCTTGATGAAGGAGAGGTCGTGTTCGCTGGCCTCGAGCTCGGCGGGATCCTCTTCGGACTCGTCGCGCATGGCGGCGACATCGGGGTGACGGAAGAGGGCGTTCGCGTCGAAGCTCATCTTGCCGTCGAGCGCCATCACCGCGCCCGCTGTGGTGACGACCAGCGGATTGATCTCGATCATGTCGGTGTCGAGTTCGACGGCGGCTTCGGTGAGCGCCTTCATGAACTTCACGCCGTTCTTGAAGGCATCGCCCTCGAGCCCGAGCCCGTAGGCGAGGTCGGCTGCCTGGAACCCAGCCAAGCCGACCGCCGGATCGATCGTCTCCCTGAGGATCTTCTCCGGTGTGTGCTCGGCCACTTCCTCGATCTCCGTGCCGCCCTCGGTCGAGACCATGAGCGATGTTGCCGGCTCACCGCCCGATCGAGCACCACGGAGAGGTACAGCTCACGGTCGATGTCGATGCCCTGCTCGATGTAGAGCCGGTTCACCTGCTTGCCCTGCCGGGCCGGTCTGGATCGTCACGAGCGTCGAGCCGAGCATCTGCTCGGCCAGGCTGCGCACCTTCTCCTCGGCGGCCTCGATGCCACCGGCGATGCCGTCGGTGACGACGTTGACGCCGCCGAGTTCGGGATGCTCCTTGAATCGTCCCTTGCCACGCCCGCCGGCGTGGATCTGGGACTTGACGACCACCACCGGATTGCCGGACTCCTCGACCAGTGGTCGCGACCGCTGCCACCGCCTCGTCCGACCGTCGTAGCGACCCGTCCCAGCGGTACGGGAATACCGCGAGCCTTCATCAGCTCTTTGGCTTGATACTCGTGGATCTTCAAGGATTGCCCTTCCTCTTGGCACGCTGTATTGCAGCGGTTCATTGGCCCAGAGGCAAACCAGACTCCAGCCGACGGTTCCCGACGCAGCGGCCGTCACCGACTCTTCCAAGAGACAAGAAGGAATCAGTCGCGCGGGGGCCGTCTGCTATTCGGTCACCGTTCGGGGATATGCTCGTCCACCCACACGGTGATCGCGGTCAACGGCGCTCCGGGCGTGAAGATCTCCGCCAGGCCGGCCGCTTTCAACACGGGAATGTCGGCGTCGGGCACGATGCCGCCACCAAACACGATGATGTCGTCGGCTCCCTGCTCTCGAAGCACCTCGACGACCCGAGGAAACAGCGTCATATGAGCGCCCGACAGGACCGAGAGTCCGATGGCGTCTACGTCCTCCTGGATCGCCGTTTCGACGATCTGCTCAGGCGTCTGATGAAGACCGGAGTAGATGATCTCATTCCCGGCATCGCGCAGCGCCCTGGCGATCACCTTGGCGCCACGGTCGTGTCCGTCCAGACCAGGCTTGGCAATGAGAATTCTGCGCGGCATGAGCATCACACTAGCTGCGGGGCCGTCGGCCCCGTCGCAGAACGCTGGCGCGTTCCGCTGCTCAGCCCCACCGCACCTGCGGTGATTTCAATCGACCTTGGTGAGCGGCGCCCAGGCGAGAAGGAGACGTTTGGTGCCGTGCTCGGGGAAACGGATCTTCGCCTCGGCGTTGTCGCCTTCGCCGCTGATCTCGATCACGACACCCGTTCCGAATTTGTCGTGATGGACTCGATCCCCATGGGCAATCTCATCGCCCCCCACCGATGGCGTCGCCTTGATCGACTCTCTCGTCGAGGATCGACGCCGCTTGCCTGCCTCCATCATGAGACTCGACGGAATCTCGGCGAGGAATCGCGACGGCGCGTTCCAGTTCATCGAACCCCACAGGGTTCTGCTGGTGGCATGGGTCATGAAGAGACGATCCATCCCTCGGGTGATCCCGACATAGGCCAATCGTCGCTCCTCCTCGAGCTCGGCCGGTTCTCCCAGGCTGCGAATGTGCGGGAAGACACCCTCCTCCATCCCAACCAGGAAGACCACCGGATACTCGAGGCCCTTGGCGTTGTGAAGGGTCATGACCGTCACCGCGCCCTGATCGGGGCGCATGTCGTCGGTGTCGGCCACGAGACTCACCGTCGCCAGATAGTGGGCGAGTTGCTCCATACCGTCAAGGTCGTCCCACTCCTCGACCGTCGACGAGGCTCCCCTCCATGGCACGGTCGAACTCCTCGATGCCAGACTGGAGCTCGCGGAGGTTCTCGGCCCTGCCCAGCGCCTCGATGGTTCGTTCGGCCTCGATCTCTGCGAGGTATCCGGTGTCGGCCAGGATCGCTTCGAGCGCGGCTTTGGGACCGCCCTCCTGTCGGCCTTGTCGAGCAGCCCGTCGTACAAGACGAGGAAACTCCTTGATCTTCCCAACCGCCCGGCTGTTCAGCTGCGCCACCTCGTCGACCCGGCGCAACGCCTCGAAGAACGTGCTCGCCTGATACTCGGCAAACCGGTCGACGTGTCCGACGGTGGTGTCCCCGATCGAGCGCCGCGGCACGTTGATGATCCGCTTGACGGCCACCTGATCGTCGGGATTGACGAGAATCCGCAGGTAGGCAATGGCGTCTTTGATCTCCCTCCGCTCATAGAACTTCAGGCCGCCGACGACGTTGTAGGGGATCCCGTAGCGATTGAAGACATCTTCGATGCACACGTGACTGAGCATTCGTGCGGTAGAACACCGCCATCTCGGAGAGGCTGTGGCCCTCCTTCTCCAGAGCGCCGATCTGATCCGCCACGAAGGCGGCCTCGTCGTGCTCGTCTTCGGCCTGGTAGTAGACGATCTGCTCGCCGCGGCCGCGATCGGTCCACAACCGTTTCGGCTTTCGCTGACTGTTGTTGGAGATCACCGCATTCGCCGCTTCGAGCACCGTTTCGGTGGATCGGTAGTTCTGATCGAGCACGATGATCCGGGCATCGGGATAGTCGGTTTCGAATCCGAGGATGTTCCGAATATCGGCGCCCACGGAACCCATAGATGCTCTGATCGCCGTCGCCCACCACGCACAGGTTCCGGTGGGTCGCCGTGAGCTCCTGGACCAGCTTGTACTGAGCGTGGTTGGTGTCCTGATACTCGTCCACCATGACGTACCGGAACTGCTCGCGATACTGGTCGGCCACTTCGGGGAATGCTCCAAGGAGCTCGACCGTCACCATGAGGAGATCGTCGAAATCCATGGCCGACGCCTCGAGCAGCCGCTGCTGATAGAGCCGGTAGACGTCCGCCACCTGCTCGTGGTAGTACCCGGAGTCCTGCCCGGAGAACGTCTCGAAATCGATCAGCTCGTTCTTGGCGTTTGAGATGGTGGCCCGGATGCTGCGCGGCGGAAAGCGTTTCGGATCGAGGTCGAGATCCTTCAGACACATCTGAATGAGCCGCAGCGAATCGGCCGCGTCGTAGATCGAGAACGTGTTGCGGTAGCCGAAGCGATGCGCCTCGCGTCGCAGAATCCGCACGCAGGCGCTGTGGAACGTCGAGACCCACATCGCTCGAACGGCGCCCCCGACCAGGTCGCCCACCCGCTCCTCTCATCTCGTCGGCCGCCTTGTTGGTGAAGGTGATGGCCAGGATCGAGCGCGGAGAAACCCCGAGGTCTCGAACGAGATGAGCGACCCGGTAGGTGAGCACCCGGGTCTTGCCGGAACCCGCACCGGCCACCACGAGGACCGGACCCTCGGTGGCCGCGACCGCTTCTCGCTGCACCGGATTGAGGTCGGCGAAGAGATCAGACTCTGCGGGGTCGGCCAAATCCGAAAACAATGAGGTCAACGAGTGCTCCTGGAGGTTCGCCTTGATAGTACCGCGCCTTCGGGACAGGAAATCACATACGCGTAAGTTCGCGCTCGTTGCGGGTGCGCCTAGGAGGTCATCGAGCCCGAGCCGAGCCTCCGAGGGGGCTCCCTCGGCACCGACTCGGTGGAGCCCTCGGGCGGATGGATACGCAAGGTGAAACAGAATCGACTTCCGGTCGGGAAACGCGCTTCGTGCCAGACGTCGCCACCCATCGCCCGGGCGAGTCGCTGGCGATCGGGCAGACCCGAGGCCGATGCCCTGATTGGATCGGGCGTCGCCGGTCGAAAGCTGCTCGAAATGGCGGAAGATCAGTTCTTGCTTGTCTTCCTGTATCCCCGGACCGTTGTCGGAGACGACCACCATGTACCGCTCCCCCACGTGGGCGCCCTCCACCAGCACCTGATCGCCACCGTACTTCCGAGCATTGTCGAGCAGGTTTCTGAGGACCTGACTGACCCGACGCTTGTCGGCGATACACCTTCACACCCCCGGGAATGGCGACGTCCGCCTCACGCTGGCCACCGGGAGGAAAGATGACGAGCGACAGCTCGCGGGCCAGGCCGGAGAGATCGAAGAGCTCCTCGTCCAGGTGGAGTCTGCCCGCCTCCAGACGAGGAATGACCAGCACGTCCTCGACCAGCTCCTGCAGATGACCGGCTTCGGTTCGGATGATCTGTAGGAATTCCTCGACCTCGTGTTCGGGAAGATCGACGCCAGGCTTCGATCAGGGTCATGGCAAAGCCGGAGATCGAGGTGAGAGGGGTTCGGAGCTCGTGACTGACCATCGAGACGAAGTCGTCCTTCATCCGAGACGCACGCTCGGCGGCGGCGATGGCTGCTCGCTCCCGGAGTCGAGCCCGATCACCGCCGTGACCGCCACGATCGTCACCACTGCGAGAAGTACGGCCAACGTGATCGAAATCGCGTTCATCCGTCCACCCGTGGTCTCCGTTGTCGCTTGCGTTACCGCTCGCCCCGTGAGCCCCAGCCAGACTCTCGACCTTACTCGTTCGACTCGTAGAGGCTCGACAGGCTTCGCCGGGCTTCGTCCTCGATCGCACGCTGATAGTGAATCACAGAGTTGATGACCGTCGCAATCGCTTGCTCGACCGTACGAAGCGTGCGGGCGACCTGCGGCGAGAAAGCCTCGGGACGAGCTGCGCCCAGAGCGAGCGTCCCCACTACGCTCACCCCGCACCCGAAGATCGATCGAGAACATCGAGCGCCAGCCGTCGGGCAGGCCGGCGGCCTCTTCGAGGTTGAGCGTATCGCAGCGCCACGGAGTCATCTCGGAGAATCCGTATCCTGCTGCCGAACGCTGGATCATCTCCTCACCAGCCAGGGCGATGAAGGCATCGAGATCACGTTTGTCGACGACCCGATCCAGGCGACCGCCAACGACTTTCTGCATCGACGAGCGAGATGGCGGCCGCGTCGTAGGCGACGAATCGACGCGAGAATGAACATGGTCTCGGTGAGCACCGCGCGCAGATCCATCGCCCGGGTCGCCATCGTCACGATGTCGTTGACGATGGTCATCTCGAAGAGTTTCCGGTCGAGCATCTGGGTGACCCGCGCCAGCACGTCGACTTGATCGAGCGCTTCTGACTCGCGTTCTCGCACTCCGCCGATATCGGACAGTGCCCTCGCGACCGAGGCATTGCGAATGGCCGACGAGGAGCGCGTCGCCGAGCGCCTCCTTGGTCAGGTAGCCGTCGGCACCCGACTTGTCGGCCCAGTAGCGGTCCTCGGCTGAATCGTGGGCAGTCAGGATCAGAATCGGAATGTGCGCTACCGACCAGTCCTCTTTGAGGAGCCGGCAGGCCATGTACCCGGTCATGTTGGGCATCTGAATGTCGAGCACCACGAGATCGGGTTGCTCCTCGTAGAACTTCTGGATGGTTTCGATTCCGTCGGCCGCGGTAACGACCTCGTACCCGGCGTCTTCGAGGATGACGGAAACGGCGGTCCGAATGACCGGGCTGTCGTCGGCGACCAGGATCCTCATTGCGCCACCTCACTGCCGACGCCGGCCAGCAGGCCACGCAGCGTCGCCGCCAGGGCACCTTCGCGGAAATCCGACTTGTCGAGGTAGGCGTCCACCCCGGCTGCATAGGCCCTGGTTTGGTCGTCGATTTCGGCCACCGCCGACACCATGACGACCGGCAGGTTCGGGAACATCTTCCGCGTCTGCTCGGGCCACCTCGATGCCGTCCGAACCGGGCATTCGGTAGTCGACGATCAGGGCCTCGAACTCGCCGGTCGCCAGGGCGTCGAGCGCCATCCTTGGCATCTGCGGCCAGCGTCACGTCGAACCCGTCGGAACTGAGGGTCGCCTCGACGAGTTGACGCACGCTGGGACTGTCGTCGACCACGAGCACCGCAGGTCGCCGTTGGCGCGGGTTAGGTCGATGACGTCGGCAGCCGGTCGGGAGCCACCACGACCACCACGTCACCGCCACCCGAGGAACGCAGCCCCCGCCAGTGGAGGCGCACCAGAAACCAAAGGACCGAGCGCCTTGACGACGACTCGCCGGCTCTCGACGATTCGACCTACCGAGAAACCGCTCGGGGACCGCCTTGGTGGCAACGACGACCACAGCGTCCGAATGGCGATCCCTCCGGGCACACCGACTGCGAAGGCGAAGGGGGCAACGGCGCTAGGCGAGCCGCCGATGATCGATCTCGACCAGGTTCGTCGACTGGCAGCACCGCCAGCACCGAGGTCTCGGGGATTCCCCATCGCTGTCCTCCGACGTCGACGACGAGCACCTGCTGCAACGCCAACGAACTTGGGAGGGTCAAGGTGACGGACGTCCCGGTTCGAGAAGTTTCCAGGCTGATACTTCCGTTCAGCGATTGGACGAGTTCCGCAGCCGAAGCCAGGCCTGAGCCGTCGCCACTGATGTCGTCCGGCCGAATCAGGGTGGAAAACTCTCGGGTGAAGAGCAAGCGGGACAGGTCAGCCTCGGCGAGGTCGCCGGTCGCCAACCCCGATGTGTCCGCCCGTTGGCGGACCAGTTCCCAGTCGATGCCTCTTCCGTCGTCGCTCACGCACGATGGTCAAGAGGTTTTCTTCTATCTCGGCTCGCAACAACAGGGTCGCCGTGGAGGGCTTGCCGGCGGCGGCACGCTCGGCGGGCAATTCGATGCCGTGATCCACGGCGTTCACGACGAGATGGCGGAGGGGTTCACGCAAGGCGTCGACGATCTGACGGTCCACCTCGATGTCGTCTCCTACGATTTCGAGCCGGACCTCCTTGCCCGTTCGTCGAGCGAGGAAAGTCACCAGTTGCGGGAACGAGCGGGTCACTTCGATGAGCGACGATGACGCCAGGTCGAGGGCATCGGCCTCGAGCAGCTGAGCCGAGTGATCGAGTCGACCCACTGCCAGCCAGCCATTCGTCGTCCGCGTCGGCCAGGCGCACAGCCCGGTCGCTGTCGCCCTGAAGTCGTTGCACCACAGAGTCGGCGTCGAGGCGGAGCTCCACGATACGGTTGATGAGCCGATACATCTTGGCCGATTCGACCCGGGTTACCTCGCCCCCCACCTGGTTCTCGAGCGCGGCCACGAGGCCACCGAGATCGGCAGGCTCCTCGATCGGTCCAGGAGCTGAATCTCCAGGCAGCGTCACCACGTTGTCGGTCGGTCCCTCCCGTTCGGGGAGGAGCGGCTCGGACGCGTCAGGCTCTTCGAGTCCGTCGGGATCCGGATCGGGGTCGAGCGGGGTCATGCCCAGATAGATTCGGAGTCGGTCGGCTGCCCGGTTGAGGACGCTCGGCACCCCGGACAACTCGATCTCCACGGCAGGAAGCAACTGTTCTGAGACCCCTTCGACGAGGGCACCGAGGCCGCGTGACTGGCTCCGTTGACCACCGTCGATGTCTCTCAGCAGAGTCCTCGAGCAGTTTCGAGGCTTCCGCCATGTGGGGATACCCCATCACGAGGGCGTTGCCCTTGATGGTGTGGGCATCTCGTCGACGGTCGACGACCTCGGCCGGGGCCAGGTCACCGTCTTGCATCGCCCGCGCCCCATCGATCAAGCTCTGCGCTCGTTCGGCGACTTCCTCACGGAAGATTTGTTGCAGCTCGGCATTGCCGCTCAGATCCACGGCGTACCTCTCGGGGCGTTGGGTAGTACTCGGGGATTATCGGCCTTGATGCATCGCCTCTTGAGGGGTTCGGCCTATTCCCATTCGATGGTCGCAGGAGGCTTGGATGAAATGTCGTACGCCACCCGATTGATCCCGGAGACCTCATTGATCACTCGTGACGAGATTCGTTCCAGGAGGTCGTAGGGCAGTCGTGCCCAATCGGCCGTCATGGCGTCGTCGCTGGTCACCGCCCGCAGGATGAGAGGATAGGCGTAGGTGCGAGCGTCACCCTGAACACCGACCGATTTGATCGCCGGAAGCACACCGAACGACTGCCAGAACTCGTGGTAGAAGCCTGCCCGCCGCACCTCATCGAGCACGATGGCGTCGGCTTCTCGGAGGATGTCGAGTCTTTCTCTGGTGACCTCGCCGATGATCCGCACGGCCAGACCCGGCCCAGGGAAACGGCTGCCGCCACACGATCTCTTCGGGCAAGCCGAGTTCCTCGCCGACAGCCCGGACCTCGTCTTTGAAGAGATCACGAAGCGGTTCGACGAGCTCGAATTTCATGTCGTCGGGAAGACCGCCCACGTTGTGATGGCTCTTGATCTTGGCGGCGTCCTTGGTGCCGGATTCGATCACGTCCGGATACAGCGTGCCCTGCACGAGGAACTCGGTATCGGCCAGATCCGAAGCCACCTCCTCGAAGACCCGGATGAAGGTCTCGCCGATGATCTTTCGCTTCTCTTCCGGGTCCGCCACTCCAGCGAGCCGCTCGAGGAACCGGTCCTCTGCTTTCACGTGGATCAGATTCGTCGGGAAGTTTCGCCGGAAGGTTTCATCGACCTGTTCGCCTTCGCCGAGCCGCATGAGACCGTGGTCGACGAAGATGCAGGTCAGCTGACTGCCGATCGCACGCTGCACGAGAGCGGCGGCCACCGACGAGTCGACCCCTCCCGAGAGGCCGCAGATGACGTGGCCGGATCCCGACCTGCTCGCGGATGGAGGCGATCGCGTTCTCGATGATCGAGTGATGGGTCCAGGTCGGCATGGCCCCACACACCTCATAGAGGAAGTGCTTGAGGATCTCCTGTCCGCGCGGCGTGTGGGCCACCTCGGGGTGAAACTGAACGCCATAGATGCGCCTTCTCTCGGTTCTCCATCGCAGCCACCGGCGAGCCTTCGGTGGTCGCCACGCACAGGTAGCCGGCGGGTGCCTGGGTGACGGCGTCACCGTGGCTCATCCACACGTCTTGGGTCTCGGGGAGCTCGTGAAAGAGCCCGAGCCCATCGGTGACCTCCAAAGTCGTCTTCCCGTACTCGGCCGTTCCCGGTCTGTTCGACGGTGCCCCCTGCCGCGTGGGCGATCACCTGATGGCCGTAGCAGATGCCCAGAATCGGAATCCCCACTTCGAGCAGTTTCGGGTCGATGCTGTAGGCGTTCTCGGCGTACACCGAGGCAGGACCGCCGGAGAAGATGATTCCGATCGGCGCCTTGGCGAGCGATCTCGTCGACTGTGATGTCGCGGGGCACGATCTCGGAGAAGACGTGGGCCTCACGTACCCGCCGGGCGATGAGCTGGGCGTATTGCGCTCCGAAGTCGACGACCAGGACTGCGTTGACGGACAGCGAGCCTCCGACGGCACGTCCGTCAGCCCATCCCGACGCGCTGGCTCCGTTGGAGCGCCTTGCCTTCGGTCTGAAGGACGGCGCGATCATGACCTCTGCCTTCTGGAACTCCTTGACGTCGGCGTATCCGGTCGTTGCCATCGACATCCGCAGGCCACCGAAGAGGTTGCGACGCCCGTCGTTCTCGTGGGCCGGACCGACGAGGATTTCCTGCAGGGTGCCCAGGTCACCGACCTGGACACGGGCTCCCCGCGGCAGGGTGGGATGGAATGTCGCCATGCCCCAATGCATCCCGCCTACCTGGAGCTTCGCTCGCCGAGGCGAGCGGAGACCCGATCATCACCGCGTCCGCACCGCAGGCGATGGCCTTCGAGACGTCGCCGCCCGTGCGCATCCCGCCGTCGGCGATGACGTGCACGTACCGACCCGTCTCGTCGAGGTACCGGATCCGTGCGCCGGCCGCATCGGCGATGGCCGTCGCCTGGGGCACGCCGACACCCAGCACGCCCCGAGTGGTGCAGGCTGCGCCGGGACCGACACCGACGAGAATCCCGACCGCCCCGGTTCGCATCAGGTGCAAGGCCGTGGAATAGGAGGCACAGCCTCCCACGATCACCGGCAGTTCGAATGTCGGCGATGAACTCCTTGAGGTTGAGCGGCTCCTGTCGGGTCGACACGTGTTCTGCCGACACGACGGTGCCCTGGATGACCAGCATGTCCAGTCCGGCGTCTCGCACCCGGTCGGCGTACCGGGTCACGTGTTGGGGGGTCAGCGAGCCGGCGGTTCGCATCCCCGCCTTCCTTCATCTCGGCGATCCGTTGGACCATGAGATCCGGATCGATCGGCTCCAGGTAGATCTCCTGCATCCGGCGGGTGGCCTTCTCGGCAGGCAGCGAACCGATCTCGGCCAGACACGCCGTCCGGGTCCTCGTAGCGCGACCAGAGGCCCTCGAGGTTGAGGACACCGACCCCACCGAGCCGACCGATCTCGATGGCGGTCGCCGGGCTGATCGCCGAATCCATGGCCGAACCCATCATGGGCAAGGTCGAACTTGAAGGCGTCGAGTTGCCAGCTGATGTCGACGTCGTCCGGATCCCGGGTCCTCCGGCTGGGAACGATGGCGATGTCGTCGAAGCCGTAGGCCTGCCGACCGGACTTGCCGATACCGATATCGATTTCCACTCTCGATCATCCTCCGCCGCGGAAAGCGCCACGGTACCACTGGGGCGGAGCGATCCAAACGCGCCGCCTCAGCCGAGAGGAACCCGCCACAAAGAGGGCGATGAAGGCCACCAGATTGAAGCCGGTGTGGACGGCGATCGCCCGTACCAAGCCGATGATCACGCTCGACGAGCCAGGAGAGAAGGAGACCCACGGCGAGGATCGAGACGACCGTCACGTCGGCGTCGGCAACGAAGTTCTCGGAGGACACGCCGAGCACGTGGAACAGCGCAAAAACGATGGCGGTCAGCACGATGGTCGGCCACCGGGCGAGCCAGCGACGCAAGGCTCGTTGAAGGATGCCTCGAAAGAGGATCTCCTCCACCATGGGCGTGACCACCACGATGGCCAGGAATGCCACGAAGACGGCGAGGCCCGGGAGCGAGCGTTTCCATCAGTGCACCCATGCCCTGGGGATCCTCGGTGGCGTCGAGCGCATCGGCCAGCGGAGTGACCGCCAAGCGTGACGGCAAACGAGAGCGCCACGCCGACCAGCACGAACCATCCGTCCCGTGGGTCGAAGGTCGAAACCCAACCCCCGCTCGAATGGGAGCTTCAGGGCCTTCACCAGGATGGCCACCACGGCGATGTTCCCAAGGAGCTGGGCAGGAAGCAGGATGGCCAGCGTGTCGGTGCCGGTCAGCTGCAGGCTCGGATCTGTACCGTCGTCCAAGGAGAATACTGGTGAACGGCAACCCGACGATCGAACCGAACAGGCCGCCGAGCCAGGCCACGGCGAAATGCCAGAGCCGCCAGGGGGTCTGCGCGGCGGGCGGAAGCGGCGGCGGAACTTCCGGGGTGGAGCGGTGGAAGGGCTGGTATCCACCGCCCTATCCGCTCAGACCCGACTCGATTGCGGACCACGACCATCTCGTGCTCGGCGCGGATGCGTGCTTCGAGGGCCCCTTTGGCCATCAGCCGGGCCACCTCTTCGTCGTCGAGCGCCAGGTAGGCGGCCCGGATCGGCGCCAAGCCCTCCACGACCGCGTCGGCCACCGCCAGCTTGAACGCTCCGTACTGCATTTCGGCCATACTCTTCGACGAGCTGCGCGATCGACCTACCGGTGAAGATCGACATGATGGCCAGCAGGTTGGAGATTCCTGGCTTCGTCGGCCTCGTCGTAGGCGATCTCGGAACCCGAATCGGTCACCGCTCGCTTGATCTTCTTGACGATCACGTCCGGCGTGTCGAACACGAGAATCCGACTTCCGGCATCGGGATCGGATTTCGACATCTTGTTCGTCGGGTCCTGCAGCGACATGATGCGGGCGCCCACCTCCGGGGTGACCTGCTCGGGAATCGGGAAGGTGTCGCCAAACCTGCCGTTGAACCGGACGGCGATGTCGCGGGTGAGTTCGAGGTGTTGCGTCTGGTCATCTCCGACCGGTACGGCGTGGACCTTGTGGACGAGGATGTCGGCGGCCATGAGCACCGGGTAGGCGTAGATCCCCAGCTTCTGGCCCGTCTTGTCGGACTTCTCCTTGAACTGGGTCATCCGGTTGAGGGCCCCGAGCGGCGTGTCGGCTCCCGAGAATCCAGGACAGCTCCGGCATGTTGGGGGACCTGCGACTGGTAGTACAGCAGCGAGCGATCCGGGATCGACGCCAACCGCCAGAAGGGTCTTGGCGGTCTCCAGGCGAGCGGCGGCGAGTTCCTTGGGATCGTACGGAGCGGTCATGGCATGCAGGTCCACGACGCAGTAGATGGCGTCGTATTCGTCCTGGAGCTTCACCCAGTTGCGGAGGGCCCCCAGGTAGTTGCCGATGTGGACCTGGCCCGTCGGCTGGATCCCGGAAAAGACTCGCTTCTGGTCACTCACTGAATCTCCTCGACACAAGACCGGAAAGACGACCGGCCAAGACCGGCGCCTCGGCCGGTCTACTCCTCACACCCAGCAGCGTCGGCCTCGATCAGAGCCGGCCACCGCCTTCGTCCGATGGGCGACTCCGGATGGGCGCATCCGGATGGGTTCACTACGTGGACAAAGTTACCGGAACGCCCGGGCGCAACCGGCAACCACCCGGCCAGCAGGCTCTCGAACCCCTACGCCAAGGGCAAGGTATCCTGATCCGACATCCGGATTCGAAGGGCCATCCATGATCATCGACGGTTTCGTGCACCAACTCCCCGACATCGACCAGGAAGAGACCCAGGAGTGGCTCGATTCGCTCGATGCGGTTGCTGGTGCTCGTGGTCCAGTCCGGGCTCGCTTCCTGATGGCGAAACTGAATCAGCGGGCTCGAGAGTTGAACATCGGCGTACCCGGCTCGATCTCGAGCCCGTACGTCAACACCATCCCCCTGGAGGAACAGCCCTTCTATCCGGGCGACGCAGACCTCGAGAAGCGGATCAGGAGATTCGTCAGGTGGAATGCAGCCGTCATGGTCATCAAAGCCAACCACGAAGAGCCCGGGATCGGCGGGCACCTCTCCAGCTACGCCTCATCCGGCGATGCTGTACGAAGTCGGCTTCAACCATTTCTTCCACGGCAAGACCGACGGCAACCCGGGCGACGCCGTGTACATCCAGGGACATGCCGCTCCCGGTGTCTATGCCCGCGCCTTCCTCGAGCGCCGACTCGACGAAGGGAACCTCGACCGTTTCCGGCAGGAGATCGGCGGCGGCGGCCTGTCCTCGTACCCCCATCCCACGCCTCATGCCCGACTTCTGGGAATACCCAACGGTGTCCATGGGCCTCGGTCCGATCAACAGCATCTACCAGGCACGCTTCAACAAGTACCTGCAGAATCGGCGAATCGACGAAACCGAGACCAGCCGCGTCTGGTGCTTCATCGGCGACGGAGAGGTAGACGAGCCGGAAACCCTCGGTTCTATCTCGCTTGGCGCCCGCGAACGCCTCGACAATCTGACCTGGGTGATCAACTGCAACCTCCAGCGACTCGACGGTCCCGTCCGGGGCAACGGGAAGATCATTCAGGAGCTCGAGGCGATCTTCCGGGGCGCCGGGTGGAACGTCATCAAAGTGATCTGGGGCTCCAAGTGGGATGAGCTGCTGGCCAACGATGTCGACGGCGTCCTCGTCAACAAGATGAACAGCTCGGTCGACGGTGAATACCAGCGGTACAAGACCGAATCCGGCGCCTACGTTCGCGAGCACTTCTTCGGACCGGATCCCCGCCTCCGCAAACTCGTCGAGCACATGACCGACGATGAGGTCTGGCAGCTCCGCCGTGGCGGCCTCGACTACAAGAAGGTCTACGCCGCCTACAAGGCCGCCACCCAGCTGACGGGGGCACCTACCGTGATCCTGGCCAAGACGATCAAGGGCTGGGCACTCGGCCCCGACGTCGAAGGCCGCAATGCCACCCACCAGATCAAGGAGCTCACCAACCAGCAGCTGATGGGCCTTCGTACCCGGCTCCATCTCGAGGAGGAGATCCCCGAGGAGGCACTGGAAGGCACCAGCGAACCCCCGTACTACCGGCCGCCGGTCGACTCGCCCGAACACCGCTATCTCATGGAACGCAGAAAGGCGCTCGACGGCCCGCTCCCCTCGCGGATCACGACGATTCGCCGGCCGCTGACACTGCCGAATCCCTCCGTCTTCGACGAGGTTCGGGCGGGAAGCGGCACCGCCGAGGCATCGACGACCACAGCCTTCACCCGCCTGCTGCGGTCCCTGCTCCGGGACGAGCGATTTCGGGGACCGGGTGGTTCCCATCATTCCGGACGAGGGTCGGACCTTCGGAATGGATTCGCTGTTCCGGGAGTTCAAGATCTACGCCTCGCAGGGCCAGCTATACGAGCCAGTCGACGCCTCGATGTTGCTCTCCTACTCGGAGAGCAAGGACGGTCAGATCCTCGAAGAAGGGCATCACGGAAGCGGGGTCGATGGCGAGTTTCACGGCCGCTGCCACGTCGTACGCCCATCGGGGTGTTCCGATGGTTCCGTTCTTCACCTTCTACTCGATGTTCGGATTCCAGAGAATCGGCGACCTCATCTGGGCGGCTTCGGATGCTCGCTCCCGGGGGTTCTTGTTGGGCGCCACCGCCGGACGTACCACGCTCCAGGGCGAGGGACTCCAGCACCAGGACGGACACAGCCTCGTGCTGGCGTCGACGGTGCCTTTCGTCGAGACCTATGACCCGGCGTTCGCCTACGAAATGGGCGTCATCATCGATCACGGCCTCCAGCGGATGTACGGAGAGAATCCCGAAGACGTGCTCTACTACCTGACTCTCTACAACGAGAACTATGTGATGCCGGCCATGCCGGAAGGTGTCGAGAACGGCATCATCGACGGTATGTACCGCTGGGCCGAAGCGCCGGAAGGACCGACCCACCGGGCCACGATTCTGTTCTCGGGGACGGCCCACGACGCAGCGCGGACCGCCCAGGCCGAGCTGGCCGAGCACTATGACGTGGCCGCCGACCTGTGGAGCGTCACGTCCTACAAGAAGCTCCGCGAGGAAGCCTTGGCCGCCGAACGATGGAACCGGCTTCATGCCGCCGACGAGCCCCGGGTACCTCTCGTCACTGCCCATCTCCAGTCGGGTACCGGACCGGTGGTAGCCGTCTCGGACTTCATGCGGTTGGTTCCCGACCAGGTGGCACGTTGGATCCCCCGGCCCTACACGGCTCTCGGCACCGACGGGTTCGGGCGATCCGACACTCGCAGCGGACTCAGGCGGTTCTTCGAGATCGACAAAGCGAATGTCGTCGTGGCCGTGCTCGCCGAGCTGGCAGAGGCCGGCTCGATCGACCCTTCCGTGGTGGTGGCGGCCATCGAGTCGCATGGCATCGATCCTGACGCGCCGGAGCCCTGGTTGAGCTGACCTCTCTCGTCGCACGCCAGGTGGACGGCCTGCCGTCCCTTTGGTTCGTGACGACGATTGGAACTCAGTCGATCGCGACCGCCCGTGAGGGCTGCGCGTCAGGCGTGACCGGACGGCGTGGGACCGACCCCTTCTGAGCCGTCCGGTGCCAGTTCCGGCACCAGCTCGCCGAGGACGTCGAACAGATTCCTGTCGTCACCCCTGGCTCTCGTCATCGTCGGAACGAGCGACAACACGGTCAGCCCGAAGACCTCTGCGCCATCACTGTCGGAGCCTTCCGCAACGGATTGCATCGTGAAACCCTCGGCAAGGGCCACGAGCGCATTTCCGAACTGCTCCAAGGTGAATGGTGGTCGGATCTCTCGATCCATCTCGGCGAGCAGACGTTCGAACAGCCCCATCATCGGGCCTCGGTAATCCAGGTACATCTTCGCCATGCGGGCCTTGATGTCCTGTCGACTCCGCATGAACGACCAGAGGTGCGTTTGGATGGCGAATGCTGGATTCGTCGCAATGGTTTCCAGGTCTGCACGGGCGAGCATCAGCGTGCGGCGCATCAGTGGCTCGCCTTCGAGTTGTCCGGCCAGCTTCAGGAGTCGAGCGAGCGTCGGTGATCGCTCGACCGAGAGGGCGTAATCGAGAAAGTCGTCGAGGAATGCCTCTCGATTCGGCCAGCGGTTGTAAAACGCACCGGTGGTCAACCCGGCGCGCGAGGCGATCTCGGCCGCTTTCAATTGCTCGAGGATCTTCGCTTCGGATCGGCGACGCTCAGCGGGGTGGTCGAACCCAAAGGATTCGACCACCATTGCCCAGGCGGCCTCCAGCATGGCTTCTCGACTGTCTCGGTCAGACTTCACATGTTGCCACTTGTCATACACCAAACATAGCTGCTACGATGTCACCCTAAGTGACGCCTGGGAAAGCGGCGGAGCGCAATGCGTTGTCGGAACATCGACCGCCGCGCACAGTCGATTCCGCTCCAAGGGGAACCATAGGGGGTTGCAAGAGGGCTCTTTCGAGAGTCCTCTTGCCTATTCTGGTTGCCTATCCTGGGCTCTTTCCTATTTTCGTGAGCCAACGGCGAGTTCCTCCATCACGTACTCGTTGAGATCTCTCTCGTCGCCGACCGCCATCGTCATGGCCGGGACGATCGCCATGAGCGCCCAGGCCAGCAGCTCCACGGGAGGGGCGTCTTCTCCACCCGGACCTCGCTTCTCGATCAAGCCCTCCGTGATGACGTTCATCAACAACGCGCCCGACTCCATGGTGAAGGGAGGTCGGACCTCCCGGCCGAGGAAGGCAAGCATCGCCTCGTAGAAGGGGATGACCCGCAACTGCATCTCTCGATTCAGCGTCTGCAGGCGAACAGCAACGTCCTCCCGTTCCCGGCAGAACGCCCACAAATATCGTTGGATGGCGTGAGTTGGATCTCCTTCGACCTCTCGGAGGTTGGCTGCGGTGAGGGCGGTGAGCATCTCAGGGAAATCCTTCTCTGCCACCGTGGCAAACACATCGAAGAGGAATCCGGTCCCGGGGTATCTATCGATGGACAGGGCATAGTCCAGGAAATCGTCCAGAAAGTCGTCCCTGGTCGGCCACCGGTTGTAGAAAGCGCCGGTGGAGAGGCCCGCCCGCCGGGCAACGTCGGCGGTCTTCAGTGGCTCGAACAGCTTGACCGATGCTCGCTGAGAAGGCGGTTCGCGAGATTCGGCAAGGCCAAAGGCCTCAACGATGATCTCCCAAGCTGCGTCCAACATAGCCACGCGGCTAACGTCATCAGCCATTTCTTCCCCCCCCTGTGGGCCACCGAGTCGAGTGTACTCCACCTCCGTGTCGGCCGGAGGGGAGCATCTCAACGATCTACAACGACCCGTTTGACCCACCGAACGGCTGTGGCATACTGTGTGGAGAGATGCACACGACTGCCACCCTCATCATTATCGACTAAGCGCATACACGAACGTGTATGCGCCTCCTGCCCTTCGCCCCGGTGAAGGGTTCTTTTTTGCCGGAGGCTCAAACCATGGCGCTGGAAATCTACGACACAACCCTGCGAGATGGCTCGCAGCAGGAAGGGATTTCTCTGACCGTAGGGGACAAACTCCGCATAGCGACACTGCTCGACGACCTCGGGATGCACTATGTGGAAGGAGGGTGGCCCGGCGCCAACCCGAAGGATGATGAGTTCTTTGCACGAGCCTCCAGGGAGTTGAACCTCAAGAACGCCACTCTGGTGGCGTTCGGCTCTACTCGCCGCCCCCGGGGAGCAGTGGACACCGATGGCCAACTCAAGTCCCTTCTGGCCGCCGACACCGAGGCGATCTGCATTGTCGGAAAAGCGTGGGACTACCACGTGCGCGAGGCCCTTCGAACCGATCTCTCCGAGGGCGTGGCCATGGTTGCGGAGTCGATCGAGTACCTGAAGAGCCACGATCGGCGCGTATTCTTCGATGCGGAGCACTTCTTCGATGGATACGCCTCGAATCCCGAGTTCTCGCTGGCGGTGCTCACTGCCGCTCTCGACGCCGGAGCCGAGAGATTGGTCCTCTGCGACACGAACGGGGGGCGCCTACCGAGAGATGTCACCGCCACCATTCGAGCCGTCCAAGAGGCGCTTCCGACCGCCGAACTCGGTGTTCACTTTCACAACGATGCCGGATGCGCCGTTGCCTCCTCCCTCGCTTCCGTTGAGGCCGGGGTTCGTCAGGTGCAGGGCTGCATCAACGGGTACGGCGAACGGACCGGCAACACCGACCTATCGACCCTCGTTCCAGATCTGTCGATCAAGATGGGCATCAAGGTCCTCAACGACGAGAGCCTCGGCAAGCTCGCTCCGATCTCCCACCACATCGCCGAGGTGGTGAACATTGCCCTCAACCCGCACTCCCCCTACGTGGGAACCTCGGCCTTCACTCACAAGGCCGGGCTCCACACCTCTGCCCTGGCACGGCGGCCGGACGCATACGAACACGCAGATCCCGACCTCGTCGGAAACCGAACGCGCATGGTGGTCTCTGAGTTGGCCGGCAAAGCAAGCATCATCAGCAAGGCCGCCGACCTCGGCCTCGACGTCGACGACGACCTGGCGCGGCGCATCATCGATCGCGTCAAGGTACTCGAGCACGGCGGCTACCACTTCGAGGCCGCCGACGGTTCCTTCGAACTACTCGTGCGCGAAATGACCGGGTGGAAGCAGCAGTTCTTCGAACTCGAGTCCTTCCGGGTCTTCATCGAGCGTCGAGCCAACGAAGAGGTGGTTGCCGAGGCAACCGTGAAGGGCGTCGTGGCGGGCCAGAGGGTCGTCACCACCGGAGAAGGAGTGGGACCGGTTCACGCCCTCGACGAGGCCCTGAGAGAAGCGTTGAAGACAGCGTATCCCGAGGTCGTCGCCCTTCGACTCACGGACTATCGCGTCCGGGTGCTCGATTCCACCGACGGCACGAGTGCCCGAGTCCGGGTGCTCCTCGAGACTTCCGACCACGAGACCGCATGGGGGACGATCGGGGTCCATGAGAACGTGATCGAGGCTTCATGGGAAGCTCTCGTCGAGGGCTTGATCGTAGGACTCCTCCGCCTGCAGGCGGTTGCGTGAGTCGAGGCCAATTCAGCTGGGCGAGCCTCCTGGTCACGCTGGCGCTTGCTGCCTGCACGAAGGCACCGGTTGCGATGGATACAAACGACTCGGCGGCGCCGGCCGGCGCCTCATCGACCACCTCTGCGAGTACGGTCTCGGAGGCGGTCACGACCACGTTGCCAGAGGGGCAAACGCCGACCCCGGATGGATATCGCACCGTAGAGCTTCCCGAGGTGGGGGCGTCCTTAGCCATCCCCAACCAATGGGTCACGAGGGACATGAGTGAGGGCGACCTCGCCGAGTTCATCGGACAGCTCGGCCCGGTCAACCTCGACGTCCTCTCGCTCCTCGAGGCTGTGCGGGGCAAGGTCGATGACACCTACCTGTTCATGGCTTTCCAGCCGACCGCCGCCGGGTACGCCACCAATGTCAACGTGACCCTCACCCCTGCGTCGAGCGAGCCGGGGATCTCCTCGCCCCGGCCCTGGTGCTCATCGAGGAAGCTGGAGGATCGATCGGTGCCAGTTCGAGGGACCCGGACGCCCAAACCGTCACATTCCGCTACTCGCTCCCCCTGGTCGATCCCGATGGTGTCAGCGCCGACCTGCACGGTTTGTCTCATGTGGTGACTGTCGAGGGCGGATTCCTCGCCGTGACCGTCATGTCGGGAGACTCCGGCGACCTCGAGGTAGTCGGTCCGGCCATCGTGGAATCGTTGTTTCTGCCGAACGGTTGAGGCGACGCGTTCGAGTCGGCCCGTTCGAGCCGACGGTACACGGAATGGATAAGTGCGTGTGTCGCTCTACTCCAGTCCCAGCAGGCGCCGAGTCATCATGGCTGTGGCGCCCCAGAGCATCTCGCCGTCGATTTCGAAGAACCAGACTGTGTGCCCGCGCCAATCCTCGGAGCGCCAGCGACTGCCGTCGGTGAGTTCCGACAGCGTCGGGAGCAGCACTTTGTCTACCTCCCGCTCCGAAGGGACCAACCTCGGATTGGCAGGGAGCCTGCCCACGACCGGAACCACGAAGAGGGAGAATTCCACCGTGTGGATCGGCTCGAGGAATCCGAGCAGTTCTACCGACTCGGGGTCGATTCCCATTTCCTCGTGCGCTTCTCGCAACGCAGTGTCGACCGGACCCCCGTCGGTCGGGTCTGGCCGGCCGCCCGGAAACGCGAGATGTCCGGCGTGCGTCGGCATGGTCATCGGCCGTTTTGTGAGCACCATGCGTATCTCATCGCCGTCGGGGAACAAGGGAACGAGGACGGCCGCCTGCGGGACCCCATTCGGTGATGGGAGGTCCCGGCGGACGCCAGGCAATGTGGTCCAGGGCTCGGTCACCCTTGCAGTGTACGGCAGCGCTGGGACGAGATCCCAACGGCACCAGGCGGCGGCTCTTCCGATAGTGTGACCCGAATGGAACTCAGTCCCGACCCCCTGGCGACTCGACGCTTCGAGCTCCGACCGTTCAAGAAGCGGGACATCGAGCCGCTCCTCGACGCGGTCAACGTCTCGTTGGCCGACCTCTACGTCTGGCTGCCTTGGGCGCATCGCGGCTACAGCCGTGTCGACGCCACCCGATTCGTCAAGGAAACGATGCGATCCTGGCGCGAGCAGCGGGCCTACGACTTCGCCATCCGGGCGGACGAGGACCCGGGACGACACATCGGCAACGTCTCGATTTGGTTCATCTCGCGCGGGTTCCGGTCGGGAGAGATCGGGTATTGGATCCGCTCCGACATGGCCGGCGGCGGTGTGGCGACCGAGGTGACCGCGCGGATGGTCGAGGTGGGTTTCGAGGACCTCCGGATGCATCGCATCGTGCTTCGGATCGCGGTCGGCAACCGAGCCAGCGAACGGGTGGCCGAGAAGCTGGGTTTCGTCCGTGAAGGCATCTTGCGCGAAGAACTCGAGGTTCATGGAAAGTGGCTCGATCACACGGTGTATTCGATGCTCGAGCACGAGTATCAGGCGCAGCGCGATCGCATCGCCGCTTGGGCGGGGTGAGCCCCGAGGACTATTCGAGTGGCGCGGTCTGGCGGGTCACCGCCCGCCTGCGAACCGACGACGCCGTGACGATGTTGGTGGTCGTCTCGCCGTACGGACGGAATCGATCGAGGAGTTCCTCGAGGTGAGTGGTGGACCGGACCATTGCCCGCAGCACGTGACTTTCTGAACCAGTCACTCGATGGCATTCGAGGATTTCGGGGGTGGCCACCGCCATCCTGTCGATGTCTGCGACCTGGTCACCGCGGGACCGAATGCGGATGACTGCGAGAATGGGAAACCCGACCTGCCCGAGATCGACTCTGGCCGAGTAGCCCTCAATGACTCCAGACCGCTCCATCTTTCTGATCCGCTCGGCAACGGCCGGAGCGGTCAGGCCCACCTTTGCGCCCAGGTCGCGATAGCTCGCCCGGCCATTGGCCTGAAGCTCTTCGAGAAGCATCCAGTCGATGTCATTCATTTCGAGAAATCCACCAAAAACCACACTTCGTTCACCTCTACCCGCTTGCCGACCCTCATCCGTCGATTCTCCGCAAGTATTCTGGCAGAATACTTTGTTTCGTAAAGTATTTCCTTGCTCTGTCTCTCTAATCAAACGTTGGATAGCTCAAGTGCTTTGATAGAGTGACGATAGAACTCAAGGTACTACTTCGAAGCAGACAGGTGACACCATGAACATCGATAAGACCTTTCATCGATTCCTCGAGGCGTGGAACCGGCACCAAGACCTGCGGTCCAATGGCGCCCCCATCTCTCAGCTCGCCGCATCGCGCCAGGACCTCGACGAACTCCGCTTGGAGCTCCGCCGAATCATCTAGGAATCCTCCCGGACCGATCGCACACAGAAAAGAGGCGGGGCCGCGTGGCCCCGCCTCTTTCGTTGAAGCGACGTTGAGCTAGAAGCCCATGTCGTGTTCGTGGCCGCCCCCGGCGGGCATCGCGGGAGCATCCTCTGGCTTGTCGGCGATGAGCGCCTCGGTCGTCAGCAGCAAAGCTGCAATCGACGCGGCGTTCTGGACAGTCGAACGGGTCACCTTGGCAGGATCGGGAATCCCGGCCGCCAACATGTCCTCGTACTTGCCCGTGAGAGCGTTGAAGCCGAAGCCTCCCTCACCGTTTCGGACGTGCTCGACCACCACTCCGCCTTCGTAGCCGGCGTTGATAGCGATCTGTCGCAGTGGCTCCTCGAGGGCGCGGCGGACGATAGCAGCGGCCCACCTTCTCCTCGGGGGTGCCGCCTCGAATCTTGTCGATGGCAGCTTGGGCCCGCAACAGGGTCACGCCGCCTCCGGGCACGATGCCTTCCTCGACGGCCGCACGGGTCGCCGAGACTGCATCTTCGATGCGGTGCTTCTTCTCTTTGAGCTCCACCTCGGTGGCTGCGCCAACCTTGATGACCACCACGCCGCCGGAAAGCTTGGCGAGGCGTTCTTGGAGCTTCTCACGGTCCCAGTCGGAGTCCGACTGGTCGATCTCACGCTCGATCTGCTTGATGCGAGCCGCAACATCGGCTTCGACTCCGGCTCCGTCGACGATGGTCGTGGCGTCCTTGGTGATGATCACCTTGCGGGCCGAACCCAGCATGTCGACGGTGACTCCGTCGAGCTTCAGGCCGACCTCTTCCGAGATGACGGTGCCGCCGGTGAGGATCGCGATGTCCTGCATCATGGCCTTACGGCGTTCGCCGAAGCCCGGAGCCTTGACGGCTGCGGACGAGAAGACGCCGCGGATCTTGTTGACGACCAGGACGGCCAATGCTTCGCCTTCGACATCCTCGGCGAGCACCAAGAGCTGCTTGCCGGACTGCTGTACCTTCTCGAGCACCGGAAGGAGGTCGTTGACCGAACTGACCTTCTGGTTGGCGATCAGGATGAGCGGAGCGTCGAGCACCGCCTCCTGGGTGTCGGGATCGGTGATGAAGTACGGCGAGACGTAGCCCTTGTCGAACTGCATGCCCTCGGTGAACTCGAGTTCGATGCCGAACGTCTGGCCATCCTCGACGGTGATGACGCCGTCCTTGCCGACCTTGTCCATCGCCTCGGCGATCTTCTTGCCGATCTCCTGATCGGCGGCCGAGATGGCGGCCACACTGGCGATTTCCTCGCTCGTGTCCACCGACTTCGAAAACTCGCCGATGAATTCGACAACCTTGGTCACGGCCTGTTCGATGCCGAGCTTGAGGCCCATCGGGTTGGAGCCGGCCGCAACGTTACGGAGGCCCTCTCGGACCATCGACTGCGCGAGCACGGTGGCGGTGGTGGTTCCGTCGCCTGCCACGTCATTCGTCTTCGTGGCGACTTCTTTGGCGAGCTGAGCGCCCATGTTCTCGTAGGGGTCCTCGAGCTCGATCTCCTTGGCGATGGTCACACCGTCGTTGGTGATCGTGGGGGCGCCCCACTTCTTCTCCAAGACGACGTTGCGGCCCCGCGGGCCGAGGGTCGTCTTGACGACATTGGCGAGCTTGTTGACGCCCTCCTCTAGGCCATGCCGGGCCTCTTCATTGAAGCGAAGTTCCTTCGCTGCCATGTTTCCTCCTGAAACCTAAGAAACGATTGCGAGTAAATCCCGCGACGAGAGAACCAAAAGCTCTTCACCGTCGATCTTGATCTCGGTGCCGCCGTACTTGGAGTACACGACCCTCTGACCAACCTCCACATCGACTGGAAGGCGCTCGCCGTCATCGTTGAGGGCTCCTGGCCCGACTGCAAGCACTTCCCCGATTTGAGGCTTCTCCTTGGCCGTGTCGGGAATGACCAGGCCGGATGGGGTCTTCGCCTCCATCTCGTCCAAACTCTTCACGACGACACGATCTCCAAGAGGTTGAAGCTTCATAGCTGTATCCTCCTCTAGCTGAGCGGTTAGCACTCTCCGAACGAGAGTGCCAGGTGATGTTAGCACTCTCGAATAGCGAGTGCTAAACGACTAGATCGGACGAAATCGGGGCCGCGGCAGGTTGGGTGGGACGGATCAGTCGTCGTCTTCCTCCGTGGGGGCGATCTCCCTCGCCGCCACCGGTGGTGGCCGTCGAGACCTGCGACGAGGGCCTGCTTCTGCGCCTCGTCCAGGCGAGCCTCTGGATGGATCAGAAGGTAGTCACGGGTGGGCATCTCACCATCGCGCGACGGTCTCGGCCGCCTCGTCCGCCTCACGGGCCCTGCTCCAGTCGGAGAAGTTGAGCTTCTGGCGGCCTTCGTCGACGTGGCGTTGGGTGATCCAGCTGGCCGGGCGCCACGTTGGTGTACCACGGCCACTCGGTTTCGTTCGAATGACAGTCGTAGCAGGCGGCCACGGCCAACGCCCGGGTCTCGGTCGAGTCCCATTCCGGTTCGGAGATCACGGGTGGATTGTCGTGAGAACGGCCATACGGCACCGCTGGATGATGAGAAGGGCACCGACGACGGACAGAGCGGCCCGGATCACCCAGGCGAGGCTTTCGAGACGACGGACCGCGACCCGATGGACGATCCATGCCAGTCCGGCAATGACGACCGTGACGACCCCGAAGATTGGATCGAGCAGAGGGATCCGAGCGCAAGCCGAGACCACCAACACGATGGCGACGAGTGATGACGTTCGTTCATGGAGATGACGGTAGCCACGTCGCGTCCAGAGCCGCGACTACCGGGTTCTGCCTTGCATCCCAGGCCGTGTACACGCCCTCGGTCAGCCAGTGGCGCTCCGGCCGCACCGATCATGGCGGCGTTGTCGGTGCAGAGGAGCGGCGAGGGTAGGAACAGTCCGACCCCGCGCCGATTCGGCTTCGTCGGTGAGCTTCTCTGCTGAGGCGTCGGTTGGCCAGGACACCCCCGCCGGCTCCGATCGATTCGACGCCGGTGTCCTCGACTGCGTTGAACGTCTTTTCGACCAGCACATCGACGATGGCTTCCTGGAGCGAGGCCGCCACGTCGGCCAGCGGTGGCAGCGTCCCCGTCGCCGATGTCTTCTCCAGGAAGGTCACCACGGACGTCTTCAGCCCGCTGAACGAGAAGTTGTAGCGTTGGTCGGCCAGCGCTCTCGGGAAGCGAATCGGCCGCAGGATCACCGCCCTCGGAGGCTTCGTCGATGGCCGGACCACCCGGATAGCCGAGCCCCATGTAGCGAGCCAGCTTGTCGAAGGCCTCCCCGGCGGCGTCGTCGATCGTCTGACCGAGCTGCCTGTACTTGCCCCAGCCCTCGACATGCACGATCTGGCTGTGCCCTCCCGAGGCCAGCAACACGACGGCCGGTGCCTGGAACTCAGGGAAATCCAGCCGGGGAGCGAACAGGTGACCCTCCATGTGATCGACCCCGACGAAGGGGAGCTGACGAGCCCAGGCCGTGGCCTTGGCGAAGGAGAAGCCAACCAAGAGTGCCCCGACGAGGCCCGGACCCTGGGTGGCGGCAACTCCGTCGAGGTCGTCGGGATGGACGCCTGCCTCCGCCAGCGCTCGGTGGGTGAGCGAGCGGATCGATTCGACGTGGGCTCGGGCAGCCACCTCCGGGACCACGCCACCAAATCGGGCATGGAGATCGACCTGAGAGGAAAGCACGTTCGAGAGGATCGTGGTGCCCCGCACCACGGCGACGGCCGTCTCGTCACAGCTCGTCTCGAAGGCCAGAACCGTCGGTTCGATGGCTCACAGCCGACTCCTGATCGCGTTCGAGGCGTTCACCGTACTCGGGGGTATCCATGTGGTTGGCCCACATGATGAGGGCATCTTCGTCGGGGTAGTAGTCTTTTCGTCGACCCACGGTTTCGAGCCCGAACTTGCGATAGAGCGCCTGGGCGGCCGTCGTTCGACGGACGGACCTCGAGGGTCATGTGGCGCATGCCCAGCGCTCAACCCGGCTTCGACGAGGTGCAGCAGGATCCGGGTTCCCAGCCCGCGCCCCCTGGTGGTCCGGCGCCACGGCCATCGTCGTGACGTGACCCTCTTCGCCAATCAGGAACAAGCCTCCGTAGCCGGCTACTCCCGGTCGTCGTCGGCGACGACATACACACGGGAGTCCTGTCGTAGCTCATCGACGAAGATCTGCTCCGACCAGGGCGTCGAATAGCGTGACTCGTTCGATGGCCGCCACGGCGGGTACGTCGTCGGCGGTCATCGGTCGAAGGGTGATCATGCCGGTTTTCCCTGCCACGGACCCTCCTTTCGGAGTTTGGCCCACCCGATGTTGACATCCGGTTCGCGCATGTAGAGCGGGCGCAACTCGTCGGGGTGAGGGAAGTCCTCCGCCTTGGCTCTGGGAACCGCCAGTTCGAGCAGGGCGTCGGCCGCCGGGATACTTGCGGCCGCCCGGTCTTGACCCGGTGCAGGCCGTTGAAGAAGTTGTCGGGGAGGCTCTCCCAATCTCCGACGAGGAGGGCTTCGGCGGGGTCGGAGTCGAGGATGGCGCGGAGGGTGTCGGCGGTCACCAGTTGGCCGTTTCCGTCCTTCACGACGCCGCCAGGCACCGGCCGGTACGACGCGACTGCGAATTCGCCTCGCCGCACGTCGACCACCGACCAGATGTGGCGCCGGCCGGTGGCGGCCCGCAGCGCCAGGGCATCGAGGGCGAATTGCCGGGAATCACCGGGATCCCGAGCGCCGCGGCCATTCCCTGGGCGGTCGCCATGCCGACCCGAATCCCCGTGTAGAGGCCGGGTCCGACATCTACGACGATGGCGTCGAGCTGCTCGGGGGTCCAGCCCGCCTGATCGAACAGGAAGTCGATCGCCGACACCAGGAAAGCCGAATGCCCGGACCGATCGACTCGCTCGGCCATGGCAACGACGACACGACCTTCGCCGAGCGCAACTGACGACGCCGGGGTGGCGGATTCGATAGCCAGGATCTTCACACCGACAACTCTCGCAGGGGACGGTCGATCCAGCTACCTGAGGGCCGAAATCGCAGCGTTCGCGCAGGTCTCGTCATCGACCTCGATCTCCACGACGAGGTGATCGCCGGGAAGCGAGGCGGCGACGGCATTGCCCCACTCGACGAGCAACACGCCGTCGTGGCTTCTTCGAAGACATCGAGGTCGTCGAACTCACCGAGACTTCCCAGCCGATACACATCGACATGCACCAGAGGAGTGAAACCGCTGTCGTATCGACGCATGAGTCACGAAACTCGGGCTGGTGACGGGCTCTTCGATGCCGAGACCTTCGGCGAGTCCTCCGGCAAAGGCGGTCTTTCCCGACCCGAGTCGCCCGCAGAGCGATACGACGTCGCCGGGCCGGCAGAGCGCAGCCAGCCGTCGGCCGATCCCCATCGTGTCGGCGACATCTTGGGACGCTAGTTCGACGTTCATGCCCGCTCACTCAACTGTTTGGCCAAGGCGAGATCCACTCGCATGGCGTCCAACACTTTCTGACCGCCGCGCAGGGCGGCAGCCGGATGAAAGGTCGGTACGACCTTCCGCCCGGCCCAAGGATAGGACTTCCCGCGCAGCCGGGTGATCCCTTCGTTGGTGGAGAGAAGGCGTCGAGCCGCGAAGTTGCCCGAGCGTCACGACCACACGGGATCGACCAGCTCCATCTGACGCTCGAGATATGGGCTGCATGCGGCGATCTCGACGCGGCGAGGATCACGGTTGTCCGGTGGTCGACATTTGACGACGTTGGTCACGAACACGTCGGACCTCGCCAGTCTCGATCTCACCGAGCAGGCGGTCGAGGAGCTGGCCGGATCGACCGACGAACGGAATACCCGTCTCGTCCTCTTTGGCGCCAGGAGCTTCGCCCAGCACCATGAGCCGCGCCGACGCGGCACCTGACCCCACCACCACCTGGGTGCGGGTGGCCGACAGGTCGCACGCCACGCATCGGCGCATCGCCTCGTTGAGCTGGGTGAGCGTCATCGACCGAAGCCGCCAGGATCGCGCCGACGGTCGCCTCGAAGGCTGCCTCGGCGACGCGGTCGAGGTCTGCCTCGACCTCGCCGCACGCCACGACGAAGGCGCGTCGCCGTCGTAGCGGGTGTGAGCCGGACGGATGCACGCCGCCAGGGCGTCCTGGGTCCGGACCGCCACACGGAGCAGGTCCGAACGGCTGAACCTGGCGTCCGTGGCTACGCACACCAGCGTGGTGTTGGTGAGAGTCGGCCGGGGTTCCCGTGCTGCCGTCCCCCGGTTCGGTCACCTGACGGCCGGACAGATCGAAGACGTGTCCCACCGCGTTCACGACGGCCAGGGCTCCGACGGTGGCGTCACCGGCCGGAACGGCGGTCGATCCGATCCCTCCGGGTTGACCCGTTCCGGGACCGCCCAGCTTGGCGACGGTGGCCCCGGTGCCGGCGCCGACACGGCCCTTGTTCCACCGGATCGGTGGTAGCCGCCCGAAAGGCTGTCCGGCCGGAGGCCGCATCGGGACGGGCGCGCGGATCACCCTCATTGAGATCGAAGATCACGGCGGCGGGAACGATGGGGACCACTCCCCACGGCGTCGGGTGGCCTCGACCCTGCCCGTTCGAGTTCGGCCATGATCCCGTCGGCGGCGGCCAGGCCGTAGGCGCTCCCACCGGTGAAGAGGATCGCCTGGACTTCCTCAACCCGTAGCCCGGGAGCCAGGAGCGCCGTTTCACGCAGAACCGGGCGCTCCGCCGCGCACCTCGACGGTCGCCATGTTCGGCGACGGGAAGACCATGACCGTGCAGCCGGTTCGTCCAACGGGATCGCTCCAATGACCGACCTTCACGCCGGGAACGGCAGTCAGGGTCACGAGTGGTATCTCCGGGGCAGACGTGGACCCACCTGGCACACGATCTCGTAGTTGATCGTCTCGAGTTGCTCCGCCCATTCGTCGACAGAGATCTCCTCGATCGCCCTGGGTGCCGAGCAGGACGACCTCGTCGCCGACTTCGACGGGTTCGTTGTTGACGTCGACCAGGATCTGGTCCATGGTCACCGTCCCCGCCAGAGGAAAGCGTCGACCGTGGATGAGGACTTCCGCTCCGGTGAGCGCCAGCCTGCGAGGTACCCCGTCGGCGTATCCGATCGGCACCGTGGCGACCGTTCCCTCGACGGGAAGAGGCCGGCGACGACCGTACGACAACCGAGTGCCGGCCGGGTAATGCCGGACGTGCGACACCTCGGAGACGATACGCATGGCGGGACGGAGCTCAACGGCTGACCGGTCCGCCGGGTTCGGGTACAGGCCATAGAGCCCGATACCGGTACGGACCATGTCGAATGCTGCTTCCGGACCGAGGAGGGCGCCGGCGGTGTTGGAGGCATGCGACAGCGGTTTGGGTATCCCGGCGGCATCGAGTTGGGCCAGGAAGTCTCGGAACCGCTGGAGCTGGAGCCGAGTGAAGACTACGTCTTCGTCGGCGACGGCAAAATGCGTCCACACTCCCTCCAGGTTCGACCGTCGTCGCATCGGACGAGCCTCTTCGCCAGCGTCCAGCGCCGTCTCCGGATCGGCCCCGACGCGGTGCATGCCCGTATCGACTTTGAGATGCACGTCGAGCGGCTCCAGACCGCCGACCCCCTCCCCCATCTCGAGCGAGGGCGTCGACGAACTCGGACCGGTACACGGTGGGAGTGAGGCGCCAATGCACCAACCGGGCAAGCGAAGACACCGGTGGTTCAGATAGCAGCAGAATCGGAGCGGTGATTCCGCCTTCGCGAAGACGGACGCCTTCCTCGACGAGGGCTACGGCCAACCATTCGGCGCCGTTGGCGAGGGCTGTCTCGGCCACCGGGACGTCGCCGTGACCATAGGCGTCGGCTTTGACGACGGCGCACAGCCGAGTGGGAGCCACGATAGTCGGCGAGGGTTCTGGTGTTGTGGGCGATGCTGCCGAGATCGATGTCTACGTACGAGGGTCTCATCTCAGGAAGCTTCCCACATGGTTGGCGAGCTGGTCTGCGGTGACGATGCCTTTCTCGGCCAACCGAGCGCCGGCGCGGCCGTGCCAGTGGGCTCCAGTCCGCGCCGCCACGGATTCGCGACTGCCCACTCGCCCACACGGCGGCGACCATGCCGGACAAGACGTCGCCTGTTCCGATCGTGGCGAGTTCTGGACCGCCGCTGGTGACTGCGACCACGGACCCGACCCCGCCACGAACGTCGGCCACCCCTTGAGCACGACGGTGGCATGGGTTCGGTTGGCGACCTGGCGGTGCAGCTTGCCAGCACGCCTCCCGACCGACCAGCGGGCGAATTCACCAGCGTGGGGGGTAAGAATTGTTCCTCCCTTGCGGTCCGTGCATCGCCTCCAGACCACCTAGCGCATTGAGTGCGTCGGCGTCCAGGAGCAGTTTGCCGACTCTGCCTCGCACGATCTGATCGACGAACTCCTCCTCGCCGGACCCGAGTCCTGGCCCCAGAACGAGAACGTCGTAGCGTGCCGCCGCCTCGAGGAGGGCGGCCGCCGCGTCGGCGCCATACCCCTCGGCCTCCCCCACCACTGTGGTGAGGATCTCAGGAGCCAAGGACGCATAGAGGGGCTGGAGACGGGCCGTAGTGCCGATGCTGACGGCTCCTGCCCCGAAACGCAGGGCGGACCGAGCCGCCAGCAAGGCCGCTCCGGTCATGCCTTTCACCGCCGCCCGTCACCATCACCGAACCCACCGACCACTTGTGGGCGTTCCGAGGCCGCACTGGGAGTGGCGCGTCGCTGTCCTCGCAGGTCCAGAAACTCGCCTCACCTCCCGAGAGTCCAATGTCGACGACCTCGAGGAGTCCGACACGTGCGCGGGCCGGATCCGACGAAATGGCCCACCTTCGCTGCATGGAAACTGATCGTGACGGTGGCCTCGAAGGCAGGTCCGTCGGCCGTCCCTGTGTCGGCGGAGACCCCCGAGGGGATGTCGATGGCGAGGACCGGGGCCGGGTGATCGAGCCACGGCACGACCTGAGCCGGCAGGGTGCCTCGAAACCCTCCCCCGAAGAGCGCATCGATCAACAGGTCGCAGGGAACCGGCTGGGATGACCAGGGGATGAGACGAACTCCCGCCGCCCGCGGCACGTTCGGCGGCCGACTGGCAGGATGGAGTAGCGGGGTCGGCGAACGCCACCACCGTGACGAACACCCCCCGGCGGGCGAGATAGGCGGCTGCCACATAGCCGTCGCCACCGTTGTTGCCGGGTCCGGCCAGAATCACCACTCTGGCGCCATACTGCGCTCCCATTCGAGCCGCCGCGGCGGCCACGGCGAAGCCGGCTCGATCCATGAGGACGGACACGGGGTCCGGGGCGGCGGCATCGAGGGCAGCAGAGGTCTCGGCCGTGATCACAGGACGCATAGCTCCATGCTAGGAGCCGGCCGCCCGCCGGGTTGGCGCTGGTCGCTCGATGGTCGACGGGGTGGGCCGACCCCTCACGCACAGCCCCAGGCGGCCCAGTGCAGGCGACCCAGGCAGGCCTCTAGTGGTATGTTGCGACCGCTACTGACAATGGAAGCAAATCAATCATGGAGTGCCACATGTGCCGCGAAACGATCGCAATAGTTGTTGCAGTTCTACTCGTCGGTACCGCAGGGTGTTCCCAGGGCGACTCCAGCAATGCGATCGAGGAGCAACTTGTGGCTGTGACGGCCGAGCGAGATGCTCTACTACGGACGCAGCGTCGCAGCGGCAGGAACGCCATGACCGGGCGCTGGCCACCCTCGACGAGGTCAACGCGATACTCAATGATCCCGAGGCGTTCGGCTCGGAAGAAGAGATCATCGATGCGATCGCACGCCACTCGACCGACACCGCCGT
Source organism: uncultured Acidimicrobiia bacterium (assembly GCA_963752075.1). GTDB lineage: Bacteria > Actinomycetota > Acidimicrobiia > Spongiisociales > JAENVV01 > CBDUEV01. The sequence goes on from CAVVWO010000002.1 coordinate 122,087, forward strand.
GATGGACGACGACGTGTTCGGAGCGGTCAACTACCAGCAGCCTTCTACGCCACCCTGTTCGAAGGTTCCGTCGACGCTCGGCTCGACGCCTACGACTGGTGGGTGTCCGAGGACGGCTCGCAAGGCGGGTCACTGTGGATCTGGTACGGAACGAACGCTGCGGGGAACCCGTTCGAGTTGACTGGGCTGACCCTCACTGAGTTTTCCGAGGACGGTCGCATCGAATACGACTTGATCACATACCCTCACTCTGACGACTACGTGCGGAGAGCATTCCACGGCGAAGGGACCCCTACGCCGTCGACGGGGGCCGATCAATAGTCGACCCACCGAAATCCAGGCCTCTGGCACGAGGTGCAAGTCCAGTTTCGACGTGGCACAACAGCCCTCCCACCACGGAAAGTCACTGGGTGGCTCGGGTTTGTTGTGCTCGGACCTCGCCAGGACCATCGCCTCATCGGATGTCGAGCAGATCGCGAGCCACGAAGAGTCGCCAGCATCTGCTCAGGTGTGAGGTAGGGTTCGGGCGAGGGTGGACCTACAGTGACCGGCGAAAGCAGGTGAAGGTAATTGGTTGACAGGGACGGGCCACGCGATGCAGGAACGTGCCCTCGATGACCGCCGTTGAGCAGGCAGCGCAGCCATCGGCGCACGACAGCACTGGGCCTCGCCTCGCTTTGCGTATCGGGACCTTGGTAGCGCTCACGATGAGCGGTCTGACCCTCGGCACGTTCGCCTTGGCGATAACCGCCCTCCCGAACGACGTCCCCTATCCGTTCACAGCAGACGTCATTGCCGCCCAGTGGCCCGGGGACTACCTGTGGATGTACCCGGCGATGGTGTTGATGCTTCTCTTCGTCGCCTTCGTCGCGTCGATACACGAGTACGCCCCTCCGACGCGCAAGATCTTCAGCTTGGTCGGGCTGTGCCTTGCGGTCATCGCGGCCGCCGTCCTGGTCGGCACCTACTTCATCCAGGTCACGGTGATGCAACCGAGTCTCGAGAAGGGCCAGCTCGACGGCTGGGCAATGCTCACCATGTACAACCCAAACGGCGTCTTCATCGCTCTCGAGGAGCTTGGATACCTGCTGATGAGCCTCGCCCTCGCCTGCCTCGCACCGGTGTTCATGCAGAGGAACAAGGTCGAGCGAACCATCCGTTGGCTCGTCGTACTGAGCCTCGCAACTGCGGTCGCCGCGCTCGTTGGCGTCTCGGCGGTGCGCGGAATCGATCGTGGATATGTCTTCGAGATCATGGTCATATCTATCGTCTGGTTGACGATGGTCGTCGCTGGGCTGCTCGTCGCGGTCGTGCTCCGGCGCGCCGCTGGCCAGCCGCCCCTGGAGGGCCCCCTCACCGAAGATCGCGCGTGAAGGTTCAGCCATTGACCTGGCACTAGCGTCAGTCCCCCACGTGCCGCTCCCGCGCCTGGGCGACCGACATCGCACACGAACCATGGCACGTTGTCGATGACATAGCGGTTGCGCCCGTGGCGAAACGCCCAGGCGCGCTCGGCGCCTGTCGATGGACTGCGAAGTGTTCCTGCTGTCGCGAGTGCGCGAGGAGTACCTGAGAAACGGGGACAACGAAGAGTCGGTTGTCCATCGCATCGCCACCACGGCTCGGGTGATCACCTCGGCGGCATTGATCATGATCGTGGTGTTCCTCGGCGATGACCCGAGCATCAGATGGTCGGTCTCGGACTGGCCACGCCGATCTTCGTAGATGCCACCATCGTGCGCCTGGTCCTCGTTCCGGCGACCATGAAGCTGATGGGCAACGCCAACTGGCAACATCCCTCGATGGCTCGATCGGATGTTGCCAGCCATTCACATTGAAGGCGAGCCTGGCCTGCCTGATCCGGAGCTGGTCGACCACCGGCCCAGTGCAGGCGGCCCAGTCAAGATGGCCCAGTGCAGGCGGCCCAGTGCAGGCGGCCCAGTGAAGATGGCCCAGGTGGCTCAGTGGGGTGCCAGGGCGATGGCGAACACCATCGCCTGGTCGTCGGTATGGGTGATGGAAACCTCGACGTGGGCGACGCCTAGTTGATCGGCCCGGGCGCGGGCGGTCCCAAACATCCGGACTGTGGGTTTGCCTCCGCCGGTGATCTCGATGTCTTGCCAGCGGATCCGCCGCCACCCCGTCCCCATCGACTTCATGACGGCCTCTTTTCCGGCGAACCTCGCCGCGAAACGGCGGGCCGGGTGTGCAAACCGGTTGGCGTAGTCACGTTCGTGTTCCGTGAAGCAGCGTTCGGCGAAGCGCGGATACTTCTCGAGTACGTGCGGCCACTCTGGCGATGTCGGCCAGATCGACGCCCACTCCGATGATGTCCATTGGCCGAACGCTACTCGACGGCGCCGAGCTCGTTACGAACGACTGTCGCCAGCTCCTCGGCGATGGCGTTGGCCTCGCTGCGGGTGGCCGCCTCTACCATGACGCGCACGAGCGGTTCGGTCCCCGAGGCTCGGACCAGGATCCGGCCCGCGTCACCCAGACTCTGTTCGGCGCTCTCGATCGCCGCCCACACCGACTCGGCCGTCGTCGAGCTTCGACGGTATCCGGCACGCGGACATTGCGAAGGACCTGCGGAAACTCGGTGATCGCCTCAGCTCGGAGGGTGCGCAGCTCCTTGCCCGTTGCCGCCACCACCTCCAGGAGCCGGATGGCGGTGAGGAGGCCGTCACCCGACGGAGCGGTATCCAGGAAGATCACGTGCCCGGACTGCTCGCCGCCCAGTACCGCCTTCCACTGCTTCATCGCTTCGAGGACGTAACGGTCGCCCACCTTGCGTCTGGATGAGTTCGATGCCCTGTTCATCCATGGCCCGCCGGAAGCCGAGGTTGGCCATGACCGTTCCCGACCACGACGTCGTTCCGAAGTTTGTCCTGCGCCTTGAGGTGCCGAGCGATGATGGCCATCATCACATCGCCGTTGGCCGGTACGCCGTCTTCGTCGATGGCGATCAGCCGGTCGGCGTCACCGTCGAAGCAGAAGCCGATCCGGCCCGTCGCCAGACGAGCGAGGTACTCGGGATGTGTGGCGCCGCACCCCTCGTTGATGTTCGTTCCGTCCGGGAGGTCGCCGTGAACCTCCACCTCCGCCTTGAGCCGACGAAACAATTCGGGCGCCACCTTGTAGGCGGCACCGTGGGCGGTGTCGAGGACGACCTGCAATGACCACGAAACGAGTACTTGGTTGCTCCGACCAGGTGGTCGAGGTACGGGCGGCGCCCTTCGGATCGACGAGACGTGTGCCGATGCTACTTCCGATCGGGGTCCGCCAAGGAGCACCACGACGAAGCCGAGCCTCGATCTCGTCCTCCTGGTCGTCGGTGAGTTTGAATCCCTTGCCATCCAGCAGCTTGATCCCGTTGTCGGGAGCGGGATTGTGCGAGGCGCTGATGATGGCTGCCATGGATGCCCCGGACGAGGCGGCCAGATGGGCGATCCCCCCGGACGGCATGACCCCGACATCGACGGTATCGACGCCGACCGAATGGAAGCCTGCCTGGAGCGCTGAGGACAGCATCTCACCCGAACGTCGGGTGTCTCGCCCGATGAGGGCAGGACCGTGACGTAGTGTTTCTCCCGCTGCGCGGCCGAGATCCATCGCGAACTCCGGGGTGAGGGAGGCATTCGCCTCGCCTCGCACGCCGTCCGTTCCGAACAGGCGCTGGCCGTCCTTCAACATGGGTGCGGACTAGCGCTTGGTGTACTGCGGCGCCCGACGTGCCTTGCGGAGGCCGTACTTCTTGCTCTCCACCTGGCGCGAATCGCGAGTGAGCAGGCCCTCTTTCTTGAGCGCAGGACGGAGTTCGGGATCGACTTCGAGCAAGGGCCCGAGCGATACCGAGGCGGATCGCGTCAGCCTGACCAGTGGTACCGCCGCCCTCGACGGTGGCGTTGATGTCATAGCGAGTCTCGGCGTCGGCCACGCGAAGTGGCTCCGTCGCCCGCATCCTCTGCTGCGCCGTTGCGAAGTACCCTTCGATGGGCTTCTTGTTGACGACGATCAATCCGCTGCCGGCGTAGAGGCGAACGCGGGCGGTGGCCTCTTTGCGGCGGCCCGTGGCCTGAACAAGCGGTTTGAGATTTGCCATTTACGACTCCACTTTCCGGATGTTGAATTCGAGCGGGACCGGCATCTGCGCGGCATGGGGGTGATCTGGCCCCGCGTAGACCTTCAGCTTCGATCCGACCTTCCGGCCCAGGCGGTTCTTCGGGATCATGCCCTTGACGGCCCGCTCGACGATCGCTTCGGGTGCGCGAACGCGTAGCGCCTCGAAAGACTCTTCTTTGAGCCCGCCCGGAAAACCCGAGTGCCGGTAGTAGATCTTCGACTCAGACTTGTCAGACGTCACCGCAACCTTCTCGGCATTGACGACGATGACGAAATCCCCGACGTCGATGTGCGGCGCAAAGGTCGGCTTGTGCTTGCCTCGAAGAATCTGGGCGACCTCGGAAGCGAGACGTCCCAGCGGAACGTCTGTGGCGTCGACGACGAACCATTGCCGTTCGACATCGGACACCTTGGTGGAGTGCGTCTTTTGCAGCCTCAATGTAAACCTCGACACAGAAGAAGAAGGCGCCGCGATTGCGGGCCGGGTCATGGTAGATGAACAGGCCCTATGCGTCAAAGCGGGTCCTCGAGCCCGAAGCCGAACGGCGGGTCAGGAGGTGTTGTCGGCCACATGCGGGTCCTCGGGCGGATCGAGGGGATTCCCCTGGGAGTGGCCGTAGTGGGCCACCAACGACTGCGGTCGACCCCTTTCGAGGGTAACCGAGTACTGCGACCTGCCGACGCTCGGTCCAGGAGCCCGAGACATCGACCGGCGGCTGCATGACGAAACGATCCGGCGCACGCATGCGCCGTCCACTAGGTTCGGTTGAGCCGGGCGGAGAGGGAGGCTCTGAATGCTCGATGGATCGGTGCGCAGCTTCGACCTTTCGCGCCTGATACGGCGTGCCACGTTGCTGATCTTCAGTCTGATCCAGCTCGTTCTCGTCGCCCGGATCCTGCTCGACCTGGGGGTGATCCCGGAGGAAAGCGGCGTCGGTGAGTTCGTCACCACCTGGAGCGACCTCCTCGCAGCTCCGGTCCAGGGTGTCAGCAGTGGTCTCGACTCGTTGTTCGGAGGGGGTGGGTTCACCGCCATCGCCGGCGACGGTTTCGACCCGGCGATCCTTGTAGCGCTGGCCGGCTGGTCTCTGGTTGAACGACTCGTGATGCGCGTCGTCCGCAAGTTCGATCAGATCTGACCCGGAGAAGCGGGACGGTGATGAGCTGGGGGCGAAGGCCCGGATCCGGCCGACATGGTTCGAGTGCGCCGGCGTCGGCGACTGCCCAGCCTCGGCGGTGACCCCGAAAACGTGGAAATCAGGCGGCCGCAGAGCAGGCCGCCGCCTGCCCAAGTAGGGCGGCCGCATATACTTCGCCGATCATGAGACGAGGGCTGAGCATTCTGCTGGTTCTGGCGATCGGAGTCGTGGCGTGTGGCGGCGAGGACGAGCCGGAACGTTTGGATCCCGCTGCGGCTATGGCATCCGCTGCCTCGGTGTTCGCCGAAGCAGAGACCTTCAGGTTCCAGATCGGACTGACCGGCCCACCGGTCATCATCGAAGAGACATTCACACTTCAGGGCATCGACGGGGCATACCGGGCACCCATGGAGGCAGAGGCAGAGGTTCGGGTCAGCGTGCTCGGGCTCGGCGGAACGCTCTCACTCCTGTCCATCGGAGACGAGGTCTGGCAGAAGGGTCCCATCACCACCGAGTGGGAGCCGGTCGTCTCCGCCCAGCTGCTCACCGTCCGCGACCTCTTCGCTCCCGATGGGCTGACGGCTCTGTTCGCCGAAGATATCACGGGCCTGACCTGGGCCGATGACACATCGCTTGAGGAGTTCCCGGGCGAAACTCTCGAAGTCCTCTCCGGACGCACAGTTGGGGACCGCCTCGACCGACTCACCGTCGGGGTGCTGGAAGGGGAGAACACCGACGCCGTGCTCTACCTCGCAGACGGAGAGATCCGCAGGATCGAACTGACCGAACGCGCCAGCGGAAACCCGCGCACGTGGACCATCGACGTCTTCGCATACGATCGACCCGTCGACATCAGCCCGCCCCTTGACGAAGCGGTCGATCCGGACCGAAAGGTGTCTCCCGGACACTCCGGGTCGCGATCGGATTGCCGGTTCTGCTCGGTGCCCTCGACCTCACGGTCATCTCGGCCACCTTGCCGGTCATCATCGACGAGTTGGCATTGCCCGCTCCCGGGCGGCACCCGCCAGGCTGCCTGGTTGGTGTCCGCCTATCTCATCGCCTACGCAATCGGGATTCTCGGCGCAGGCCGGCTCGGCGACGCGATCGGCGAGACGACGCACCCTGATCGCGGCAACGATCCTGTTCGGGGCCGCCTCGGCCCTCGTGGCAGGTTCGGGAGCATGGTCGACGAACCTCGTGCAGGAGATCGCCTACCGCTGGCTCGAGGCTCGACCCGGATCCGACATCGCCGGGCTCGGCGTGCTGGTCAGCGGGCGCGTCCTTCAGGCGCTCGGGGCAGGAGCCATGGTGCCGCTGGGAATGTCGTATGGCTGGCGCATCACGGGGTCGCGCAGCTGGCTCGGTTTCATCGCAGCGATCGATATGGCGGGATGGACGCTCGGTCACCTCTATGGAGGGGTGATCGTCAGCCTGGCTGACTGGAGGGTGGCCTTCTGGATCAATCTGCCGCTCACGGCAGTCGCGCTCGTTCTCCTCGTCTGGGTCGAAGGCACCGAGCCGGCCATCACCGACAGACGTTTCCCGTCACCCAGTTCGTGGCCGGAGCTACCGGACTCGCTCTCTTGGTCTACGGCACGGCCGGCGAATCAGCCGCTCGTCCCATCCAGTGGGGATGGGTGACCGCAGGGATTCTCTTGATCGGGGGGGCCTTCTGGCTGAGACCCGATCGCCTTTTGCCGCTGGGGACCGCCGCTCGCCGCCCGGCAGCAACGGCGGCCAATCTGGTGCTCGGGTATCTCGTCTTTCTGACTCTGGCGTTCGTTCCGCTCTACGTCTCCGTCCTCTTCGACTGCTCCTGCCGAGGCAGACGCCTGGATCACCGGATGGCTTCTCTGACCGCTTTCACGCTTCCTCTCGTGGCGACGACCTGGTTCGGTTCGCGGATCTTGCCCCGATGGACCCTCCCGCTCGCCGCCCTGGCAGCCGCCGGCGGGTTCGTCATGATGCGCTCCTGGGATCCCGGCTGCCTCGGCAATGGTTCCCTCGCTCATCGTCGTTGGGTCGGCCCTGGGCTGTCTTCTTCACTCCGCTCGCCGAAACGGTGCTGGCTGCGGCCCCCGACGACGCAGCCGGAGGCGCCTCCTCGTTGGTGATTCTCACGCGCCTGGTCGGAATGGCTATCGGCACCTCCGTGCTCACCGGCTACATCCTGCAGCGAGTCAGCGAGACGGAGATCGCCGACGCCGCCACGCTCCTGGCGCGATGTCGAAGCCGCCTTCGAGGGCGCCGCCTACCTCGGCGTGGCGGGAGCCGCGCTCCTCGGCATACTCGTCGCCGTGGACGCCGTCGGCCACCCGCCGGCTACCTGCGCTGGTCTACTCCTCCGGAGAGGGGCCCGCAGACTGGTTCGGTGATGTCCTCGACGATGTCGGCGTTGGCCAGTGTGGTCACGTCTCCGAGTTTCCGATGCTCGCGAGATGTCCCTCAGCAGCCGCCGCATGATCTTGCCTGATCGGGTCTTGGGAAGATCGGGCGTGAAGACGATCGATTTGGGCTTGGCGATCGGACCGATCGACCCCGCCACGTGGTCGCGGAGTTCGGCGATCAGTTCCTCATCTCCCTCCACCCATCCCCGCAAGCGTCACAAAGGCGGCGATGGCCTGGCCGGTGATTTCGTCCTTCCGGCCCACTACGGCGGCCTCGGCGACCGCCGGATGGGAGACGAGCGCCGACTCGACCTCGGTCGTGGAGATGTTGTGGCCCGAGACCAACATCACGTCATCGACCCGACCCAGCAGCCAGAAATAGCCGTCCTCATCTCGTTTGCAGCCGTCGCCAGGGAAGTAGACGCCGGGAAAGCGGGACCAGTAGGTGTCGATGTACCGCTGGTCGTCTCCGTACACCGTCCGGAGCATGGAGGGCCACGGTCGCTGCAGCACCAGGAAGCCCGCCACCCCCGAGTGGAACCGAGTTGCCGTCGTCGTCCACGACGTCGGCGGCGATTCCCGGGAAAGGCAAGCGTGGCCGAACCCGGTTTGGTGGCGACCACCCCCGGCAGCGGCGAGATCATGATCCCGCCGGTCTCCGTCTGCCACCACGTGTCGACGATCGGGCAATCGACCGGTCCGATGTGCTCCTGGTACCACATCCAGGCTTCGGGGTTGATCGGCTCGCCGACCGTGCCCAGCAGCCGCAGCGACGAGAGGTCGTGGCGGGCCGGATACTCGTCGCCCCACTTCATGAAGGCCCGGATGGCCGTCGGAGCCGTGTAGAAGATCGACACCCCGTACTCGGCGATGATGGACCACAAGCGGTCGAAGTCCGGGTGGTTCGGCGCACCCTCGTACATCACGCCGGTGGCGCCGTTGGCCAGCGGCCCGTACACGATGTAGCTGTGCCCGGTCACCCAACCGATGTCGGCGGCGCACCAATACACGTCGTCCGGCTTGAGATCGAACACGTAGTCGTGCGTGGTCGTGATGCCGGTCAGGTAGCCGCCCTGGGTGTGCACGATGCCCTTGGGCTTTCCCGGTGGTCCCCGACGTGTAGAGGATGTAGAGCATGTCCTCGGCGCCCATGACTTCCGGCGGGCACTCGGTGGAGACGCCGTCGACGACATCGTGCCACCACAGATCGCGCCCCTCCACCATGGCCACGTCGTTCTCGGTCCGGCGGACCACCACTGCGTGTTCGATACTCGGGCAACGGCCAATGGCCACGTCGGCGTTCGCTTTGAGCGGCACGACCTTGCCGCCCCGCCAGGCGCCGTCCTGCGTGACGACGACCTTGGCCTGCCCGTCGATGATCCGATCAGCCAGCGCGTCCGAACTGAAGCCACCGAAGACCACCGAATGCACGGCGCCGATCCGAGCGCACGCCAACATGGCGATGGGGAGTTCGGGAATCATGCCCATGTAGATGGCGACGCGATCACCACGAGCGACGCCCAGCTCCTTGAGGACGTTGGCGAAACGGCCCACCTCCTCGGCGAGCTCCCGGTATGTGAAGGTTCGCGTGTCTCCCGGTTCCCCGATCCAGTGGTAGGCCACCTTGTCGCCCTGGCTGTCGAGGTGACGGTCGAGGCAGTTGTAGGCGAGGTTCAGTTCACCGTCGGTGAACCACTTGTAGAAAGGTGGATTCGAGTCGTCCAGGACCACGGTCGGCTCCTTGAACCAGCTGATCCGTTCGAGCGCCTGCTGCTGCCAGAACGCCAGGTAGTCGGCTTCGGCCTCGCTCGTGGATTCCCTCCTGAGCGTTGGCCCGAGCGCGAAACTCCGGGCTCGGGGCGAAGGTCCGGTTTTCCTGCAAGAGGTTCTCGATGGCTTCCGACATGGTGCTCCTCCGACGATCGAAGTTGAACCTATCAGGCGGGCACGTCCCGCGTCGCGAGAGGGTCGTCCGAATACCCCACCGCCACCAGACTCAGGCCAACAGGCGGGGCGGCACCACGGGGCGCCGCGTTGCGGTCGCGTGCTGTGCAGAATACGCGGGATCTCGTCCGCTCCCAGTTTGCCTTTGCCGACCTCGACACAGGTGTCGACGATGGATCGGACCATCTGATGACAGAAGGCAACCCGGAGATCGTCGAACCGTGACGACCTCGCCGTACATGGTCCGACACGCAGTGTGGACGGTTCGTTCCGTCGTTCGGCCGGCCGTCTTCCGACAGAAGGAGGCGAAGTCGTGCCGCCCGACGAAATGACCGGCGGCTCGCTGCATGGCCTGTCGGTCAAGGGTGATCGGCACATGCCAATGGGTGAGCGCGCCGAAAAGGGTCGTGGACAGGTCGGTTGAGAATTCGGTACTCGTAGGCTCGCCGGGTGGCGGCGAATCGGGCGCTGAACGATGTCGGGAACGATGACGCACGAGTGGATGGCGATCTCATCGCTGAGCATGGTGTTGAGTGAGCGGACAACTCGCTCCGGGTCGAGCGAGACCTCGGTCGAAAAGCTCACGACCTGGTGGGAGGCGTGAACGCCGGCGTCGGTGCGTCCCGCCACCACGGTGTCGACCGGACCAGCCATCTTTCTCAAGCGCTGCATCCAGTTCGCCTTGGACCGTTCGCACGTGGCGCTGGCGGGCGAATCCACGAAACCCCGAACCGTCGTAGGAGAGGTCCAGGCGGTACGTCGTCATCGACCGAGGAGAGGTCGAACGGCCAGCCACCCGACCACCGCCAGACCGGCCGCCACCCCGGCGTCACGCTTGGACAGACCGAACGTGTCCTGGGCGATCAAGAAGAGCCCACCACCGAACCACGCCAACGAGATCGGCACCAACCAACTGCCGAACACTTCGAGCTTGAAGATGCCGAGCGGCGCCAAGGCCAGCAAGACAAAGGGCAGATACGCGAAGCCGACCATGCGCAGAACGGTCTGATACCGGGCTTCTCCCCTGAACAGCTTGGTGCCCACCAACCACAGGATGCCGGCGGCGATCACCCACCCCCACAAAGTGCTCAGCACAACGTCGAGCAGGGTGGCCACGAGGCTGGCGCTGAAGGTCAGACGAGGGTCGAGACCCACCTGACCGAGCGTGGTGACCACCGCGATACCGGCCAGGATCAAGATGGCGTTGCCCGTTGCGTAATCGTCGAACAGAAGCTGGGTGTAGACAGTGCGGTCGAACCGGGCGGCGCGCAGCGCTTGTTTGAGAGCCTTTTCCATGGTCCCAGGCTACCTCAGCAGCCGGCGCAACTTCTCGGCCGGCCGGGCGATACTCAGCTCCGCGGTGAGGTCGGCGAGTTCGGAGAAGGGCACCCATCGAGCATCGAGCACTCCGTCGAGAGCCTCGATGGCGGTTTCGCCGGCATGAAAAGCAAAACGCACGTCGAAATGGAGGTGGTGGGGGGTGGCACCCCTCTTCGGGAACTCATGGATGTCGAGGTCGAGGAGTCCCCGGGGTTCGAGCCTGGTGATCCCCACTTCCTCGGCCAGTTCCCGCCGGGCTGCTGCCTCCAGGCTCGTATCGCCTGGTTCCACGTGTCCTCCGGGTTGGAGCCACTTATCGAGCTTGGCGTGGTGGATGAGCAACACTGCCTGGGCGTCGGACGAGGCAACGAATCCGCTGGCGGTGATGTGGCCGGGTTGAAAGTGAGCTGCATCGAAGACGTCACCAGGCAAGGCGAGCAGCGACGCAAAGGCCGGAAGGTAGTTCGCCTCGGTTGGCTCGTCGGTGACAAACGCTTCGAGGGCAGCCGAGAGCCACGACCGCATCGGTCGAGTCATCAGATCCGGCGCAGGCGAACGCGGCGGATCGAATGGTCCGGTTGCTTTTCGAGAATGAGGTGGGCACGTTCGCGGGTGGGAAGGATGTTCTCTCGCAGGTTGGGGCCGTTGATCGACTCCCAGATCTGATCAGCCGTCTCGATAGCCTCGGCCTCGCCGAGCTGGGCGTATTTGTGGAAGTACGCCTTCGGGTCCCGAAAGACCGTCTCCCTGAGGGTCATGAACCGTTCGACGTACCACGTCTTGACGTCGGCCTCGTCGGCGTCCACGTACACCGAGAAGTCGAAGTAGTCAGAGACGAACACGGTGGATCCTGCTCCTGCCTGCAGAACATTGAGTCCTTCGACGATCACGATGTCCGGTTGGGCGACGAGGTTCGATGCGCCCACTACGACGTCGTAGGACTCGTGGCTGTACACCGGCGCCTCGACCACCGGGTCGCCCGACTTGACGGCTGCCAGAAACTCCAGCATTTCGCGGAGGTTGTAGCTCTCCGGGAAGCCCTTCCGATCGAGAAGCTGGCGGCGTTCGAGTTCGGCGTTGGGATAGAGAAATCCGTCCGTGGTGATCAGGTCGACCTTCGGGTGGGCAGGCCAGCGAGAGAGCAGCGCCTGAAGGATCCGGGACGTGGTGCTCTTGCCGACCGCAACGCTTCCGGCGACCCCGATGATGTAGGGGACTTTGGCAGCCGGTTGCCCGAGAAAAGTGTCCGTGACCTGGTAGAGGCTCTGCGACGCGCTGACGTACAGGTTGAGGAGCCGCGAAAGGGGAAGGAAGATCTGGGCGACCTCGTCGAGCGAGATACGCTCGTTGATGCCCCGAAGCTTCTCGAGGTCGCCTTCGGTCAGCGTCATGGGGGTGTTGGCCCGCAGACTTCCCCATGCATCGTGATCGAACGAAATGTAACGGTCTGCCATCGACGCCACAGGCTAGTGGCCGCCGCCCGGAACATCGTCGCCGGCGGTTTCGCATCGGCCGAGCGGAGCGCCGCTCGGCGCCTGCCGAACGACTCGAACCCCTCAGCCTCGGCGCTCCGTGACCCAGGCGACGAAGTCCTCGAGCGGCCAGGTGTTGGCAACCTGACTCGCCCTCACCCATCCGGCGATGCCGTTCTCGACGCCCCACCGAATCTGGTTCAACTCACCCACCCGGTGCGAGTCGGTATCGATCACGAACAACACGTCCCGATCGCGAGCGCGGCGAATGAGGTCAGCTGCAACATCGAGGCGGTCGAGGAAGGAGTTGATCTCGAGGGCCGTTCGAGTGGCCTCCGCCCCTTCGAACACCGCTTCGATATCCAGTTCGATTCCGGGTCGCCGTCCGATCATTCTCCCGGTGAGGTGGCCGATGGCGTTGACCGACGGGTGCCCCATCGCCGTGAGGATCGCGCGCCGTCTGCCGAGCCTCATCCATGTCGAAGTGGGAATGAACGCTGGCGACTGCCCAGTCGTACCCGGCCAAAAACGCCGCGTCGTAATCGAGATTCCCGTCGGGATCGATGTTCAGCTCCACGCCATGCAGGATGCGCAGATTCGGGTACTCCTCCTGCAGAGAGCGAATGGCCTCTCTCTGCTCGAGCATCTGTTGGCGAGAGGCCCCGTTGATGGTGAGATCCTCGGCATGGTCGGTGATGGCGAGGTACTCATAACCCCGGGCGGCGGCGGCGGCGACCATGTCGACGAGACTGTCGTGCCCGTCGCCGGACAAATCGGTGTGGACGTGAAGATCGCCGCGCAGCAGGTCTGGTGAGAGCAGATCCTCGAGGGGTCCCGCCGCCGCTGCCTCGATTTCGCCGGCGTCCTCCCTCATCGGAGCGGGGACGAACACCAACTCGAGCGCTTCGTAGATCTCGGCCTCCGTGGCCGAGGCCACGATGTCGCCGGATTCGGCATCAGACAGGCTGTATTCGTTGAGCGTCCAGCCGCGCTCCAGTGCCCGCTGCCGGAGTTTGATGTTGTGCGCCTTCGATCCGGTGAAGTAGAGAATGGCGGCACCGAAAGAGTCCGGCTCGATGACTCGTACATCCACCTGCATCCCCGCTTGATTGAGGAAGGAGGTCTTCGTCTGGCCGGCCGCGATGAGTTCCCTCACGGCCGGGAGGCCCTGCACCGCGTCCATCACCGGCTTGGGATCGGCAGCCGACACGAGGATGTCGATGTCGGCGATGGTCTCACGGAGCCTTCTCGTGCTGCCACAGATGACCGCATCGTCAACTCCATCGATCTGGCGCAGTTCATTGGCGAGTCGCAGAGCCTGAGGCATGACCTCGGCGATCGGAACACGTTGATCCTTGCCGGACATGCCCAGCCGTTCGATGGCCTTGGCGATCTTCTCTTCGGTCTTGGCACCCAGCCCCGCCAGATCCCGCACCTCCTGTCGCTCGAGCGCGGTACGCAGCGCTGCCACGCTCGCCACCCCTAGTTCGATGCGAAGTTTGGAGGCCGTCTTGGCGCCAATCCCGGGAATCCGCACCATCTCGCGGTACTCGGGCGGGAAGGCGCCTCGGAGCTTCTCCAGCTTCTCGATCTTGCCCGATTCGACGAACTCGCCGATCTTGGCGGCGGTGGATTTGCCGATTCCCGGCTGGGCGACCAGTTCCGCGGTCGTCAACTCCGAGGCGTCCTCGGGGAGCGAATCGACCGCCCGTGCCGCCGATTCGTAGGCTCGGGCACGAAAAGACTGCGGGTTCTCGTCTTCGAGTTTGGTGAGTTCAGCCATCTCTCGGAAGAGCGCGGCCAATTCCTGATTGATCATCGGATCCCTCGAGTGCCGTCAACCGAACGCTAGCGACCCCGAAACCATCAGTCGATCGAGCGCATGAAGTCCAAGACGGCGACGATGGTCTGTTCCTGCTGATCGAGTCGAGTGATCTTGGCAGCACCGTCACCCGACTGGGAGCCGTACCAGCCGAACTGGGCATGGTTCCCGCCCTGGATCAGCACATACTCTGCGTTGCTTGGAAGTCGGTCTTTGGCGCCCTCGATCTCGTCAACGGTGACCAGGCCGTCCTCGGTTGCGTACACCACGAATGTGGTCAGCCCGTTGCGCTGACTCAGATCGGTGTTGCTGCCGGATTGGCTCCCCAGCAGCAGAAGCCCATCCACACGGGAACTTCTGGCGATATAGCTGGCAGCGTTTGCTCCGCCTCGGGCGTGGCCACCGACCCCCCACGAGATGATTTCGGGGAAATCAGCCAAGACGTCGTTGGCTGCCGACTGGCCGAAGACCGGGAGGTTGAACGGCATCGAGGGTATCGCCACGAGAAAACCGGCTTCAGCGATCTCCCGCGCCATCGGGGCGTACGCCGCCGGCGGGACCCGGGACCCGATATAGAAGATCAGCCCGGTCTCGGGCTCCCGGTCGGCCGGCCGGAACACGAGATAGGGATTCCGGTCGACCGTGACCTTGTCATTGGACACGAGCGCCGCCTGTCCGTCGACCATGGCCTGGTATGGCGAACCGTACCGATCGTACAGGCCGTACCCGGCCACCAAGATGATGACCACGATGGTGATTCGCTTGAGCGTGCTGGTTCTCAGATCGACCTCCGCGGCCATTCTCACAGGAATGGGCCCGGTTTTCGTGGATCGCCCGTAATCACCAACCCAGGGGGTCTGGTGCATCCGGTAGACGCGCCTCTGGCCCGTATGCAAAGACCTGGATCTGCTCTCCGGCGAGCACCCGCCGCTGAATCCGTTGCCAGGGCTCCACCTCGAAGAGGTCGGCGTGGTGCTCCTCGAAGACCTCTCTCAACCGGGGTTGAAGCCCGAGGAACTTGCGGTGCTCCTCGGGAAACACATCGTTGGCGGCGACCGAGAACCACGGCTCCGCCGACATCTCATCGTCGTCGAATCTGGCCTCGGGCATGGCCCGGAAGTTCATGTCGGTGAGGGCGCTGAGTTCGTCGTAGTCGTAGAACACGACGCGGCCATGCCGGGTGACGCCGAAGTTCTTGATGAGCAGATCGCCCGGGAAGATATTCGTCGAGGCCATGTCCTTGATGGCGAGCCCGAAATCGACGACCGCCTCTCGGGTTGCCGAGTCACCTGCTTCCCGCACAAAGATGTCGAGAGGGATAACCCGACGCTCCACGTACACGTGACTGATGACGAGTTGATCTCCCTCGACGCGTACCGTGTCCGCGGCTTCCGACAACAACTCGGCGAGTAGCTCATCGGAGAACCGTGACAGTTCGAAGCTGAGGTGCTGAAAGTCCTGCACGTCCATCAGTCGGCCAGCCCGATCGTGCTGGAACACCATGCGGTACTTGGCCATCACGGCTTTTCGGGTTGTCGTCTTCACCGGCGGAAACTTGTCGCGAATGATCTTGAACACGTCGTCGTATCCGGGCATGGTGAACACCACCATCACCATGCCCTTGGTGCCGCGGGCAAGTTCGAATTGTTCAGAGGACGAGGCGATGTACCTGAGCAGGTCTCGATACAGCTCGGTCTTGCCGTGCTTGTTTTCTCCGATACCGATGTAGATCTCGGCGGCCCGCTTGCGTGGCACGAGCGTTTTGAGAAATCTCATCAGATCGTACGGCCGGGGCACGTCAGCCTTGAAGTACGACCGTGTGAAGGAGAAGAGAATGCTGACCTCGTTCTCTCTGAGGAGCACGGCGTCGACGGAAACCCCGGACGCCTCGTGGTTGATGGCGAGCACGAACGGAAAGCGATGGGACCCCGAAAACATCCGCCCCACAATGAACGCCGACTGACCCCGAAAGAAAACGGACCGAACCACTTCGGTACGCTCCACGACTTGAAGGGCCCCAACCTCACCCAGCCGGGCCCTGACTCGTTCGGCGACGACTTGGGCGTCCCGTTCAACGTCGGCGTAGGGAGCTTCGAAGCGGTAGTCCTGGAGGATCGTCCGGATCAGCCCGGTCACAGACTCGCTTCTGTCATAGGTTCGGTAGACCGGTTCCGCAGCACGCGTCGGCGGCTGGTCGAAGTCCGTGGCAACGAATTCGATGCGAGGATCGACGCCGACGGTGGTGAAGATCCGACGGGTGATGGAGTTGAAGAACGTCTCGGCCAGCTCCCATTCGTCGCGACCCGCAATGAGGCCCGAGTAGACCGCTTTGATACCGGCCCACATGAAAGGATCCTCGACGCGGTCTCCCAGAAGGGCACGAATATCGGGCTCGAGACCGTCGACGATCTCCCGATACAGGGCCAGCCGCTCGACGCCATCGGCCTGGGCGGACACCCAATCGCGCTGAGCGAACCGCAGAGGGGCACGACCGGTGATGATTCTGAACCTGGTGCGGTATGCATCGAAGGCCGCTTCGATCGCCTGCGCCCCGAGATTCGAGATTCGAGAGTCGGAAAGTGTCACGAGGCCATTCTGGCCTGCCATGGACGGGTTGCCGAACCGGACAAGCGGTTGCTGAGCCTGAGCACAGCCAAACTCTCCGGTCACTGGCCGCCCATGGCCTCCAAAGCTCGTGCCATCTCCTCCGGTGAGACGTCACGGATATGCATGTGGAGCGACCACTGATGGCCATAGGGATCAGCAACGACCGCTGAACGATCACCGTAGAACTGATCTGCAGGTTCACGAACCAGCACCGCCCCCGCTTTCACCGCCCTCTCGGTGACCGCGTCGACGTCGGCGACGTACTGGTGGAGGAGCACGCTCGTGCCGCCGAGCTTGCCGGGATTGGCAGCGTCACCCTCCATGTCGTCGGGCGCATCAGCGAGATAGACGGCTGCGCCGTTGACCAGAAGATCGGCGTGGCCGATGGAACCGTCGGGCATCTCCATCCGGTACCGCTCTGTGGCTCCGAACGCCTCTTTGTAGAAATCGATGGCTGCCGCGGCACCGTCGATCATCAGATAGGGAATGATCCGGTCTTCCAGACCAGCGGGAATGGGGCCAGCGGGAATCGGGCCAGCGGGAATGGGCCAGCCATGGTCTCCTCCTTCTCGGGATTCCTGGCCCGAATCTACCGAAGAATGCCGACTGATGGCCGGAGAGCAATCCGTTCGGCTCCTCCCTGGGTCAAGGCATGGGCGATGGCCCGGCGCCTTGCTTCTCGAGAAAGCCGGCAACGAGCGGGGCAACCTCTCCCGGCTCGCCCAGCCAGGGCGCGTGCCCTCCCGGCACGACTCGGATCTCGGCATCGGCCATGATCGCAACAGCTCGCTTGCCCACCTCGGGGGATCCCATCGGATCGTCCTCGCCCCACACGAACAGGGCGGGCTGGGTCGCTCTCTCGATCTGCTCGGCCGACAGGTCCATTTCGGGTCGCGACCCCTGCAATCGGACCAACGTGTGGAGGGTGCTCAGGAAGGCTTGTTCGAACCCGGGAAGCTGTTCAGTGGCGAGCAGCAACCTGCCGAGCGCCGGTTGGAGTGGGTACTGGCGCACCATCTTGGACAGGCTTTCTACCTGTCGGAGCGACGGCGGTTGGAGTTTCATCATCAACCTGCCGAGCCACGGCATCGAGAGCATCCGCATGGGCAACGGCGCCGAGGTTCCGAGCAGCAACGCCGGACACCCGACATGCACCAGTGCGGCGACTCGTTCAGGCTGGTCGATAGCCATCCATGTCGCCCACAGCGACCCGAGAGAGTTGGCGATGAAGATCGGCCGGTCCAGCGCCAACCCGTCCAACACCTCCCCGAGGAAACGAATGGCCGTCGTCCGGTAGGCGTCGGTCAGGTCAGGGATGGTGGCGGTGAGGCCGAACCCGGGAAGGTCGATCGCGTAGATGGTGTATCCCGCCAGCTGGGCCATGAGGGGTGCCCACATCGCGGCCGGAGTGCCGATTCCGTTGATCATCACGACCGGTGGACCGGAGCCCGTCACCAACACGTGAGCCTGGCCGTGGACCGATGCCACATCCACGAATCGCGATTCTGCCGCTAACCCTTGCCCCTCGAGCACCCTTCGTTGAGCCTGCGAGAAGTCCTCCATCTGCATATCCGCCTCCACGATGCGGTTTCGTTTTACACTGCGTAAACCACACTGTACGCGAGAGGTTTACATAGTGTCAAGTGATCGAACCTATGGCGATCCAGAGACCCGACGCCGAATACTCGAGGCCGCCCGGGAGCTGATCGCGGAACGCGGGTCGCTCCTCAAGCTCAGCGAAGTGGCCTATCGCGCCGGTGTCACCCGCCAGGCTGTCTACCTGCATTTCGGTGACCGAACCGGACTACTGGTCTCCCTGGTCCAGTTCATGGACGAAGCCGTTCAGCTGGGCGAGTCCCTCGCCGCGATCCACGAGGCGCCCACCAGCGCTGACCTGATCGAACGCACGATGCAGCTCCACAGCAGGTTCAGCGAAGCGATCGACCCCGTCGCTCTCGTACTCGAGAGCGCCCAATACCACGACGAGGCGCTCGGAACAGCCTGGCGCGACCGTATGGAGTTCCGGCATGGGGTTCATCGGCGGCTCGTCGAACGCATCGCCGACGACGGAGAACTCGCTGAGGGTTGGAGCGTTGAAACCGCCGCAGATCTCTTCTACGCCGTCACCCTCCCCGGTCCGTGGCGTGAGCTCACGCGAGAACTCGGATGGAGTGCCGACGACTACCGAGAGCACATGACGAGACTCCTGCAACGGGCGCTCCTCGCCCCGCCGGTCGCCGACCGCCCAAGCAGTGCCCCGGGTGGGATTTGAACCCACACATCCTTTCGGATAGCGGATTTTAAGTCCGCAGCGTCTGCCGATTCCGCCACCGGGGCTGGTGGCCGCCTGTTGGGGCAGGGTCATTGTGGCAGGAGTGACCTGGCGACACCGTCGAGGATGTCGTGCTCTGACACGGTGATCTCTCCGAGCCCGAGGGTAGCCATGGTTTGCTCTGCCACGATCGCTCCTCCGAGGATGACGGGAGCACGCTCGGGATCGAGGGATGGGATGGCGGCTGTCTCCTCGATCGAACGGGTGGCCAGCTCTCGCACCAGCTCGGTGACCGCCTCGAGGTTCAGGCGACTCTGGTGGACCTGGCGGCGGTCGTAGACCGGGAGCTGAAGCACCATGGCCACGAGTGAGGTGAAGGTACCGGCGACCCCGATCGCAAGGTCCGGACGTCCGGGGATCGTGATCGGCTCGAGCGCGGCTCGGACCTCCCGGCGGGCGGCCTCCAGACCGCCCCGGTCGACGGGCCGGGCGCCGAGCAGGCGGTCGGTGAGTCGCACGGACCCCATGTCGATGGAGCGGGCGTACTCAGGACGGCTACGGCCGAACACGAACTCGGTGCTCCCTCCCCCGATGTCGATCACGAGCACCGGTCCCGTGTCGTCACGGTCACTCGTCGCTCCAGCAAAGGAGAGCTCCGCTTCCTCTGAGCCCGAGATCAATTCCGGTCGATGACCGAACACCCTCTCGGCGGCGTCAAAGAACTCGTCTCGGTTGGCCGCGTCGCGCGATGCTGAAGTTGCGATGACACGCACCCGAGGCACATCGTCCACGTGCACCCGAAAATCCTCCAGCACCGCGACCGTTCGGGCGATGGCCGGCGTGCTCAACCGGCCGGAATCGTCGACGCCTCGCCCCAGGCCGCAGACACGGGCGATTCTGATTTCTTCGATGAGGTCGGAACCCTGAACAGAAGCGACGTACAAGCGGGCGGTGTTGGTACCGATGTCGACGGCGGCGACTTTCACTTGGGTTCCGACCACCTTTGACTCCGAACGGCGCCACCCTCGCCGTCCTCGATCACGCAAGCCGTCTCACAGTCGAGCGGTTGGATCCACGCCGCCACGAGTTCTCCGATCGGGTTGTCGTTGCCCGCCGCGGTATCCGCATAGTGGGCGTGAAGGCACTTCGCCCCGCGCTCGATCCCCGCAACCCCTCCGGTGGGCCGGTGCACCGCGTCGGGGGGGATGGCATCTCCGCGCTCGGCGGCATACCGCTCATGCGACGCAGCCATCCGAGCGGCGAATGCCGGATCCGCTCCGATCCTACGATCCATGGCTTTGACCCCGCCGGCCGCCTCCAGGCGCCCTATGCGACGCCGAGCAAGCGGACACGTGAGCCACCACCGGGTCGGGAACGGTGTGCCGTCGTCGAGGATCGGAGGCACCTTGGTCACCACCGGCAGACCCAGGTGGCAGCGAACGGCCACGTCGGCCGGCGCTCGGGGCGGACGCTCGATCTGGACCTCGACCACCTGGTCGTCAGTCACCGGCGACCCGCCACTACAGCTCGTCTGTGACGAGATCCGATCCGGTGAGGAAATCCCACACAGCCGCGTACCAAGGGCGCCGCTCGGGGAGCGTGGCCTGGACAGGAGCAGCCGCATCGGGAAATTCCGGCGTGGTGATGATGTAGGAGGTCTCGCCCGGCATCACATAGCCGAGATCTTGACGCGCCATACGTTCCAGCTCTTGCTCCGTGCCAAGGGCCTCGACCTCCCGTTCGAGTCGTTCGTTCTCAGACTGAAGGGCCGCCAGCCTGCCGCGGGCGAGATCGATGGTCTGTTCGTTGGCCATCATCTGCCGGAAGGGAAAGATATTGGTGAACACCACGGCCAGGACCACCAGCAAGAACACCGGAGCCAGCGTCTGGAACCGGGACCTGGCGGTCATGGTTTTCCGCGGAACGTCGACCAACCGGCGAAACGGGCTTGCGAGCCGAGCCGTTCTTCGATTCTGAGCAGTTGGTTGTATTTGGCGGTTCGCTCGGACCGGGTGGGCGCTCCTGTCTTGATCTGCCCGCAGTTGGTCGCCACGGCCAGGTGGGCAATGAAGGTGTCCTCGGTTTCCCCCGAGCGGTGGCTCACCATCCGCCCGAACGAAGCCTGCTCCGCGGTAGCCATCGTGTGCAACGTCTCCGAGAGGCTTCCGATCTGATTGACCTTGATGAGGATGGCGTTCGCCGAACGTTCCGAGATGCCGCGCCGCAGGATCTCTTCATTGGTCACGAAGAGGTCGTCGCCGACGAGTTGTGTTCGGTCACCGAGGCGCTCGGTCAGTGCGGCCCAACCGTCCCAATCGGCCTCGTCGAGACCGTCCTCGATCGAAACGAGCGGGAACTCATCGACGAGCGACTCGAGGTAGTCGATCATCTCGGCAGCCGACCTGGCTCCGCCCTCGAACTGATATGCGCCGTCCTCGTAGAATTCCGACGCGGCAACGTCGAGGGCAAGCGCCACGTCCTCGCCGGGGGTGTAACCGGCGGCGGAAATCGCTTCGGTGAGAAGCTCGAGGGCGGCGCGATTGGCGGGGAGATTCGGTGCGAACCCTCCCTCATCCCCGACGTTGGTCGAGAGCTTGCGATCGGTCAGCACTTTCTTGAGCGAGTGGTAGACCTCGACGCCCATCCGCAAGGACTCCGAGAAACTGGCTGCTCCGGCCGGTACGAGCATGAACTCCTGGATGTCGACCGAGTTGGCAGCGTGGCTGCCACCGTTGAGAACATTGAGCATGGGAACAGGGAGAACCCGCGCCGCTGGACCGCCCAGGTACTTGAACAGGGGAATGCCGAGTTGGGCTGCGGCCGCCCGGGCGACGCCCAGTGACACCGCCAGGATCGCATTGGCGCCCAGGTTGGCCTTGTTGGGCGTGCCGTCGAGATCGAGCATCACCTGATCGATGAGCTCTTGGTCGGTTGCGTCGGTACCGACCAACGCCGGCGCGAGTATTTCGTGGATATTGGTAACGGCCCGCGTTACGCCCTTTCCGCCGAAGCGGTCTCCACCGTCTCGAAGCTCGACTGCTTCGAGCGCCCCCGTCGACGCACCACTGGGAACCGCCGCCCGGCCAAAGCCACCGCCAGCAAGACGGACTTCGGCCTCTACGGT
This sequence comes from uncultured Acidimicrobiia bacterium, assembly GCA_963752075.1. Lineage (GTDB taxonomy): Bacteria > Actinomycetota > Acidimicrobiia > Spongiisociales > JAENVV01 > CBDUEV01. The sequence goes on from CAVVWO010000002.1 coordinate 144,296, forward strand.
GGGGTTGCCACGGCTGTCGAGGACTTCACGGGCCCGGATTTCGCTGATGTGCGTGGTCACGGACCCTCCTTGTGAGTGAAAATCTACCATGGCTCTCCCTTTCTCCAAGGACCCAAAGGGGCCCACTTGTCAACCTACGTCGTTCTTTGTTCCCTGCCAACGGCGTTCGAGTTCATCGAGCGCCACCCCGGACACCTCACCGATGGCCTCCATCGCCCGAAACCGACGTTCGAACTTTCCCGTGGACCTTCGCAGTGCCACCTCGGGATCCACTTCGACATGCCGGGCGAGATTCACCACTGAGAAGAGAATGTCGCCGAGTTCCTCCTCGACTGCATCGACGTCCTGGGACTCGACCGCCTCGGCCAGCTCATCCAGTTCTTCGCGTACTTTGGCGGCGACCTGCGAGGGCGACAACCAATCGAACCCTGCCTGCGACGCCTTTGCCTGGACCTTTCCAGCTCGGATGAAGCTCGGCACTCCTCTCGGAATGCCATCCATGAGCGACCCGGCAGGTTTCTCTGCGGCTTTCACCGCATCCCACACGCGCCGGACCTCTTCAGGAGTCCCGGCCTCGGTGTCACCAAACACGTGGGGATGGCGGTGGACCAGCTTCCGGCGAAGCGTCTCTGCCACATCGTCGAGGCGGAGAGCACCAACGGATTCACCCATGACGACGTGGAACAACACCTGCAGGAGGACGTCACCCAATTCCTCCTCGACCTCGCCATAGGCACCTTCGCCGACCGCCGACTCCGTGGGAGCGTCGGAAGGCAGCGCCGCCAATGCGTCAGCCAGTTCGTGTGCTTCCTCGATGAGATTGGCGACGATGCTGTGGTGCGTCTGCTCCCGATCCCAGGGGCATTCCTGACGCAGCCGCCGCATGGTGGCGATGGCGCCAGGAAGACCCCCGGCCTCGCCTTCGATGAACAACGAGGTGCGCAGACCTGCCAGGTTTGGATCGATGTGACGCACCGGCGTCTTGATGATCCTCACGTCGGGACTTCCGGCGTCGATGACGACCGACACCACGGCATCGTCAGGGAGCACCCTTTCGAGTCGGTCGGCCACATCGGCCATGACCACCGGCAGATCCACCTGAGCGATGATCGTGGGGGCGTCCAGCCAGAGCGGGTCGGGAAGATCGCGCCCATCGAGAATCTGGAGACCGCGCAGGAGAGGATCGATCCCGAGGTCGGCGCACATGGCATCCAGGAACGACGGGGCGCCGCGAATTTCAACGGGGAGCCCGAGTGCCTCGGCCCTCGCCCGAATTCTCGGGACGGTGAACTCGCCGACATGGGGGCTCCCGGGTACGGCAAAGATCACCGGGTGGGTCCGCGCAGCCTCCACCACCCGGTCGGCCAGGGCGTCGTAGACGTCTTCGAAGGATGCCGCTGCTTCGTAGAGGTCATCGCCTGACTCGACAGGTCGGAGTTCGACGAGTTCTGCCACCGAGGGGTGCCGGAGCGTCCTCACCAGCAGGCGCCGGCTCGGGTCCTCCAGAAGTGCCCGACTCACCGGGTCCACCAGCGTTAGACCAGCGGGCCCGAGGCCGATGATCACGACACCGGGCCCGGTCACGATGGGGGCGCTCAGGCCGACGGCGGGGTCAGTGTCGGGGGCCCAGCCGGGTCGTCGGGAGTGGTCCAGGTGCCGTACGCCTCGGCGACGGTCACCTCGGCGGCGCGTAGCTTGGCGACGAACCACTCCGAGAACAAGGTCGATTCGCGTTCCAGCTCGAGGCTGGCGAGGATGTCCGCTCGTACCTCTTCGAGGCTCGGGAAGGGTTCCGGTTCGGCCGGCGTCTCGGCCACGGCCTCCTCGTCCACCTCACGGGAGTCGACGAGGATGATGTGGAATCCGAACTGCGTCTCGACCGGCCCGGTGGGAACGCCGACCTCGGCGTCCATGGTGACGTCGGCGAATTCAGTGACGTATTGCGCCGGCGAACCACACCCCAGTTCGCCGCCGGCCGCGCCGGATCCGGTGTCGGTGGAGAGTTCGACTGCGAGGTCAGCGAAGGCCTCTCCCGCATCGAGCCGGGAGAGAACATCCTGAGCTTCCGGCTCGGTCGGGACGAGAATATGCTTGGTACATACGGTCACCCCGGCGTATTTGGCCTGAGCGGCGGCTTGCTCCTCCTGCGCTACCAACTGAGTCTCGTAGTTGGCGAGTTCGGCGTCGTAGACCTCTTGAATCTCCTCATCGCCGATCTCCGGGAGTTCGGCTGAGAGGGCTTCGATGACCTTGCGGGAGAGTACTTCTTGGCTCGCCAGGAGATCGACGAACTTGTCCGACAGGCCCAACTCCTCGAGTCGGGCGTCGAGGTCGGTGCCTTGGGCAGCGAGTTCCTCTCGGATGGTTTCCAACTCGGCGGCTAGCTCCTCGTCGGTGACCCCAACCCCAAAGTCCTCGTCGGCAGCCTTCGAGGCCACCCTGTCCGAGATGATGTTGTAGAGGTCGTCGGAGAAATCGGTTTCCGCGACGGAAATCGATTCGGTTCGGAGGGCGGCCACTTCCTCAACGGTGATATCCACACCGTCGACGGTGGCCGCAATTCCTCCGCCGCAGGCGGAGAGGGTCAGCATCAAGACTGCCGATGCAGCGAGTAAGCGTTTCAAAGAGATCACCTTCGTCAAAGTCGACCCGAATGCTAGGGCATAACGCACGATGAACAGAAGTCAGGAGGCGATCGGCCACATCGCGCCGAAGAACTGCAGGAGGTGTGTCACCACATCTTCGTCAGCCGGAGCAGGTAGGAAGATGAGCCCCTCGTCGGCTCGGAGCACAGCCCCCTTGGCAAGTCGTTCCAGGCGAACCTCCTGGGACGGGGCGAGGTCCACGGGACCGATTCTCACTTCGTCACGAAGTTTGACGATTTCGGTGATCCCGACCCGAATCGCCTCCGCCCTGAGCCGGGCCATCTCCAGAAGCGCGGCGGCAGCATCGGGGACAGGCCCGTAGCGATCGGCCCACTCGGCGGCCACCTCTTCGACCTCCTCGGAAGTGGAAGCGGCCGCCAGGCGCCGGTACGCCTCGATCCGCGCCAGCTGGTCCTCGACATACTCGGACGGTAGGTGGGCGTCGACTGGGAGGTCGAGCCGGATCTCGGCGACCTCGGGTTCCCGCTGAACGGAGAGGCCCTCCAGCTCCCCGACGGCCTCAGCCACGAGCTGGCAATAGAGATCGAATCCGACTGAGGCGATTTGGCCCGACTGCACCTCTCCGAGCATGGATCCAGCGCCCCGAATCTCGAGATCCCGCATGGCGAGGTCGAATCCGGAACCGAGGTCTGCATGCTCGCCGACCGCCTCGAGGCGCCGGTAGGCGGTCTCGGACAGGCTTTGATCGGTGGGATGAAACAAGTATGCATAGGCCCGCTGATCCGAGCGACCGACGCGGCCCCTGAGCTGGTACAGCTGAGCAAGACCGAGGAGATCGGCCCGCTCCACGATGAGTGTGTTCACTTGCGGGAGGTCGAGGCCTGATTCGATGATGGTGGTGGCCACGAGCACGTCGTACTGGCGGCTCCAGAAATCGAGCATCACCTGCTCGAGCTCACCCTCGCTCATCTGGCCGTGGGCAACCGCGTAACGGGCGTTGGGTACGAGGGCACGGAGCCGCGCCACGGCGTGGTCGATCGACTGCACCCGATTGTGCACATAGAACACCTGGCCTTCTCGCAGCATCTCCCGCCGGATCGCCGCCGACACCGACGACGCATCGTAGGGACCCACGTAGGTGAGAATCGGGTGTCGGTCGCCGGGAGGTGTCCGGATGTGACTCACCTCACGCACGCCCGTCAACGCCATCTCGAGGGTACGTGGGATAGGCGTGGCAGTGAGGGTCAGCACATCGACTCCCACCTTCAACTCCTTGAGCTTGTCCTTGGCTCCCACTCCGAATCGTTGTTCCTCGTCAACGACCACGAGTCCGAGGTTCTTGAACTCCACCGAGTCCGACAACACCCGATGGGTGGCGATAACGACGTCGACCTCACCCGAGCCAAGTCCCTCGACAACCTTGCGCTGTTCGGCAGTCGTGAGGAATCTCGACAGCATCTCGACCCGGACCGGATAGGGTTCAAAACGCTCCGAGAACGTCAGATGGTGTTGCTGGGCGAGGAGCGTCGTCGGGCAGAGCACCGCCACCTGCCGACCGTCGGCGACAGCCTTGAACGCCGCCCGGATCGCCACCTCCGTCTTCCCGAACCCGACATCACCGAAGACCAGGCGCTCCATCGGCTTGTCGTCTTCCATGTCCCGTTTGACATCTTCGATGGCGGTGAGTTGATCGGGGGTCTCCTCGAACGGGAACGCTGACTCCATCTCCCGCTGCCACGGTGAATCGGGGCTGTAGGCGTGCCCACTCGCCGCCGCCCGGCGGCGATGCAGCGACACCACTTGCTCAGCCACGGCCGCCACCGCCTTTCGCACCTTGCCCTTGGTCCGTTCCCAATCGGCGCCACCCATGCGAGAGACGCGCGGCGCTTCGCCGCCCTGGTATTTCTTCACCGCGGCCAGCTGGTCGGTTGGCACGTACAGCCTGTCGCTGCCTGCGTAGGCGATGACGAGGTAGTCCCGTTCGACTCCGGCGATGGTCCGGGTGACGAGGCCCTCGAAATGGCCGATGCCATGCCGGTGGTGAACGACGAAATCACCGGGTACGAGGTCCTGATAGCCGACATCGGTATCTGCCCGCCGTCGCTCTCTCGCCCGTCGGTGTGATCGGCGACGGCCGGCCAACTGCTGCTCTCCGAACACCGCCACCGACAGCACAGGCAGATGGAATCCGTGATGAATCCCCGATGCCAGGACAGCGGAGGAAGCACCGTTGAGGCTCTCGCGGCGCGGGAGGTCGACTCCCGACTCGGCAAGGCGAGTGGCCACACGGTTGGCGGCGTGAACTCCGTCCATGGCGATCGTGACGGACACGCCTCTGCCCAGGAGGTTCGCAATCGCACCGGCGACGGCGTCGGCATCGCCAGGGGGCGCATCGAGGCTACGGACCTCGAGGCGTAGATCATTCGGTCCGGCAGGCATCGGAGGAGCCTGCAAGATCGGCCGAGTCCCGACTGCAGCTTCGAGGTCGAGGTAGAGCGCCGGGTGGTCGCCCGCTTCGGGAGCCCCCTGACCCCAGGTGGGAGCAAGGGCCGCCGCCAACTCGAACTCTTCCTTGATGAGGTCTCGGGATCGGTCGAGGGCGCGAACGGGGTCGAAGATCACCACCGGCGCCTCGGTGTCGTCGAGGATGGTGCGTTCCCCGGCCAGCCACGGCATCCACGACTCCATCCCGGAGAACAACACTCCTTCGGCGATCCGATCCCAGGTGGCGGATGCCCACGGATCGGTTTCGAGCAGACGCAGTGCCCGTTGGCGGGTCGCTTCGTCACAGCGAAACTCGCGGGCGGGGAAGGCCGACACTTCGTCGACGGCATCGTGAGAACGCTGAGTCGACGGCGAAAACACTCGAATCGAATCGATATCATCGCCCCAGAACTCGACGCGGGCCGGCTCGAGACGGCCGGCCGGGAACAGATCGATGATCCCCCCACGAACGGCGAACTCCCCCCGAGCCTCCACCCTGTCGACCCGGTGGTAACCGCGTTCGGCGAGAGCCTCGACTGCCGCCTCGAACTCGACACTCGAGCCGCGGCGGAAGGTCAGTGGGTCCGTGGCCGAGGGCGAGACCCGCTGGGTGGCAGCCCGAACCGAAGCCACCACCACCAACGGTTCTGCTTGTCGGAGAAGGTGGCGCGCCTCGGCCCGCTGGGCCATCGTGGCCACGTTGGGCGACACATGCTCAAAGGGGAGCGTCTCCCAGGCGGGCAGGAACGCAACCCGATCGGTGAACAGTTCCAGATCGTCCGCCAGTTCCTCTGCGTCCCGCTCTCCAGGCACCACAGCCAGGATCGGTCCGTCGGCGCGAGCGGCCAAGCCCGCCAGGAAGAAAGCGCGGGCAGGCGGTGGGATGACCACGCGATCGTCGGCCGTGAGTTCCGAGAGAAGGGGCGGGGTCCATCGGTCAACGAGTTGGGAGAGAGGGGCAACCATCGTTGGCATAATCGTAGCGGCGCCTGGCCCACCCCTCGAAGGCGCCTTGGCGAAGGTCTAGGAGGGCGGCGGACATGGTGAGGACCGCCGGGCGATCATCCGGTGATCGGCCGATCGATGAGCCCCTCGTCGTGCGCCCAGACGAGGAGCCGGCGCATCGTCTCGTCGGGGGTGCGGTAGCGGACTCCAAGGTCCCGCTCGGCCCGAGAGCCGTCATAGGAGTGCGAGGCCGTCAGCGTCCGGATCGCCTCTCGGCAAAGGGGTGGGCCGCCGACGGCTCGACTGATGGGAGCCAGCAGAGGTGCGACGACACGTGCCGTCCGACGCGAAACGTACCGGACTCTCAGTGGCTCGCCCAGGAGCTCCTCCAGTACCCCGACTGCGCGTCGGGTCGACATCGTGAACCCGGACAGGATGTACCTTTGGTTCGCCGCCCCCAGTTGGCCGGCCGCCAGGTGTCCGGCGGCGCAGTCGTCGATGTCGACAACCGAGATCGCGGTGTCGACCAGGGCCGGGAGCCTGCCCCCGACAAGGTCGAGGATGAGTTTCCCGGTCCCGGTTGCCCGGCCTGGGCCCTGGACCGAGGCTGGATTGACCACGACAACGTCGCCACCGCCCTCTTCGGTGAGCGCCACCTGCTCGCTCGCCCATTTCGACTCGGCGTACTTCGAGTCGAACCTCCCGGCCGGTTCGTCGGATTCGACGGTTGGCCGTGCCGACGGACCACCCAAGGCGGTGACCGACGAGGTGAGGACGACTCGTTCCACTCCCGCCGCCTTCGCCGACCGGACCACCCGACGGGTCCCCTCCACGTTGACCGCCCACAGCCTCTCGGGGTCCCTTGGGCACAGCTCGTTCACCCCTGCCACATGAAACACGATCCGTCGACCGTAGACCGCGGCCGTCAGAGAGCTTTTCGAGAGCACGTCGCCTTCGATGGCGACGGCGCCGAGTTCCTCAACCACGGAGGCCGCCTCGGCCGAACGGGCCAAGGCACCGACCTCCGCTCCGGCGGACACCAGGTGTCGCACGACGGCAGAGCCAACTACTCCCGAACCACCGGTGACGAGCACCGGCTCTCCTTGCCAGAACTGGTCAGGCGGTGCCGGCATCGACGCGACGAGCCACCTTCCAGAACCGGGACAGATACTCCCAGCCGGACAGAACGGTGACGATCACCGCCGCCCACATCACATACTCGTCGAAGTAGAGCGGGCCCCACGGCTCAGACAGCCGCACAATCGCCAGCCCGAGAGCTGTGAACTGGACCACGGCCTTGAGTTTGCCCCAGATCGAGGGCCGAACCAACTCGCCCTCGAGGGCGGCCATCCCACGCAGGGCCACCACGACGAATTCCCGAACGATGATGATCAGCGCCGCCCAGATCGAAGCCCGATCGACTCTGATGAGGGCCAGGAAGGTGCCGGTGACCAGCAGCTTGTCAGCGGTGCTGTCCAGGAACGATCCCATCACCGTGGTCTGATTCCATTTGCGAGCCAGGTACCCGTCGAGGAAGTCCGTGGCTGCCGCGACGAAGAAGAGGACCGCCGCCCAACCGTAGGCGTGCGATATCCGATCATGGCTGACGATGAGGGCCATGATCACCGGCACCAGCACGATTCTCAGCGTGGCGAGCTGATCAGGTAGTGAGATGCGAGCTCCCTCTTCGTCGGCGCCCGATGTTACCGAGCGAATGGTTCATTCTGTTCAGGCCCACCCGAAGGTTCGTTCGACCGCCTTCTTCCAGCCGGCAAACAGGGTGGTGCGGGTCGATTCTTCCATGGCGGGTTCCCACCGCTGACCCAGCAGCCAGTTGGCAGTGAGTTCATCCAGATTCGACCAGACCCCCACGGCCAAACCGGCCGCATAAGCGGCTCCCAGGGCGGTGGTTTCGGCAACCTGTGGCCGAATCACCGGAACATCGAGGAGGTCGGCTTGAAACTGCATCAGGAGGTCGTTACCCACCATGCCTCCGTCGGCCTTGAGGATGGTCAGTTCGACTCCGGAGTCTTCGGCCATGGCGTCGAGGACCTCCTTGGTTTGATACGCATTCGCCTCGAGCGCGGCGCGAGCAAGGTGTGCCTTGGTGGCGTATCTCGTGAGGCCGGCGATGACTCCGCGCGCATCGCTCCTCCAGTACGGGGCAAACAGTCCGGAAAAGGCCGGAACGATATACACCCCTCCGTTGTCGTCAACGGTGGCAGCCAACGTTTCGATCTCGGCTGCCGTGGAGATGATTCCGAGGTTGTCTCTCAGCCATTGCACCAGCGCCCCGGCGATGGCGATCGATCCCTCGAGGGCGTAGACCGCCGGCTGGTCTCCTAGCTTGTAGCCGATGGTGGTCAACAAGCCGCTGTGCGAGGGTACGAGCTCGGTCCCGGTGTTCATCAGCAGGAAGCAGCCCGTGCCGTAGGTGTTCTTGGCCTCCCCGGGGGCGAAGCAGACCTGTCCGAACAGGGCGGCTTGCTGATCACCGAGGATCCCGGCAATCGGGACTCCTTCGAGGATTCCGGTCGCGGTCCCGTACACCTCGGAGCAGGACCGGATCTCCGGGAGCACTGCTGCCGGGATGTCCATCGCGTCGAGCAGCTCTTGGTCCCACTCGAGGGTGGAAAGGTCCATGAGCAGGGTGCGACTGGCGTTGGTCACATCCGTGATGTGCAAACCGCCTTCCACTCCGCCGGTGAGGTTCCAGACCACCCAGCTGTCCATCGTCCCGAAAAGAATCTCGCCCGCTTCGGCCCGCTCTCTCAACTCGTCGTCACCATCGAGCAACCACTTCACCTTGGGCCCTGCAAAATAGGTGGCGATGGGCAGACCGGTCTTGGCGCGGAAACGATCAGGGCCGAATTCGCCGGCCAGGTCGACGCACAGATCTGCCGTGCGGACATCCTGCCAGACGATGGCGTTGGCCACGGGCTCTCCGGTGGCTCGATCCCACAACATCGTCGTCTCGCGCTGGTTGGTGATCCCGACGGCACTCAGATCGGCCGCGGTCAACCCTCCTGACTCGAGAGCGTCGGCGATGATCGACCACATCTTGTCGCGGATTTCGAGTGGGTCGTGCTCGACCCACCCAGCCAGAGGGAAGATTTGTTCGTGCTCTTGTTGGGCACTGCAGACGATTCGGCCGTCGTGATCGAAGACGATGAATCGAGAGCTGGTGGTGCCTTGATCGAATGCTCCGACGTATCGTGCCATGGGCGACAGCCTACCCATCGGGCGAAGCGCACAAGCTCCGCTAGTCCCCGGACCGCCGTTGTCCGGCCGCCTGAATGGCAGCCTGGGGATTCTCGATGAATTGCTCCACCACGTCCGCGGCATCCTCGACCAGGAGATCGACCTCGGGCCGCTCGGTCTTCGAGAACGGTTTCAACACGAACGAAGCCGGATCCATCCGCCCCGGGGGCCTTCCGACTCCAACCTTGAGACGATGGAAATCTTGCGTCCCGAGCGTTTGGGCCACCGATTTGATGCCGTTGTGTCCGCCGGGACCACGATCGCGTTGCAGGCGGAGCCGCGCAAACGCCAGATCTATGTCGTCATGTACGACGAGGAGATCGTCGACGGTTTCCTTGAAGTACTTCAACACCGACTTGACCGGTCCTCCGGATACGTTCATGTTCGCCATCGGGAGGGCAAGGATGATCGGCCGGCCACCACGCGTCGTGCGGGCAAGGAGGGCGCGCACTCGCAGCGGACCCTTCTTGAGTTGGAGATCCCATCGTCGCGCCAGAGTGTCGACGACCTCGGCCCCCACGTTGTGGCGGGTGCCGTCGTAATGGGCTTCCGGGTTCCACAGCCCGACGATGACGGGCATCGGCGCCGGCCTTACTCCCCGTCTGCTTCGCCGTCCTCGGCGCCTTCGGCGGTCTCTTCGCCCTCGAAGCCCTCTTCGCCCTCTTCGCCCTCGACGCCCTCTTCCTCCTCCTCTGCGAGGATCGCAGCAGGCAGAGAAACGGAGGCGAGCGGAGCGTCGGACTCTTCGATGTACTCGACTCCGTCGATGACCGGGAGGCTGGCTACGGTGATGGTGTCGTTGACATCGAGCCCGGACACGTCGATGGCGATCGACGACGGGATATCGGTGGCGAGGGCCTCGACCGTCACCGTGGTGCGGATCGTTTCGAGAATGGCACCCGCGTCTCTCACCCCGATGGGTTCACCAACGAAGTCCAGCGACACGTCACCCTGGACCTTTTCTGTCAGCGAGATCTGCAGGAAGTCGACATGGTTGATCTGGGCCCGAAACGGGTGACGCTGGATCTGGCGAGCGAAGGTTGTAATGGTCTCGCCGCCTTCCACATCGAGGGAGATGATGACGTTGAGCCCGGCCTCCGTGTGGAGCGCCGCGTTCAGCTCCCGATGATCGACGGCCACGGCGATGGGGTCGAGGTCGGACCCGTAGACGGTCCCGGGTACGAGGCCTTCGCGGCGTAGGCGCCGAGAGGCGCGGCTGCCTTGCTCCCTACCGGTGTGGGCGCGCAACGTGATTTCCATGGCAAAACTCCGTGAGTGAGGTGGATCCTCCACATTATGCCTGATCCAGGGCCTGTCTAGCAAAGCGCCCGAGCCCGAGGCGCCATGGCACAGGGCTCACTGAGGCTGCACCGACCAGAGTGCCCAACCTTCGGACCCCCGACGAAAGGCCATGCGCCATTCCAGACGCTGTGCTGCCTCACCGGTTCTGGCGAAAACCACCGACCCCTCCACAACGGGCCGGCCTTGTTCATCGAGCGACACAACGGGCGACTCGAGCGTCACCAGGTAGGGAGGGTTCCCCAAGGGCTCCGCCTGTAGCTCGGGCGATTCCTGCGCGAGCTGGCCGTACTGAGGGCCTTCCGGATCAAACCACGGGCCGAGGGCCTCGAGGTCGCCACTCACCGCGAACCGACCCCAGGCATCGAGAGCACCCTTTGCGGCGGCGAGCACTTCTGCCTCGGTCACCGCGTCCGGCCCATTGGTGGGCGCGGCCAGAGGCTGGGTCTGGGGCGGAGCCGTGCTCGGCGGCGCGGTCGTGAGGGCAGATTCCGACGGGCGGGGGATCGACTCGACGGTGGCCACCGGCGTCGACATCGGGAGCGGGACCGGTTCCCGGCCGACCTGCCAGAGCAGGACCACCGCCAGGGCCCCGATGATCCCCGCCACGGAGATGAGCCGCCAGGCCGCCAGACCCGTGCCCTCAGAACCCACTCTCACCCCCCTGCGCGGGGCTCTGACGAGCCGGACACCGACACCGGAACCGACTGGGCGCCGCCGATCGTGAGAATCTTGAGGAGGGTGAGTTCGACCTCCCGATACAGCGTCACCGTCATGAGCGTGTCGGTCGCCGTGAGGTCAGGCGCGGCACTGAAGGTCGAACCCGCCAGGTAGGCGGATGCCGCAGCCTCCGCACGGGGTCGGTCCAGTTTGATGACGGTCGGGTCGTCTCGGAAGGCGACTACGTCCACTTCCGAGGCTCCTGCCACGGCCGCGGAGTCCGCCATCACCGCCAGTTCGGATCGGGCCCCCATGACCCTCCACAGGTCGAGACTGATTCCTCCCAAACCCAACATGGCGATGGCCAGACCCAACACCCAGATCGTCACCGCCCCCCGATCGTCGATCAGCCGCGCCTTCACGGAAAGCTCCGGTACAGGTCGACACGCTCCTCGTGGACCGCCGTCCAGACGAAGCCGCCGGAGGATACGGTGCTGCCACCGTCGCCGATGAGAGGGATACTCACGGCGGGCATGACCACCGTCACCTCCACCAGGATGGTGTCCCCCCTGACGAGGGTTCCGCAGTTGGAAGCGGCCGTCGTCCCGCACAAATGAACGGTGACTTCGCCGGCCGGGATCCCGTGGTTGGCAGCGATCTGATACCCAATGGCGCGAGCACCGGCATTGTCCGGCTCCGCCGCCACTGAGGTCACGATGACACGGGCCGCTTCGGCGGCGGCCAGTTCCGCCATGTTCCGCCGAGCGAACCAGGGAGCGAACATGAGCGCCAGGTAGGCCATCGGGATGAGCAGCAGGGTGATGGCGAGAGGGAATTCCACAGCGGCATTGCCGTCTTCCCTCCGGATTCTCACGGCAGTTGCTCCTTGACTGCGGTGGCAGACATGTCGAGATCGAAATCGGGAACGAGGGGCGAGAATTTGGGGAACGTGGCTGTCGCCCTGGCCACCACTTGACCACCTGCTTCGATGCACCCATAGGAGACGTCATTTCCCATCGGGCCAGAGAGAAGACTGTCGAGAGCTTCCTGAATGGCGGCCTCGCAAGAACCGGGCACCGCTTCGGCCGAAGACTGGGAGCGAACACCGTCGTCGAGAGCCGTTCTCACCACGCCTTCGGCGTATTGATAGATCACCAGGTTTGCCAGCGCCACGAAGAAGATCATGGAGAAGCCGACGGCCAGAATCGTCGTTATGGACGTCAGTCCGGCTTCAGATGGCTCAGGGACCCGCCGAGGCGCGATCGAACATGTCGTTGAGGAGGTCCTGGCCCCGACCTGAGATGACGCCCCAGAGAATGATGAGAACGCCGATCGCCAAGGCCACGTTTCCGAGCAGTTCGGCGGTGCTGAGGCCCTGGTCATCTCTCAATCCCCGCAGGAGCAGGTTGGCCCTGGCCTGCACAATTTCGATACTTTGGAGCAATCCGTTCCTCCCTGGTTTCCGGTGCCATTGTGGCACACATTCGTCAGAGGCCAAACAGAATCGACGGAATCGGAGCCGCCACGAACAACAGCAGAATCGGCGCCAGAATCGCGATGGTGGGAAGCAGCATGGCGGCCTTGCGGCGCGTAGCAGCCCGCTTCATCGCCTCTCTTCGACCCTCTCGAACATCTTCACTCAACGCCAGAAGCGCCCCCGCCAGATCGGAACCGCGCTCCTCGGCGGCGGCGAGTAGCGAGTAGGTACGGGCGCAGTTTCGTTCCGGGGTCAGATCGGCAGCCCGTTCGAACGCCTCCGACGCCGGCATCCCGTTTCGGTGAAGTCGGAGCGCCTCGGCCATTTCATCGATGACATCGCCGTTTCCCCGATCCACGAGCTGTTGTACGGCCTGAACCACGCCTCCTCCGACCCGGATGTGCATCGCCATCAGCTGGTTCACGGTGTAGATCTCGATCCGCATGCGCCCCTGCCGATCCTGGATAGCGGTCTCCAACGAACCACGTTTGCGGGCCGCCAGGCCGAAGAATCCGAGTCCACCAAAGAGCAAGGCGCCCAACGTGGAAGAGCCGACCACCAACCCGACCCCGATCCCGATGGCACCGCCCAAGAGGCCGCTTCCCAACAGGCGCACCCGGTACTCGGCCAGACGTTGGTGTTCGGGGATGTTGTGATACATGCCGGCTTGGCGGAGTTTGATGAGAATGGCCTCCTCCGAGCCACTGTCCATCAGCCGACCGACCCGATTGGCCACAGACTCGAGAATCGGACCGAACACCTGCCGAAGCGAACCGGCTCCGATGGCGTTGGCCGCCATCCCGAATGCAACGACATCGGGGCTCCTGCCCAGGGAGGTTCGGCTGATGACGGTGTAGGGGCGGACGCGCGGCGCCAACCGTTTCGTAGGCCGATAGAACAAGGCGGCGATCCCCGCCACCGCCACGCCGGTCAGCAACGCCGCCAAGACCATTCTGCCGGTCAGGTCGGTGATCACGAGCCGGGCTCCTCGATGATCACGGCCGCTCCTCCGAGCACTCGTTTCTCATCCGGCTCCTGACCGAGACGGGTGACCAGCCAGATGCCAAACAGGCTCAATCCGGCGCCAACCAGGACGACCGCCGTGCCAGAGCTGGTTCGATAGAAATCACGAATGAAGCCTTCCCGAGCGGTGAGTGCCAGGAGCACGAACCAAGGAAGAGCGAACACGATCCGGGCGTTGATCTTCTGCTCGAGCGACTCGCTCTGGATCTCTTCCAATGTCCACAGGTCCCGGGTCGTGGCCTGAGCGAGGTCTTGAAGGATCTCGGGAACGATGGTGCCGCCCCGTTCCTGGGCAAGGATGAGCACCTCGATGACCCGGTCGGTGGTGGGGTCGGCGACCTCCTCCTTGATGATCTCGAGGGCCGGGACCACACCGAGCGCTCTCGAAAGCAGCTGGAACCGTTCGAAGGCCAATTGAAGTGGCTCCGGACCCTTGTCGGCCAATGCCTCGACGGCCCGTTGCAGAGACATCCCCGAAGAGATGGAGGCCGTCAGATCACGGAGCCCGTCCGGCCACGCCTCCTGGACCTGGGACATGCGCTGGCTGCGCTGTCGGCCGAAGTAGGAGCGCGGGACCAGGCTCACGCCAACGGCCGGTACCAGTGCCACCGAGGGGATGCCGGTCATGAGCAGGAACACCAGGTAGGCAACGACTCCGGCCGCCAACGAAGCCAGCCAGAACTGTCGAGGTGTGAGATCGACCCCTGCCTGGGTGAGCCACAGTTGCCGTTCGCTGACCTCCTGGCGTCTCCCCCGGTCGAACTCGAGACGAGGAGCGTTGCCCATCAGAAAGCCGATGAGGAAGTAGACGAACGTCGCCGAGAGCAGTCCGGCGATCAGTCGCATCGGACCCTCCTCACAGGGGCGAGACCCGGCCTTCCAAGATGCCGCGCAACGTCATCTCCTCGGGCAGCGATTGCTCGAGCAAGCCGACCTTCTGTTCAGACGGAAGGCTGCCGGTCCAGTCGAGTGGCTTGCCGAGTGCCTCACGATGGAAGATCGGTTCGGTGGAGAAATCCTCGGTGAGCGCCGGCACGACGGCCAAGATCTCCATGACCTGACGCCGGAGCCCGGTTTCGGCGTCCCGGGCCAGCGAATCCCGTCCGAGGTGGATGACGAAATCGAGCGAAGAGGCGAACACTTTTCGGACGATCGGCTCACTCACGTTTTCACCGGCCATGAGCGCCGCATTGGTGATGGCGTTGAGGGCGTCCCGGGCGGAGTTGGCGTGAACCGTGCAGGCAAATCCGCACCCGGCGTTCACGGCTCGCGTCAGTTCGAAAGCCTCACTCCCACGCACCTCGCCAACGATGATGCGATCAGGGCGCATGGCCAGCACCACCTTGACGAGATCACGGAGAGAGATCTCGCCGGAACCGTCCAGTGAGGGCGGGCGGGATTCGTAGTACGACCCATGCACGATCGGGACGTGCAGTTCACGCACCTCTTCGCAGCAGCGCAAGCAGTGCGAAGGAGGCGCGGCGGACATGAGAGCACTCAACATCGAGGTCTTGCCTGCCCCGGGCGGACCGGACACGAGCGCGCTCATGTTCGTTTGCATGACGGCCCACAGGAATCCGGCGGCCGGCGGGGTGAGCGACCCGAGTTCGACCATCGATGCCAGCGTCTCCTTCCGAAGGGCGTAGCGACGCACGGTGGCCGAAAGCCGGTCGGCGATCGGCGAGATGACTGCCGTGAGCCGGGCCGTATCGGCGAGGACGCGCGCTTGGACGATAGGGCTCGAATTGTCGAGATGACGGTCGGTGTCTGCCAGCAGCCGATTGACCACCTGCCGCGTCTCGTCCTCGGTGGTCGGAATCGGCAGCGCTTTGAGGGTCCCGCTGCCGTCGATGAAGCTGACTCGCGATCCTTCGATGAAGATCTCTTCGATATCCGTGCGAGTGAAGAGGTCGGTGAGCGGTCCGTAGTCGGCGATCGCCCGCACCACCCGGTCCACCATCTCGTTGGGATCGCGCAAGGCGCGGGTTTCGCCGAGATGAGCGCGCCGCTGGTAATCGTCGACGGACTCCGTGACGACGGAGCGCGTTCCGTCCCGATCTCGCACCGGGTCGATGCGACGTTCTTCCACCAGTCGGACGGCGGCTTTGCGAATGACCTCGTAGGCATTCTCAGCCATCAGGCCACCGCTTCTTCGTGGGAGCGTCTTCTGCCGCTCGGCGAGAGGATGGCAGAGGCAACCGGGACCAGAGCCTTGGTGAACAGGCCGGAGCCAACGAACTCGCCGGTCCATGCGGCGACCGCCACTCGCTTGTCGTCCGGTGCGAACACGAGCGAGCGGGGCGAGTAGGTGCGGGTGATCTCGTGCGTCAGTTCGCCCCGTTCGAAGGTGGACTTCGGAGCACGGTTGAGGACGATGTGGAGGGGGCGATGGCGGGCGAGGGTCCGGGCGTCGGCCACCCAATCGAGCAGCCGAGCCACGCCGACGGGAGTTGGCGGCGCCGCCACCACCACGTGGTCGGCCTTTCTCAGGAGGCTCCGAGCGAGACTGTACCGGCCCGGTCCGCCGTAGTAGGAGAGGTCTTCGATGGCGCTGGAGATGTTGACGATGACATTCGTGCGCGATTCGGCCATCTCGTTGACCAGGTCGACGACATCGCCATCGCGAACCTCGATCCAGTCCCTTGGGTTCGAGAGTCCTCCGATGACATCGACCTGGGTGAGGCGGGGCGAGAGGAGCGTGTCGGCCAAACGGTCGGTTCGGTGAAGAAGGGCGTCGACCGAGGTGCGGAGGTTGGGGTGGACGGCCAGGCCAAGTCGTTGGGCAATCGAAGGGACGACGTTGTCGGCGTCGATGAGCACGGGCCGGTTGATTCCGGAACCGGCGGCCATGCCGGCCAGGGCCAGGGCGACCTCCGTTGCGCCGGCGCCACCACTGGCCGCGCCGACGACCGTGATGCCGCCGCGCTCCTCGGTCATTGCTTCAGGGAGAGGAGGCGGGGCGACTCCGGCATCCAGGTCGGTGTCTGTGCGATCGATGACCAGCGTCGAGATGAGCCTCAGAAACTCGTCGGGCGACGCCGAAGCGTCGATGATCTCGTCTACGCCGAGGTCGCTGAGCCGTCGGTGACCCTCGGGGCCGGTTGCTTCGTCGAAGACGCCGATGACCTTGCGGCCGGAGGCCTGGACCTGTTGGACGAGCCGTTGGTTGAGGAACGAAGTGATGTCGTCGACGAACAGGACGTGATATTCCTCGGTCAGGGCGTCCTCGGGTCGCATCACGCGGGCGCGAACCCGGGCGCCGCCGTGGTCCGTGGTGAATCGGTGGAGCCGCTCTGCCCAGTCCCGGGACGAGACGACGACCCCGAGTTCCGTTTCCATCATCCGCCGCTTCCCTCGGTCGTCTCGGTGGTTTCTCCTTCAGGGGTCGGTTCGGCGCCTTCGGGCGAGATGGCTTCAACCGCGTCGTCGGGAATCTCCGACGGATCGAAGGTGAGATTTGCAGGAGCGTCGGCGCCGGTCGATCGGACGAGCATCACCGTGCCCTCGTCGAGAGCCGAAGCGATCTGAAGAGAGGTTTGGGCGTCGACGGCGACGGTGACGTAGAAGTCGAGGGTGGCCCCAAAGTTCTCTTCGGGGTCTGCCACGGCCAAAACCTGCACTCCGGTTGCCACGTAGCGTGCCACCTGGTCGTTGACGTGGATGATGTCGATGAGATCGGCCTCGCCGATGGCGCCACCGACGGCCAGGTCGGTTTCGATAGGGATACTCATGGCCCGCTGCTGGAGAGGCGCGGCGGGTTCCTGAAAGTCGGCGGAACTGACCAGCTGGCCCGCTCGGAGAGGCCGAATGGCGATCTTGCCTTCAACGTCGGCGACATCCTCGAAGAGGAGCATCGTCTCGAGCACGCTCTCGGTGGCTTTGATCTCCTCGGGCCGGAAATCGGCCGCGGTGACCAGTTGCCCCGGGATGAGCTCGGCCTGGGCGACGGCCACGGGGAACGTGGCGTCACGCTGTTGGAGGAGGTTGAAGTTGACCAATGCGGCGAGCAGCCCCGCCACGATCATGACGACGTGCCCGGCAGACAGTCTGCTCATCAACCCACGGCGTGCCGCCGACGGACCGATCGGCCGCACTGGATCTAGGTTCGACTCGGGCACTGCCAAGACACTCTCCTCTCCGGAATGAGCATGATACGGTGACCGGGCAAGCGCGACCAAAGGAACCCGCGGTCATGGCCGAAGAATTCGACGCTCTCCAAGAACTCGGTGCAGAGTTGCGCCAGCGGGTGGAGCGGGAGATCCGTTGGGAAGCGGAGGACATCGAGGCCGACACCGAGCAGGGTCGGGTTCGGAAGCGCTCCCTGGGGGACGTGGCCGCCGAGTTGATGCATCACGGCGATGTGGTGGCGGTGGGGTCCGCCGAGACCGAGATCACCGGGCGAATCGTCTACGCCCGCGGCGACCTGGCCGTGGTGCAGACCGGACATGCGATGGTCTCGGTCAATTTGGCCGGTCCGGTCTACATCAAGGTGACGCGGAGATCGACCATGGGAGGCGTTTCGTCGCCGACGGGGGGCTCCGGGTCCTTCAAGGCCCGGCTGGCGGAGTTCGAACAGACGGCAGAACCGGTTCGAGTCATCGCGACGGGTTTGGCGGAGTCGATCGAGGGTCGAATCACCATTGCAGCATCTGATCATCTGGTCATCACCAATCGGGACGGCATCGAGTGGTTCGTTCCATCCACCACCATCGCCATGGTTCTTCAACCGCTCATTCGGCGCTGACGGTGGTCTCCACTTCGGCGTCCGCTTCCACGGGATGCGCTTTGAGGAACTCGAAAATCTCGTCTCTGAAGAACTTGAAGGATCTGCCGCCAGGTAGCCGATAGGCGGGGATCCGGGCTTCGCGGGCGTATTTTCGAACCATTTGCACGTTCATGCCAAGCAGGTCTGCAACCTGCGAGGCATCCAGGATGGGAGGTAGGTCGTTCTCCATCATTGTCCTTCCCTCAGGGTCGCCGGACCGCCGGCATCACGAGTGTGTCAGCGAGACTCAGCACTATTGAACGTTACTCTAGCGTATACAGCATGATTTTGCCAGCGCTCGCGGTCGAGTGGCCACCCTCCTCATCGTCGCCCGTTCCGAACCGTGAGCACCGTCGGCTATCGTCTCGCCATGGCACTACGGCCGCTCGGAATCGGTGAGATCGTCGACGGCGCCGTGAAACTCGTTCGGCTGGACGTCCGTCACCTGTGGGGCGCGGCCGCCACCATCTTTCTCCCCGTGGCGCTGGTGCAATGGTGGGACCTACTGGACGCAGACCTATCGGGAGAGACCACCGGGTCGGGGGTTGCGTCGATCTTCCTCATGGGTTCCGGATTGGAAGGATGGAGTTTCCCGGTTCTGGTGATCCTGGCCATCACGGTTCTCCGGCCATTCGTCTTGCACAGCGCCGACGAGGTCCTTTTTGGTCGCGTCCGCGCCTCGATCCCTCAGATCCTTCGCGGTCTCCCCACCATGGCTGTCGCCTCCACCCTCAAGTTCCTGGCCATCGCGCTGGGCGCATTACTCGGAGGCGTCCCTGGGATCTTCGTAGCCACCCGACTGGCCGTGGCGGAATCGACGGTCGTGTCCGAAGGGACAGGCCCCGTTGCGGCCATTCCTCGCTCGTCACGCCTGGTGAAAGGTCGGACGTTTCCGATCTTGGGTACCTTGACCGTCCTGCTTCTCGTGCGCCTCGGAGTAGCTCTGGTGCTGAACGTGGCGGGCGAGTCAGGCGTGTTCCTCGACCTGGAGCCGGCCGCCACCCGCCTCTTCATCGTCGTCGGCAGTTATGCCACTGCGGTGATGATCTGGCCGGTCGCCTTGGCGGCCAAGGCACTCGTCTTCGCCGACCTCCGGGTACGGAAGGAGGCCCTCGACCTCGACCTGATGATCAGTCGGCTCGATCGACCCGCCGCCAATGCTGCCCAAACCGGCGGAGGACGGGGCAGCGGCTGGGCAGGGATCCCGCGGGGCCGTTGATGGGGCGAACGACCGGCTTCTTGCTCATGGTTCCGAGTCCCTAGTGGCGACGCTCGGACCCATCCCTCCCACCCTGGCGCAGATCACAACGGAGATCGACGCCGATGAGTTGCGTGAGATCGCTGAACGGATCCTGGCTGAAAGGGCCTACGCGGAATCGGAGCCCAGTGTCCTGAGCCGCATATTCGACTGGCTAGCCGAGCTCTTCGATATCGACATCCCGTCACCCGAGACGGGCGCCCTCGACGCGGGAGGAGCTGGACTGGTCGGCCTGAGGACGGCGCTGATCGTGATGGTGATTCTCGCTCTGGTCGGGTGGGGCGCCTCCTATGTCATCCGCCAACGGACCAGCCTGCGGCCCGCCGACCACGAAGCGCCGATATCCGAGGCCGGTTGGACCGTGAACGAAATGGAGCGTCGGGCGTCGGCTGCCGCCAAACGCGGAGACTTCGCTGAAGCTCTCCGACTTCGGTTCGAGGCCGGGTTGGTCCGGCTGGAAAAGCGTGGGACGTTGTCGCGTCACACCACTCGGACGAGTGGCCAAGTCGGCGAAGCGGTGCGCCTCCGCGAGTTCGATCAGGTGGCCGACGTGTTCGACGCAGTCATCTACGGCGGCCGGCCGGCTGCCTCTGAGGACGACGCGTTCTCTGCCTCGGCGTGGCCGGTCATCGTCGCACAGGCCCCCAAACCCGAGGACCAGGATCAATGACCGACCGGGCACGCCGGATCCGCAACCGGCTCGTGGCCGCCGTGGCGGTGTTGGTCCTGCTGAATGTTGCGTTGGCGGCCGCCAACGAACTCCTCCCCTCTGGGCGCATCGACGGCGACGCCGGATCGTCATTCGTCACGACGCCCGCCGGAAGTGCCGCATGGTTCGAGCTGCTCCGACGCACCGGCCTCCAGCCCGAGCGACTCACCTCGCCCATGTCCGATTCGGACCTCGACCTGTCGGTCACCCTGGTGATAGCCGACGTTTGGTACGCGGACGGACCCTCGGTCGAGGCGGTCCGCGACTTCGTTCGGAAGGGCGGCCGGGCCGTGGTGGCGACGCCGGAAGGATGGGTCGGCGACGTGGCCGATGCCTTGCTGGACTCGCGCCCGGCCGAGTTGGCAAGTCCTCTGTCATCTACGTTCGTGCCCACTGGCAGCGACCTGGCCGTGCGGGGTGTTTCCGTCGTGGAGAGCGCCGGCGTTCAAGTCTGGGCCGCTGCCCCGGAGAGCGAACAAATCCTCGTCAACGACACCGGGGAGGCGCTGGCCGTCACCTACCCGCTCGGAGAGGGGACCGTGGTGCTCGTTGCCGATTCCTCGGTCTTCTCGAACGAGTATCTCGACGAAGCAGACAACGCCGCATTCGCCGTGGCAGTGCTCGGCGACCGTCCTGCGGTGTTCGACGAGTACTCCCATGGCTACATCGACGACCTCGTCACGGAGCCCCTCCTCCCGCGTTCATGGCGATGGACGCTGTACCTGTTGGCGGCCGCCACTGTGGTCTTTCTGATCGCGGCCGGCCGCCGGCTCGGACCACCCGAGCGGGCCACGCGCCGGCTTCCGCCGCCCCGTCGGTGGTTCATCGAGTCTTTAGCCACCACCCTGGGCCGCACCGATCTCACAGAAGCCACGGAGCCGTTGCGGCTCGAAACCCTCCGCCGCCTCCTCACGAAGACAGGTCTCGGCGCGGATGCCTCTCCAGAAGACATCATGTCAGCCGGAGTAGCGCTGGGGATCTCTGGGAGCGACCTCCAAGCCTTGCTTCGGCCGGCCGAGAACCAAGAGGACGCCATGGCGGTGGCGAGAGTGATATCGGCCTTGAGTCGCCGGACCGGCTCCGGGACGCCGGTGGATCATGCGCTCGCTATCGTGCCGAGCCGGAGTTCAGAGGAGGGACACCCGTGAACGAGATCAGAGACCGGCTCCACCGAGAGGTCGCCAAGGTGGTCGTCGGCCAAACAGCCGCGATCGACCTGATGCTGGTCGCTTTGGCCGTGGCCGGCCACGTCCTCCTCGAAGGTGTCCCGGGCACGGCCAAGACCCTGGTCGCCAACGCCGTCGCCAATGCGCTCGGAATCGACTTCACTCGGGCACAGTTCACTCCTGACATGCTTCCCTCGGACCTGACCGGGACCATGACGCTGGCAGCCGGCCAGCTCGAGTTTCGACGGGGCCCGGTCTTCACCAACATGCTCCTGGCTGACGAGATCAATCGGACTCCTCCCAAGACCCAGGCGGCGTTGCTGGAAGCGATGGCCGAGCAACAGGTCACCGTTGACGGGGTGAGCCATCCGCTTCCGAACCCATTCATGGTGGTGGCCACCCAAAACCCCATCGAATACGAAGGCACCTACCCATTGCCCGAGGCCCAGCTGGACCGCTTCCTCGTCAAGGTCGACTTCGGGTACCCGACCGAGGCCGAGGAACGGGCGATGCTCCACCTGGCCAGGACGGGAGTCAATCCCGCCACTCTCGATGACGTCCAGTCGATCACCACCACTGCGGAGATCCTGGGGTTGAGAGAGATGGTCGACGCCACGACCGCCACCGACGAGGTGATCGCCTACGTCAGCGATCTGGTCCGGAAGACCCGGGAACTCCCCGCGGTTGAACTGGGGGCGAGCCCGAGGGCTGCGGTGCATCTCCTGGCGGCATCGCGAGCAGCCGCTCGGATGGTCGGGCGAGATTTCGTCACCCCGGACGACATTGTCAGGGTCGCCCCAGCCGTTCTCCGTCACCGCATTCTGCTCCGGCCCGAAGCCGAACTCGACCAGTACCGACCGGACGACGCCGTGCGGGCGGCCATCGCCTCGGTGCCGGTCCCTCGCTGACGTCATGCCCTCCCCCGAGGCAGTCCGTCGATGACCCCGACGATGCGGGCGGCTCTCCTCGCCGGTTGCCTGGCTCTGGCGCCTCTCGTCCTCCCGCTGCGGGTGGCGTTGGTGGTGTTTCTGGCGGGCGCCGTGGTCGTGGTGGTGGACATGGCAATGGTGCGCCAATCCCCAAGCGTCGATCGCTCCGTTCCGAGGATCCTCTCGAGGAGTGTCAGCTCCGCTCAGTGTGAGCGCCTCGGGTAGCCGAGGCTCCATCCGCGTTCGCCAGCCGGCCAACCCCGACGTGAGCATCTCACCGCAAGAGGGCGACGGTGGGCTGGACGCCACCATCACTCCCCTGCGACGGGGGAAACACCTCTTGCCGGCCATGGCCACCCGAACCACTGGTGCCCTCGGGCTGGGAGCTGCCCACCACCGACCCGGTGACGCCACCGAGATCCTGGTCTATCCGGACATGCCGGCCGCCCACCGAATAGTCCAGGCGGTTCGAAAGGGGAAGTTCATCGAGGAAGGGCGCCGCACGCGTGGCCCCTTGGGTCTCGGTACCGAGTTCGAGTCGATCAGGGACTACTCACCGGACGACGACATCCGCCAGGTCAACTGGCGAGCGACCGCTCGCGTGGGGCGACCCATGAGCAACCAATATCGAGTCGAGCAGGATCGCGACGTGATCATCCTGCTCGATGCCGGACGTTTGATGGCCGCCCCCATCGACCATCGAACCCGGATGGACGCAGCCATCGACGCCGCCACCACCGTGGCGCTCGTCGCAGACGAAATGGGAGACCGGGCCGGGGTGATCGCATTCGACTCCGGCCTTCTCAGGCGCCTGAAACCCGCGCGAGCGGGAGGCGATGCCGTCGTGCGAACGATCTTCGACCTGGAGCCATCAGACAACGAGAGCAACTACGAAATCGGCTTCCAGGCCGTGGCAACGACCAAGCGCGCTTTTGTCCTGGTGTTGACGGACATAATCAATGAAGCTGCAGCTCGCTCACTCCTGGCAGCTATCCCCGTGCTGGCCCGGCGCCATGTCGTGACCGTGGCGTCCGCTCTCGATCAGGAACTCGAAGACCTGGTGGTGCGATCGCCGGACGGCGTCGAGGATGTCTTCCGAGCGGTCGCGGCACTCGATGTGCTGACGGAACGGTCGTTGGTCACCAAACGCCTCCGACACCTCGGGGCGGTGGTGGTCGAGTCCCGTGTCGACCAACTCAGCGCTCAATGCGTCGGTGCCTATCTCCGGGCGAAAGCACGGGCACGGCTGTGACGGTGTTCGCCTCCGCCCAGGATGGTGCCGTCGATCCCACTGGGATGCGGCCTCGCCAGAAATAGAGCCCCCAGAACGCGACACCGACAATGACGCCGACCACCAACGTGGGTCGGTACCCGAGGCCGATTCGGCTCAGGAAACCTTCGAGAACACCCGCCAACACCAACCAGGGGGCCGTCCCCAGCGCCAGGCGGAATGCTTCCAAGCCTTCAGCCCGAAGAGATTCGCCTCTGCCCAGGTTCCCCGGCCGGAGGAGGGAACGGCCCAGACTGAATCCAGCCGTGCCGCCGATGAAGACGCAAGACAACTCCAGGATGCCGTGGCCGGCCACCGCCGCCACGAACACGTCGCCGTTGCCGGCGTTCACAGCCAGAGTGCCCAGGGCACCAAAGATGAACCCGTTGTAGGCCATGGAATAGAGCGTGCCGATCCCCCAGGCCACCCCCATCGCGAAAGCAGCCATCGTCACCAGGATGTTGTTCGTCATCACGAATACAGAGAACCCGGCCAGCCCGGCCGCGCTCGCTTCGATGTCGGTGTTCTCCGCCTCGGTCACCCACCGAAATCCCTCCGGCATGGCGTCGAGCGTTCCGGACGGGTTGGTCACCGCCACGGCCATCCCCACCACCACGGCCGCCCCGAAGACGGCGAGCGTCAAACGCAGCATGGTGTGCCGGTCTCGGAGGGCCTGCCAGTAGCCGGTCGAGAGATACCCCCAAACCGTCCTCGTGCGATCGGGGCGCTCGTATACCAGAGCCCGGGCTCCCCCGACCATGGCTTCCAATCGATCGACAATCGGGTCGTAGGAGAAGTGTTGGCGTGCGTAGGCAAGATCTGCCGTGGCTCGTCGGTAGAGCTTGGCGAGCCTTCGAACCCGGTCGGCGCCCAAGGATTCGAGCCGGGAGCCGGCGAGGTGAACGAGGTCCTCGAGTTCGACCCATTCCCGTTGGCGTTCTTGTTCAAAGCGAAACAGATTCATCGTCTCGTTCTCGATGGTCCTCGGTGAGCCCCCACCCCCTGTGGGGAATAACCGCGCTCGCCCTCGGGGGATCTCAACATAACTGTGGCCAGGCCGATGCACGACCCCTTAGGAGACGAGGGCGGGATGATCGGCGTCGGCGGCCGGCAGCGTGACCCGAAAGACGTTGCGCTCCTCGGCTCGGAAGAACACCACGTCGCCTCCTTGCAGCCTGGCCAGCGCACGGGACACCGTGAGACCCAAACCGATCGACCCTGGCTTGGTGGGCCGGCTATCGGCTCGTTCGTACGGCTCAAAGATCCGACTCGCTCGATCTGCTGGAATCTCCAGTCCATCGTCACTCACCTCGATGATGGCGTAGCCATCTGATCGCCTGACGCTGACTTCCACATCAGCGCCGCCATACCGGACGGCGTTCGTGGCCAGGTTGCGAACGATCTGGCGGACCCTGGCAGGATCGCCGATGGCATCCACTCGTCCGTCGGGCTCGTCGACCACCAGACCCTTGCCAGGGACCAGGTGGAGGCTGTGACGGACGCCTCGCCCCAGATCGAAGCGCTCCGCCGTGACCTTGACCTCGTCGATGTCGCCGCGTGCCCAGACGAGGAGATCCTCGATGATGTGGGAGAGGTCCGAGCTATGGAAGGCGATCAACTCCTGGAACTCTCTCCTTTCTTCCGGGCTGTAGTTGACAGAGTCCGAATTCAGTTCCTGCGCAAAGCCGACTACCGCGGTCAGCGGGGTCCGCAATTCGTGGGCCACGGACGCCACAAAACGATCCTTCGAAGCGATGAGTTCCTGGAGCTTGTGGCCTATCTCCTTGAGTTCTGTCACATCTGCGATGGTCAGGATCACGCCCGAATAATCGGGCCGACCATCGAAGTCGGGGGCCTGCCAGCGGAGGTCGAGGTGGCGGGGCGAGCCGTCGGCCGCTCGGGTGCGCACCACCATCCCGGCCGATGACCTCCGCTCCCAGATCGCCGTCAAGGTATCGACAAAGGTGTCCGCGGCTTCCTCGGTATATCGATCCATCAAGGTCATCTCCCCGGTCTCGGTGCCCAGGTGGCTCTGCAGGGCATCGGCTGCCGGGTTGGCATCGATGATCCTCACCTTCGAGAGGAGATCGGTGAGGTTGCGGGGATCCGCGGTGAGATGAGATCTGAGGTCGGTCACCCCCTCTGCCCGCAGCTCTTCCATCCTCTGCACGGCCTCCGAGTAATCCTCACGTTGGATGGCGATCGGAGCCAGCTCGAACAGCTGGCGAAATCGGATCTCGCTTTGGGCCAGCGCCTGTTCGGCGATCCGACGGTCGGTGATATCTTCGACGATGCCGATATACAGCTGCTCGCCGGATGCCTCGTCGGCAATCATCGTGAATCGAACCCGGCACCAGCGCTGGACGCCCTTGCTGTTGATGCGGATCTCCTCCTCGACAACCCGCTCGCCTTGGCCGAGCGTTTCCACGCGGGCCTCGAAGTCTGCCCGCTCGTCGGGATGAACCAGTTCGAGAGCTGCTCGGCCGGTCAATTGTTGCGGGTCTCCCAACCCGGCGATCTCGGCGAGCGATGGGTTTGCCGTGACCACCCGTCCCGCAGAGTCGATGATGACGATCCCAACGCCGGCATGTTCGAACGTCACCTGGTGCCGCGCTTCGGCGAGGGCCAGGTCGCGGAGGGCCCGACCTCGTTCTCGAGCCAGCAGCTCTGGACGCCGGAGCAGGTTGAAGGTGACCCACCCGGTCATCCCCGCCGCCAGGAGGCCCCCCAGCCACAACGGCAACGTGGTGCGTGCCGAGGTGGGCCAACCGCCGATCGGTCGGACCGCCAGCTCCCAGGTCGTGTCAGTCGCACCCACCTGGACGTTGCGAAGGAGAGGATCGCCGTCGAATGCTTCAGGGTCACCTGCGATCATCTCGTCGGAACCCGGCAGGCGAGCCCCCGCCAGCACCATGTCGGACGCGGCTTCGAACTCGGTGAGAGCCACAACCGCCGGCCAGTCGAGGACGACGGCCGTGAACCCCCAGAACGTTCCATCCGGGTTGTACACGGGCGACCGCACGATGAGCCCGAGACCACCCTGGACGAGCTCGACCGGCCCCTGGATCACCGTTTCTCCCGAAAGGATCACCGGCTCCAGCAGTGCCCGCCGGTCCGGATCGGCCATGAGGTCGAGCCCCACCGCCGCCTCATTGCCCTCGAGCGGGTGAACGAATCGGAGGATCGAATCGGGCGCCAGCTGGATCGACCGGATCGTGGATCCCTGTTCCTGGAGCGCCTCTGCGAACCGAGGGAACTCGTCTTCGGTGTGGGTCCCGTCCGGCGCGCTCACAGCCACGAAGGCAACGAGAGCATCGACTGCGGACGTCTCTCGGGCAACCGTGTCGATGAGGTTTCGGGCGAGGGACTCGGCTTCGACCGACACCGCGGCTCGCACGTCGGCTTCGTGGACTTGGCGCGAGAAGCCATCCAACACCCCGGTCAGGGCGAGGATGATCAGGGCAGCACCGATCGCGGCGAGTCGGGTCTTCAATCGGAATCCATGGTCTTCGGTAGTGATCGGCACGAACACTAACGAGATGAAGAGTTTGTTGGTGCGAGTGCGAGCCGCCGAAGCACTCGTATTCGCAGCACATCGGAGATAGATTCCCCCTCATGCAGCTCGACGACCGGGTACGAATCGCCACACCGGAGGGAGTTGCGTTGGAACTCACCTTGGCCGGCGCGGGGTCCCGGATCATGGCCACCACGGTCGACGCGCTCATCCAAGGCATGGTGTTTCTGGTGGGCTCGGGTCTCTTCAGCCTGGCCGCCCTGAGCATTGGCCCAGACTCGGAGCTCGTGATCATCGCCACCCAGTTTCTCTGGCTGGCTCTGGTCTTCCTCGGTTATCCGACCGTGTTCGAGCGGTTCGGCTCCGGGAAGACCCCCGGGAAGGCAGCCGTCGGCCTCAGGGTGGTCACAACCGGTGGGCAGCCCGTCTCGCTGACAACGGCCGCGCTCCGAAACCTGTTTCGGATCGTCGACCTGCTCCCCGGCTTCTACGTGGCCGGCCTTGCGTCCATCTTGGCGACGAGCCTGAACCAGAGGATCGGCGACGTGGTTGCCGGGACGCTGGTGATACGGGAAGCTCGACCCCGCTCGGACCTCCGGTACCTGGCCTCTGTCGACCTGCCTGTCGACAGGAGCTGGGACGTCTCGGCGATCAGCGAGGCTGAGGTGATCGCCATCCGGAGGTATTTCGAGCGTCGCCCCGAACTCGATGAACCGACCCAGGCTCGGGTGGCCGCCCGACTCGCCCTCCAGATCAAGGACCGGATACTCATCACCGATGCCCCCCGATCCGACGAGGACTTCCTCCTCCGCGTATTGGCCGAGAAACTCCAACGCGGCCTCCGCTGATCGCCGGTTGGGTGCTCTCTCGATCACGAACCAGGGAGCGAAAGTGGCGGGCGCCACTAGGGTGACGTCATGAGCGATACCAACGATCCGCAGGCAATTCGCCCGGACGCGATCGAGCAGGCAGAAGAGGCAACCGACGATGCCGCCGCGCCGGATCTACCAGGCAACTCGGTATCGCACCCGACCAAGATCATCCGAATTGCATCGATGACCCGCGCCATGCTCGAAGAGGTTCGTCAAGCGCCACTCGACCCGGCGGGCCGCCGTCGATTGCTCGACGTTCACGAGCGCACGCTCGCCGAGTTGGCCGACATCCTGTCAGACGACCTTCGCCAAGAGTTCAACGACATCTTCCTACCCCTCACCTCGGACACACCGACAGAATCAGAGCTGAGGGTCGCCCAAGCTCAGCTGGTCGGTTGGCTGGAAGGGCTGTTTCACGGGATCCAGGCGAGCCTGATGAGCCAACAGCTCGCCACCCAAGCCCAGTTGCAGGACATCCAGCGGCGGGCACTGGAAGGTGGAAACGCATCTGAACACCAGTACCCGGGCGTCTACCTCTGAAGCGATGAAGGTCTGATATCGTCGCGCCCATGCCTTCATTTGACGTGGTCTCGGAAATCGACATGCAAGAAGTGAAAAACGCCATCGACCAGGCCCTTCGAGAGACGACGACCCGGTACGACTTCCGCGGGACGGACACCACCATCGCTCTCGCCGAAGACGGGCTGACGGTGGAGTCGGCCTCCGAGGGCCGACTGGATGCCGCGATCGATGTCCTCCAATCCAAGTTCGTTCGACGAGGAGTCGACCTCAAGTCGCTCATCGGCGGAGAGCCCAAGCCGGCCGCGGGTGGCCGGGTCCGAGCGGTCTTCCAGCTGGCATCAGGGATCCCGCAGGGCACCGCCAAAGAACTCAACAAGCACATCCGCGACCTGAAGCTGAAGGTCCAGGTCCAGATTCAAGGTGATCAGCTCAGGGTGAGCGCCAAGAAACGGGATGAACTCCAAGCGGTCATCGCACACGTTAAGTCACTGGACCTTCCGATCCCTCTGCAATACATCAATTTCCGGGACTGATCCTCGTTTATCCGTAGGGACAGTGCCGGCAGGCACTGACGCAACATGCGCCTCTCTTGGCGAGGAATTCCGACGTGAACACGAGCAAGCCGCTGAACGGATCGAGGTAGGCATCGTCATCTCGTCGGAGCGCCTCAGCGTGGACACGCTCGATGTGCGCGGCTCTCCGGCTGGCGTCGGCTGAATTCACGAAACCCAGCGTACCGAAGGTAGGTTTCCGTCCGTGCATCACATCACCGCCCTTGGCCGCCCAATCGACCTTCGCCATGCCTCCAACCGCCAAGCGGTGGGACTGGCCATCGTGGCCGCCGTCCTCGCGGCGGCCGTAGCTCTCGACGGTCAGGGTTTCACAGCCGAGATCGGCAGCGCGGCGCTGGCGGCGGGAGCCGGAACCTTCCTGGCCTGGGCGCTCGGCCGGGAACTCGACCCCGACGCTCCCGTCACCGCCTTCGTTGCCGGGCTCGCCACCATCGCCACAACGTTGTGGTTGGGATCGCCCAATCTGCTGATGATGGCAGGCATCCTGTTCATCGGCCGTGTCCTGCTTCGGCCGACGGGACACCCACCGCGGCTTCTCGACCTGGCCGGCCTTCTCGGCCTCGGTGTCTTCCTGGGCACCCGCCCCGGCGGCTGGGGGATTGCCCTGGTGCTGGCGTTCGCGCTGGCTCGCGATAGGCAGCTTCCTGGAGAGCACGCCCGGTTCGCCAGGTTGGTGGCCGCTTTGATCGCGGGCGGTGCCACGGCCGCGGCGGTCTCGACGGGCTTGGACGTGTGGTCACCGCCGACGCAGGGAGCCTGGGCCCTGCTCGTAGTCGGGTTCGTGGCGGCGATGTCGACCCGCTCTCGGCCCTCGCTGTCGTCGCTGGCCGACACCACGAGAGAACCGCTCGACCCACGCCGCCTGGCCAGTGCACGGCGCGTCGTCCTGGTCGGTCTCTTGGCCGCGGCTGCGGTGGCCGGTCAGCCCGGGATCGTCGGCGTTGCTCCGGCATGGATGACGATGGTCTCTCTTGCGCTCGTGCATCGGGGTGTCATTCCCGACTCCGCTGGTCGTCCGCGCTGATTTTCGGCGCCCACCGAACCGCTCGACGAGAATGACGGCCATGACCAGCCGCCCACCGTGGTGGGGTTCGCGTCCCACATCGTCTACACGGTCGTTGTCTTCGTGGTCTTGGCGTCGCTCGACAACGCAGCCATGTTGCTGCTCCCGAACATGTTGCTTCCCGTGGCCGAGGGCTTGGGTGTCGCCAAATCGTCGCTGGGGGTGGTCACCGCCTCGGTCATTCTCATCACCGCAATCACCGCAGTGGCCTGGGGCTATTGGGGAGATCGATCGAGCCGCAAACGCCTACTCCTGTACGGCACAATGATCTGGGCGGTCGGCACCGCGTTGAGCGGCACGGCCGACTCGCTGGGGACGCTCTGGTGGTGGCAGTCGGTGACCGGCGTCGGGTTGGGCTCTATCGCCTCCGTGGGTTTCTCCGTCGTCTCCGACTTCATCCGGCCAACCCGAAGGGGCCTGGCCATGAGCTTCTGGGGGCTCTCCCAAGGCGCCGGCGGTGTCGTCGGAGGGCTGATGGCCAGCCAGCTGGGAGCAGAGCGCTGGCAGGTGCCCTTCGTGTGGTTGGCCGGGGCAGGCATCCTGTTTGCCGGCCTCTACCTGACCACCTACGACCCTGAGCGAGGAAGGTCCGAGCCGTTCGCTTCCCCCGGCGGCGACGAGTACCTGATCGACCGCTCCCAACTCCCCGGCCTGCTCAGGAAGGAGTCCAACGTCTGGCTGATTCTCCAGGGTCTGACCGCTCAGGTGGCATATGGCTCGCTGGTGTGGGTCCCTCTGCTGTATCAATCAAAAGTGGCTGCGGAGGGCTACGACATTGCCACGGCTACCCGCGTGGGGGGCTTGTTTGCGGCCATCTTCCAGGTTGCAGCAGTCTCCTCGATCGTGGCAGGACACCTCGGGGACCGGTGGCAGGCTCGCAACCCTAGAGGTCGAGCGTACCTCTCGATGATCGGGATTCTGGGTGCAGTGCCCTTCTTCTTGGCCTTCTTCTTCGTGCCCTTGCGCGGGCTGAACATAACCCCCATCTCGGCCGGCGGCACGACCGGCTCGCTCGCCGGCGAGGTCGTCGCCAGCCTCGTGACCAACCCTTGGGTGGCGCTCGCTTTCGGCATGTCGATCGTCGCGCTCGTGCCGACCTCGGCGGACTCGCCCAACTGGTTCGCCTTGATCGCCGACGTGAACTTGCCCGAGCATCGGGGCACGGTGTTCGGAGTCGCCAACCTGGCGAACGGAATCGGACGGGGAGCGGGCAACTTCCTGACAGGCGTGGCTGCCGCCAGCCTGCTCGGATGGTTCGACGAGCCTCGCAACTACGTCATCGGCCTGGCACTCTTCCAGGTGTTCTTCTTGCCAACCGGATACGCCTACTGGCGCGCCGGCACGAGCCGCTCCCGAGGATATCGCCTCGACCCGTCGAGTCCTCCAGGAGCGCTCCTCCCCGCCGCTCCGATAGGGTTCCTGGAATGAGTTCGTCACCAGACCCTCCCCGTCACCCCTTCATCCCCTACCGGCCCGAGAAGCTGGAAGATGCCCAGATGGAACGCCGGGCGGCAGAATTCTTCGCGGAGATGAACTCCCGGCGTTCGGTGCGGAGGTTCTCCGACGCTCCGGTTCCCCGCTCGGTGGTGGACCTCGCCATCCGCACGGCATCGACGGCTCCGTCAGGAGCCCACCGGCAGCCCTGGACCTTCGTCGTGGTCGGGAATCCAGCCATCAAAGCCAAGATTCGGGAGGCGGCCGAGGCCGAGGAACGCCAGAACTACGACGGCGGCCGCATTCCGCCCGACTGGCGAGACGCTCTGGCGCCGCTCGGCACCGACTGGCGGAAACCGTTTCTCGAAGTCGCTCCGTGGATCGTGGTTCTGTTCGAACAGCGTTATGGGCTCAGCTCCGATGGCAGTCGGATCAAGCACTTCTATGTGAAGGAGAGCGTCGGGATGGCGGCCGGCCTGTTCGTCGCCGCTATCCATCATGCAGGCCTGGTCACCCTTTCCCATACTCCATCGCCCATGGCGTTCCTTTCTCGGGTGCTCGAGCGCCCGGAGAACGAGCGGCCATTCGCCCTGTTCCCCATCGGCCACCCAGCTGACGATTGCGCTGTGCCCGATCTGACCAGAAAGACTTTGTCAGAAGTGATGGTCGAGTTCATGTGATAGGTCCCACCAATCTGAGAACTCTTGGGTAGGGTTCCGATCATGGAAACCCCCACCGATGCCCGCTCTGCGGCACTGTTTCGGCTCTTCGAGTACGGGGCCGCTACCGATGCGGTATTCCCGCTGTCTTCAGCTGTGGACGGCTATCGCCGGCTTTGGCAGGGAGACCTTTCTTGGGCCGTCGGTCCGTTCTCGGTCTCGGTGAATCGCCTGGACGAGTACGTCACGTACGCCGGAGACGACGTGGGGATCTGGCCAGTGGCGATCTCTCTCGATTTCCCCGACCCCGAATGGGTGGCGGCCACCCGCGCCGGCGTCGCCACCGCCCAGATGTTCGGACTACGCACGAAGGCAAAGATCCGGCACTTCGATACCCGACTCCCGATGGGTGCCGGACTTCGGCACGGGCTGAATATCGCCATGATGGCGACCGCTGACATACCGGTGTATTTCGCCGTCGAGCTCTTCGACGAGCGGAACGTCCTCACGTCTCTGGAATCGCTGATTGCCGAGTTGGATTCCGCCGGCCCGCGCCTGCGCGCGGCCGCCGTCGTGGATCCGGGGACACCGCACTTGATCCCTCTTCTGGCGGCTTTCATCGCCGAGGCGCAGGATGCAAGGATCCGTACCCGGCTGCGAGGCGGCCCGAGCCACCCGATCACCTCCTCGGCTGGTCCCGGCATCTTGAATGTGCTCGCCGCCTATGCGTTCGGTTCCGATCGAGCGGAGATCGAACTCATCCTCCGAGAAACCAATCCGGCCGTCTTCTCACTCACCGATCGCGCCCTCCAGATCGATGAACGCACAGCCGGGAGAGACGAGCTGGGGCACCTCCGCTGGACGGAGCTGACGGCCATCGAGTTGTCGAATCCGAGCGCGGCGATCGATGGATTGATCGAAGCCGGATACCTGGTCCCCGACTGACGTCGGACGGACACCTCGCCATGGCAGACGTCCCACCGAACCCGATCGACTCCACCGACATCGTCTGGCGGGCTGACGAGGAACGGGCTGCAGAAACCGTCACGGCGCGGTTCATGGAGGCCGAGGGCATTGCCACCTACCCGTCATTGGTCGGCCGTTCCGTATCCGACCCGGACTGGTTCTGGGACGCCACGGTGCGGTTCCTCGGGATACCGTTTCAGCGTCCGTACACGGTCGTGGCCGATCGTTCCGAGGGACCGCAGTGGACGACATGGTTCCCTGACGGAGCGCTCAATCTCTCCGAGGTCTGTGTCGACCGCTGGGCGGCAGTGAATCCGGACCAACCGGCCCTCGTTTCCGAGAACGAGCGCGGCGACATCACCACCCTCACGTTCGGCGAACTGAAGGACCGGATCGGGCGCACGGCGAGCGTCCTGGAG
Source organism: uncultured Acidimicrobiia bacterium (assembly GCA_963752075.1). Lineage (GTDB taxonomy): Bacteria > Actinomycetota > Acidimicrobiia > Spongiisociales > JAENVV01 > CBDUEV01. The sequence continues at coordinate 178,169 of CAVVWO010000002.1, forward strand.
AGCCCTCGGAGTCGGCCGGGGCGACCGGGTAGTGGTGTTCCTTCCTCTCGGTCAGGCGGCTGTGATGTTCATGTTGGCCATCGCCCGTGTCGGTGCGATCTTCGTTCCGGTCTTCTCTGGGTTTGGGCCTGATGCTTTCGCAGCTCGACTCACCTCGGCCGAACCCGTCGTGGCAGTAGTCGGCGACGGTGTCGAGCGCCATGGGCGGATCGTCCCGTTGAAGGCCACCGCGGATGAGGCGATGGAACTGACGGAGGTGAGGCCGGCGGTCCTCGTGGTGCGGACCGCTCCGACACCGGATCCGGATCTTCCCTGGACCGATACTCGAGATCGGTGGTTCGAGCCCCTCGTCGAGAAGGCCTCTCCGATCTCGGCGGTGGAAACCAACGCCGAGGACCCGGTGCTGCTGACCTACACCTCCGGGACCACGGGACCTCCGAAGGGCATCGTCCACGTCCACGGCGGGTTGACCGTCAAAATCGTTCAGGAGGGGGCTTTCCAGTTGGACATCCAACCCGGCGACCGTCACCTCTGGTTGACCGACATGGGTTGGGTGATGGGGCAATGGACCGTCATCGCCGGCCTCGGCAACGGCGCCACGGTCATCACCTTTGACGGCGCTCCGGATACCCCGGATGCCGGTCGCGTGTGGGACCTGGTCGAACGCCACCGCATCACGGCACTCGGCCTCTCCCCCACCTTCGTTCGGTCCATCCAAGCTCAGGGAGCGGCCATCCCGAAACGCCGCGACCTCAGCTCGCTCAAGTGTTTCGCCAGTACCGGTGAGCCATGGAATCCGGACCCATGGTGGTGGTTGTTCAAGGATGTCGGTTGCGAAGAGGTTCCCATCATCAACATCTCTGGAGGCACTGAAATCGGTGCGTGCCTTCTTTCGGTCAACCTGCTCCAGGGCATCAAGCCGACTTCCTTGGGTGGCCCGGCGCTCGGCGTCCCGGTCGATGTTTTCGATCAGGATGGCCAGTCCGTGCGGGGCTCGGTTGGTGAACTGGTCGTCAAGGACTCATGGCCGGGGATCACGAGAGGGTTCTGGAAAGATCGGCAACGGTACCTCGCCACCTACTGGGATCGATGGACAGATATCTGGGTGCACGGCGACTGGGCCACGGTCGACGACGACGGATTCTGGTATCTGCACGGCCGTTCCGACGAGACACTCAACATCGGGGGAAAGCGCCTTGGCCCCGCAGAGGTCGAGAGTGTTCTCGTGGCGCACCCCGATGTCGTGATGGCCTCGGCCATCGGCGTGCCAGACGACATCAAAGGCGAGGCCATCGTCGTATTCGTGGTGCTGGCGGCGCGCTCGCTTGCCAACGATCAGCTCGCTGAGCTGCTCGCCGACCAGGTGGCAGGGCATCTCGGCAAGCCGTTCCGGCCAAAAGCGATTCGATTCGTAGACGACCTTCCACGCACTCGATCAGCCAAGATCATGCGGCGCGTGATCAAAGCGAGGGCGCTTGGCAGGGATCCCGGGGACCTCTCCAGCTTGGAGAATCCTGCTGCCGTCGCCGCCATCCAGCAGCTGTAACGGCACTGTCGTGAACCGGGTCGGGGCCGGTCTACCGGCCCCGACCCAATCCAAGATCAGGAACCGGGGATGGTCATCAGCATGAGCTGACCGGACTCCAACTTCCGCAAAATGCCGTCTTCGTCGGTGAACTCGACCACGTTGCGGCCGTGGCCCTGGACATCGACCAGCCACGAGCCCTCACCGAACCACTTGGAGGCATCCACGATGCCGCTCGACTCTCCATCCGGATCGTTGACCGTCGCCGCCACCGCCCAGTTGCCACTGGCGAAATCATGGTGCCAGATAGCGGCCTCGTCGGTGTCCTCTTGCACCATCAAGCTGTTGGCACTGGTGTCGAGGTTGTCGGGACTCACGAACGGGACGTAGTCGGCGCCGAACGGGTCATCGCCCTGGGCCAACACCGAAAAACTGTCTACGACTTTCGGGTTGGCGGCGTTCAACACCATCTTGAACACCGATCCATTGTCTGCCAGGCCGACGGTGCCGCTCGGACCCCGCATGGCGCGGCCGGTGACGGGATCGGGAACGACTCGACTCCGGCCGGTGTCGGCGACATATACCGTGCGCGGATGGTTCTTGTCGTAGGCAATGTCCTCGAGTCGGATGAACTGGAAGACGTTGTTGTCGTTCGACCACTCTTCGAGGACACTCTGATCCCCCAACGCCACCCCGGGCGGCACCCGGATGAAGCGGCCGGTCCAATCGTCACCCGGATGAAGGTCGAGGTAGTCGTTGGCGCCGTTGAACGAGTCGAATGGCCGAACCCGCCCGTCCTGGGTGCCGGTCACCTGGAACGCCCACAGGGTGCCCTTGTCCTCCCAGACGTTGCGGGGCCTGTTGGCGAGATACATGAAGAGCTGGGCGCTCGGGCCGTTGAACGTGTCGTCCGTGGTGAGCATCACGGTCCGGTTCCAGCCTCCCGGGACCGCGACAGTGTTCTCGTGATTGAGCCGGCCCATCCCGTAGAGGGCTCGCGTCTGTCCTGAGGCGACATCGTGCGCCACGACGAGGCCCGCCTGCTCGTAGCCCTCAGGCTTCGGATCGAGCGCTTGCCAATCGGGGTTGGAGATGCCATGTCCCGTATCACGGTTGATCCAGTCGTCGGTCTCTTCGCCCGTGAAGAAGATGTACCTGTCGAAGCCCTCGTCGGGACCCGCCATCGCCGCCGAGCAGAAGCGCAAGTAGTTCTCGTCGGGTGAGACCGCCACCGAAGCGTCCAGCACCTCGTTGGTGGTCGTGTCGATCACGAGTCGGGAGACCGAGGCATTCTGGAAGTCCGCGGACCCAAAGAACGGAATCGTGGTCTCCTCATGGGCGACGAGCACCGTGGCGGTCCCCCGGCGCGGCCCTGGAGCGATCCCGATGCCGTCGGGCAGTCCCTGGAACGTGAAGTCACCGATGGACTCGCCACTGCTGAGGATGGCCGTCACCTGACCAGGTACGGCAAGGGTGATGTACGGGTCTTCCGAGGTCTGGAATGGTGGATCGTCGGCAAGTGCGGTGCCCGGCACCAAAGTGGCGCCCACCAAGACGGCGGCGAGCACCCAAGAGAGACGGAGGGCGGGGCGACGAGCCCCGCGGAATGGGTGTGACATGAGAATTCCTCCTTCCAACATGACTCGTCCGAGCCATCGGCAGGGAGTCCTGCCACCATCAAACGTACCGAGTTCGCCGGCGCGATCGCGCTGCGAATCGTCTTCTCACCCTGTGCGTCCACTTGACCGCATCTAGGCGGAGAGGGGTTTCTCCAGCAGCATGGTGTCCCAATACCGGCCGAGCTTGAAACCGGCCTCGGTGAGCACCCCGGCGGTCCGGTAACCGAGCTTGTGGTGCAGCGCCACCGAGGCCACGTTGGGGAGAGCGACGATGGCGATCGCCCGGTGAACGCCCTGATCGGTGATCCGATCCAACAGGGCAGACAACAGCGCTGTTCCCGCCCCTGCACCAAGATGATCTTGGTCGACGACGACGGTGGTCTCCATGGTGGAGCGGTAGGCCGGCTTGGCCCGGTACCAACTCGAGTAGGCCACGCCGACCACCGTGCCGTCGGTCTCGCCGACCAAGCACGAGAGCTCAGGATCACGCGCCTGCCACCATGCTCGACACGCGGCAGGATCAAAGGGTGTCGTGTCGAAGGACACGTGGTTGTCCACGATCGTCCAGTTGTAGATGGCATTGATACGTCCGAAGTCAGAGGTTCTCGCCTCACGGATGGATGTCATGTCGCTCCTCCCTCCTGGTCGAACGATACCGCCGCCGGTTGTCCGTCTCCGGGAGGGATCCGATACAGTTGGGGCGTGGAAAAACTCATCGAACTGCAACCGGGCACCCCCGTGGTGTTCGGCGGAAACCGTGTAACCACCATTCCCGATGAACTGGCCGCCGCCTTCGTCGCCGGCGACCGACTCGTCATCGTCCAGGACACGGGCGCTCTCCTCCACATCCCTGCCGATGTGTGGGACCTGGCGACCGGCGCGGTCGACCGTGCCGCGTTCGCCTTTTCGGCGATGGGCGGCGTCACCGACGACCAGATCACCGGTTTCTATCACGCCTTCGCCGATCGCCTCGCCGACGATGCCCTCTTCGCTCCGATCGCCCAGGCCAACGCCCAAGACGTCGAGAGGGCCCGAGCGTGGGTCGTTCTGTGACGCGACTCGTGCTCAGTCAGAAGATGCGATCCGACATGATCGACGGACTGCGCGGGTGGGCGAAGGCGGATTCGGTGCGGAACCGGAGCATCGAGCAGATCACCCATGAAGGATGGTCCGTCGACTTGCTGATGGCTGGTCTCGGTCCGGTCGGTTTCGTTTTCGAAGGTCGCCCCAACGTCTTTGCTGACGCAACCGGGGTGCTCCGCGCCGGCAACACCGTGGTGTTCCGCATCGGGTCCGATGCACTCGGAACCGCCGAGGCCATCGTCGAGCACGCCCTCGATCCCGCTCTCGCTTCGGCCGGATTGCCCGACGGGGCGGTGTCTCTGGTGGCGTCGGCGGCGAGATCTGCGGGGTGGGCGATGTTCTCGCATCCTGGGCTTGCCCTCGCCGTGGCTCGCGGCTCGGGAGCGGCAGTTTCACAGCTCGGCTCGGTGGCACGCCAGGCCGGCATCCCTGTCAGCCTCCACGGAACGGGCGGCGCTTGGATCGTGGCCGGCCCGGCGGCAGATCCCAACGTCCTCTCCCGGGCTGTCTACCACTCGCTCGATCGCAAGGTGTGCAACACCCTCGACACCCTGTGCGTCACCTCAGACCGGGTCGAGGACCTCGTCCCGGTGTTTCTCGAGGCGCTGCTCGAGTCAGGTGCGCGGCTGGGCACGAGCCCCAAGCTCCATGTCGCGGAGGGAAGCGAGTCCGCCGTGCCGGCCGACTGGTTCTCCCGGAGCGTCCCCATCGCTCGAGCGCAAGGGGCAGTGGATGAGCCCCAGGCCGAGCTGATCTCAACCGACCTTCTCGGCGTCGAATGGGAGTGGGAGCAGAGCCCGGAGGTCACCCTGAAGGTGGTGGCGTCGCTCGACGAAGCCATCGACCTGTTCAACACCCAGAGCCCTCGGTTCGCCGCCTCGCTGATCTCGACATCAGACGAAGAGCACGAGCACTTCTTCAACCGGATCGATTCACCCTTCGTCGGCAATGGCTTCACGCGCTGGGTCGATGGTCAGTATGCACTCAGCCGTCCCGAGCTGGGCCTCTCCAACTGGCAGTTCGGCCGGCTTTTCGGGCGCGGCGGAGTGTTGAGCGGCGACAGCGTCTACACCGTCCGCACCAGGGTGACGCAGACGGACCCAGACATCGGCCGCTAGCGGTACCGGCACTCCAGCCGCCTTCGGATCTAGTGGGTCAGCGGCCGGACATTATGGTGCCGTACCCGCCGAGTTCTGCTCGCGTTCGAATTTGTCGCGGACCCAGGCCGTGCCAGGAGGGCGGGGTGACCTCCGCAGGCTGGGTGGCGCTCCACCCAGGGGCAGTTGGGTCGGTTGCTATACTGTCGCCCGTTCACGCCGGCACACCAGAGGAGTCAGCCGATGAAAACCGTCCTTCTGGCCGGCGGTTTCGGAACACGGCTTTCTGAAGAGACGTCGGTCCGTCCCAAGCCAATGATCGAGATCGGTGGCATCCCGATCCTGGTCCACGTGATGCGGGGCTACGCCTCATACGGTCACGAGGATTTCATCGTGGCTTGCGGATTCATGGGCAACGCCATCAAGGACTACTTCGCTCGCTTTCACCTCCACCTGGCCGATTTCACGGTCGATCTCGCCCAAGGAACAACCGATCTCCTCGGCCCGCCACCCGTCGATTGGAAGGTCACGCTCGTAGACACCGGACTACACACGATGACGGGAGGCCGGATAGCCCGGCTGAAGGATCATCTGACGAGCACCTTCATGCTCACGTATGGCGACGGTCTCGCCGATGTCGACCTGGACGCCTTGTTGGCGTTCCACAAGAGCCATGGGAAGCTCGCCACGGTCACCGCGGTCCGCCCTCCCGCCCGTTTCGGCAGCCTGGTTCTCGACGCGGATCGACAAGTGACGGCATTCGAAGAGAAAGTCTCGAGTTCGGAAACGCTCATCAACGGTGGGTTCTTCGTTCTCGAACCCGAAGTGATCGACTACATCGAACGAGACGATCAGCCTTTTGAGAGAGCTCCTCTCGAACGCCTGGCAAGTGATGGCCAACTCAGTGCCTACATCCACGAGGGCTTCTGGAAACCGATGGACACACTTCGCGACAAGCGCGAGCTGGAAGGCTTGTGGGAAACCGGCGATGCGCCGTGGGCCACCCGGTGGCTGGCGGAGTGAGGGAAGTCAACGATTTCCGAGGCGCCGCCTGGCTCGACAGTTTCGCGGGCCGGCGTGTGTTCCTCACCGGACACACCGGTTTCGTCGGGTCCTGGACCGCCGCTTGGCTACATGGGCTGGGCGCCGAGGTGGCCGGTTACGCCCTTGCTCCGGACTCTGCCCAAGCACCCCTCCATGAGATCATCGAGCCGAGGGTGGTGTTTGCGGCCTCGACCTACGGTGACCTGGCCGATCTCGATCGCTTGGAGAACGCCTTGGCAGACTTCGAGCCGGACATCGTCCTGCACCTTGCGGCGCAGCCCCTGGTTCGTCCCTCCTACCAGTCACCGCGGGAGACGTTCGAGACCAACGTCATGGGAACGGTGAATCTCCTCGAAGTCGTTCGCCGTCACCCGGACACCGCGGCATGCGTGGTGATCACGAGTGACAAATGTTACGAGAACGCAGAGCAGATCTGGGCGTATCGAGAAACCGACCAAGTCGGCGGTCGCGACCCCTACTCGGCCTCAAAAGGTGCCGCCGAGATCGTCACCTCGAGCTATGCCCGTTCCTTCTTTTCAAACGCCGGAGGCACGGCTTGTGCATCGGCACGGGCGGGCAACATCATCGGCGGCGGGGACTTCGCACTCGACCGCTTGGTCCCTGATCTGGTGCGTGCCGTCGAGGCTGCGGAGCCTATCGTCATTCGGAACCCTGGAGCCGTCCGCCCTTGGCAACACGTCCTGGAATCGGTCAGCGGGTACCTCCGCCTCGCCGCCGCTCTGTACGAGGACCGCCAGGAATATGCGGGGGGATGGAATTTCGGACCCGAACGCGGGGCGGCCATCACGGTCGCCGAACTCGTGGCGGTAGCCTCGGAGCGATTGGGCTCCAACTGGCCGGGCATCGTCCAGGATGCGGAGCCGGGACCCCATGAGGCGCGGCTCCTCAGCCTCGACACCAGCAAAGCTGCCACGTACCTCGGATGGGAGCCTGTGTTGGACGTGGAGCGGCGGGTCGCCATGACCTTCGATTGGTATCTGCACTTCCTGACCGACGAGCACGACATGGCCGCATTGACCAGGGATCAGATCCACCAGTTCCAGGCGCACCTCGTCGGCGCCGGCGGCTAGGCGCAAGTCATGGCCGGGCTTCGCAGCGCGCTCATCACGGGCGGGACCGGGTTCTTGGGACGGCAACTTTGTCAACGCCTCCTCGATGACGGATGCGCTGTTTCGGTCCTCACCCGGCCATCGACCTCAGCGGCGTCTGTGGCGTCGCAGGCCGAGGAGGTCTCCATTCCGGACGACTTCGCCGACCTCGTTCGGGCGGTGCGGCAAAGGGAACCCGATGTGGTCTTTCATCTGGCTTCCCAAGGTGGCGCGTCGCACGAAACGGCCGACATCCCAGGTCTCATCGAAGCGAACGTGACCCTCGGGTGCGCCCTGCTCGAGGCCTGCCGCGACACTCCCAGCCGATTCGTCGGGGTCGGAAGTTTCTGGCAACACTCTCAGCCGGAGGGTGGAGTCCATCCCAACTCCCTCTACACGGCCACCAAGCAGGCTTTGGAAGACATCTCGGTGTTCTACCGAGAGGTGGCCGGGGTTCGAGCCGTCATCCTGAAACCGTACGACATCTACGGACCTGGCGACTCTCGCCGCCGGCTTCTCCAGATCCTCGCCACCGCGTCGGTTGAAGGCTCGGAGATCGACGCCACGTCCGGGGAGCAAATCGTCAGCTTCGTCCACGTTCGGGACGTCGTCGAGGCCCTCATCGTCGCCGCCCATGCCACCGCTGCCGGGGATCTCGAGTCCGCCTACGCCGTCCGAGGCCCCGAAACCGGCCCGCTCCGCCAGATCATCGAGAAACTCGACGCAGACCTGGAACTTGGGCTGGAGGTAGCGTGGGGCGCTCGTCCGTATCGACCGAATGAGGTGATGGACCCGGCCGAACTCCCTTCACTGAGGGGTTGGCAACCGGCCATTAGGCTTTCCGAAGGATTCAAGGAGCTTCTCGAAGATGCGCGTCAACGAAAGTAACTCGCCACCGGTCGTCGTCTCGATCGTCGTTCCGGCTCTCAACGAGGAGGCGAATCTCGGTGCGCTGTATGAGCGGGTCACGACCGTGTTTCAAGGGTTGGGTGCGGACTACGACTTCGAGCTCGTGATCACTGACAACCACTCGAGTGACGACACCTTCGGGGTGGCGAGGTCTTTGGCCGATCGGGATCCCCGAGTTCGCGTCTACAGGTTCGCCAAGAACTTCGGTTACCAACGTTCGATCTACACGGCCTACCTGTTGGCGCACGGCGACGTTGCCGTGCAACTCGATGCCGACCTGCAGGATCCGCCCGAGTTGATCCCCAAGATGCTCTCGCTGTGGTCCGAGCAGGCCGCGATGGTCGTGTACGGCGTCCGCAAGAAGAGGGAAGGTGACACCAGAGCGTTGAGCCTCATCAGGCGGGTCTTCTATCGGTTCGTCAACTGGCTGAGCGAAGATGAACTGCCCTACGACGCCGGAGATTTTCGGCTCATCGACCGTGCCGTCATCGAGATCCTCCGCTCGAGCCAGGACGCCACGCCCTACATCCGAGGGGCAGTCGCGGCTAGCGGGTTTCACCAAATGGGAATCGAGTACGAGCGAGATCGCCGGGTGGCAGGCGAAAGCAAGTTCAATTGGGGAAGCATGGTGCGACTGGCTGCCGATGGGATCATGAACCACTCGGTCAAGCCACTCCAGTTCGCCAGTGTCTCGGCAATGGTCATCAGTGCGGTCGCTGCAATCTCCATCATCTCCTACGCGCTTGGCCGGCTGGCGTTCGGCCAGGACTGGCCGGCGGGATTCGCGTCCCTCGCCCTTCTCCAGATGATCGGCATCCTCCTCAACGCCGTCTTTCTGGGCATCATCGGAGCGTATGTGGGCCGCATGTACAAGCAGCTGAAACCCGGACCGTTCGTCATCATCCAAACCAGTACCGATCCTCAGATGGATGAGACCATCCTCTCGGCGCAACCGGGACTTCGCCATCACCGACTGCGGACCACAGAAGACCGGTTGATGCCCGACGATGTACGGGAGGAGGCAGAATGACGGACGATCTTCGATCGGAGATCCTCGAACTCACACGCCGGTTTGCCGAACAGCAGCCCGTTGCGAAGTTCGTGCCTGGGGAGACCTACATACCGGTCTCGGGCAAGGTCATGGAACCGGACGACTACGTGTCATTGGTCGACGCCAGCTTGGATATGTGGCTCACGGCCGGTCGGTTCGCAGGCCGGCTGGAACGCGACCTGGCCGACCGGTGGGGTTCTCGATACGCCAAGCTCACGGTCTCGGGTTCGGCGGCCAACCTGCTCGCCTTCACGACGTTCACCTCACCCAAGATGGACGAGGAGCGTCGGATCCGCCCCGGGTCGGAGGTGATCACGGTCGCTGCCGGTTTCCCGACCACCGTCACACCGATCGTGCAGAACGGCTGCCTCCCCGTCTTCGTCGACGTGGACGTCGCCACCCACAACGTGAATGTCGACCTTCTCGAGGAGGCCATCACCGACAAGACGCGAGCCGTGATGATCGCGCATTCCCTCGGGAACCCGTTCGACGTGAGACGGGTCGCCGACCTCTGTCGCCAGCACGGTCTGGTGCTCATCGAGGATTGTTGCGACGCCTTCGGAGCCACCGTCGGAGGACAACACGTCGGCACCTTCGGAGACGCAGCGACCATCAGCTTCTACCCAGCGCACCACATCACCATGGGAGAGGGTGGGGCTGTGATGCTCAACGACCGCGAGGTGGCTCGGATCACCGAGTCGTTCCGCGACTGGGGCCGCGATTGCTACTGCAAGCCAGGCCTCGACAACACCTGCAAGAAGCGGTTCGATTGGATCCTCGGGGACCTGCCACACGGCTACGACCACAAGTACACGTACAGCCACATCGGATACAACCTGAAAGTGACCGACATGCAGGCGGCGGTGGGACTGTCTCAGCTCGCCAAGCTGGACCGGTTCATTGCGGCGCGTCGTGCGAACTTCGAGAAGTTGGAAACCCGGATCACCGAGACCGGGCTCGCTGAGTACTTCCATCTTCCGCAGGCCACACCCGGCACCGAACCAAGTTGGTTTGGCTATCTCCTCACCGTCCGCGACGGGAGCAGGCTCGACCGCAATGAGATCGTTCGCCGGCTCGAAACACGGAAGGTCGGAACTCGCCTCCTGTTCGCCGGCAACCTGACTCGCCAACCTGCCTTCGAGAACGTGGAGTATCGCGTTCACGGCGACCTGACGCACACCGACAAGATCATGAGCGATTCCTTCTGGCTCGGAGTCTGGCCCGGAATCGACGATGCCCGTATCGACTACATGGTCGAGTCGCTGCAAGCCATCGTCGGTGAGCTTCTCGACACCGCCGTCGATGCATCGACCTGACCGAATCGCCTCCCTGAAGAGCCGCGTCTCGCCGGTTGGAGTGGCGCTGGGAGCGGCAGCCGCCGTCCGCCTCGCTTACTTCTTCTCCTTCGCCCGATTCGTCGACGTGTCTGGCGACGAGTGGTTCAACTTCGATCGTTCTGCCGACATTCTGAACCTCATCGGCATCGACAAGCTCGACGGCAGGAGCTTCGATGCTTCTGTAGCAGCGATCATCGATCGTGGTTGGTTCATGCCTGGAATGAGCATGCTTCTCGCTCCGGTGAGGGCTTTCACCGATAGTCTCCCTGCCGCCCGGATGTACATCGGGACCATCAACCTCTTGTTGCTCGCGACCATCGTGTTCATGGTCACGCGCCGATTCGGACGGCGGTCCGGTCTCATCACGGCCGTTATGGGGGGCATCTTTCCGGCGATGGTGGTGTTCTCTTTCACTTTCTGGGGCGAAATGCTCGCCGGCCAGCTGGTCGCCGTGAGTTTCCTGCTGCTCCTCGATCTCTCAGACCAACCGGAATGGGGGAAGGGTTCGCTGCGTCGGTGGGCGCTGGTCGCCACGTTGTTGTTGGTGGTGGTCTATCTCAGGCCGAGTCATCTCATTCTGGTGCCCGTCGCGCTGCTGCTGGTCGTGTTGTCCAACCTCCACAATCGACGGAAAGTGACAGAAGCGATCCGCGATTCGGTTGTACCCGCCCTCGTGATCATCGCGGTATTGGTCGTCGGAATCGCGCCTTGGTCCTACGTCCTTTCGTCCCACAAGGACGGATTCTTTCTGACCACCACGACCATCGAGTTGAACCTCATCGTGAGCTTCGGCCTACCCGAGGACGTCAAGGGCGTGCCGGACAGCGGCAACCCATATGCCTCATGGGACGATTGGGTCGAGGCGGAGAGCACCCGCCTTGGTGAGCCATACGGCGAGGTCCTCACCGCAGAGCGGAAGAGGGTCCTGTCGGAAGTCGATTTCGCGCACTATCGAGACACCGTTCAGGAACAGTTGATCGAGTTCTATTTGTTGGAGAATCAATTCTTCAATCGATTTGCTCGCAGCGCGATGGACAACCCAGCCGCTCTCGACATCACCACAACGCGAGGGCTCCATTCGGCGATTCGAGACATCAACACGGTGATGTGGCGCATCATGCTCGTCTTCGGCTTGGTACTCCTCGTGGTCCCGCTCTCGGCCAAGAAGCAGAACTGGTGGCCGGCGTTAATCTTCAAGGCCACCTTCATCGGTCTGTCCATTCAACCTTTTGTATCCGTCGCCCATCCAAGGTATTTCTCCGGGTTGGCGTCCCTCCTCGTGGTTACGGTTGGGGCCGTCGCTACGGATAGGTTCCGGGCATTGGAGTTCGCCTGGGCTGACAGACTCGAGGACTTGACCGCGGGCGAGAAGGGCGTGCTACTGGCCCAGGCGGGGGCGGTGGTCATGGTCGTTGGGGCCGTCTTCCTCGTTGCGCCCCGATGACCAGAGCCGAGACAAAGCACGGCCGATCTACGGCGAGGTCGGCAGAACGTCACACGCCGACGACGTAGTCGCCTGTCTGGTCATCCCATTCGAACGTGACCACACCGCGGGTGTTGGCAGCCTTGATGAATTGGAGGAAGCTGCTGTATCCGAACTGCTTTTCCGAGAAGTCGGTGTCGCGCTTGCGAATCTGGTTCTTGAGCCCGGACATCACGACCGGTCCGTTCTTCTCCCCCAGTTCGGTGACGACGTCCCGCACCATCGCAAACGCCGCCTCCTCATCAGAACTCTCAGATGGGAAATCGACCTCGGGGTCGCCCTTGGCTAGACCTTCGGACATCTCGATGATCCCGTGGTCCTCCAGGTATCGGAGCAGTTCCCCAAATGCCCGGAAGCCGTAGTTGGTCTCCGAAAAGGTCGGATCCTTGCGCAGCAGGGTGCGTTTGAGCTGCGAGCCGAGTACCACCCCTCCGGCGCTCCGCTTGAGACCGCCGAGGGTGGTCGAAACGAGCTTGCCGAGGTCGTCGAGCGTTTCGGCCGGCTCCGGGGCCTGTTCGTCGACGGCGTCGGGAACTGCCGGGTCTGGCGCCGGAGGTGCCTGTCGTCGAGGGGGCTTCTTCTCGGCCGGGGCGACTACCTCGACGCCTTCGAGATTGTCGTAGAACAGAAATTCGTCGCAGGCGGGGGGCAGAAGCTTCGAGGTGGAGGCCTTTATCCCCACACCGATCACGCGCTTGTTGAGTTCGCGAAGCTTGTGCACCAGCGGAGTGAAGTCGCTGTCTCCGGTGCAGATCACGAACGTGGAGATGTAGTCACGCTCGAACGCCATCTCCAGTGCGTCCACCGCCATCTTGATATCGGCAGCATTCTTGCGGATCGTCCCCATCCTTTGCGGGATCTCGATGAGCTCGACGTGATGCCGGGTGAGCATCCGGCGATCCTCGTCGAAGTACGACCAATCGCCGTAGGCGCGACGGACGATCACGCGCCCTCTTTCGGCGAGGGCGTCGGCCACCGGCGTCATATCGAAGGGAACACCTCCGAGGTCCTCGCGGGCCGAGATGGCGAGATTCTCGTAATCCATGAACAGAGCAATGCGGTCTTCTTCTAATGCCATACCACGGACGTTAGACGGTTCCCACCGACGAGGCTGCTCACTGTCGGTCAGGCCGGCCGATCGAGTGAGAATCGATCCGCGGTGCGGGTGTACTCCATGCCGGCCATGCGACCGATGGCGCCGAGTCGGTCTGGATCCACCCTTCCCTCCGAGAGCACCTCGGAACTGATGTGGAACCTGACGACTTCGCCAACGACGACGTTCCCGGACATCGGCCCCGTTCCGAACTGCAAGATCTCGACAAGTCGACATTCCATTGAAGCCTTGGCCTCGAGGACCCTCGGAGCCGCCACCAGATCGCCACTCACGGGCGTGAGTCCGGCGATCTCGAACTCGTCCTCGCCGTGCTCGTAGCTTCCTGAGGTCACATTCATGGCCTCCGCCACGTCTTCGGTGACGACGTTGTGCGTGAACTCGCCGCGGACGCGGATATTTGCGAGCGTGTCCTTTGGCTGGTCGGGCGGTCCGAGAGGGGAGAACAGCAGTATCGGAGGGGTTGCCGCCACGCCATTGAAGAACGAGAACGGCGCCAGGTTGTGGATACCGAGCACCGAGGTGGTTCCGATCCAGGCGATCGGCCTGGGAACGATGAGGCCGATGAGGAGCTTATACGCCGAGAGGGGTTCCAGATCGTCTGTGTCGAAGGAGGTCACTGTCATGAGGAGGACCAACGATCCCGATGAACCAACTCCTCGAGCGGCTTTCGGCCTTGAGGAAGCCATTGACGTTGGGCGGACCGTCCCGCTCGCTCCGAAGCCTCGTCGGGATATCCGATGGCGATGGCGTAGCGACAGGCATGATCGTCCGGGATCGCCAGCACCGCCCGAGCCACTTCTTCCTTGTGGAGCGTCACGGGGCACGAACCCACGCCGACCGACGCGGCAGCCAGCATCATGTTTTGCGCCACTCTGCCCGTGTCGAAGTCGTACCCACCAGGCAGCCGGACCAGGGCGATCGCCGTCGGTGCGTTGACGACCGGGGTCATGAAGTCGCCGGCGCCGACGATCGCCGCCTTCTGGTCAGGATCGGACACGACGATGAAGGCCCAATACTGGAGATTCTTGGCGGAGCCTGTCCACCGCCCGGCCTCGAGGATCTCGGCAAGGTGCTGGTCGGTAACCGGTTCGGGCCTGAAGCGGCGGACCGTCTTCAGCTCGAGGATGGAGCGATAGGTCTCCTCAGATGGATGCAGCATCGGCGTGATCTTTCTCTCTGGGCGTCGGTCAGAGACTAGGCCGGGGCCTTTCAGGCGGGTCGACCAGGAGCGAGCTGCCATGGCTCGGTTCCTACGGCAACACCGGCTCGACATGGCAGACTGACGACATGCGACAACGAATCACCATCACCGACACCGGACTCGGATCTTGGTACGGACCGAAGAAGTTCGAGCGAAGGACCATCGAACTCGACTTCACCGATCGAGCCCAGAGCACTGGTGTCAGTTTCGGACGGTTCGACATGGTGTGGCACAAGATCGTGGACGGTCGCCGGGTGACAACCGCCAAGAGATTCGTGACGGAACTCGATCGCCAGACCTGGGAGAAGGCCAACCTGGGCGGCGTGGAGTTCGAACCCCTCGTGCCGCCGGTGGTCGTCGAGCGAGGGACGCCGCTCACCCAACTCATCGGTCATCGATTAGTGGCCGTCGGATTCGACGACCCGACCCTGGAACTGGCGGTTCAGCCCGCCGGCACGTCATCGCCGGCCCATCGTCTTTCCATCACGTGTGACGCCCTCGTTGCGATCGTCACCCCGGAAGGGGTCGTTACGCCGGACGATTTCGGCTACGCCGACACCCTGGTGGCGTTGCGAGGCGAGGAGGTGGTGACGGCGGACGAGTTCACTGACACGGGCCTGACCTTGGAGATGTCAAACGGCGTCGCCGTGTCGATCACCCCTCATCTCGGGCGAGACGCGGACACGATCGCCAGTTTCCCGACCTCCGAAGGTCTGGCCGAATGGAGCCGCGACTCGGCGGCATTCTCGCTGCTGACCGGCCGAGACTAGCGCTCGTTTCCCTCGTTCTCTGGGCTGTAGACCGCCATAGTGACGGTCTAGAACCCTGGGTTCGGCTTGAGCGGCGCCGACCGCGCCCGCGGCAGGATTCGAACCTGCGGCCTACTGCTTAGGAGGCAGTTGCTCTATCCCCTGAGCTACGCGGGCTGGGATTTCCCAGTTCTGGCTTGGGATATTCAAGTGCTGCAGTTGGTGCCGACATCTTGACGCTGCCGACCTTGCTGACCGCACCATCGGCACCGATCTGCAGGGCGTGGAACAGCTTACCGAGTACCTGCAGGCCCAACGCTCGCATTCGCTGCGCTGCAACGAGATCGAACGCCGAGAACTCGAGGCGTCGAGGCGTTCGTCACCTACCAGCGCAACACCCGATCGGCTTCGACTACCTGCCACCGAGCACCTGCGCCATGCCCCAAGAGTAGGCTGACCGCACTTCCGGCTACCGAGAGCGGCTGGTCTATCCTTGTGGCGGACAATTAGGGGTGGGATGGGGTTGCCGGAATGATCGAGACTCTACGAACATCGATCCGGGTGTTCATCCCCAAGGGCCAGCGTTTGAAATGGTTCGGCTTGATCCTCATCGCTCTCGCCGTGGCAGGCGCCGAAACTCTGACTGCCCTGCTCATCTTTCGGGTTCTGGGCTACGCCACCGACCCGACACCGGATTCACCGTCCATCGCATTGGCATTTGGACTCGAGGCCACCCTGTTCCCCCTGCTCTTCCTCGCCGGAGTTGTGTTCGTGCTGCGCGGGTTGCTGTCGATGTTCAGCATTTATGCCCAGAACCGGGCGGTGCAGAATGCCGGAGCCGCGGTGGCAAGCCTCATCCATCGTCGATACCTCCAAGCGCCGTACAGTTTCCACCTCTCCCGCAACTCCAGCGAGTCCCTTCGGACGGTCCTGTGGAGTGTGGACCGAGCGACGAACAACGCCCTCACACCGATCATCAACATCGCCACCCAGGGCCTCATCTCGGCGACGCTCTTCGGGCTGCTCGTTGCCATCGCCCCCGTCCTGTCGCTCACCGCCGTCTTCGTTCTCGCGGTTGGGCTCGCTCTCATCCTGAGGATGATTCAGCCACGCCTGGGCCATGTGGGGAAGGTTGTCGAGGACACGGTGCACAAGCTGATCGTCAGCGTTCGGGACTCCTTCGACAGTGTCCGGGACATCAAGGCCTATCGGGCCGAGGACTACTTCGACCGGCGCTTCAGACGGCACCGCAAGACTCTCGCCGAGTTGAGAACCACGAAGTCTCTCCTCGATCAGATTCCCAGTGCGGCCGTGGAGTACATGGTGGTCATCGGGTTGCTGATTCTGATTGGCTTCGCCTCCAATAGCGAGACGTTCGGCGAGTACGTACCGATCTTGGGGGCCTTTGGGTATGCCACCCTCCGGATCGTTCCCTCGATCAACAAGATCGTCTCCTCGGCCAACCGGATCAAGTACGGGGAACAGGCCGTCAAGAATGTCGAGAACGATCTGCGGGCCGCCATGCCGGAGGAATCCCCCGATCCTGACGTGACCGCCTCGCCTGGACCCCTGTTCTCGGACTCCATCGAACTGTGTGACCTCTCGTTCACCTACGCCGCGGCCGAGCAACGCGCCATCGACTCGATCGACCTCGTCATCCGTCGTGGCGAGATCCTCGCCATCGCCGGCGGCTCCGGATCGGGCAAGAGCACTCTGGCCGATATCGTGCTGGGCCTCCTCGAACCGGAATCCGGGAAGATCATCATCGACGGGAGCGAAGTGCTGCCCGAGGGCTGGCATCGAAAGGTCGGCATCGTTTCGCAGTCGGTCGTGTTGCTCGATGCCTCGGTGCGCGAAAACGTGGCATTCGGCGACAGCGCCACCGCCGACGACGATCGCATCCTCGAGGCGTTGGATCGCGCCCGGCTCACGGAGTGGCTGCGAACGCTCCCCGCTGGTCTCGACACAGAGGTCGGAGAATCGGGCAAGCTGCTGTCGGGCGGCGAACGCCAACGGGTGGCGATTGCGCGCAGCTTGTATCGCCATCCTGACCTCCTCATCCTCGACGAGGCCACCTCCGCCCTGGACGGAGCGACGGAGGCCGCTCTCATGGAGAGCCTGGTGGCGCTCTCCGGAGAGCTCACCACGATCATCGTCTCGCATCGCATCGCTCCCATTCAAACGGCCAATCGGGTTGTGATGATGAGCGAGGGGAAGATCACCGCAGTGGGCACCTACGAAGAGTTGGCATCGGGGACTGCCGCGTTCCGCGACCTGGTGGGTATGTGAGCGCGTCCTCGCTGAACCCGGGCCGCCTCCCCGATTTCCTATTGGCCGGGGCCATGCGATCCGGAACGACGTCGCTTTATCGCTATCTCGGGGAACACCCAGATATCTTCATCGCTCCCAAGGAGCTCGAGTTCTTCACCAAGCGCTTTGATGAGGGCGTTGACTGGTATCGATCCCAGTTCGCCCACACCGGGTCTGCCCGGGTGTTCGGCGAGGCCACGGCGGACTATCTCGCACGGGGAAGCGCCATGGCTCGAATCGCCGAAGTGATTCCCTCCGTACGTATGATCGCCTCGCTGCGCAATCCCGTGGACCGCGCCTGGTCGCACTATGGGCTCCTCACCGCACGCGGCCGGGAGGGTCGGACATTCGCGGCGGCTATCGACGATGAGATCTCGGTGATCGAGTCCGACGGGCCAGACGCCGGCGGAATCTTCTACCTCTACCACAGCCTCTACGACATCCACCTCGAACGAGCCTATCGCCTGTTTCCCGAGGAGCGGATCCATGTGTCGATCTTCGAACGGATGGCTTCCGATCCAGCCCAAACCTATCGGGATCTGTGTCGCTTTCTGGGGGTGGATCCTTCGTTCGTGCCAGAGCATCTCGGAGCTCGGGTCAACCCCTTCGTCACTTTTCGGTCACTTCGAGTCCGAGACTTGTCTCGGCGTCTGCCCTCACCCGCCCAACGCTTGGTGGCTCGCCTGAACACACGTCGGACCGCCCTCCCTCCGGTACTCGATGATGCCATCCGCCGGCGGCTGGAAGAGTTCTTTGCCCCGCGCATCGCCAGTGTTGAGAACCTGCTGGGTGAGAGGATCCCCGAATGGAGCGGCCAGCTTCCACCAGCGGCCGCTAGCGCGGGGTTGAGACAGGCTCGATAGAGCGCGACCGTTGCGTCGGCGATCGCATCCATGGCGTATCGGTCGACGTAGCGCTGCCTCCCGATGGCCGCCATGGCGGCGGCTCTGGTCGGATGCTCGATGAGATCGATGATCGCCCGGGCCATTTCGGCCGACGAGCCGACCGGCGAGAGCACGGCGATTTCGTAGCTGGAGCCGACGAGTTCTCGAACCGATGGGATGTCACTGGCGACCGTAGGTACCTCCAGCGCCATGGCCTCGATGAGTGCCCCGGGACTGCCCTCGACGCGCGACGGGAGGACGAACACATCGGCGGCGCACATCAAATCGGCCACGTCTGAGCGATATCCAATCAGCGAAACGGAAGAGTCCAGATGGTGTTCGGCAATGAGCTCTTCGAGTTCGGGTGTGGCTGGTCCGGACCGACCGGCGATGAAGAGCAAGGCGTTGGGCATGTCGGCAACGACTTCTGAGAAAGCCGCGATCAGTACGTCGAGCCCTTTGAGGTGATAATGCCGCGCTGCCGCCAGCACGAGCGGTGCCTCGTCGTCGATGCCCAGCTCGGCTCGAGTTCGATTGCGACGCGTATCCGTGCGAGTCCCGAGGCGCTCGGAATCACGACCGCGCGTGATCACCTCGATCTTTCGAACGGGAACCCACAAACGCTTCGCCATGACCGTGGCACTCATCTCGGAGACTGCATGGAAACGTGTCACGAACCGGGCAGTGAGGGCGTCTGCCAGCTGGGCGGCCCTGACCTTCCACGGCCGATATTCGGGGTTGAAGACGTGCTCGGGACCGTAGGACTCGGTCACGAAACTCGAGACCACGGGAATGCGAAGCAACCATGCGGCCGGCCGGGCAACGATGTCAGCCATGAACAGGGTGGTGCTCACCAGATCGGGGCGCAGGGCGCGCATCAGGCGAACGGTGCGAATCACGGACCGAAACCATCCCGGATGGCCGCTCAGTGAATGGAGCGTTGCCCCTCCTGCCCGGAGCTCGTCTTGGATTCCCGGGCGGTCTGTAAGGAAAGCCACGTGAACATCGACGTCGCGCGCCACGAGATGCGGAGTGATCATGGAGAGAGACTGCTCTGCTCCTCCCACGGCCAAACTGTCGATCACCGTCAGGACCCGCATCAGCGGTCCCCCGCCCCAGCGAGGAGCCAGAAGGGCGAGGCAACCTTCACGGGGTATTCATCCGATCGGCGAGCTGGCCCATCGTCAGATTCTCCATTCGACCGGCGTCGATATAGCGGCGCGCTTCAGCGAACAACGCGTCCATTCCCTTTCGGGCTCGCTCGCGTTCGGGCGCCAGATTGTGGGTGTGAAACCAGAGATGAAAGAGCGACGACGTGGCGACCGCGTGACGGAGGCGCCGGCGTACCAGCTTCGACCAGGCTTGGGACCCCACCCGTCGGGCGGTCTTCGAATCGGGGTTGAACATGTAGGTGTGAGGGATGTTGGCCATCCCGGCTACGCGGGTCGGCGACACGGCGGCCGACGCAAGGGGACGAACGCGGTCCACCGCCGACCATGCCTTTCGACGCCAGGGCGGGAGGTCAGAGAATCGAGCGGGGGGAGCGCCTCGGAATGCCACAAACCCGGATTCGCGCAGAACGTCGAGATGTCCGATCGAATTGCGAGGGAAGACGAACGACCGCAAGTCCTCTCCAGCCTCTCGGGCGACGGCGTGGCATGCCGCCAGGTCGGTGCGGAACGCTTCTGCCGTGCATCCTTCTTCTCCGACGATGAGATGACCGAAGGAGTGCGACCCGATCTCCTGCCGGGTCGGGCAGGCCCGAATCGCCTCGACCAGGTCCGGCCCGTACCAGGTTGGGCTCTGCTCGACAGACCGGCAGGGGTCGAGGTCATACCAGTCGGCTGTGAGCCACGGATATCGAGGACTCACTACCTCGGGGTGTTTCGTCCCGTCGACGGCCGAACATTCGGCGAGGAAGAGGTGACCGACGATGGCCCAGGTCGCCGAGATGTCGTGCTTCTCCATGGCGGCCAGAACGTCGGACACGATCTCGCGTTCCATGAGAAACGGCTGAGGATCATGGGGTCGGCCGTGGTGCACGGTCCCCCAAGACATCTCGAGGTCGATCGACACTACGAATTGTGCTTGGCGGTCCCCCTGCATGGAGCTAGATGTTAGACCCTGCCCACCCGGACCATACATGAGCCGCTAGGTTCATGAGCCATGGCGCCGAATATCCCGAATCTGTTCCTGGTCGGCGCTATGCGATCCGGAACCACGGCTCTTCACGAGGCGCTCGGAGCGCATCCTGAGTGTTTCATGAGTGACTTCAAGGAACCCGCCTTTTTCGCGTCGCCCGCTCAACTCGCTACCGATAGCCCGGTCGCGGCTGAGGCGGGCTTCGCCGGCAATTCATCCCGCTATCTCGACCTCTTCGCCAACTCCGACGACGCGACCTACCGGGGTGAATCGAGCACCCACTACGCAAAGTTGCCTCGCATCACCGGTGTGCCGGAGCGGATGGCCTCCATGTCCCCGGACGCCCGGATCATCTACATCGTGCGGAATCCGGTGGAGCGAACACTCAGTCACTACCGGTATGCCGTCCGCAAGAAGTACGAACGACGCCGCTGTCTCGAAGCTCTACAGGAAGAGCCCATCTACTGCGCGGTGAGCGACTACGCCCGCCAGATCGAACCGTACATCGAGATGTTCGGAGCGGAGCAGGTCTACGTGTGCGTACTCGAAGAGATGACGTCTGACCCCGACGCAGAGCTCGATCGGCTCTTCGGGTGGTTGGGATTGAAGCCTGCTGAGGGGGTCCGATTCAGGGATCGCAACGCCCTTGCTCCTCAAGTCCACCGAACTCGCGGTCCGGATCTCATCCATCGAGTGGGCCGTTCAGCCTTCTATCGAACGCGGGTGCGGCCGACGATTCCCGAGCCGGTGGTGGGCCTGATCCGTCGGGGCTTCCACCGCCCCGTCTCGATGAAGGACCTTCGGGTTCCCCAGGTCATGGAGTACCTCAGGGACCTCCACGGACCGCAGATCGAGGCGTTCGAGCAGCTCACCGGCCGAACGTTCGGCGTCTGGAGGCAACCCTGATGGCTGAGCTTCCGCGACTATCGATTGGGCTGCGATGGCACATGTAGTCATCCTCACCAGCGATATGGCGGGACGGATCAACATCAGCACCGAGTTGAGCCGGCGTCTCGTAGGGGCCGGGCATGAAGTCACGATCGCCGGCACCGCCGACCTCGGGCGTCGGCATCGCCGACCAGGGTGGTGTCTTTGTCCGTCTCGAGAGGAATCGCTCCGAGCCAGGTGAGCGAGAGGGTGCGACCATCGCTTTCAACCGTTCGGTGGCCGCCCGGCGGGCAGCGGCGGTCGAGGCGCTCGATTCGGAAGGTTTCGTCCGCACGCTTGATACCCTCCAACCCGGCCTTCTCCTCATCGACATGGAGCTCCCGATGCACGTCATTGCCGCAGCATCGACGAGGATCCCCATTGCGCTTTGGACTTCGATGCTCTCGGTCTGGAAGCGACCAGGCTTGCCGCCCCTCCACAGTCCGATCATCCCCGGCAAGGGATGGAGCGGGAGCAGGATCGGCATCGAGTGGGCATGGCTGAAATTTCGCGCCGGCAAATGGGTGGCCATCCAGCGCAATCGCCTCCAACGGCGAGGAACCGATCGCATCTCTGTGCTTCGGTCGCTGAGCGAGCGAGTCGGATTCCCGTTTGATCAGGAGGCCGTCCGGTTCGACTGGCTCGTTCCCTTCACCTTCAGGTCCCTGCCGGTGCTTTCGTTCAACGCGCTGGAGCTCGAATTCCCCCACCAACCACACCCCAGCTGTAGATACGTGGGTCCGGTACTCGCGCTGGATCGACCCACCCCAGCGTGGTCGGCTGCGTCTGCGAAACGCCTCGGCGAGCTCTTCGCCGCCCGAGAAGCAGACGGCCGGCGGTCCCTGATCTACTGCAGCTTCGGGGCGTGGCACAAAGGTGACGACCTCGACTTTCTTCGCCGCGTGGTGGACGCGGTCAGCCGGCATCCGGACTTGGGATCTGGTCGTGGGTCTCGGGGGACGGTTCGCGGCCGACGCATCTCGGGAGCCTTCCCGACAACGTTCACGTGTTCGAGTGGGCGCCCCAACTCGAGACCCTGGCACACGCCGATGTGGCGATTCACCATGCCGGCATCAGCAGTGTCAACGAGTGCTTGGCGGCGGGTGTGCCGATGCTGGTCTATCCCTTTGCGTTTCTCGACCAGCCGGGCAACGCCGCCCGTGTCGAATACCACGGCTTCGGCGAGGTTGGAGATCGGAAGTCGGACACCTCGGAAGCGATCGAGGGGCGCATCGAACGGCTGCTCAGCGAGACGGGTCCCCGAGATGCCGTCCGAAGAATGCAGGCTGTCCTCGAGGGCTACCAGAGACAACACCGAGCCCTGTCAGCCGTCGAGGAGCTTCTCGACAACGGCCGCGACTAGTGGAATCGTGGTGGTATCCTCACCGTCGGTGGCAGCCGACGAGGACGGGCGATTGGGAGATCTGATGTTGAGGGGCGCGCAATCAGTGGAAGCTGTCTACCGGCTCGTTCTCGATGGATTGGCAACGATTCGTGCGGCCCCGTACGATCGCCCACGCCCATTCCGGCACCCACAGCTACGTGTACGTCCTGATCGATAACGGCAACGATCACGGGAAACGTGCAGTTTCCGATCGCCGACCTCAACGAGATTCTGGGGCTCTCCATTCCCCAGGACGAGACGGGCGCTCTGGAGGCTCTCCGGTCCCACCGTGACGCTCTCGAGGGGTACGCAGCCGCGCATCTCACCGTCGGTGACTCCTGGAAGATCGAGTTCACCGGCTTCCGGGTCCTGGGACGCAAGGCTGGATCGTATGCCATCGTGGAATACCGGGTTCAGTACGTGCTCGGTCCCGAAGAGCGGGAAATCACGGTTTCCTACGACGGCATCCTTCACGCTCGACATCATCATGAGGCGATCGTCATCGTGAAGACCTCAGCCGGCTTCGGGCCCTTGCGGACAGAGACGGAGCAAAGGTTCGCGTGTACGCCAGACGCGACGGTCCACACCGTCACACTCCCTCCTGACTCCATACAGAACGATGCGTCCGGAGCGGTCGCGTTCGTCGAGGCGGAGATCAAGGAGTACTGGCGTCGGGCGCGCAAGCGGTTCCGGCGTTAGCTGACCTCACCCGCCGCGAATCACTCGCACGGTCTCGACTGCCCCCGCAGCCACCTCCGCCAAGCCGGCGATGGTCGGAGCGTCGAAGAACTGTTTGGGAGAGATCGTCAACCCGGCGCGGTGGGCGCGGGCGATGACCCGAATGCTGAGGATCGAGTCGCCCCCCAGCTCGAAGAAGTTGTCGGTGGCGCCCACCGTTTCCAGGCCGAGCACCTCTCGCCAAATCTCCGCCAGCCTCTCTTGGATGGCGCCCGTGGGCGGCACCGCCTCTGCCCCGACGACGGGTTCGGTGACCGCCGGGTCGGGTAGGGCATCCTCGATCGACCTTGCCGGTGGGACCCTTGGGAAGATGGTCGAGCTGGATGATGACCGTTGGCACCATGACGTCCGGCAGCAAGCCCGCCACGTAGGTCCGAAGCTCGTTCGCCGAGAGGG
Source organism: uncultured Acidimicrobiia bacterium (assembly GCA_963752075.1). Lineage (GTDB taxonomy): Bacteria > Actinomycetota > Acidimicrobiia > Spongiisociales > JAENVV01 > CBDUEV01. The sequence continues at coordinate 202,271 of CAVVWO010000002.1, forward strand.
TGTTCGTCGGCTCCACGTAGGCCGCCAGGCTCGCCGATCCTGGGCCATCGTCGCGCACCACGACCACGGCGTCTCGTACGGCGTCATGCCGGCGCAGAACCATCTCGATCTCTCCGAGCTCGATGCGCTGACCGCGGATCTTCACCTGATGGTCGGCCCGGCCCAGGAGGTCGATGGTGCCATCGTTGCCGAAGCTGGCGATATCGCCGGTCCGGTAGAGCCTGGTCGGAGGAAGGTCGGCGATCCTTCTGGTGGGGAAAGCCTCGGCGGTGAGGTCCGGCTGACCCAGGTAGCCCTGGGCAAGGCCGGCTCCCCCGATGTAGAGCTCGCCAGGTACGCCTACGGGAACGGGACGATCTGCTTCGTCGAGGATGTACGCCTGGGTGTTGGCGATGGGTCGGCCGATCGGGATTCGAAGGGTCGGACCGTTCTCGGCGGGTGGTTCGGTGTGGTGCACGGTGCACCACACCGTCGCTTCGGTGGGGCCGTACTCGTTGGCCAAACGGGTCCCAGGAAGGCGAGCGTGGTGGAGACGAACCAAGTCAGGAGGGCAGGGCTCGCCGGCGACCATGACGAGCTCCAGTGAGGAGAGCTGCGTAGGGTCGACGAGCTCCAGAAGGAGACCGTACACGGTGGGGAGCGCCAGGGTGTGGGTGACGTCATGAGCCGAGATGAGCTCGGCGAGGTGGTGGACATCCTGCTCCATCCGAGGCGCAGGAAGCACCAGTGTTCCGCCCTGTGTGAGGGTGGAGAAGATGCCGGCGACCGAGCTGTCGAAGATGACGGGTGAGAGCAGCAGGAAGGTCGGGACGGCGTCGCCGTAGGCCTGAAGGCGGGCGTCGTTGGAGCTGACGAGGTTGCGATGCGTGACCGCCACACCTTTGGGGCGCCCGGTCGACCCGGAGGTGTGGATGACGTAGGCCAGATCATCGGCAGTCGCTGCCTCGGGAAGTCCTCGGGAAGGGCTCGAAGGCGGGTGGCGCAGGGCCCCACCGCTCTCGAGCTCCACGACGGGAGTGGCGCCGATCCCTTGCGGTCGGGCGTCGACGATGACGGCTTTGGCCGAGGTGTCCTCGAGCAGGACTTCCAACCGGCCGGGTGGGAGGCCAGGATCGAGGGGCACATAGGCTCCACCCGCTCTCAGGACTCCGAGAATGGCGACGATGGTGGCCGGTGAACGTTCCACGCTCACGGCGACTCGATCGTTGGCTCGGACACCCAGTTGACTGAGGCGGTCGGCCACGGCTTCGGCCCGGGCTTCGAGTTCGGCATAGGTCAGCGCAATGCCTGATCCGACTACGGCGATCGCTTCGGGAGTCCGCGCTGCCGCGTTCCAGATGAGCTCGTGAATGGTGTTCCGGTCGGGATAATCGGCGGCTGTGGCGTTCCACGTGTGGACGATCTCGTGGAGCTCTTCGTCGGGAAAGATCGAGATCTCGCCGAGGGGAGCCGTCGGGTTGGCGGTCATCGTCTCCAGGAGGTGGGCGAGCTGGCCAGCCATCCGGCCGATGATCGAAGGCTCGAATCGGTCGGTGTCATACAGAAAGATCAACTCGAGCTCTTCGCCTGGCATGACCAGGATCGCCAGCGGGTAGTTGCTGCGCTGGTGGTATCGGACCTCAGAGGTCCGCAATCGCCCGGAGGTGAGGGTGGGGTTCGGAACATTCTCGAACACCAGGAGCGTTTCGAAGAGTGGTTCGACCGCCGGGAACGGCACTCCAGCCCTGGACGTCGACCAGGGGCGTCGACTCAAACGCGATGGCTTCGATCTGCTGCTGCTGCAAGCCTCGCAACCAGTCCTGCACCCGTTGCCCGGGCGCGACATCCACCCTGACCGGGAGGGTATTGATGAACAGGCCGATCATCTCGAGGGATCCGTCGAGGTCGGGAGGCCGCCCGGAAAGGGTGGTGCCGAACACGACGTCGTCCTGGTTGGCGTAGCGGCTCAGAAGGAGTCCCCACGCCCCCCGCAGAACGGTGTTGAGGGTGAGACCTTCGCTGCGGGCGAAGTCGACGATGCGCTGCGTGGTATCCGGTGCCACACGGACGATCTCTTCAGCATGGCGCTCTGCCCACCGCCGTTCCGCAGTCGATGCTTTGGTCGGGAGTGGGGTGGCCGACTCGAATCCCGCCAGGACGGCGCGCCAGTAGTCCTCGGCCTCCGGGCCGGTCTGCGCCTTCAGCCACTGAACGAACTCTCGGTAGGGAGGACGATCCGGCAGTTCTGGTTCGTCTCCTCCCAGGAGGGCCTCATAGGCTGCGAAACACCTCATCGAGAATGAGACCGATCGACCAGCCGTCGATGATGATGTGATGGTGACTCCATACGAACTGGTGGGCGTCGTCGCTTGTTCGAAAGAGGGCGAGGCGCATCAGCGGAGCGACATCGAGCTGAAACCCCCGTCGGCGGTCGGACTCCAGGAAGGATGCCCAGGGCCAGTTCCTGTTCGGCGCGGCTGTGGCTGCGCCAGTCCTCCTCGTGCCATTCGGCTTCGACCTGTGAGCGGACGATCTGCAACGGCTGGTCCCGGCCTTCCCATGTCAGGAGAGACCGCAGGACCGCGTGGCGGTCGATGACGTGTTGCCAGCTGCGGCGAAATACAGACACGTCGAGTTGCCCGTGGATCACACAGGCGTACTGCTGGAAATACAGCGGGGACTCAGGCGCGTAGACGGTATGGAACAGGATCCCGTCCTGCACTGGGGTGATGGGGTAGATGGCCTCGATGTTGCCGTTCGCTCACCGTGACCCGCTCACGGTGATTCGCCGAAGGTCTCGAGCACCTCGTCCAGCTCTTCCTGACTCATGTCGGGATCGACGAAGACTCCCGAGGCAGAGTCCTTCGAGCGGGTCTGGACCGTGACGCGGAACGGCTCGCTCCCTCAACGGGAGCTCTCTCGATCACGGTGGCGAGCTTGGAGATGGTCTGGTGTTCGAAGAGCTGCTTGGGGGAGAAGATGAGACCCAGGCGCTTGGCCCTGGCCACCACCTGGATGTTGAGAATCGAATCGCCACCGAGTCCGATGAACTCGTCATGAATGCCGATCCGATCGATTCCGAGAACGGACTCCCATACTTCGACGAGGGCCTCCTCCTCGGGTGTCCGCGGGGCCACGTAGTGCGCATCGTCGGAGGCGACGTGACGCCGTGGATCCGGGAGGGCGTCGCGGTCGACCTTGCCGTTGACGGTGAGGGGAAGCGCTTCGAGGCGAACGAGATACGACGGGACCATGTGCTCGGGAAGCCGGTTCGACAGGTACGATCGGGCCTGGACAGGCGTCATGTGCGGGTCGGTTGAAACGTAGTACGCCACGAGCCTCTTTTCCCGACCGCGTAGACCCGCTTCGCTCTCGCTCGGCGCCGCGATCACGTATCCGACCTGATCGAGAATGGAGCGAACTTCAACGACGTCGATCTCGTCGTCCAGCTCGGCCAGGGCATCCTCTCGGGTCTTGTGCCCCAGCCGCACGTCCCAGCTGTAGGGAAGGGCGTAGTTGTGAAACTGGCGTTCCTTCTTGTGGACGTAGATGCCGGTGTTGTTGATGAGGCAGTTGGTCGATCGCCCGGTGTCGGACGGTCGCACCCAAGGAGCTCGGGTTTCCAAGAACGCATACAGCTCCTCCAGTCCGACATCGTGGTATCGGTAGAAGTCGATGATGTGAATCTCGTCGAAGATCTGGTCGTCGTCGAAGATCGTGGTGTCGAGGGACCGCCGGACCGCGTCGTCCACCTGGTGATAGGCACGTCGCGCCTCGATGATGGCCTCGTCGACCTCACTTCGATCGGTGATGCCGATCCGGAACAGATCGGCGAGGCGTGTTTCGAAGATCTGACCTCGCGAGAGCCCGGTGACCACGTGGCGCAGACCGCGGTCGTGCGCCAGGTTCATTCCCAGGGTGTAGACGGTCTTGAAACATCCCTGGCATACGTTGGAGAACCGGGTGAGGCTGTCGGCGAAGATGGCGTTCATGGCCGGGGTGGTTCCCATGACGAGCTCGAGGCCGAGGTCGTCGACGGCACGCCGGATGTTGGCTTTGGCGCCGTCGGAGATGAAACCGTTGTCGAGTGAGAAGACCAACGGAACCAGGCCCATCTCCACGAGCTGATACAACGCATAGGTGCTGTCTTTGCCCCCGCTCAGGAGCATGACGCAGTCCTGGCCCTTCTCGTTTCGGGGGCGATCGGGTGGGAAGAGAGAGTGCAGCTCGTCCATGGTGCCGAAGTAGTCTTCTGCGTGCTTCCGATGCGCGTCGTAGAACAGGCAAGGTCGGCAGATCCCAGCCTCGTCGATGTCGGCATCGGGATGGTTCGAGGCCAGACCGCAGCGAACGCAGTATTCGACATCGCCTGCGAAGGCTGCTCGTTCGGTTTCCGTCTCGACCACGCCGACAACGGCGTCGACGACCGGTTCCGCGTGGCGGAGCACGGCTTCGACTTCTCCGAGCTCGATGCGGTATCCGCGCACCTTGACCTGATCGTCCGCTCGTCCCAGGAATTCGAGCTCTCCGGGCGTTCGCCAGCGGGCGAGATCACCGGTGCGGTAGAGCCGCTCTCCCGGTCGGCTGGGATCGGGAAGAAACCGCTCGGCCGTGAGATCGGGCCGGTTGAGGTACCCGTTGGCCACCCCGGATCCGGCTACGCACAGTTCGCCGATCACCCCGGTCGGGACCTCCGTCGATTCCTGGTCCGAAGACGTGGATTCGGGCGTTGGCGGCCGGACGGCCGATCGGCACCGAAGGCAGGGTGTCGGCATCCGGGTCGAACCGATGGATCATGCAGCCGACGGTTGCTTCAGTCGGTCCGTATTCATTGATGATCTCGAGTCGCTCTCCTGACGCCCGCCAAACGGCCAGCGCCGCGGACGTCTTGAGATCCTCGCCGCCGATGATGAGCGTTCGAATCCGGGAGGTCTCCAGGAGTTCAGGTTCGAGGAGCGAGAGGTGCGACGGGGTGAGTTTGACCACATCGACCCGATCCTCGTTGAACACGTCCAAGACCGAGAGGTCGCTTCCGTCCGGCTCCGGGTAGACGATGACGGTCCCACCGGTCGTGACCGGCACGAAGAGCGAGGTGACCGTGAGGTCGAAGCCGAATGACGAATAGAGGGGGAACGTGACGGCTCCACCGCCCCCGTACTCGGCCTGCGCCCATCGAATGTAGTTCGCCAGGTTTCCGTGGGTGACCTGCACTCCCTTGGGTTCGCCGGTCGAGCCGGATGTGTACATCACGTAGGCGAGGTCGGCGGTCTTCGGTCCGTCGAGCGGGGAGGTCTCGATCATGGGAACCGGTTCATGCGGCATGAGCACGGTGGCGGCGTGGTGAGCGCCACTCCGTGCGGCCAACTCGGGATCGGTCAGGACCACGGCGGCCCCGCTGTCGGCGACGAGGAACTCGACTCGCTCGGCGGGGTATTGCGAGTCGATCGGTACGTAGCTCCCACCGGATTTGAGAACCCCCCACACCGCCACCACCAAGTCGACCGACCTTCTGAGGTGGATACCGACGCGAGGAGAGGGGCCGAACCGGTCCACCAACTCCCGGGCGAGGCGTTCGCTGGCGGCGTCCAGTTCGCGATACGTGAGTTCAGATCCGTCACCGGAGACCGCAACGGCATCGGGAGTCCTGCTCACCTGCTCCCGGAAGTCGTCGACCACGGTGCCCTCAGGGAAGGCAACCGTCGTGTCGTTGAAAGTGTCGAGGGCAACCCGCTCGTCGACCGTGAGGAGGTCCACGTCGAAGATCGGTTGGTGCGGGTCCTCGAGCATGGCGTCGAACAGGGTGAGGAAGTGGCGAATCAGGGCCGCCTGGCGTTGCTGGTCGAACACCTCGATGCTGAGGTCGAAGTGGAGTTGGAAGTCTCCTGTGGCGTTGAAGTCGTGGACCTGGAGTCGAAGGCAGTGATCGCGGTCGCCGTGGCCAGGATGTACCCACTCGGATTCCATCGGCCATCCGTTGAACTCACCAAACGACGCATTGATGAAGTTGAGCAGGACCGGGTACGAGCGGTTCTGGGTGGCGCTGCTGGTGCCGGGGCGGGCATGCACGAGGAGCCCCTGGGTCTCCTCTCCGACCTTTTCGAGCAGAGTCTGGAAGGTTTCTCGCGGGTCGAGAGTGACATGGAGTGGAAGAACCTCGATGAAGAGTCCGGCGGTCTCTTTGAATCGAGGGGTGGCACGGTTGTGCGCCGGAGCGAGAACGGCCAGTTCGGACTGCCCGCTGATCCGACTCAGGGTTGCGAACAGCACGGATGCGAAGAAGCCGAACTTCGACATTCCGCCCATCAACCCTCCGTCTCGAGAGGTGTGGTGTTCGAGGCGGGCAGCTCGGTCGGGTCCGAGGTTGACCGTCAGCCGATCCGTTCGGGTCGAACCGGTCTCAGGCGGCGAAGAACCATAGAAGGCGGGTATCGGACGGTCGGTTGCCGCCTTGGTCTCCCAATAGGATCTCGCCTCGGCAAAGGTCTCCGTCGAGCGGAAACGCTGTTCGTAATCGGCGTAGCGGTCGAACGAGGGATAGTCGCCGGCGGACAGATCGGTTGCACCGTGCGTGGCCGGTTGGCCGACGCTCGAGTAGATCTCGCTCATGCGCCGGTACACGATCGCCACCGACCAACCGTCGGTGACCAGGTGGTGTTGGGCCAGCCACCACACGAAGTCCTCGGCGTCGAGCTTCACGAGCGCCGAGCGGGTGAGGCTCCTCGAAAGATCGAAAGGCAACCGGGCAGCCTCCGCCGCCCAAGCCGCGTATGCGGCCGACGGGTCATCATGACCTGAGAGATCGATGAACTCGAGCTCTACCTGGCCCTGAGCGAGCACGGTGCGGGTCGGTACTCCGTCGTGTTGCGTGAAGACGGTCCGGAAGGTGTCGGTACCCGCCACCAGTTCGGAGAACGCCGATTGGAAGGTAGGGACATCGACCGGCCCGGCGATACGAAACGCCAGCACCATGTTGTAGAGCGGGTCGTCCGGATGGAGTTGCTGGCCTGCCCAGATCAGGGATTGGGATTGGGTCAGATTGGATCCGTCGACCGAGCTACTCATGGTCCGGATTCCTCTGTCACCCCGCGCCCGGCGAGATAGGCGGCGATACCCGAGATCGTGCCGAACTGCTCGACCGTGACGTCGGTGTCGGGAACCCGAATCTCGAATCTCTTCTTGATGAAGGCAAGGAGTCGAACATAGGCGATCGAGTCGAGCCCGATGAGCACGAGGTCGTCGTCAACCTCGAGTTCGATCTCCTCATCGAGCTCTCGCAGCTGCTCTTCGAGGTAGTCCTTCAAAATGCGTTCCATGGTTCCTGTTCGGGTCGAGCGAAGCATGATGCCCTATTGGGCCGCTTGGCGTTCGGATCTTTCCAGCGCCTCGCGGAGCAAGGTCACTCGGTCGGCCTTTCCTGTCGAGGTTCTGGGGACGGCTGAGACCAGGCGGACGTTCTCGGGCACGGCGTAGCGGGGTAGAGATCTGCCGGCGAAACGTCGCAGGTCCGTAGCCGCACCATCGGAGACGGCGCTGGGTTCTCCCGACCCGGCCGGTGTGTCGACCAGGATGACGGCCGCTTCGACTCGCTGGCTGCCTTCGCCGTCGGGAACGGTGTAGACGACGGCCTGCTCGACGAGCTCGTGGCTCATGAGCACGGTTTCGATTTCGTCCAGTTCGACACGGTGCCCACGTATCTTCACCATGCGGTCCTTTCGACCGAGGAGCCGGAACAGACCATCTTCGTGCAGCTCTACCAGATCTCCGGTTCGATGCCAGCGCTCTGGGCCAGAGGAGCCCTGGCGCTCGTAGGTCGATCGAGCCGTCAGCTCTGGCTGACGCCAGTAGCCGACCATGTGCGTCGGGCTGTTGATGAGAAGTTCGCCGGTCGTTCCCACCTCGACCTGCTGATCGTTCTCGTCGACCACCATGGCCTTCATGCCCGGATAGAGCCGACCGATGGGGATCGGTTCGTTCGAGTCCTCGGCGAGGGCGGGAACGAGATGGTACGTGACGCCGTTGACCTCGGCGGGCCCGTAGACATTGGCGAATCGAGCTCCTGGAAGGCGCCGCATGAGGGCGCGCAGGTCCTTCGTCGGGAACACCTCTCCGCCAAACAGGACCCAGCGAATCGCCGACAGATCTCGGTCGTCGAGGCCGCCGCGGTGGAGAAGCTGGACCAGGGCAAACGGGACGGCGTTGATGACCGTCACCCGTTCGTCCACGAGGAGCTGCGAGAAACTCGCCGGCAGCCGAGCGTGGGCCTCCGGAATGACGACGATGGTGGCTCCCACCACGATGGCGCCGAAGAGTTCGAGCAGCGAGAGATCGAAGTTCAGCGGTGCATGATTGGCGATCCGATCTTCGGCGCGGAAGCCGTAGGTGGCCGCAGCCACCTCCCCGTAGGCGAGGCCGCTGCGGTGCGTGTGCATGATGCCCTTGGGTCGTCCAGTCGAACCGGACGTGAAGATGATGTAGGCGAGGTCGTCGCCGGAAAGAGCGAACCTTCGGATGATGAGACGGGTGGGTATCCACCTCTTCCCAAGTGATGGTGGCGACGTCGCCAGGCACCGCAGCGATCCCGATGAGCGACTCCAGACCTACCGCCGGCGCCAGGGTCGCCGCCGTCTTGGCGGTGGTCTTGCCGACGACGAGCCGGGTGATCTCACAATCCTCGAGGATGTGTCGCACGTAGGCTGCCGGCGCATCCGGATTGACCGGCACGTAGGCAGCTCCGGCCTTCATGATCCCGTGGAGCGCCACCAGCACCTCGAGGGACTTGTGGGCGTAGAGCCCGATCCGGTCGCCCTTGGCAACGCCGTTGCTCAGGAGGAGGTTGGCGAAACGGTTGGACCGATCATCCAGTTCGCCGTACGACATCTGCTTCCCGCCGAAACGAAGCGCCGGATGATCCGGGTGTCGTTCGGCGACTCTGGTGATGGCTTCAGGGAGCAAGGTCAACGGGTTCACGCCTGGTTCCATGGTCACAAGCCGAGCATCCTGGCGACGAGGTTGCGTTGGATGTCGTTGGTGCCGGCGTAGAGCAGCCCTCCGACGGCGTCGCGGAGGTCGCGCTCGATCTCGTTGTCGGAGAGGTAGCCGGCCGCGCCCTGAGTTCTGATCGCCGAGAGACTGGTTTCCACGAAGGCTTCGCTGAGGAGCCATTTCAGCATCGCCGACTCGAGAGTGACGTCCTGATCGTCCCGAATCATCCACGCCACCTTGTAGAGCAGGAGTTGGGAGGTGTCCAGGGCGAGCTTCATGTCGGCGATGCGATTCGAGACGGATTGGAACTTACCGACGGGCTGCCCGAATTGCCGCCGAGTACGGGCGAAGCGAACCGCTTCTTCGAGCTGGCGACCCATGGCGCCGACCTGGGTGGCGAGGATGAAGCAGCGCTCGATACCGAGCGCTCCCGCCGAAAGACTGGCTCCCGCTCCCTCGGGGCCGAGGCGGTTGGATTCGGGCACGAAACAATCCGTCAGGGTCAGGTCGCCCATCGGCACGGTGCGCAGGCCCATCTTCTCCCGCACGGGCCCGGCTACGCATCCAGGCGTCTCCGTGTCCACGAGGAATGCGGTGATGCCCCACCTGCCCTTGTCGGGATCGGTGGTGGCGAAGACCAGGGCAACATCGGCGATCGGCCCGAGCGTGATGTACTGCTTGCGTCCGGTGAGTCGATACCCTCCGTCGACGGGAACGGCCCGGGTCTGCATCGCCAAATGGTCCGAACCGGCTTCCGGTTCGGTGACGGCGTGGGCGCCGATGAGTTCGCCGGCGCACATCGCGGGAAGGTACCGCTGTTTCTGGTCCTCCGTTCCGAACTCGCTGATGGGGTGTTGGACCGTCCACATCTGAGCCGCGATGGCCAGATTGAGACCGTTGTCACGGCTCCCATAGCCGAGGGCTTCCATCGCCAAGACCGCCGACATCAGGTCGGTATCGACGCCGGACGAGTTGTACGTGGAGGGAATCGACAGCGACAGGAGCCCGAATTCGGCGGCCTTGCGCCACGCCTCCCTCGGGAACTGCCCGTTCTTCTCACGTTCGGCCAGGCCTTCGTTGAGGTTCGTCGTGGCGAACTCGATGATCGAGTCTTTCAGCACCAGCTGGTCGGCCGTCCAAGAGAAATCCATCGATCAGCTCCTCTGTCCTCGGGTTGAGCCGTCCACCGGCAGGCTGTGGCTCTCCTCATCGAAGTGGTACGGACTGAGGGGCTCGACGCCGATGTCCTCCAACTCGATGGACCACCCGAGGTCGAGTCGGTTGGCGTGATCGAGCAGGAGCTGGACGGCGACCTGATCCTGGATGGCCCATCCGGTGGAATCGAACACGGTGGTTCGTTCCCGTGCGTACTCGAAGGCCGTGGGATCTGCCACCAGGTCGGCAAGAGAAGGACCGATTTCATGCGGTTCGAGCTGCTGGCATTCGCCCTCTTTCATTGCCTGTTCGACGTGGTCAGGACAGACGAGACTCCGTGTCAGAAACGCTCGGGGAAGCTCCATCTTCCCGGGGAAGTCGGCGCCCACCGCGTTGACGTGCAACCACGGCTGCGTGAGGGGGTCGTCGAAGAGCGGACCGCTCCCCATCCCGACCGACGTCGACGTGCACACAATGTCCGCCGACGCGAGCAGCTCGGCGCGAGACGCCGGTCGAATCTCGACGCCGGCGGGAAGAACGGAAGCGACCCGGGCGGGATACGACTCCACGTTCAGGGGGTTGGCGTCGTCGATGAGAACGAGCTCGATGGGGGCAACTCTCGTCAGCGCGTGCATCTGGGTGACCGCCTGAGCGCCACACCCGATGAGGCCGAGCACCTTCGAGTCGGGTCGCGCCAAGACGCGGCTGGCGATGGCCGAGGCAGCCCCGGTGCGAACCGCCGTCACGAAGGTGCCGTCCGTCAGTCCGGCGAGGTGACCGGTCTCGGTGTCGTAGGCGCTGATGGTCGACAGGATGGTTGGCAGGTTTCGGCGGGCCGGGTTGCTGGGGTGATAGCCGACCACCTTGATGACCGTGGACTCGGCGGTGTGCATGACCGGCATCCATTCCAGCAGTCCGATGTCCGGCTCGGTGTAGCTGAAACCGTCTCGAGCCCGGACCAGGGTTCGGGTTCCGTCGAACTCGCGAATGGCCACCGTGATGAGCTCGATCATCTCGTCCATCAAGGCATCGAGTCCGACTTCGGAGACGATGCGAGCGATGTGTTCTTTTGCGACGATCCGGGTCTTCACGGTGTCTCCTCGAGCTGGTCTGTCGTCAGGCGGTTCGGGATGGGGAATTGGGTCTTGCATCCAGGACTCGATATCGCCCAGGAGTCGATTGCGATTCCCGGGGAGGCGGAAGGTGTGGTCGGCGTCGGGGTAGTAGTGAACGGTGGCCGCTCGCATCGAGATCCAGGGACGGGAAGGCATCGTGCATCTGACGTGGGTAGTTGAACGCAAGCGGTCCAAGCTTGGTGTAGGTCATCATCAGTCGGGTCCCCCGGTCGATCAGCGTGGCCAGCTCGGACTCGAAACGTGCCTTCGGCACCACCTCGTTCTCGAACACGATGAGATCTGCCGGCCGCTCGGGGCCATGCGTTCCCTTGCCAAACCGGCGCCGAACGTAGCCCACCCAGCGTTCGAGTTCGAAGACGCGGGTGCGGTAGTGAAGGAACTGGGATCGTCGGGTTGGGTAGGAGTAGCCGTCCATGAGCACGCAGCCGACCACACGCTCGTCCACCAGGGCGGCGCGAAAGGCGTTGTAGGCGCCGGTGCAGAGACCCATGAGCACAAACCGGCTGACACCGGACTCGACGCTGACGGCGTTCATGGCCTCGATCACATCCTGTCGGGAGCGTTCGATATCGAGCTGATGGCCATCGAGCAACGCGCTATCGCCAACTCCGGACATGTCGAATCGAAGGCTCGGATATCCGAGATCACCGAGCCGGCGAGCAATATCGACATAGAGACGATTCGGTCCAACGCGGTGGAGCAGGCCGGCATTGAGCAGGATGACAGCGGGTGGGTTGCTCGCCTGGTTGGACGGGAGAGAGAGAATTCCGAGGAGGCTCTGTTCGGGACCGAAGGCGATGGTTCGCTCGTTCACGACGCTCCTCCCAGGACTTCTACGAGGTGGCCAGGCAGTTTCATGGGGAGAAACGAGCCCAAGGAGGAGGCGAGCTCATCCCAAGCGGTCCTGTCCTCGACGAGATCGTGGCGGACGGCCGGGCCGATCGCTCGGGCGAGTCGGTCGTACTCGGGCCGAGATTGCGAAGCCACGAGAGCGGTCGGAACTCCGGGCCAATCGAGTTGCGTGAGATCGATGGGCTCGAGGGAGTGTCGGCGGTGCGGTGGGTAGGGGAATCCGAGCAGCTCATCCCCCGCCATGGCTGGGGTGACGCGACGATTCGACTCGGCGATCATCTGTCGATGCATACGCTCCAGCGCCGCAAGGAATTCGCGTACCTTCCACGACCGGATCCCACATGACGAGCTGGTCGACCGGTAGGCCTCGTTCGACGGCCAAGGCCGCCAGTGTGGCGCCCAGTCGGACCCCGACCACGGAGATCGTTTCCACCCCGGACGCCTCAACGAGTTCGCCCGCGGCCACCTTGACGTCGGTGAGCCATCGATCGAACGTGGCTTCGGACCGACTCCCGGATGAATCTCCGGTGCCGAAATAGTCGAAACGAAGCACATGGAAACCGTCGGCGGCGAGCAGTCGGGCGATCCTCCGCATGGTCCAATGGGTGCGCATGTACTCCCATCCGATCGGCGGACACAGAAGCACTGCCCGGTTGCGCACCGTGCGGACTGCTGGGGACGAGTACAACCCGAAAAGGGGCTCCTCCGAGTCGCCGAAGAAGTAGGCGGTCGTTGTTACCTCGTCGACTCTCTCCGTCGATGGCGTGTCGCTTCGGTGTTCCGATTCGATCCGTTCGGCGGCTCCCGGGAGCTGGGCGGCCGCCTGCCGAAGGTTGTTGAGCAGGATCACCCGCGGGCTCAGCCGGACACCGGTTTCCTCGTGGAGCCTGGAAATGAGTTGCATGGCCAGGATGGAATGTCCCCCCAGCTCGAAGAAGTTGTCCGTGATACTGACCCGGTCGACCCCCAACAACTCGCCGCTGAGACGGGCAACCAGCTCCTCGGCATCGTTCTGTGGCGGGACAAAGGCGATCGAGGTGGCCACGTCCCCGATGGTCTCGGGCAGGGCGGCACGGTCGAGCTTGCCGTTCGGCGTGAGCGGAAGGCTGTCGACGGCGAACGAGGTGACGAGTGACCATGTAGTCGGGAAGCCGTTCGCGGAGGTGCTGGCGAAGATCGGTCTGGTTCGGCGGCGTCTCCTGAGCAGCCACGTAGTAGGCAACCAGCCGGAGGTCGCCCGGACTCGGCTCTCTCACCGCCACGGCCGCGCTGGTGACCGCAGGATGAGCGACGAGGATGGCCTCGATCTCCCCCGGCTCGATCCGGTAGCCGCGAATCTTCATCTGGTCATCTGCCCGGCCGAGATACTCCATGACCCCCGGACTTCGCCAACTGGCGACGTCACCGGTCCGGTACATGCGTTCGCCCGGTCGGAAGGGGTCGGTCACAAAGCGTTCCCCTGTCAGCTCCGGTCGGTCGAGGTATCCTCGCCCCAGGCCACCACCGGCCACGTAGATCTCGCCGTGGACACCGATCGGAACCGGTGACAACGAGTGGTCGAGAAGGTAGATGCGGGTGTTGTCGACGGGCCGACCGATGGGTACCGAACCCTCGGTGTCGGACTGCGGGTCGTAGCGGTGAATCATGCATCCGACGGTCGATTCGGTGGGCCCATACTCGTTGTACAAGGTGATCCGGCCGTCGCTTCGCTCCGAGATCGACCGCGCCAGGGAGGATCGCAGATCCTCGCCGCCAAGGACGAGGGTCCTGATGCGCTTCGTATCGAGATGGCGATCCTCGAGGAGAGCCAGGTGCGACGGTGTCAGCTTCACCACATCGACGCGATCCTGCTCGAAGACGTCGAAGACGGCGAGGTCCCGCGAGTCGTCATCTGGGTAGATCTCGACGTGGCCGCCCGAGACGAGCGGCACGTAGATCGACGTGACCGTGAGATCAAACCCTGTTGACGTGAAGAGCGGAAAGCTCACCTTCTGATCTGCGCCGTACTCGCGCCGGGCCCACCAGACGTAGTTGATCAAGCCCTGATGGGTGACCATCACCCCTTTTGGCGATCCGGTTGAGCCGGACGTGTACATCACGTACGCCAAGTCCCCTGAGCCGAGCGGGATATCGAACTCGAACCCTGCCGAGGTTTCGGTTTCGAGGGGAAGGGTCACGATGTTCGGTCCATGCTCGGGAAGCATCGATCGCAGTGCGGTGGTGGTGAGCACCATGTCGGCCCGGCTGTCGGCGAGGAGGTAGGCGACACGTTCTCGGGGAAGGTGGCGATCCACCGGCACGTAGGCTGCGCCGGTCTTGAGGACGGCGAGATAGGCCACCACCAGGTCGAGCGAACGAGGGAGGTACACCGCCACTCGTTGGGCCTGGAAGCCACCTTGCTGGATGATGCGCTCGGCAAGATGGTTGCTGCGGCGATCCAGCTCTTCGTAGGTGACGACTTCCTCACCGCACACGAGGGCCGGGTCGTCGGGCGTGATGGTGGCTTGCGTGCGGAAAGCGTCGATCACCGAAGGATGCGGGATCGACCGCTTCGAGGCATTATAGAGCTCCAGCTCAATCAGCTCGCTGTCTGTCAGCATTGTCAGGCGGCCAAGAGCGGCGTCGGGATCCGCTGCAATGGCACCGAGCAGATTGGTGTAGTGGACCAGGAACTGCTCGGCCCGTTGCGCGTCAAAGTCACCGGCATCGAAGTCGAGTCCGATGTTGATTGGTTCGGCGGATTCGACGGTGACGGCAAACGGGAAACTGGTTCGGCCATAGCCGTCGACAGTGCGATACGTGAGCGCGCCGCTTGGCGAGGTTCCGGCTCCTCCAAAGTTCCAATAGGCAAACAGGGTGTCGGTGAGGGTCGTTCCCGGTCCGAGTCCACTCCAGGCTTGGACGTCGGTCATGGCGCTGTGCTCGTGTTCGAGGACGGCAGCCTGCCGGCTCTGGACGTCCGCAAGCCACTGGGCGGCGGGCTGGTTCGCATCGATCTCCAGACGGACGGCGAGCGTGTTGATGAACATCCCGACCATGGACTCGACCCTCTCCAACGAGGGTGGTCGACCGGCGGCGACGAAGCCGAGCACGACGTCTGACTTGCCCGTGTAGCGACCGACGGCGAGGGCCAATGCTCCGACCAAGACGGAGTTCAGGGTCAGGCCCCGCTGGCGGGCCAATGCCTGCAAGCTCGAGGTCAGTTCCGGGGTGAGGGCTTGGAATCGGCGCGTGTATCCGGACCCATCGGTGCCGGCCTTTCGGGTGACCATGCTCGTGGGTTCTGCGAGTCCGTTCAGGTGCTGCTGCCAGAATGCTTTCGTTTCGGCTGGGTCCTTCTCGTCGAGCCAGGTGATGTACTCGGCGAAGGGTCGGACCGCCGGGAGGTCAGGAGTGCGACCCTCCTCGAGGGCCTCATATGACGCGAAGACCTCTCCGAGGACGTTGGAGGCAGACCACCCATCCTGGAGGAGGTGGTGTTGACTCCACAGCATGGTGTGCCGGTCGGGCGACTGGCGAAAGACCACGATTCGCATGAGGGGTGGGCGATCGAGCTCGAATCGTCGGCGGCGGTCTGCCGCAAAATGGGCTGCGATCGTCGCTTCCGGATCGGGGTCGACGCGTCGAGATCGTTCAGCTCGATTTCCAGGGAGATTCCCTCGCACACCACCTGGACTGGCCGGCCCTGGTGTGCCCAGGAGAACACGGTGCGCAGGGCTGGGTGCCGATCGACGACCAGCGCCCATGCCGCTCGAAAACGGTCGATGTCGAGGAGGCCCCTGGATTTCGAGACGTTGCTGAACCACGTAGAGGTCGTCGGAATCCGAGGCCAGGGTATGAAACAACATTCCCTCTTGGACCGGCGACAGGGGATAGAGATCCTCGATGACGCCTCGCTCATCGACATGTTCGACCACATGCGCGATGAGCGCGTCGAATTCCGGCGCACTCATCGAGTCTTGCTGCCTACCCTTCGAGGCCACCCCTGCTCCTCGTGTTGTGTAATCGGAGATCCCCGGCTATCCCGGATCGACATGCTACACAGACACCCTGAGTAGCGGCGGGGAGCCGTGTGCGACGATAGGCGGCGAGGCCAATGAGCCTCGACCGCCAACGAAAGGTGATTGAGCTGGGTACCGACGATTTCGAGCTGACTCTGCCCGCCTTCGTCTCGGTCGTTCGCATGACGAAGGAGGACGGGCCACTGGGCGCCTTGCTGCCCGAGGAGGAGGCTCTCCTTCATTCCAGGGTGGTCGAATCTCGCCGACTGCATTTTCGTCTCGGCCGAGCGGCGGCGCATCGCGCACTGGACGGTTTGGGAAGGGACTCGGGGCCGCTCCTGCGTGGCGACCATCGCCAGCCGCTCTGGCCGGCGGGTGTGGTTGGATCGATCACCCATACGGCCGGCCAGGCCTGGGCGGCCGTCGCCCCGCGGGAATTCTGCGGAGGCATCGGTATCGACCTCGAGTCTCGACAGCGGTCCTTCGATGAGCTCGCCGAGCATGTCGCCTTTGATGAGGAGCTCCACTGGCTCGAAGGCCGTCCCGGCCAAGCGCCGCGTTGTCGCCGTCGTGGAGCTCTTCTCCGCCAAGGAGAGCATCTACAAAGCTTTCTTTCCGAGGGTGGGCGAGTACTTCGGATTCGGTGCCGCCCGGGTGAGCCCAAAGAAGTCGGGTGGCTACGAGGGCCGCCTCGTCACCGGGCTCGATCGGGAGTACCCGGTCGAGCGGAGCTTTCCGATCACCGTTGTCGCACCAGGGTGATCTGGTGCTGACTTCGGTCGTGCTCGAACCATGAAAGCCGGCGTCGAACGGTTGAACGATCCGATTGTGCCGCGACGAGTCAGAACGACGAAAGCCTGGGATACCCATTCGACGACGGGAATCTGATTCTCATCGGTCCAATCGGCAGACGCAGCCAGGGTTTCGCAACGCTCGACCGTGGTGTGCCACGAACTCGGACTCCGAGGTTCCAACATTGCTGCCTGTCGACATCCAAACCAAGGCAGAGCGGAGCTGTGTCAGCTGCCGTGATGTGAGGGCTCCATCAAGAGGCGCCCCGATACCAGCCTCGTGCTTGGTGTTGCCGGAGTCGTCACCCGAGCTGACCGGCATGGCTGACCCAGATCCGGTGCCGGAAACAGGCAAGAGGCTCGACTCGATCACGCCCGAGGTAGGCTCACCACACAGAACGGATCAGCGCGGGCAGGGGCGCGTGATAGAGGGTCCGTGCCCTTCGGACCCGGTGTCGTCGTGAGGTCTTTCTCAAGCCGAAGTCGATTGAACCCAGGAACGGGCCGCGAATGTCACTCGTCATCGGCCTCGAGACCGTCAACGTCTGGCAGGGTGGAGACAGACGAGACGGTTTGGGGAGTGTGAGCCCAGATGCATCGATTTGTGTTGTGGATCGTGGTGGCGGCGCTAATCGTCCTCGGGGCCCTCTGGCTTTTCCAGCGCCGGTTGATCTACTTCCCGGCCGGGGAAGTCCCACCGGTGAACGAACAGCTCCCCGGATGGGAGGAAGTCGCCTTCGAGACGACCGATGGCCTCACGCTGCACGGGTGGTTCACCCCACCCCAACGGAAGACGCCCCGGTGGTAGTGGTCTTCAACGGGAACGCCGGCAACCGGGCCGGCCGGGTCCCGCTCGGCGCCGGTCTGGCGGGTGAAGGGCTTCGGGGTGCTGCTGTTCGACTACCGCGGGTACGGGGACAACCCCGGCCATCCGACCGCCGCTGGACTCGCTCGCGACGCCCGGGCCGCCGTGGAATGGGTCAGAGCAGCGAGCTATGGCTCACGACCTGGTGTACTTCGGCGAGTCGCTCGGGGCGGCCGTCGCCATCGAACTGGCCGTCGCCGATCCGCCGACGGCGCTGGTGCTGCGCTCCCCCTTCACTTCCCTGGCCGACATAGCCGACGTTCATTACCCGTTTCTCCCCGCCCGAGCACTCCTCCGGGACGAGTTCCCCTCGCTCGACCGTATCGGCGGATTGACGACCGCCACGCTGGTGATCGCCGGCTCGGAGGATTCGATCGTGCCGATCGACCAGAGTCGGGCCATCTTCGCGGCAGCCCCCGAACCCGAAAGATCTGAAGATCATCGCCGGCGCCGACCACAACGACCTCGCACTGGTCGCCGGTCCCGAGGTCATCGAGGCAGTTGCTCGCTTCGTCGGGGAGGCCGACTCCGGCTAGCCGATCGTCAGCCGATCGGCTGCAAGGGGCGGAGCCCACCCACCCCCGGTTGACGACAGGAGCTCACCGATCACCCTCGCCGGACTCCTGGGAGTCGAGGAACGCCTGGGCTTTTGCTGACCCCCAGGCGATGTGGGCCATCCAGACATCATCGCCGAGGTCCCTCGAGGAGGCGGGCGCCAGGTCGTACAGGTCGCCCGGGAAGCACTTCGGCGGTGACGGCGTCTCGGGCAACCGGGCTGATCCCCTGCTCGGCGAGGGCCTCGGTCGGAAACTGCATGGCCTCCTGGAAGATCTCGAGCGGACCGCGCCGCTGCTCGAGAAGTGGCAGTTCGAGCTGCGCGGCGAGGTGTTCGGCCAGCCACACCTCCCCGACGCGTGAGAACCTCGTCGGGCACGGTCCATCCGTGCTCGGCCAGACGGGTATTCGGTATAGGCCGATAGGCCGACACGAACGCCTCGAGGATGAGGAAGGGAAGCTCGGGAGCGCTCATCCGCTGAACACCTGGACGACCATGAGCCCCAGCGGGTCCTCTGACGACGCCGATGCCAACCCGCCTGAATTCGGGTCGAACGATGTTCGCCCGGTGATCGGGCGAACCCATCAGACCCTCGTGCACCAAGTCCGGGGAAGCGGCCAGCGCCAGATTCTCGCCGGCCAGTCGGTAGGTGAGCGACTCAGCCGCCAGCCGGTTGCCGATGGTGCCCGTCTTGGGTGAAACGTGCGAGAAGTAGCCGTCGAGGTACATCTCGGTGGCGTGGCTCTGCCCCACCTCGGCCAGGGCGTCCGACCAGGCCAGCGGGTCTTCGCCGGCGTCGACACGAGCCTTGTTGAGCAGGACGAAGATGTCCTGGGCGGCCAGAGGGGCGTCGGCGAGTTCGCTCGGCTCTGCAGGGTCGATCTGCATCTGCTCACCCTCTTCGAGAATGATCTGCTTGTTGCCCACCAGGCGCTGCAGCGCCAGCACCGTCTCGAGCACCCGGTCACCGGCCAGCGCGTGAAAGGCTTCCTGGGTGGGAAGCTCGGGGTTGGTGAGGGTGTCGACCAGGGCCGACTCCTCCATGGCCGTCGATCGGCGGAGTTCGGCAGGGGCAGGACCACGAGAATCGACAGGACCAGCGTCGCCAGGAACCAACCCCAGGCCAAAGCCGAGCGCGGCGCCGAGCGCCCGGTCGGTCACCTTGAGGCCCGGCAGGTTCATGACCCTGCCCAGGTAGTGCGCCCCGAACGCAGCGACAATGCCGACGCCGAGAAACACCACCACACCACCGACCAACCTCGACGGACCGGCGGAGAGCCCGGTCCAGCCCATGATGAACTCCCCCATGGGTTCGGAGAGCCGGAACGAGAAGACGATGCCGATGATCAGCCCGACGAGGTCCATCAACTCCTTGACGAACCCTCGCAACCAACCACGCACGAAGAGGCCGGCGAAGAACAGTCCCAGAACGAAATCGATCACTCGACGATCTCGATCCGGATTCGCTTGTTCGCTTTGCCCTTCGACTCCGTCTTGAGGACCCGGATGGCACCGACCTCGGACGTCGACCGCACGTGGGTGCCTCCGTCCGCTTGCTTGTCGAGGCCGACGATGTCGATCACCCGGATCGGATCGATGAACTCCGGAAGCAGGTTCACCTTGGTGCGGATGAGATCCGGATCGGCCAGGGCTTCGGCCCGATCCATGAAGCGCACTGCGGTCTCGTGGTCGCGCTGGAGCGCCTCGTTGAGCTTTCGTTCGACCATCTCGCCGAACTCACGGGAGATCGAATCCAACTCGAAATCCATGCGCGCCGCCCCCGGTTTCATGTCGCCGCCGGTCACCTTGGCTCCGAAGTCCTTGTAGATGATGGCCGTGAGGGCATGGAGAGCCGTATGGGTGCGCATGAGGAGATACCGCCGCGCCCAGTCGATCTCCGCTTCGACCCGCGCACCGACCTTCGGAGTTGGGCCGTCGAACTGGTGGACCGGCGTGCCTTTCAGCCGGAAGGTGTCGGTGACGGCCAGCTCGCCGAAATCTCCACGCACGACACCGATGTCGCCCGGGTTGGCCGCCGCCTCGCGCGTAGAACACCGTGCGATCGAGCACGAGGCCTTCGGGAATCACGTCGGTGACGTGGGCCGTCACCGAGGTCTGATAGGCGTCGATTGAGGAGATCTCTTCGGTCATGGGTCCTCCTGTGCGCCCTCAGGCTAGTGATGACCCGCGACAGAACGGCCGCGCCTCCCTCAGAGACCGGTCTCCCGTCACACCTGGCCTGCGGGCTCTCTGGTCCGGATCGAGGCGTACACTGCCGCCTCATGGGATTTCGACAGGACGGGTGGTTGCTGGCAGCCGCAACAGGCGTGGTCGGAATCACGTTCGGCGTGCTCGCTCAGGACACCGGTCTCACCGTCACGCAGAGCATGGCAATGTCGGCTCTGGTCTTCACCGGCGCCTCCCAGTTCGCCGCCGTCACCGTCATCGCCGGCGGCGGCACCGTCGCCGCCGCGGTGGCGAGCGGGCTGTTCCTCGGGGTCCGCAACGCCTTCTACGGGCCGGTGGTCGCTCCCCTCCTCCCCGATCAGCCGGCGGCCAGAGTCGCATCGGCCCACTTCGTCATCGACGAGACCACCGCCATGGCCACCGCCCAATCCGGACCCTGGGGAGGCACGAAAGGCCTTCTGGTTCACGGCGCTCTGGCTCTACGCGTTCTGGAACATCGGCACCTTCATCGGCTTCGTGACGGGAACCCGCATCGGCGACCCGAACGCATGGGGTCTGGACGTGGCCTTCCCGGCGGCCTTCATCGCCCTGATCGTGCCGCACCTCGATCGAGGGCCGGTCGGGTGGCGGCGGTGGTCGGCGGCGGATTGACCTTCGCCTTGCTCCCCCTCGCTCCGGCCGGGATTCCGATCCTGGCCGCGGCTGGTGGCGTGCTTCCCGGGTGGCTGGTCACACAGAGGGGCAACGACCGATGACCTGGCCGGCGATTCTGGTCCTCGCCGGAGGAGCGTACGGGCTCAAGGTCGCTGGGTGTCACGCTGCTCGGATCCGGGACAACCGGGAAGGCGGCTTCTCCCGCTCACCACCCTGATTCCGGCCGCGCTCTTCGCCGGGCTCATCGTTGCCCTCAGTTTCGGCGGACGCCGCGGAGCTCCCTCTCGCCCGATTGGCCGGTGTGGCCGCGGCCAGCCTCGCCGCATGGCGCAAGGCACCGTTCGTCGTTGTCGTAGGAATCGCCGTGGCAACGACGGCTCTGCTTCGCGCCCTCTAGCTCAGTCGTCTTCCTCGTCTGGTCGAGCGCACCAGACCCTCGAGCCGCTCGTGCCTCGTCGATGGCTTCGGAGAGATCGTCGCCGTGATGCATCACGGCCGGCTCCGAGAGTTGCATCCGACCAACCCGTCGCAGACGGCCCGCCATGCTGTCTGGCGAAGGTGGGTCATACCTCTTCAGGAACGCCTCGGACGCATCCTCCCACGACTCCCCCAACATGCGGGTTCTCCAGAAGTGCGCCACGAGTACTTTCCCGAGAGCGGTGACCGGGACGGCAATGACCAAGCCCAACAATCCCCCGATCGAGCTCCCCACCAGCAACGCCGAGATGATCAGGGTCGGATGGAGCTGGACCGTGGCACGGAGCACCAACGGAGAGATGATCTGGTTGTCCAGCTGCTGCACTCCCAGGAAGAGGAGCGCCACCCCGGCCGCCATGGCGAAGTCGCCGAGCACCAGTGCCACGGTCACCGCCAGAGTGCCACTTATCCACGGACCGATGAACGGCACGAGATTCAACAAACCAGCGACGATCCCCATGATCAGCCAGAGCTCGAACCCGAGCAGGTATAGGCCGATGCTCGACAGAAGCGCCACGATGGAGGCAACGAACAGCTGCCCTCGGACAAAGCCGCCGAACGCCCGACCCAGATTGGAGCCGACTTTCATGGCTTCGTCGCGGTATTGCTCAGGAACGAGAGCCGTTGCTTTGGTTTGCAGTTTCGGAACGTCGACGAGCAGATAGAAGCCGATGACCGGGGTGATGATGAAAACCGCGATGACCTCGACGAAGTCGAGGGCAAACGAGAAGACGGTCGACGCCAGTTCCTGCAAGGAGTCCTGGAAATTCTGGTCAGGACTGGACATCCGCTCGACGAGTTCTTGATAGGTGAGCAGATCCACCCCTCCGAGCCCCAAGCCGGCGGCCAGACTCTGGATGCTCGCCACGGTGTCGTCGTAGATGGTAGGAAGCTGATCAGCGAGCGCGTTGGCCTGGGCGGTCACTGTTGGGAGCAGGAGGACGACGACCATGGTGCCCAATCCGCCGACGACCAGATACGCGATTGCCGCGCCGAGTGCCCTGGGTAGTCCCCACGAACGAAGGCGGGTGACCAGAGGGTTGAGGATGTACACGATGGCGGTCGCGAATATGGCCGGCATCCAGATGATCTTGATCTGGACGAGCAGCCAGGCGACGATGGCCAGAAGAATGGCGGCGCCGACCGCCGACCACGCGGCCACGCCAAATCGGCGAACTGTGTCGGAGGATGGATCGTTCACGAGTTGGAGTGTACCGACCAGGCCCCCGATCCAACAGACAGGGTCATCGTTCCGTGATGGACACCGTGCTGCCTGCATCCACCACCAGGGTGAAGCGGTCGCCGGTGGCGGGAGAGGCGTGGCCTCCCTCGGTGGCCACCCATCCCGCAGGCACCTCGGCCACGCCTTCGACCCCTACTGCAATGCCGGAGGGAAGACTCACGTCGAGGTTTCCCTCCAGCGTGATGATCGCTCCGGACTGCACGGCGCCAAGCTGGACCGATCCCGAACCACTGAATGAACCACCTCGAAGGGTCACCGTTCGCAGGTTGACCTCGATGGGATCGGCCGACGCGTCCACGGTCCACGGAACGGCGTCGGCGAGCACGACATCCCAACCTGCCGAAGAGTACCAGTACGATTCGGGACGCTCGACGATGTCGACCTCGACAGACCCGTTCGGGAGCGTTTCGAGCGCTTGAGGGGCCCCCACCGGCCCACCCCGCCGAATCATGGTCACCGAATAGAGCTCCGGTTGGGAACTGGCGTCGAGAGCCAGGAACCCCTCGACCTCGAGCGACAGCGCCGCGGTCTCGATCCCGTCTGTCGTCCCTCCCACCAGGTCTCCGGCGGAGGAAGGCAATTCACTCCAGCCCGACAGATGAAGCGCAATCGCCAGCCCCAACCAGCTGAGGACCAGCAACGGGACCGTTGCCTTCAGGCGGGATGAGAACCGTTTCGAAAGGGGCCAGATGGCAGCAGCCAGAAGGAACGCCAGCAGAAACCCGGGCCAGAACGACACGACATCGAGCACCACCGAAGGAAGCAGGATGCCGCCGAGACCCCGACACCCAGGACCAGCGCTACCACGCCGACCATCATCCACGCCCAGATCGGCCAGACACTCCTGGGCGCCTCCTGACCGCCACCGCTCCGGTGAGGCTTCGTAGGACGGGCGGGTGATCGGAAGCTCGGGTACGTCGAGTTCTTCGGTGTCCTCGTCGGACTCGAGGTCGACACCTTCGGAGGAGTCGCTCGGGGGCCGGCGCCGAACCGTCCCCGAGACCCGGCTCAGACTCAGGGTGCAGGTCTAGGGCGGTGGGTTCCGATCCGGGGACGTCGGGGAATCGGTCGGGGATTCGGCCGGCGATTCGACCGGCGATTCGATCCGTCTCGAGCGGCGGTCATCGCATCCTCGGCGAAGGAGTCCATCGTCGGGAAGGTTGCCCATCGTCGGCGGTGGGTCCTCGGTCACGGATACGAAGCGCCGAGCACCACCAACAAATCCGCGGAGGGCGTCCTCGATGGATTTGGTTCCACCTTACCGCTCCCGGCAATTCTGCTGCCAGATCGACAGCCATGTCGTCATACCCGGGCGATGTAGAAGACGGTGGTCGTGGGGAGGGCGGGGGTGTAGTTGTTCTGTTCGAGCATCTGATAGCCCAGCGCAGAGAGGTTGGAGGTCACGGTGGCAGCCAAACCGCCCCTCGACGTCGAATTGAGCACCCGGACCGAAATCTCTGACGGAGCCAGATCGACCAGAGCCACCGTGGTCGTAGTGGTCGAGGTCGTCGATGTTGTCGTCGGTGCTGGGGGTTGGGTGGTGGCAGGGAATCGTGGACCTCGACGCACCCGTCGGAAGGTTCGTCGTGGTCGATCTTTGCGAGGTCGTTGGGGTCACCGCCACAGTCGGGACTTCATCCGTGGTCGGAGAAGTGACCACCACGACCGAGTTCGCCGCGTCCGTGTCTTCTGAGGGAAACCATTCAGGAACTTTGACGATGACCGCCCAGATGATCAGGAAGACCGCCGCACCGAAGAGGAACCACTTCAGGATGAAGAGACTCAAACCACGAACAAAGTCGCCCATTCCCTCGGCAGCATGCCGGCCTGCCATCAGGTGCCGAGCCTGTCGACGGCGGACCGGCTCAGGGGTTCGTGATGTGATCGCCGGTGCGCACATGTCGTGAGGCTCCTTGAACGATTCGCGGGCCAATATAGGCCGATCTTCGACGGTTCCGACGACCCTCGGCGACCTCTCGGGGTTCCCGGCGCCTCCGATCCCCCGAGCTGGCGGGGGGATTCGAACCCCCGACCTGCCGCTTACAAGGCGGCTGCTCTGCCAACTGAGCTACGCCAGCGAGACCCGGGAGTGTAGTGGTCGGCTTCAGCCCAACGGTTACTATGGCGGCCGGCCCGGGCCCGCAGCACCTCAAAGCAGGCAAGCGAGGCCGCCACCGACGCGTTGAGGCTCTCGAACCCGGCCGCCATCGGAATCGAGGCGACGACGTCGCACCGCTTGCGAGCCAGCTTCGACAAGCCGGCGCCCTCGGCGCCGACCACGATGCACGCCGGTTCGGTCAGCAACTCCAATCCGAACAACGACCGGTCGCCATCGGCATCCAGGCCGACCACCCATACTCCCGAGGTCGGAGAGCCGCGTCGAGTGCCGACGGTACGGATGACACCACGGCCACGGGGAGACGCTCCAGAGCGCCCGCCGGAGACCTTGAACGCCGTCGCCTCGAGCGGCGCCGCCCTGACGTCGGAGACGAGCATTCCCGTCATGCCGGACGCCAAAGCCGTTCTGGCGATGGCGCCGACGTTGTGAGGATCCTCGAGGTGGTCGAGCGCCACGATGGCCGGGCGTTCCACGGCAGCCAACTCTGCCGGGCTCACCGTGGGCACCGGGTCGCATTCGGCCATCACGCCTTGGGGCGGGTGGACGTGGCCGCATAGTTCCGGGCGTCGGGCACGGTGCGGATCTCGATTCCGCGTTGCCGAGCGTCGGCGATCAGTCTCGTCGAGCGGCGGGCGTTTCGATCGACCTGCCTCCACGACGAGGACGTCGCACCCGGCCGGCGGCCAGGGCGGCAGCCACCGGGTGAATGCCTTCGACGCTACTTCCGATGCCAGCGAACGCCATCAGCTGTGTCCTCGATCACGATTCCGATGTCTGCCAGCCCATCACGGATTGCGTCGGAGAGCGCCCAGTCCTTGGCTTGACGGGCCGCTTGGCGGGCTTCGATCGAGCGCCGCCATGGTTCTCTTCGGTCGAAACAGTCACGGCTGAGAGCGCAGCCGCTGCGATCCCGAGCGCACCACTGAACGGCTCCTGTATGGCATCGGCGAGGTCGTCGAGATCTCGGCCATCGGATGGACACCAATCCGAGCACCTCGAGAATCTCGATCACCGCCGCAGCCAGACCTCCGGCATCATCGACCGTGATCGAGAGCCCGGTTCGCCTCACGAACCGCGTCGAAGAGCACCGAGAGCGCAACGGGGGTGTTGAAGTCGTCGTCCATGGCGGCACATGAACCGTTCCATCGTCGCCGAGTCGGGTGGCCCGCGCGACCTCGTGCCCGCCCTGCGCACGAACCCCGTCAGACGCTCGTAGGAGGCCACGGCGTCCTCGAGCAGACTCGGCGAGTACTCGAGAAGCGAGCGATAGTGGGCTCGAAGGTAGAACAGACGCACGGCCATCGGGTCGTACGGGCTCGACCGCCTCGGTCAGCCCGATCACATGACCGGTCGACTTCGCCATCTTCTCGCCGCCCAGCGTGAGCATGCCGTTGTGCGACCCACAGGCGAGCAAACGGCTTTCCGGTGGCGCTCTCGGATTGGGCGATCTCGTTCTCGTGGTGAGGAAAGATCAGATCGGTACCGCCGCCGTGAATGTCCACCGTGTCGCCCAGGTAGCGGCGGGCCATGGCCGAGCACTCGATGTGCCAACCCGGTCGACCCGGACCCCACGGCGATTCCCAGGTCGGTTCGCCCGGCTTGGCCGCTTTCCACATGGCGAAATCCAGAGGATCTTCCTTCGACTTCACCGACCTCGACCCGGGCACCGGAGAGCAGATCGTCGATGTCACGACCGGACAGCTTTGCCGTAGTCCGGCAGCGCCCGAACTCGGAAGTACACGTCACCGTCGGCGGCGATAGGCGAGATCCTTGTCGATGAGCGCTGGAGATCATGTCGATCATCTCGGCGATGTGCTCGGTCGCACGCGGCTCGATATCAGGACGAAGCACGCCCAACGCGTCCTCGGCTGCCGAGAACGTCTCGTAGGATTCGGCCACGATCGCGTCGGTGGACGATCACCTCGTTCGTTGGGCGGCGGCGATGATCTTGTCGTCCACGTCGGTGACGTTCCGAACGTAGGTGACCTGATATCCACGCCAGGTCAGGTACCGACGGATCACGTCGAAGGCGACGGCCGACCGTCCGTGCCCGAGGTGAGGCCTGGCCTGGACGGTGGCTCCACATACGTAGATACCCACGTTCCCGTCGACGACGGGTTCAAGCGGCACGGTGGCACGACCGAGAGTATTGAAGATCTGCATCATGCAATGGTACCGGGCGGGCGCAGCGGGCTAAACGGACCGCACCAGGGTCACGATCGCCATGGCCGCCAGACCCTCGTCCCGTCCGATGAAGCCGAGCCCGTCGGTGGTGGTCGCCTTGACCGAGACCCGGTCGAGATTCACCCCGGTCACGGCCGCCACGTTCGACCGCATCGTCTCAATCGGTGGGGAGCGACCCGCACCCGCTCGGCAAGCACCGTGATATCGACGTTGCTGAACGACATACCCGAGCTCGCCGACTCTACGAACCGCATCCGCCACGAACACGTCGAGGCTGGCAACGTCGATCCATTGGGGGTCGGAGGAGGGAAAGAACTGGCCGAGGTCTCCGAGACCAGCCGCACCCAGTAGGGCGTCCGTGAGGGCGTGGGCTGCCACATCGCCGTCGGAGGTGGCCGCCACCACGCGATCGAAACCGACTTCGACGCCACACAGGATCGACGGAACCGGCGATCGGACCGAACGCGTGGGCGTCGTAGCCGAACCCGACGAGTGGCTGTGCTTCGTTCACGAGTCGGCCGGACGCCCGAACAGCATCCGTCCGACAGCAGTGCGGGTCGTGCTGGTCACTTCGACACTGATCTCCGAACCGACTCGGTCGACGGCATCCTCGATCACGACCATGGTTCCATCATCGAGGTACCCGACCCCTTGACCGGGTTCATTGCCCTTCTTGCTGACAGGAACGGCGATGACCTCACCGACTGCCACCTGCGGCTTCAGGCTCTCGCCGAGCAAACCAGGATTGAGGACCCGGATCCCCCTGATCTCGGCAGCCTTGGCCAGATGCGTGTCGGTCGTGGCGAGAATCGAGCCGGTTCGACCGGCGAGGGCGAGCAGCTTGGCATCGACATCCTCGAATTCCGGCACGGCGTCGTCGAGGACGGAGACCTCGGATCCGCCAACACTACGCAACGCGTCGAGTACCTCGAGGCCGCGCCTCCCGCGCCGGCGACGGCTCTTCTCGCCGGCGTCGGCCAGACCCTGCAGTTCGTCGATCACGAAAAAGGGAATCCAGATCCGGCCGTCGACCAGGTTCGTCCTGGCCAGTTCGAGAATACGACCGTCGATCGCCACAGACGAGTCGATGAGATACGAACGTACGTTGTCCTCGGGCCGTCGAACGACCAGCGGACCGGCCGGGCGCAGTCCCGCCACCGCAAGGAGATCGTGAGACCGAAGCGCGAAAACACGAGCACCTGCAGTGCCAAGGGCGACAACGACGAGGGCCGCGGTGGTCCAGCCGATGGCCGGTGGCGCCAGCACCACGATCGGCACGGAAGCCACGAAGCCGATCGTCAGCCCGACGATTGCTCCGAATCCACCCGTGAAGAGTTCAGGGCCGGTGGCTCGGGGAAGGAAGCGGCCGCCAGATCACGTCGAGTCGGGACGTGAAGCTGCGACCGAATACTCCGCCGATCACATAACCGAAGCCGGCACCCAGGACCGCTCCGAAGAGTCGCGTGGAGGCCGGATCGACGGTGACTCCGAAGACCGAATCGTCGAGGTTCGTTCCGATCTGGTAGCCGACGGCCGTCAGACACCAGTGTCAGGAGCAGCCGGAGAACCTCGGCGATCATGTCAGGTGGATTCGTCCTTCTCGACCTTCGGGAGGGCACGGTCGAGCTTGCGGGTCGCTTCTTCTTCGTCGACATCGAGAGCGAACTGGAGTTCGCTGATCAACGTGACCCGCGCCCGGGACAACATTCGCTTCAGAGCCGGAGAGATTCCTTTGGTCTGCTGAGCGAATGTGAGATCGCGAACGACCTCGGCCACCTGGTAGATGTCGCCGCTGGTCATCTTCTCGTTGAGCACCTTGTACCAACGACTCCAGTTGCTGCCGGCCTCTTGAGGTTCTTCCTTGAAGAGCGCGAAGACCTTGCGGGCCTGGTTCTTCGAGATGACCGGGCGAATCGTCTCCTCGATGTTGTCGACCGGAACGAAGACGGTCAGCTGATCTGTGGCGATCTGGAGCTGGAAGTAGTCTCGCGTCTGGTCGTTGAACTTCTGCTTGACCCTCTTGACGATGATGGCCGCTCCATGATGCGGATGGACGACCTTGTCTTTCACGGCGAACGCCGACTTCTTACGAGACGACTTCGTCGGCGCCTTCTTGGCGGGTTCCTTCTTCGTTGCCATGAGTATCAGGGTTTCAGGTCGCGAACGGCTGCGCCAGTGTACAGGGCTCGACGGCCAACGCAGCCGTCAGTCGCCGAGGGGTCGAGAAGCCCGTGATGATCGGTCAGTCGATCGAAGAAACGGCGCAGTTGCAGCGCTCTCGTCCTGCCCGACTCCTGACACTTTGTCGAGGTCGTCGACCGACGCGTACAGCAGCTTGTGGAAGTCCCCGAAATGACGGGCCACCTCCTCTTGTACCGACTCGGGCAGGCGCGGTATCTGACTGAGGAGCCGGAGCCCTCTCGGGCTCACTTGGGCGTCCGGATGATCGAAGTCCAGCGCTCTGGCCACCAGCACGGAGTCCTGAAGATCTTCGGTGGAGATGGTCTCCAGAGCCTCGATGGTCGGCGCTCGACGCTCTTCTTGGTGAGCTTCTTCACGTAGTCCCGAACCACCAGCACTCGAAGCTCGTCTGCTCCCTGGAGCAGGTCGGCGAGTTGAAGGCGGACCAGATCGCCCTCGGCTCCCAGACCGACGCTGTCGCGACGAACCTGTTCGCTGATGCGGTTGATCAACTCGGCGCGTTGCAGCACGAGAATGACGCTTCGGTACGACATGAGGTCGGCCACCTCGAGCCGGGTCATGCGTTCCACGGCATCGTCCAGCCGTCGCCGAAAGCGTTCGACGGTCTGGAGGGCTTGATTGACCCGCCCGGTCAAGGCCCGAGGACTCTCGAGTTCGTGCTTCTCGTTCCCGAAGAACAGGGTGGCGACGGCACGATCCTCGCTGATCGAAACCACGGGCTTGCCCGTCTGTCGTGCGGCCCGTTCGGCGGTGCGGTGCCGAGAGCCCGTCTCGTCCGTGGGCATGGATGGGTCGGGGATCAGATGAACGTTGGCGCGCAGGATCCGCTCGCAGTCGTCCGAGACGACGATGGCGCCATCCATCTTGGCGAGTTCGGCCAACCGGGCCACGGTGAAAGAGGAGTCCTTCAGCTGGAATCCACCGGTGCAGATGGCATCGACGACCGGCCCATGCCCAAGGACCACGAGGGCTCCGTTGCCGTGCTGGATGATGCGACCAAAAGCCTCCCGGAGCGAAGTGCCCGGGGCAAGGCGTTCTAGGGTCGTCAGCAGCTCAAGGTCCGTCTCGCGCATGCGCTGCAGGCTACTACACCGCCCCAGACTCGTCAACGTGCGTCGGAAGCGCACTGATTTCACTGGGGTTCTCGGAACGTGTCACGATCCCAGCACCAGGCCCGCCCGAACAACGGCATCGGAGATTCGGCGTGGACCATCGTCGTCGGGTGAGATGAGGTTCTGCAGCCCGAGGCGAGCCGCTTCTTCGACCTCGTCGACCCCCGTGCGGAACGGTCCGCAGCTCGCCGGTCAAGCCAACCTCCCCCCAGGCCGCCAGCGCTCCCAGAGGCTGATCGATGGCAGAGGAGACGAGAGCCAGAGCCACGGCCAGATCGGCAGCCGGTTCGGTGAGTTTCATGCCGCCGACCACATTCACGTACACGTCCTTGTCAGCCAAGCCGATGCCTGCGTGTTTGGACAAGCACGGCCAGAATCTGATGGACGCGAGCCGTCTCGATGCCCCGAACGCTGCGGCGCGGCTGCGGCATGCCCGACGCTGAGACGAGTGCCTGGATCTCTACGAGCACCGACCGACGGCCTTGAATGGCCGGGAACACAACGGTGCCCGGAACGGCTCCCTGCCAATCCGGCCACGAACACGGCCGACGGATCGGCCACCTCGGTCATCCCGTCGGTGCCCATCTCGAACAAGCCCGACGAGATGAGTTGCCCCGAACCGGTTCTTCAGGCTGTGCAGGGTTCGGAACCCGCGATCGGTCTCCCCTTCGAGATACAGGACCACATCCACCATGTGCTCGAGGAGTTTGGGGCCGGCGATGCCTCCATCCTTCGTGACGTGACCGACCAGGACGGTGGCGATGCCGGACTCCTTGGCGAATCGGATGAGACGAGCCGAGCATTCCCGCACCTGAGCGACGGCCCCCGGTGAGCTGGACACCTCCGACACTCCGACCGTCTGCACCGAGTCGACGACCAGCAAGCTCGGGACGAAGCGATTCGGCCGCCCGAATGATGGCGTCGACGTCGTCCTCAGCCAGCAGGAACACGTCGTCGCTCTCGATCCCGAGCCGGCGAGCCCGGATGCCAACTTGTTCGGCGGACTCTTCTGCGGTCGCCAACGAGCACCTTGGCGCCCACCGTGCCCGCCGGACCTTCCAGCATCGCCCCTGCCATCTGAAGTAGCAGCGTCGACTTTCCGACGCCGGGTTCGCCACCTACGAGGATCACCCCGCCCGGGACGAGCCCTCCCCCGAGCACGCGGTCGACCTCGGCGATGCCAACGGAATGTCGGACCACCTCTGTTTCGCCAACCTTCGACAGCGAGGTCGGCGAAGGCGCCGGACCCTTGGAAGCCTTCGCGGACCGACGTCGTTGCGACTTCCTCGAGCCCTTCGCCGGTCTGACATCGGGGACAGAATCCCATCCACTTCGCAGACTCGTATCCGCAAGAACCACATTGATACATGGATCGATCCTATCGCCGGCCACTGACACTGAGGGCAACCAGGAGTGCTGCCACAACGACGATCAGCATCACCACAAGGGCCAGAATCGAACCAAAGGTCCAGATTTCCGTCGTTCGGATCGCAATGAGAGGCATAGTCGTGGCAGAATACCGCCGGACTGGAAGGAAGACGGTCTTGCCACAACACACTTGCACAAACTGCGGCACCGTTCATACGAGTGACGACTACTGCCCCGAATGCGGCCAGTGGGTCGACGACGAGGGGTACGAGGAGTTCGAGCTCGGCGACGTTCCGGAAGAGGCGCCGATCCCCTCGCTGCCCTACAACTCCATCCCTTGCCCGTCGTGCGGCGCCAGCAACCCGCCGACCAATCGCCACTGCGAAGAGTGCGGAGCCCGTATCTCGCAAGGGGCACTCCCCGTAGCTCCCCAACCGATGATCCAGACCTCGGCCGGGGTGAGGGCGGCGATGGCAATCGGTGGAGTACTGATCGTCGTCGTCTTGTTCGCGATGCTGTTCAACGTATTCGGCGGCGATGACACCACCGAAACCACTCTCGCCGGCGGATCCACCACGACGACCATCTCCACCTCGCAAGCTCCGCTCGGTCTGGTCCCGATCATCTCTCAGACCTGCTCGTCGGAGCTGAACGAGAGTTTCGCTTGTGAACTCATGTTCGACGGCGACCCGACCACGGCGTGGAACGACAACCGACTGATGGGCGAAGGCGCCTCGATCACCGTCACGTTCGACGGGACGTACTCGCTCGAACAGATCATCATCAAGAACCTCGACGAGGAAACCCGCTTCAAGCGCAACTACCGCATCGCCGGGTTCAAGATCACGACGGACGACAACCCAACGGGACAGATCGACGTCCTCGAGGACAAGACCGGACAGCAGATCATCACCTTCCCGACGCTTCGGTCCACCACCCTCACGATCGAGGTGCAGAGCACGTATCCGGCTGAGGAAGTCGACGATCAATCGGCGTTCACCGAACTCGTCGTCCAGGAAATCGAAGTCTTCGGCCGGAAGGTCCAGTAGCATCCTGCCCGCCTCAGGCGGGCAGGATGCAGAAAGCTTCGCCTTCTGCCACGCGCCAACCCCTAGCCGCCTGCCCGCCGATCGGTCGCCCACCGAGGGACGAGAAGCGCCTCCGCGGCCCGATTGACTTGCATCGGTTTGCCGGTTCCACTAACCTCGTCGTGACCAACGACGCACTGTTCTGTGCGTCGTTTCCTTTTTCCCCTTTCCGAAAGGAATCCCCTATGCGACGCGTCGCGTCCCCCCTCATCGCAACACTGCTGGTGGTTGCCACCCTCATGGTCGGCTTCGCCGACGCATCGGTCGGCCTCATCGCCCCCGAGGGTGTCGAAACGCCGCCCTCGGCCGCGACGACTCCGCTGCCCGATCTCTCACTCCTCGTCGATCCCCAACCGGTCGAACGCGTCGTGCCCAGCCTGCCCGAGCCATGCGACGAACTCGGTAACCGTGGCCTGTGCGGCGGCCCCGACCGCCTCGCCCCGCAGCCGCCCGAGCTGGTACCCGACGAGATCACCTCCGTCGACGATTGGCGACCGCTCGTCTCCCGTTACTTCGAACAGGACGACGTCGCCAGGGCGCTGGCGGTGATTCGGTGCGAGAGTGGCGGCGCTTCCGAGGCCAAGAACCCGTCATCGTCGGCCTCCGGTCTCTTTCAGCATCTCGGTTCGTATTGGGATCGAAGCAACCGTCAAGGCCGGGTGGGATGGAGCCGACATCTTCGACCCGGTCGCCAACGTCGCGGTGGCCGCCTGGCTGGTGTACGAAGGCGGCGGCTGGAGCCACTGGAACCCGAGCCGCCACTGCTGGGGGTAGGAGGCCGCCACGCAGGTCCGGCGATCCGCCAGTCCTACTCCTTGATGTACGGTTGGCCGTCCGCGGCCGGCGGCCGGGACTTGCCCACCACTCCCGCCACCACCACCATGGTGGTGAGGTAGGGCGCCATGAGCAGGAACTCCGACGGGATGCCGGTATCGAGGATGGCCAGCTTCACTTGAAGCGAATCGGCAAAACCGAACACGAGCGCGGCACCGAGGGCGCCCACGGGATGCCATCGACCGAAGATCATGGCGGCGAGACCGATGAACCCTCGTCCTCCGGTCATGTTCTCGTTGAACGCACCCACCGATCCCAGAGTGAAGAAGGCCCCGCCGAGGCCGGCGATCATTCCGCCGAGAATCACGTTCAGATAGCGAAGTCGAAAGACGTTCACGCCGAGCGTGTCGGCGGCCTTCGGATGTTCGCCGACGGCCCGGGAACGAAGTCCCCAGCGGGTCTTGAACAGACCGAAGGTGCATCGAGACGGTGATGATGTACAAGGCGTACACAATGATGTTGTGCTTGAAGAGGAGCGGCCCGATGATCGGGATGTCCCCCAGGAGGGGAATCTTGAAGGGACTCATCATACCGGGGTTGTTGAGCCGGGTGGGGTCCTCGACAAGGATCTGCGCGCTGAGGAACGAGGTCAGCCCAAGGACCAAGATGTTGATCACCACCCCGGCGATGATCTGATCGACCCGGATACTTGATGGCCAGCACGGCCAGGCCTGCCGCCAGGACTCCTCCAACCAGCGTGGCGGCGAGCAGGCCCACCCACTGATCTGGCGATCGATCCGACGAGCGGCACCGGCGAAAGCGCCCGCCAGCAGCATGCCCTCGATGCCGATGTTGATGACGGCCACCCGTTCGCACATGACGCCGGACAGCGCACCGAAGGCGATCGGGACCGCCGTGAGCGACGCCGTGCGGAGCATTCCCGACAGACAGAACGACTTGCCGGCCGCTGCCCAGGCCAGAAAGGCGATGACGAACATGAACAGGGCAATGGCCAGGACGACGTTGGTCCAGCTTCCGAGGCCCTTGACCAGTTGCATGCCGGCCAGGAAGGCGAACACGGCGGCCACGAGGTACGCCGTACCCGCAGCCGGCACGACCAGGTCGAGATCGCCCGGCTTGTCGCCGATCCGGAAGACAGCGTCGCCTTCCGTCCCCAGCGCGAAGAAGAAGACCGTGGCGGCGGCCAGCACCAGATAGGCGATCCCGAGGTACCGCGCTCTCCGGACCTCGGCGGCGCCCGAACCGTTCCGACCGCCGTCTCCACCATGGCGCTCATACCGACCACCCTCGCGTGACTTGCTCTGCCTGCCCGCCGGCCCTGACCCGATACACGGCCCGAACGAGATCAGGAGCAGCGATGAACACGATGACGAGCGCCTGCACGATCGTGATGAGGTCGATACCGACCCCGCTCTGGGCCTGCATGGTGCGCCCCCCGGCGTCGAGGGCCCCGAACAGGAGACCGGCCAGGACCACCCCGACCGGATGGGAGCGGCCCAGGAGAGCGAGGGCGATGGCGTCGAAATCCGATTCCTCCTGTGAATCCCGGCGAAGCCCGACCGAGGATGCCCAGTGTCTCTCCCGCTCCGGCCAGTCCGGCGAGACCACCGGCGACCGCCATCACGAGCCACTGTGGCCCGGGTCACGCTGATTCCGGCATAGCGCGCTCCGTCAGGGTTCAGCCCAACAGCCCGGAACTCGAATCCGACCGTGGTCTTGAACAAGAGCCAGTACGTGAACCAGGCGGCCAGGATGGCGACCACGATTCCCAGATTGACCCGCAACTGCTCAGCGCCTTCGACCGGGAGCCATGACAGCAGCCGGGGCAGACGGGCAGAGTCGAGCACGTCCTTGGAGATCGGATCGAAACGCCCTTCCTTCTGGATCCAGGGCTGTTTCAGGAGATAGTCGAGGAGCCGAAACGAGATCCAGTTCAGCATGATCGTGGTGATGACCTCGTGAGCTCCGGTCCGCGCCCGCAACCAGCCGGGGAACCCGCCCCAGATCACTCCTCCCACGACTCCGGCCAGAAGGGCGATAGGAAGATGGATGAAGGCCGGGAGACCCGTGAAGGTGAAGCCGGCAATGACCGCCGTCAATCCACCGATGGTCATCTGGCCCTCGCCGCCGATATTGAACAGACCGGCCTTGAAGCCGATGGCCACCGACAGCCCGGCCAGGATGACCGGAGCGGCAGATAACGAGGGTTTCGGAGATGGAGGACCACCCCACGAACGCCCCCTTGAACAAAGAAGCATAGGCAGAAAGGATCTCTCCAGGTCCTTCGGTGAGAGCAATGATCACCGCCCCGACGATGAGGGCGCTGAGGACAGCGAGCAGAGGGAGCAGGATGGCTTCGCGCCAGTTCAGGTTGGCGGGTGCGATCCGCTCGAGCAACGCCGACATTCCCCCACCGTTGCCCTCGGGTGTTGGCTCGTTCGTCGTCCCGTCGCCCTCGGGTGGTGGATCGTTCGTCGGCTCGTCACTCATGGCGTCGATCCTGCCATGAACAACCCCAGTTCTGCGTTGGTGGTCTCTTCCGGCGTGGTTTCTGCGACGACCCGGCCCCGGAACATGACGAGGATCCGATCAGAGAGGGCCATGATCTCGTCCAGCTCCGACGACACGATCAGGATGGCCGATCCCCTGGTCTCGCTCCTCGACGATCCGTTCGTGGATGTATTCGATGGAGCCGACGTCCAAGCCACGCGTCGGCTGTGAGGCCACCACGAACTTGACATCCCTCGAGAACTCACGAGCCACGATCACTTTCTGCTGATTGCCGCCAGAGAGGTCGCCCACGGCCACCGAGGTCGACGGGGTGCGCACGTCGTACTGCTCGACCAGGCGAACGGCAGCCTGCTCGGCTTTGTCCCAGTGCATGCGGATTCCCGAGCTGTACGGCTCGTCGTAGTAGCTGTCGAGAATGAGGTTCTCCGTGATCGAGAAAGGCATGACCAGCCCGGATCGTTGACGATCTTCGGGAACGTGCGCCACCGATGCCTTGTGCGTGGCCCGCGGATTGGCGTCCGTCATGTCCTTCCCGTTGAGCGTGACCGACCCCTCCAGGATGTCGCGCAGACCGGTGAGGGCTTCCACCAGCTCTGTCTGTCCGTTGCCCTGGACCCCGGCGATTCCGACGATCTCGCCTGCGTGGACTGTCAGGTCGACTCCGTTGACGGCGGGGCGGTTTCTGTCGTCGAGCACCACCATCCGGCGAACCTCGAGCACGGTCTCGCCTGGTTGGGCGGTGGTCTTCTCGACTTTTAGGTCGACAGCCCGTCCCACCATCATCTCGGCGAGTGCCTCCTGCCCGACCGTCGCCGGATCGGCCTCACCGACGATCTTGCCGCGACGGAGTACGGCGATGCGGTCGGCGATCTCCAGCACCTCTTTCAGCTTGTGCGTGATGAAGATGATGCCTTTGCCGGCATCCTTGAGGCCTTGGACGATTCGGAAGAACTCCTCGACTTCCTGAGGGGTGAGCACTGCGGTCGGCTCATCGAAGACGATGATCTCGGCGTCTCTGAAGAGCACCTTGAGGATCTCCACCCGTTGCTGGATACCGACCGGCAGGTCCTCGATGATGGCATCGGGATCGACCTCCAGCCCATACTGGGCCGAGAGTTCGCTCACCTCGCGACGGGCTTCCGCCAAATTGATCTTCCCGAACGGACCGCTGGTCGGTTCCACACCGAGCACCACGTTCTCGGCAACGTCGAACACCGGGACGAGCATGAAATGCTGATGCACCATCCCGATACCGGCGGCGATGGCGTCTCCGGGCCCGTGGAACACAGCCTTCTTCCCATCGATGAGGATCTCGCCGGAATCAGCCGAGTAGAGGCCGTAGAGAATGTTCATCAGGGTGGTCTTGCCGGCGCCATTCTCACCGAGCAGGACCAGGATCTCCCCTGAATGGATGGTCAGGTCCACGTGATCGGTGGCGAGCACACCAGGGAAGCGCTTTGTGATCCCCTTGAGCTCCAGTTCCAACGCACGCTCCCTCGGGTCGATCCTGACTTCCGGAAGACTAACGGCTCGACTCCGCCGGTGTGGCTCGGAAGGTCGGCCAGCCTTCTGGCCATTCCGAGGATCGGTGGAGATTCGCTCCGGTCCACAGACGAACAGGGCCCCCGGCCGAAGCCGGGGGCCACTCGTCATATGATTGCTGGAACGATCAACCGCCTACGACGATGGACCCATCCCCAATACCGGCCTTGACCGCTTCGACCTCGGCAACGAGCGCCGCGTCGATGGCCGAGTTGACCGGACCAAGACCCACGCCATCCTCGGCGAGGGTGAAGACCCGGGTGCCGCCGGCGAAGTTACCTTCGGCAACGTCCTTGATGACCGAGGACACGGCCACGTCGAGACCCTTGAGCACGGAGGTGAGGATCACGTCTTCGTACTGCGGCAGGGTCTGGAACCAGTCGGCATCCACACCGATGACCCATACGTCACCGACCTCTTGAGCGAGCGCTGCTGAGCCCTCGCCTACAGGACCGGCCACAGGCAGGATGATGTCGGCGCCTTCTTCGATGAAGGACTGGGTGGTCGCCCGACCCTTGTCCAGGCTCTCGAAGTCGCCCGTGAACACGCCGGTCTGCTCATCAGGGTTCCAACCGAGGACTTCCACGGCGGTACCGTTCTGAGTGTTGTAGTAGTCGACACCCCACACGAACCCGTCCATGAAGGCGGTCACCGCGCCGGGAATCTGGATGCCGCCATAGGTGGCAACCACACCGGTCTGCGTCGAACCTGCGGCGAGATAGCCGGCCAGGAAGGCAGCTTCAGCCGTGTTGAACACAGCGCCGACGACGTTGTCGATGGAGGGCTCGTAGGCGAAGTCGATGATCTCGAACTTCTGATCCGGGTTGGCGGCAGCCGCCTCGCCGGTGGCGTCACCGAGCAGGAAGCCGACGGTGATGATCAGTTCACAGCCCTTGTCGATCATGGACTGGATGTTCGGGGCGTAGTCGGCGTCGACCTGCGACTCGACGAAGTCCGAATCGTCGGTGGCGTAGCCGGCAGCCTGGGCGTCGAGGACGCCCTTCCATGCCGTCTGGTTGAACGACTTGTCGTCGATACCACCGGTGTCGGTGACCTGACAGGCGGTGATGCGCTCAACCGTCGCTTCTTCGCTTCCGTGGTGGTCGTCTCGTGTCCATGGCCTCGGTGGTCTCGGTCATGGCTTCCGTGGTCTCGGTTACCGCCTCGGTGTCTCTACGACGGCCGCCTCGGTGGTGTCGGCGGTGTCATCGCCGCACGCCGCGACGACCAGCGAAAACGCCGCCAGCAGCGCGAAAAACAACATCTTGTTGCGTGAACGCATTGGTGTTTGCCTCCTGTGAATGTGGCCGAGATTTCCGGCCATCCTTCAATTCTACCGGGATTGACTCGATTCGTCGCCTCGAACCGTGGTCACTTCCGCGATGTCCGAAAGTCCCATAAGCGGAGCCGGGTTGACAGGTAGATGAGGGGGATGCTGGCGAGGGTGACCAGCCCTTCACGAGGACGTTGGTCCAGAAGACCGCCATCACCACGAGGCGGGCAGAACGCCGACGAACGCGACCAGTCACGAAGATCGCCGAGTCGATCGGAATGGCCACCAGATTCGACGACAGCACCCGCCCCCACTGCATGCCGCTCACCCATGCCGCGGCCACCCAGGCCGAGTAGACCTCGGTGTCGATCAACTCCGAGATGACCTCGGCCAGGATCGACGCGAAGACGATTCGCCAGAGCGGAGCCAGCACCACGCCGAATTCGAGCTGCTCACCAACCTGCAGATCGGCCGGAAGCACCGAGACGAGCCAGAAGAAGGCGGCCATGAAGAGGTTGATGCCGGCCGCCGTGAAGATGAGCAGACGGGCCACGTGCTTTCCGGCCACCTTGTGAACGAGGTCGCGAAGCGTGAACGTGATCGGGTAGATCAACGTGCCGGCATCCATCGAGAAGCCCGCCACATCGACGATGCGGATACTGGCGATGTCGGACAGGGTCTGAGCTGCGATGTACGCCGACACGAGCAGCGTGAGCACGGTGGCGGTTCGTTTCATGGCGCAGGGGAGCGTAGCAACCCGGGCTCGATCGCCAGAGAAGACGCCCGAGGGCACCCTGAGTGGGCGCCCTCCGGGTGAGGTTCTCGATTCAGCTCATCGCCGACACGCCTACGAGTCGGCCATCTCCACCGGAGGAGCGTCCGGGACTGCTGAACGTCTCGAACGTCAGCTCCTGGTTCTCCTCGTCGAAGTCGACCACGATCGTCGAGCCGGCTTCGAATTCACCCAGGAGCACCTTCTCGGACAGGGTGTCCTCGAGGCGGCGCTGGATCGAACGACGCAGCGGCCGGGCACCAAGCTCCGGGTCGTAGCCCGACTTCGGCCAGGAAGCTCTTGGCCGCATCGGACAGCACCAGGTCCAGGCCCTGAGAGCCCAGCTGATCGATGACTCGCACCAGCATGAGGTCGACGATTTCCTTCACCTCATCGAGGGTGAGCTCGTGATAGACGATCACCTCGTCGATCCGGTTGAGGAACTCGGGACGGAAGTGCTTCTTGAGCTCCTCGTTGACCTTGGTCCTCATCTTCTCGTAGGTCACCTCGTCACTGTCGGACGAGAACCCGATCGACCGCTTGCGCAGGTCCCTCGTACCCAGGTTCGACGTCATGATGATGACGGTGTTCTTGAAGTCCACCGTCCGACCCTGGGCGTCGGTCAGACCGACCGTCCTCGAGGATCTGCAGCAGCGTGTTGAACACATCGGGATGCGCCTTCTCGACCTCGTCGAAGAGCACGATCGAGAAGGGCTTGCGACGGACGGCTTCGGTGAGCTGGCCACCCTCGTCGTAGCCGACGTAGCCGGGAGGCGAGCCGACCAGACGGCTGACCGTGTGCTTGTCCATGTACTCGGACATGTCGAGTTGGATGAGAGCGTCCTCGTTGCCGAACAGGAACTCGGCGAGCGTCTTGGCCGTCTCGGTCTTCCCGACGCCGGACGGGCCGAGGAAGATGAACGATCCGGCGGGACGCTTCGGGTCCTTCAGAGCCGGCCCGGGTCCGGCGAATGGCACGGCTGACCGCGCCGATGGCGTCGGTTTGCCCCACGATGCGCTTGTGGAGTTCTTCCTCCATGTGCACCAGGCGGGCGGTCTCTTCCTCGGTCAGCCGATGGACCGGGATGCCGGTCCACTGGGCGAGCACCTCGGCGATCTCTTCTTCGTCGATCACCCAGTCGACCTCTTCGCCGGCTTCGCGAAGTTCGGCTCTCCTTGGCGGAGCGCTCGGCGATGAGGCTCCGCTCCTGATCTCGCAGCTGGGCGGCGCGTTCGTACTGCTGGGCCTGCACCGACTCGGCCTTGTCGACCCGGATCTCAGCGACCTTCTCGTCGATCTCGGCGATCTCGGGACTGGCCGCCCGCCGCTGGATCCGCATCCGGGAACCGGCCTCGTCGATGAGGTCGATGGCCTTGTCGGGCAGGAATCGGTCGGCGATGTAGCGGTCGGCCAGGTTGGCGGCGTTGACGAGGGCCTGCTCGGTGAAGCGAACCTTGTGATGCACCTCGTACCGGTCCTTGAGACCCTTGAGGATCTGGATCGTGTCCGCCACCGTCGGCTCGTCGACCTGGACCGGCTGGAAACGCCGCTCGAGGGCCGAGTCCTTCTCGAGGTACTTGCGATACTCCTCGAGGGTGGTCGCTCCGACGGTCTGGAGCTCTCCCCGGGCCAGCATCGGCTTGAGAATGCTGGCGGCGTCGATGGCACCTTCTGCGGCACCGGCGCCGACCAGGGTGTGGATCTCGTCGATGAAGAGGATGATGTCGCCGCGGGTGCGGATCTCCTTCAAGCACCTTCTTGAGGCGCTCCTCGAAATCGCCGCGATAACGAGAACCGGCGACGAGCGACCCCAGGTCGAGGGTGTAGAGCTGCTTGGCCGTCGAGGGTTTCCGGCACCTCGTTGGCGACGATGCGCTGGGCGAGCCCCTCGACGATGGCCGTCTTGCCCACTCCCGGCTCACCGATGAGGACCGGGTTGTTCTTCGTGCGGCGAGACAGGATCTGCATGACCCGTTCGATCTCG
The DNA here is from genome assembly GCA_963752075.1 of uncultured Acidimicrobiia bacterium. Classification (GTDB taxonomy): domain Bacteria; phylum Actinomycetota; class Acidimicrobiia; order Spongiisociales; family JAENVV01; genus CBDUEV01. The sequence continues at coordinate 244,100 of CAVVWO010000002.1, forward strand.
CGCTGGCGACCGATGACCGGATCCAGCTTGCGGTCTCGTGCTGCCTGCGTGAGGTTCCGACCGAACTGGTCGAGGATGGTCGAACCGGACGCCGCGCGACTCCCCTCGACCGCGCGCCGGCGGCCGCTGGAGCTCCCGGCCGGGCTGCTCGTCGGACTGCGGGCCGGAGAGGAGCTGAATGACCGTCTGGCGGACCTTCGGCAGGTCGGCGCCGAGCTTCTGGAGGACCTGAGCGGCTACCCCTTCGCCTTCGCGGATCAGGCCGAGGAGAATGTGCTCGGTGCCGATGTAGTTGTGGCCGAGCTGCAGGGCTTCGCGCAAGCGAGAGCTCGAGGACCTTCTTGGCGCGCGGCGTGAACGGAATGTGTCCGGACGGCGCCTGGGTTCCCTGACCGATGATCTCGACGACCTGCTGGCGCACGGACTCGAGGTTGATCCCCAAGGACTCGATGGCCTTGGCGGCGACGCCCTCGCCCTCGTGGATGAGACCGAGCAGGATGTGCTCGGTTCCGATGTAGTTGTGGTTGAGGAGCCGGGCCTCTTCCTGAGCGAGAACAACGACCCTTCGTGCTCTATCTGTGAACCTCTCGAACACGAGCTTTTGCCTCCTATTGGATGTGACCCCCGAAGGGCGGCCGCACACTGGCAGTATAACCCGGGCGTCGGCTAAGCCTTCGGCCGCCGATCCGGGACCGTTCGAGCCGCGCTCGTCGCTTGCGGGAGTCGATGTCCTGCTTCTTCTATCGGCGGCTCGGGCTTCGAGCCGTAGAGATTCCGGAGTGTCTTCCGGCGCACGGCCGGAACGTCTCGAGATGCACCCTGGACCGCGACGGTCGGATAAACCACTGCCGCCGAGCGGCGCCACTAGCATCTCGTTGGCTTCGCCTCACTCACGGGTGCCTCGTGCAACCACCCATCATCCAAGACCTGGTCACACTCCCCGGTATCTGGGATCGGGTGAGCGATCGTCGAAAAGCGCCTGGCGGAGGCTTCCACGGCGGATGATCGATTTCCTTGACCGAGGTCGCCCAACATCTGCTCCTCGCCGGCGGAAAGCGGTTCCGGCCGCTCCTTGCGCAGATCGCAGCCGAGTTCGGCCCGGCCCGCGACGGCCGGGCCGTCGAGGCAGGCGTGGCGGTTGAGCTCATTCATGTGGGCAGCCTCTACCACGACGATGTGATCGACGAATCCGTGGCCCGACGAGGGACGATCTCGGTGAACACCAACTGGTCCAACACCGTGGCGATCCTGGCCGGGGACTTTCTCATGGCACGGGCGTCGGAAGTGGCCGCCACCCATCTCGGCCAGGAGGCGGTGCGGCTGTTGGCCCGCACCTACGCCGAACTGGTCGAGGGCCAAACCATGGAACTCCAGCTCGATCACGACCTCGATCACGGACGCGGCCGCGTACTACCAGGTGATCGGCGGCAAGACCGCCAGCCTGATCCGGACCTCCGCCACGGTTGGGCGCCATGGCCGCCGACGCCGAACCCGCCGTGGTCGAAGCGGTGAGCAGCTGGGCGTGGGAACTCGGACTGGTGTTCCAGATCACCGACGACGCGCTCGATCTGGTCGCCACCGAGGAGTACCTCGGCAAGCCGGCCGGTTCCGACATCCGCGAAGGGCAAGATGACCCTCCCGGTGCTCCACGCCCTGGCAGGTGAACACGGAGCCCAGGTCCGGCAAGCTGTTGGCGTCTCCTCCCTACTCCGACGAGCAGGTCGCCGAGGTGATCGACCTCGTGCGGACGGGAAGGCTATGTCGACCAGTCTCTGGAGGAGGCCGCGTCCAGGATCCGGACGGCTGAGTCAGCCATCGTCGATCTACCCGAGGGCGACGCCAAGGACACGCTCGGCCGCCTCGGCGAGTTCCTGATTCTCCAGGTCGACGCCGCCCGTTCTGCGAGCTGAACCGCCTAGGGGTTCTCGACCACCAGGGCATATACGAACGTGCTGCAGTGGCCGGTTGGGTCGCACACCTTCACCAGGAAGATGAAAGCGCCTGCCTCAGTCGCCCCTCCCGTGAACGTTCCGTTCGTGGTAGGGGTAGGCGGGGGGAAGCGCCACGGTCGTCACCTCGGCAGTGATCGGTTGCCCTTCCGGATCGGTGATGGGAAGGGGCGCCGGGGTCTCGCCGACCTCGATCCACTCGATCGTGGTCCGGCCAGGGTCGAGGATGGGGGCGTGGTCGACCCACGTGACGTCGACGATCACGCGGAGCCTTCGGCGCACAGTCCGTATTCGGCCGCGGTCCGACTCGCAGACCGTGTAGGTCGAAGGAGTCCTGCCCGACGTATCCGGGCTCGGGGGTGTAGGTGACCGTCCCTTCCGCATTGATGCTGACGGACCCGGAGTCGGGTTTCGACACGCCCTGCACGACGAGCGCATCACCCTGAGGATCGCCGTCGTTGCCCAGCACCACCACGGTCACGGCCGTCCCGGCGGCGGTGCTGGCCGAGTCGTCGTTGGCGGTCGGTGGGAGTGGATCGAAATCAGCCACGACCAAGAATGCGGTGGCAGACGAAACGGAAGGCGATTCGTCGGAGGTCACCTGGGCAGTGTTGGTCACGATGGTGCCGGGCACCGCCGTGGCAGCCAGATCGAAGGTCACCGTCAGGTCGGCGGAGGCACCCACGGCGAGGTGGCCGAGTTCGCATTCGAGGGCGGCGGCACCGAAACACTCTCCGCCATCCATCATGGCGCTCGTCACGAGGAGGCGGGAGTCGATCACATCGGTCACGCGGACGGTATCGGCATCGGAGAGGCCGGCGTTGGTCACCGTGACGGCGAAGGACCCCCCGGACGAGCCGGCGGCCAACGTTGCTGGGAGGAAGGTCTTCTCGACCGAGAGGGCAACGGATTCCGACACCACCAGCGAGGCGGTCGACGACGGCAAGTCCTCTGCGAGTTCGTTGGCCGCCAGGGAAGCCTGGTTCTCGATGGTCGTCGAGTCGGTGGTGGACGGGACCTCGAAGTCGATGACCAGGTCGAGCGAGCCGGCGGGGTCGAGACCGAGACCTTCGCAGCGCACCAGGTTGCCCACGGTCGAATCACTGCCACCCAGGGCGGCGCAGTTGGTGTCGGTCACCAGGGGGCCGGTCGTCCACCGAGTCTTCGATCACCACGCCTGTCAACGTGCTCGGACCGTCATTGGAGGCGGTCAGCTGGAACGATCGTGTGATCCCGTCCCGGCCACTGCGGGTCCCGGCGGCACGAGCAGGTCGACGAAGGACAGCCCGGCCACAGGACCAACGGGTCCAACCTGGACGGGAGGGGCCGACGCTTCGGTGATGGTCCCGATCACGGCATCCTCGCCCGAGCCTGCAGCGCCTTGGTCGAGGGCAAAGGGGAGTCCCACGTCATCCGTTCCCGGCGTGAAGGACACCGATATCGTTGCAGAAGGCTGCCCGCCGTCCGCCAGATCGGCGGGCTCCCACGTGATGGTGCTGCCGTCGCTCGTAATCGTCCCACCGCTCGATTCACTGATCGACTCGATCATCACTCCAGCGCCCATGGTGTGGGTTATCGAGACCCCGGTGATGGCATTGAAACCGAAGTTCTCGGCCTCGAGGACCAGGTCATAGCTGCTGGTGGCGCCGACGACAGGCGGATGGGCGCCCGAATCGGCACGGCCGTCGCCCGAAGCTCGAGCCGAGCGCTGTCCACGATGGCCTCATCCAAGCCGGTGAAGTCGACCGTGGAGCCCACCATCCAGTCCTTGTTGACCACGGAAAGATCGTTGGCGGTTCCGGTGCCGGCGAACAGCTGAATGACATCGCCCGCCTCGACACCCGTCCCCGCATAGATGACCTCTATCGGCGCCTGAAAGTCGATGAGCCAATTGCCGGCTGATCTTGCTCCGTCCCCACGCACACCCCGGCTGTCGTTGGCCGGTCCGTTCGTGAACGGGTCCTCGTACACGGGGATGACACTCGACCCATCGGCGTTGACGACGTAGACATACTCAGTTTGGCTGGCCGGTGGTTTTCCGTCGAAGCCGACTCCGCCCTGAAACACACCTCCGACGCCGAGACCCACCAGCCAGACCGTTGACCGAAAGTCATCCGGAGTGCGAAGGGGCTCGCCCCCGAGCCGCAGCCGAAAAAAGAGATTGGTGCCGTCGAAAGCCGTGAGGCAAGGTTCCTTCGTCCCCGGCCGGTCCCATCACGAGATCGGTCTGGCCCGGCGAGGATTGCCCGGCTTCGTCGGTCACGATGGAGCCGTCCGCAAGGCGGTTGGGGGCCCGCCACGGTACGGCCAGGCTCCCACGGTAGTGTCCTCCTGGGCTGGTATCGGCGAGCACGACGCCCGTTCCGGCCCCGACCAGACCAACGACCGCCACCAATACAGCAATCCGTAGCTTCGATTCCGGTCCTTCAAGGTCATTCGCAATCGGATCACATGCTCCCGCGTCCTTCGATCCCACCGAACACGTTTTGCGAGTGTAGTGACAGTGGCCACCTGAGGTCCAGGGTTCCGAGTTCATCATCACCCCTCGGGGCGGAGATGTGGGAAGAGCGCCACCTCGCGAATGGTCGATTGGTCGGTGAGCAGCATCACGAGACGATCCACGCCGATGCCAAGACCACCGGTCGGCGGCAGACCGTATTCGAGGGCCAGGATGTATTCCTCGTCGATCGCGTGCGCCTCGTCGTCACCCTGCGCCCTGGCGGCCGCCTGCTGCTCGAACCGACGCCGCTGATCGAGCGGATCATTGAGCTCGGTGAACGCATTGCAGAGTCGGCGCCGGCAAACAGTTCATACCGCTCGGTGAGGTTCGGGTCACGACGGTGCTCGCGGGCGAGCGGGGAGGTCTCCTTGGGATGGTCGAGCACATAGGTCGGTTCCCAAGATGCGTCGTCGATCAACGCCTCATACAACTCGGTGAGGATCTTGCCGGTCCCCCACGCCGTCTCGGCGTCGTCCCGGGCGTTCGGCCAGGGCCCCCAAATCCTCATCGGCCGTTGAAAGCCGACGATCCTCCCCGGGGGCTTCGGACGTCAGGTCGACCACGGTGCCCGCCGAAACGGTGGGGTCAGGTCGAGTGCCCGACCCTGGTATTCGATGATGGTGCTCCCGGTCACGCCACCGCGCTGGCCGCCCCGATTTGCTCGAGAAGCTCCATCATGTCGTCATAGTCGGCGAACGCCTGATACGACTCGAGCATGGTGAATTCAGGATTATGCGTCGAGTCAACGCCCTCGTTGCGGAAGATCCGTCCCATTTCGAAGACCCGTTCCAAGCCGCCCACGATGAGTCTCTTGAGATGGAGTTCTGTCGCAATTCGAAGGTACATGTCGCTCGAAGGGCGTTGTGGTGGGTCATGAATGGGCGCGCCAGCGCCCCAGCCGCCTGGCTTGGAGGACCGGGGTCTCGACTTCGATGAAACCCCGATTCTCGAACTGACGGCGGAGTTCGGAGAGGATTTTGGCCCGGGTTACCGCCACCTGGCGGGCGTCGGGGTTGACGATGAGGTCGAGGTAACGCTGCCGGTATCGCTGTTCCGTGTCTTTGAGTCCGTGGTATTTGTCCGGAAGCGGCCGCAGCGACTGGCTGAGCAAGGACCAGTCTTCGACCTTGACGCTCAACTCGCCCTTCTTGGTGGTGATCACCTTACCGGTCGCACCAACCCAGTCGCCATGGTCGAGCTGATCGAAGTGGTCAAACTGGTCACTGTCGAGGACGGCGGCGTGGACAAAGAGCTGAATCACGCCGGAGCCGTCCGCCAGCACGGCGAAGCGCAGCTTTCCGAAGCTCCGAATGTTGAGAATCCGACCGGCCACCGTGACCTCGTCATCGGTCTCGGTACCCGGTTCGAGGTCGGCGTAGCGGGAAGCCAGATCGGCGGCCATGGCCGTCCTGGCGAACCCGGCAGGGTACGGATCGACGCCCTGCCGGCGGAAGTTTTCGGACTTCGCCAGGCGGACCGCCGTCAGTGGATGTTCGGCCAAGGCGGCCGAGTCATCGATCGTTTCGCCTTCTGGCTCTGCGGTGGGGGCGTGTTCATCGGTCATGGGCCCGTCACCGTACCAGCCCGGAATCGGGGTGGGTCCGCCGATAAACCAGTCGCAGGCCGTCCAACGTGAGGAAATCGTCCACTACCTCCACCTCCTCGCAGAGTGGCACGATCGAGGCGGCCGCAGCACCGGTGGCAACCCGAGCCACCGTGTGGCCCGGCCGTTCCGCGGCCATCCTGCGCACGATCCCATCCACCATTCCGGCATACCCGAACAAGAGTCCACTCTGCATGGCCTCGACGGTGGTGCGACCGACCACCGAACGCGGCGGAACGAGTTCGACCCGCCGGAGGGCGGCGGTTGACTCCACGAGCCCGTCCATGGACACCTCGATTCCGGGAGCAATGGCCCCACCCATAAAGGAGCCGTCTTCGCCCACCAGGTCGATCGTGGTGGCGGTACCGAAATCGACCACGATGACCGGGGATCCATACCGTTCCTTGGCAGCCACGGCATTCACGACTCGGTCGGCGCCGACCTCACGGGGGTGATCCACGGCCATCGGCAGACCCGTCTTGACCCCTGGGCCGACCGTGAGCACCGGACCGTCCACCATCTCGGCCACGGCCGATCTCACCGCCGCCATGGCGGGCGGCACCACCGTGGCGAGCGCCACGCCGTTCGGCATGGACCCTGCGGGCTCGAGGAGACCCCGCAGTAGCAACAGATACTCGTCGTGCGTGCGATCCCAACGTGTGGAGATCCGCCAATGGCCGGCGAGCCGGTCTTCGTCGAAGATGCCGATGACGGTATGGGTGTTGCCGACATCGAGCGCCAGAAGCCTCATGTCCGGCCCGTCTCCGCGTAGAGAACGCTCGGGTGGGCCAGCCGGATCCCCCGATCGGGCACGAATTGTCCGTCGTCCACATCGACGTGGACGTTGTCGATGAGGCGAGCCCGTCCCACGCTCCCCGCGACAGCCAGGAAAGCGGGTCGATCCAGGGTTCCCAGACGGTTGACCGTGGCCCGGTCGGTCAGTTCGACATATTCGAATTCGAAGCCTCCGGCTACCTCACGCACTCGTGCCTCCAACGCAGCACCCCCACGTTCCCCCGCCTCGATCAGATCTGCTGCTGCCATGAGACCGCGACTCAAGGAGAGCGCCGTCGCTCGCTCGGCGGGGGCCAAGTACGAGTTGCGGCTCGATAGGGCCAGGCCATCCGATTCGCGAATCGTCGGGCAGCCGATCACGTCCACGGGAAACGAAAGGTCGAGGGCCATCCGGGCGATGATCGCCAGCTGCTGAGCGTCTTTGCGCCCAAAGTACGCCCGGTCGGGTTGGAGCCCGGCAAGGAACTTGGAAACGACCGTCGACACCCCATCGAAATGGCCGGGTCGGGAACGACCCTCCATGCCGGCAGCCAACTCCGGCACGAGCACCCTGGTGATGGCTGGTATCGGGTACATCTCCTCGAGCGGTGGAGCAAAGAGGACGTCGGCGCCGGCCGCTTCGATGAGACCCGAATCCCGGCGCGGATGTCGCGGATATGCGTCGAAATCCTCGCCGGGTCCGAACTGAAGTGGATTGACGAAGAGCGAAACGAGTACATGGTCGCACTCCTCACGTGCTCGCTCGATGAGCGACAGGTGCCCTTCGTGCACGAAGCCCAGCGTCGGCACCAGGCCCACGGTGCCTCGGGCGAGGCGCCGCGCCTCGGCAAACGTCTCAACAATCCTCATGGAACGCTCCTCCCTCGAGGGGACCGGCCATCACCGACGCCGTCCCGGCCAGCTCGGCCGTCATCCGGCCCAGCACCACAAACGCCTCCTCGAGGTGCGGCGACACCGCAGCCACGGCTGCGCGCTGAAGCGCGCGTACTGTCCCGATGTCGCCCCGGGCGATGGGGCCGGTCAGGGCTGCCTGAGGACCCACCTCGAAGACGTTGCCCACCACGGCCGAAACCAGCGGGCGCGACACCACCGGATCCACGCCGGCCTCGACAAAGAGTTCGTGTGCAAGAGCCAGGACCGTGGTCAGGTAGTTGGATGCCGCCGCTGCGGCAGCGTGATAAAGGGGCTTCTGGTCGTCACTGATCCGGAATGGCTCGGCGCCGAGCGATCGGGAAAAGGCGGTGAGGATCCCCGTCGCCTCGTCGGTGGCAGCGGTGACGGCCACGGCGGCGCCGACCAGGGCGGCGGCGCCGCGCTCTGGATCAGGGAGCGTCTGTAAGGGGTGGAGAGCCCCATACCCGGCACCCGCCGTAGCCAGGGGCGCCAGCACCTCGATGGAGGCCAAACCGGAGAGATGGACCACGATGCCGGATTCAGGTGGGACCAGGCGGGCCACCACTTGGGCGATGGCATCATCCGAAACAGCCACGATGACGAGGTCCGCCGGTGGGAGCGCCGCATTCCACTCGAGTGCCGGACACGAAAGGCGAGCGGCCGCTGCTGGTCCACCGGCCCTCCCCAGCACGCCGACCGGCGTGTGCCCCGCGCGTTGGGCAGCCAGCGCCATCGACATTCCCGCTCGGCCGGGTCCGATCACCACAAAGCTCGACACGTTTCCTCCTCGGTTCCGGTCCACACGGGGTACCGGACCGCCCGGAAGACTACCCCTCACGACCGTCACAAGATCCAGGGGATGAGTCGACTCCGCACGCGACCACGGTATTCGTCGTACTCGGCGTATTTGCGAACCAGGCGTTCCTCCTCGTGGCCGGCCTTGGCCCAGAAGAACCCCGCCGCCAGAACGGCTACGCCCAGCCCGAACCACGAGCGTTGGTGAACACCGAGTCCGGCGATGAGGAGCACGTTGGCACCATAGAGGGGATGTCGTACGAGGCGATACACCCCGCTATGGATGAGGCGCCCCTCGGCCAGCGGCTCAGGAAAAGCGGTGAGGTTGCGCCCCAAGGCACGGACACCGAAGAACATCTCGGCGCCGCCCGCCAAGATGAGGCCGCGACCGATCCACGGCATCCAGGTCACGTCACCCATCGAACCGACGTCAACGATGGCGGCGATCAGGGCGAACGAGAACAGGGCGAACTGCACGGTCACCCATCGGCCACCACGGTCGGAGACCGTGGACCACGACGTACCCTCGAGGCGCGTCACGTCCTGATCGAGCACAGCCTCGAGGGCGGTGGCAGCCGTCAGTTCACCGAACGGAGCCTCCGGCCACACCTCGGCCAGGGGTTCCAGGACGAACCGCCGTTCGAGCGCTCGCGGGTGGGGAATGAGGAGTTCAGGTCCCGCATCGACCACCTCGATATCGGACACGATAATGTCGAGGTCGAGCGTGCGCGGCCCCCAGTGTTCGGACCGGATTCGACCGTGCCGTTCCTCGATTCCCTGGAGCATGCGAAGCACCTGGCGCGGAGGCAAGGACGTCTCGATGACCACCACCGCATTGAGATAAGGGCCCTGTTCTGGACCGCCCACGGGTGCCGACCGGTAGAGCGACGACACTGCCTGGACCGGGCCGATGATGCCGAGATCGCCAACGGCCGTCCGAAGAATGGTGGGCGAATCGCCGAGGTTGCCACCCAGGGCAACCGCAAGTCTCATCGCGACCGGTGAATGGTCACGGACACGTCGTCGAAATCGAATGGCATCGGGGCGTGCGGCTTGTGGATCGTCACCGCCACCGCCGTGACTCGGTCGATGTCCAGCACGAGTTCGGCGACCCTACCGGCCACGCTTTCGATGAGGTTCCAGCGTTCTCCGGTCACCCGGGCCGCCACATCCGCAGCGAGCGTGGAGTAGTCGATGGTGTCCTCGAGTTCGTCCGATCGTAGGGCCGCCGAGAGATCGGTCTCGAGTTCGAGGTCGATGACGAACTCCTGACCAGAGGTGGCTTCGGACGGGAACACACCGTGGAAGGCGTGCACGCGCAGACCACGAAGGGCAATCCGATCGGACACGTCAGCGCGCGCCGTGAACTCGTCATGATCGATCGCCCAAGTGGACCCAGCGGCCTTCCCAGGATCTCCTGAATGACGGCGGCCACCTTGATCGCATCGTCGAGCAGCCCGCTGTAGATGAGATAGCCGCCCAGGACCCCGGCGAGGGTGTCATCGACCGTATCACGATGGACGAGGACCACGGCTCCCGGCTGAGCCACCGCCTTGTCCAAGGTAGCGAGGACGCGCGGAAGGTCGCCATGCATCTCGAAATCCTGCGGAAGTGGCTCGTGGTACACCGTGAAATCGACGTCCTCGTACGCGGTGACATTCTGGTTCCCGGAAAGGAGGGAAACGACCGTATTGACCTTGGCGTCGTTCTTCAACCAGACGATTTCTTCCTCGCGACGAACCCGACGGTGCTGGAATCCGTAGCCGCCGATGCGTTGACTCACCGCCAGACGACCGGCGATGACCCACACAAAATCCCTTGGTTTCAATCCGGTCATGTGTTCCCTTACTCGGAGGCCACGATAGCGTCCGCGATCCGAGCCGCCTGTCTGATCATGGGAACATTGTGAACCCTGACCACGGAAGCGCCCCGCAGAATGGCGACGGCAACCGTGGCGGCGGTCCCGATATCGCGCTCCGACGGTACCGGTTCATCGAGAATGGTGCCGATGAAACGTTTACGGGACGGCCCGACCAAGACCGGGTACCCCGTCGAGGCCAGGATGTCGGTCGCCGCAATCAGAGAGAGATTGTGCGCCAACGTCTTCCCGAAGCCGATTCCTGGATCGATGGCCACCTGCTCGGGAGCGGCGCCCCAACGCTCGGCACGCCGGGCTGCCCCGACCAGGAAGGCTCGAACCTCGCCGACGACATCGCCATAGGCCGGCGCCGCCTGCATGCCGGCCGGCGTTCCCTGCATGTGCATGACGACCAGGCCCGGTCGCCAGGCTCGGATGACCTCTTCCATGCCCGGATCGGCCAGCGCCGAGACGTCATTGACGACCTCAGCGCCTGCCTCGAGGGCAGCGGCTGCCACTACCGCTTTGGTCGTGTCTACCGACACGATCGCCCCGGCCGCGCAAAGCGCCGAGATCACCGGCAGGACCCTGGCGAGTTCTTGGGACTCCGACACCGGTTCCGACCCGGGACGCGTCGACTCGCCTCCCACGTCGATGAGGTCGGCGCCTGCTGCCATCATCTCGAGTCCGGCTGTCAGGGCTACCTGCGGATCGAGATGGGCGCCACCATCTGAAAAGGAATCGGGCGTCGTGTTGAGAATCCCCATGATCGCCGTTCGGTCCTCGGCGACCACACTCGATCGCAGCCTCCACTTCAAGGCGAGACTCGCCTCACCGAGCCATGAGGGCAAGCGCCTCGGCCCGGGTGGCGTTGTTGGCGGCAAAGATGCCTCGCACGGCCGAGGTCACGGTGACCGCGCCGGGTTTTTTGACCCCGCGCATGCTCATGCAGAGGTGCTCTGCCTCGATGACGACCATCACCCCCAACGGCTTGACCACTTCCATGAGGGTGTCGGCCACCTGGGAGGTGAGCCGTTCCTGCATCTGTGGCCGTTTTGCGTATGCCTCGACGAGACGGGCCAACTTCGAGAGCCCTGTCAGCACGCCGTTCGGAAGGTAGGCCACATGGGCCTTTCCGTGGAACGGTACGAGATGATGTTCGCAGATCGAATAGAAAGGGATGTCCTTCACCATGACGATCTCGCGGTGCTCGTCCTCGTGGAAGACCGATTCGACGATCTCTGCAGGATCCTGCCTCAGTCCTTCAAAAAGCTCGGCGTAGAGACGAGCCACCCGGGCCGGTGTTTCGACGAGGCCTTCGCGGTCAGGGTTCTCGCCGATGGCAATCAGGATGTCGCGAATCGCGACCGCGATTGCATCGGTATCGATCGATTCCATGCCGTGAGACTAGGGCGTGGTGGAGTCGGTGGCGACCACGGCCACACCCTCGACCGGGGTGCGAGTGAATCCGTTGGGCACCTGGATGCGGACCGAGCCACCACCCGCGTGCTCCCACTTGGGAACGTCTGAGAAGAGTTCGAGAACCTGGTCGGCATCGACTGATTCCGTCTCGATGAGTTCCTCCGCGATGCGATGCAACGCCTGGACATGCGTGGTGAGAATCTGACGGGCTTCTTCGTGAGCCTGCGTGATCAGCTTGCGGATTTCTTCGTCGACGGACGAGGCCAGCTCGTCGGACATGTCGTTGCCCTTCGAGTAGTCACGACCGAGGAAGACCTCGCCTTCCGGCTTGCCGTACTGGAGAGGTCCGAGGCGGTCGCTCATACCCCATTCCATCACCATCCGGCGCGCCAGGTTCGTGGCCTTCTCGATGTCATTCGAGGCACCGGTACTGGGGTCCCCGAAGATGATCTCTTCCGCAGTCCGGCCGCCGAGGAGCATGGCCAGCTGATCGACCAACTCGCTGCGACGGTTGTAGTAACGATCTTCCTCGGGCAGGGCCAGTGTGTATCCGCCGGCGCGCCCACGCGGGATGATGCTCACCTTGTGAATCGGGTCGGAGGTCGGCAAGGCGTAGCCGACCAGGGCGTGGCCTCCCTCGTGATAGGCCGTCAACTTGCGCTCATCTTCGGACATGACCCGGCTCTTGCGCTCGGGTCCGCCGATCACCCGCTCGATGGCCTCTTCGAGCTCCACCATGGTGATCTCGGTCTTGCCGGTGCGGGCAGCGAGGAGAGCGGCTTCGTTGATCAGGTTGGCGAGGTCGGCCCCGGTGAACCCGGGGGTCCGCCGAGCCAATACCTTCAGATCGATGTCGCCGCCGAGTGGCTTACCCTTCGAGTGGACGTTGAGAATCGCTTCGCGGCCACGGAGATCAGGGCGGTCGACCACGACCTGGCGATCGAAACGACCGGGACGGAGCAAAGCGGGGTCGAGGATGTCGGGTCGGTTGGTGGCGGCGATCACGATCACGCCCGTTTGAGGGTCGAAGCCGTCGAGTTCGACGAGGAGCTGGTTGAGGGTCTGCTCTCGCTCGTCGTGGCCGCCACCGAGGCCGGCGCCGCGGTGACGTCCGACCGCATCGATCTCGTCGATGAACACGATGGCGGGACGCTTGGCCTTGGCCTGCTCGAACAGGTCGCGCACCCGGCTGGCGCCGACACCGACGAACATCTCGACGAAGTCAGACCCCGAGATCGAGAAGAACGGCACCCCGGCCTCGCCGGCGACCGCCCGGGCCAGCAGCGTCTTACCGGTCCCCGGAGGACCGAACAGGAGGACACCCTTGGGGATCTTGGCGCCCATGGCCCGGAACTTGGCGGGGTTTTGCGAGGAAGTCCTTGATCTCGGACGAGCTCCTCGACGGCCTCGTCAGCCCCGGCCACGTCCTTGAAAGTGACCTTGGGCTGATCCTTGGTCACCTGCTTGGCCTTGGACTTGCCGAACTGCATGACCCGGTTCCCGCCACCCTGCATCTGGGTGAAGATGAAGATCATGAAGCCGATGATGAAGATCCACGGGAGAAGACTGATGAGCACGGTCCCCAGCGCGGTGGGTTCCGAATCGGTGGCGATGTCCGACGTCGGCTTGCTCGAGCTGGTCGATCAGCTCGTCTTCGTACTCGCCGGGGTAGTACAAGGAGAAGTCGGCCGGCTCATCGTCGAGTGTCGCCTTCGAGACGCCCGTCGATCCGATCGGCCTGTCGGGAAGATCCGCACCGAGGCGATCTCGCCCGCGGCGATTTGCTCGTTGAAGTCGGTGAGGTTGATCTCGTCGGGTTTCGTGGCCGCGGCGAACCAACAGGAGCACCACGAGCCAGAGCACGTGACCACGGCGACGTAGACGATGGATCGTACGGACGGGTACGTCGTCACTCGGTCCTGTTACGAGCTCGTCGCAGTCGACGAGCGCCGACGGACGTCGCAACCAGTCCCCAGTCAGTCTGCCGAACGACTCACATCAGTGTCGGTACCGGAGATTACACCAGTAGCCGAGTTGACGGATCACCGATTCACTCCTCCATCAGCACGCGCCACGTAGGGGAGGTTGCGGTATGTGCCGTCGAAATCGAGACCGTAGCCGACGACGAAGTCGGGCGGATCTCGAAAACCGACGTATCCGAGTCTCGATCGGGACCGCTGGATGTCCTGTCTTCACGAGCAGGGCGGCCACCTCGAACGAGCCGGGGCTCCGCACCTGGAGGCTCTTCAGGAGGTAGCTGAGCGTGAGGCCGGAATCGATGATGTCCTCGACGATGAGCACGTGCCGACCGGCGATCTCCTGGTCGAGATCCTTGAGGATCCGCACCACGCCCGAGGACTGGGTGGCAGCTCCGTACGACGAGACCGCCATGAAGTCGAACTCGACCGGAAGTTCGATGTGGCGAGACAGGTCGGCCATCACGATGAAGGCACCCTTGAGAACTCCGACCATCGAGCAGGTCCTTGCCCCGGTAGTCGGCCGTGATCTGTGCACCCATCTCGCCGAACTGGGCTCGATCTCCTCTGCGTGATCACCACCTTGCCGTACTTCCACGCGCCCTCCTCGACGACTCGAAGGCGACAGGTAGCCGGTTGACGCGGGGTCCGCAGATCCCAACCGAGGCGTGAGCGAGACGCGAGCCAACCCAGACGACCTTCCAGCCCACCACGACCCGGGTCATCACGGCCCGCCCCGGCGGGCACGCCGGCTTCGCGAATGGCAGTCTCGACCGCGCTTGTGTCCTCCGGCGATCTCGATCCGATCGCTCGGTCGTCGCGCCGCCCGGACCACCATGTCGAGGGATCGAGATCCGAGGCATCGAGATGGCAAGCCGTCATTCCGGCGTGCGCACCGCGGAGAAGGCTCCTCGGCGAGCCGGCAGCAGGATCCAACGTCCAACCGAGCGCGCCGGGAACGATCGAGTTGCCACGGGCGCCGGCGGAGGCGAGGACGAGGGCTGTGGACCGACCACCAGCATCGTCGCCGAGGTTGCCGCCACGAAACCATCGGAAAGGTCGGTCGACCACCGCTGCTCCGCATCGACGAGGCCATCGATCCTCTCCAGTGTCCACCGCGGTGCCGCCATACGGTCGCAGCTCACGAACGCCTCCAAGGTCGCCTGGCGTCGAGCCGCACCGGAAGGCTACGCGCACGGCCAGAGGAAGCTGGTGAGGTGTCGCCACGCCGCACCGCCCTCACCTCGGCGACCGCTGCGCTCAGCATGAGGTCGTGCTCGTACGACGATCGTCGCCCGCTTCTCGCGAGGCCGGCCACTACTCGCCCGCCGACGGCCTCCTCGAGGAGGGAGCAAGTCGGCGCGAATCCGGTTGCGGGAGTAGCCGAGCATCGGCGTTGGCAGGATCGGCGACGGACCGGGAGTCCGATCGCGGCGGCAAAGGCTTCGATCTCCTGGCGCTCGACCGCGAGGAGCGGCCGGACGATCGACCCGCGGCGCGCGGTGGGATTCCCGCCACGCCACGGCGGACCGGCGCCGCGAGCCACGTTGAAGAGCACGGTCTCGGCCTGATCGTCGGCGGTGTGACCGACGACGATCACCTCTCCGGGCCGGACTCCTCGAGCAGCGCCCGATACCGGGCCTTCCGGGCCTGTCCCTCGGATGAAGGCCATCGTCCGGATGTACCTCGATCGATCTCGAGCGAGATGCCGAGCGAAGGCGGCCACGTCGGACGCGGCCGCCGCCATCTGGCCGACTCGGGCCATCCGTGGTGACGTGGCACCGCCCGGGCGGAGGCGCCAGAATTGATGGCCAACCAGGCCAGCACCGCGGAGTCGGGTCCCCCACTCAGTGCGACGAGGCAGTGGGATCCCGGCCAGAAGATTCGCCGGCGGTCCGCGAGGGGTCGGTCAGCCGACTCGCTCCAACCACTCGGCGGCTTCCGATCTCGGCCAGAGTTGGAAGATGGTCAGGGGCCTGCCACGCCGCGTCGAGCGCACTCCACACCGGCTGGCGCTCGACCGAGACGATGAACCGCTCCCCCATCTCGTACTGCTTCATCTTCATCTCGAGGCCGGTGAGCCGAAAGAACGCCGCCGTCCTCGGATCCTGCGCCGCTGCTTGAGGAGGCTCGACATGCGGTGGGTGCTCACGAGCTCCCGTGCGCCGATCCGATCCATGACGACGTGGCCGTGGCCTTCGAGCAGCGACATGAGGGCTTGCACACGATCGATGGTGGCCCGCTGGTCGGGCGTGGCCAACATCCCGAGAAGGCCCGAATCGCCGAGTCCATCCGGACTGCGCATCTCTTCGAGGAGCCTCGAAAACCGCCCCGATTCCGGCCCGGAGCCAGCCACCAGCTCGGTGACGAGTCGAGAGAAGTAGTCGCGCATCCATCGGATCCCGACGAACTGAAGGCGATGTGTGCATTCGTGCAGGGCGAGCCAAAAACGAAACTCGGAGGGGCGGAGCTGATGGGCCCGCTCGAGCGAGAGCACATTCGGCCCCACCAGATACACGGCGTCACCGTGGTCACCGGTAGTCTCCGGCGTATTCGGTTCCGACGGCAGGACCAGTTCGTACTGACCGAGTACTTTCCTGGCCATCACCCCCAGCAACGCACCGGCCTCGAGCGCCACGGCACGTCCGCCAACGGCTTGCGAGATGGCCGAAGGTGCGGACCCGGCAGCTGCCTGCTCGGCAGGTTCGATCACCTTGCTGAAGAACTCGACGTTGCGTTCGATCCACTGGTTCCGATCCAACACGACCACGCGGGGGATGCCGTGGGAGGGGAGCCCCGTTTCAGCCTCGACGAGGGCTTCGGCCCGAGCCACGAGACCGGGTGCCTGCTCGGCGAGAATCTCTGCGTGATAGGACTCGTAGAGTGGGTAGGTCCCGGCAATGTTCCCCGCCACTCGCACCGCGAGCGACCAGGGTACGGGGAGCTCATTCCACGACGGTGTAACGGGTTCGTACGACCCGCAGGAAGTACCCCACGACCAGAGCGATCACGAGCAGGGCAATGAGAAGCATCGTCGCCGGGATCGAGATACCGATACGTCCAGGCGAGTTCGACATCGGCCTCGGCCGCGTCCGGTGCCGGAATGAACGCCCCGGGACCGTCGTATTCGACAACCGTCCCTTCCGTGACGGCGGGGGTCTCGGTGACCTCTTCGGTGGCCAGCACCATCGGCGCGGCGGAAGCGGCAGGAACAGCCAGCCCGGCCAGGAGGAGGAGCGGTGATGACGAGCACGAAACTGCGGCGAGCGAGGTTGGTCATGACGAACGTCACATTACCCCGAGGAGTCGAACCTGCGAAACCAATCAGCGATCGGGGTGTTCCGAACGGATGAGCCCACGAAGGCGGTCCACGAGTTCGTCGGGACAGTCCTCCTGCAGTCGCTCTCGTACGACCACCTTGAGGCGCCCTTCGAACCCATACGCTCCGTCGCACGGCGGGCACTTTCGAAGGTGCCAGCGGACCTTCCAACGTTGCACGGTGGTCATCTCACCGTCGAGGTACGGGTACAGCCGGTCTACGGCGTCTGCGCAAGCTTTCTTGGTCACGAGTCTGACTCACGTTGGTCGACGGATCGGTCCGCATCGGGTTGGTCGGTGAGACCGCGCCGTGATGCATAATCCCACAACGCTTTCTCCAGCGCTTTTCTTCCCCGGTGCAACCGAGACATCACCGTCCCGATCGGCACGTCCATGATGTCGGCGATCTCTTTGTACGAGAACCCTTCGAGATCGGCGAGCAGTACCGGAAGCCGGAAGTGCTCGGGAAGATTCTCCACAGCTTGCTTCACGTCGGTATCGACGATTCCCTCGAGCACCTCCTCCTCGGCGCTTCGCTGGGCATCACCGGTCTCGGCCCGTCCGATCCGTCGATACATGTAGAGGTCTTCCAAATCACCGAGATCCACCTCGGTGGGCCGTCGGCTCTTCTTGCGGTACCGGTTGATGTAGGTGTTCGTGAGGATCCGATAGAGCCAGGCTTTGAGGTTCGTCCCTTCCTGGAAGGTGTGATAGGCCCGGTAGGCCTTGAGAAACGTCTCTTGGACGACGTCCTCTGCATCGGCGGGGTTGCGCGTCATCCGAAGCGCAGCGGAATAGAGCTGCGGGGCGAACTGCATTGCATCTTCCTCGAAGTTGGCCTGGTCAGCCATCGAACGACCCAATCATCTGTCGAAATGTTGACGATACCACCGGTCCGGAGGGCCTCCATTTCGGGTCGGTTCGGACGAGGGCCGATGAGGGTCGGCTACGATGTTGGCCACATTGCCGGAGTAGCTCAGGGGTAGAGCAGCTCACTCGTAATGAGCAGGTCAGGGGTTCAAATCCCCTCTCCGGCTCCCTTGGGCCCTGCCGGGTCTCTCTGCTCAGAACAGCAGAGAGACCGGTGGGGCTTGTTTCATGCTTGCTGCGATTTCATGCTCGTGGGGATGAGGCGGTCCATGCTCTCCGCCCATCGGACGGTGAGCTCCCGCCTCGAGCCCATGGGTTCCAACGGCTGACCGATCGCCACTCGCACCTTCCCAGGACGCGGGAAGTTGGCATCGAGCGACATGACCTCCGAAGTACCCATCACCGCCACCGGTACCAGGGGCACCCCTGCCCGCAGCGCCAACCATGCGCCCCCCTCCCGGGGGCGCGTCTCGCCCCAGTGGGCGGTACGCCGGCCTTCGGGAAACACTCCCACCGTGCCACCTCCGGCCAGATGGGCCAATGCCGACTTCATTGCTGTCAATGGCACTCCCACTCTCGGCAGCGGGATCGCTCCGTAGAAGGGGATGATGGCGTCCAGGCCGGCGTTCAATCCGAGGAGGTCGGCGGCTGCCATGAATTTGATCGGCCGTCGCGCCGCGGCCCCCACGAACGGCGGGTCGACATGTGAGAGGTGGTTGGCGGCGAGCACCACCGGCCCCGGCGGCAGGTACTCCCGCCCGGAGACCTCGAGTCGAAACAGCAGACGGCTGAGGGCCAACCCCGGCGGGAACGACCAGCGCCAGTGACGCTCCCAGGGTTCAAGCATCGAGACCCAGATGGGTGAAGAGATCAGCCAACACCAGTTGGGGGCGTTGATTGGCTCGCACGGCGGTCACGGCCTCGAGGACGAGGTCCGCATCTGCCACCGCCCGGGCTGGTCGGAGCCGGACCAGTTCAGCCGAGGTCAGGTCCTGGTTGCGAACTCGCCCACCGAACTGAGCCACGGCCGCGTCGGTATACCAGGACGCCAGGATCTCGAGCCCGGTGATGAGGAGCGCCTGAGATTGGCGTTTCATCTCGCGCTCGTGTCGCTGACGGACCGCCTTGGTGTCGCGATCGGTTTCCTCTTCGGCGTGTCGTTGTTTGATGGCCTCGGTGAGGGGATCGGCCGCCGCCAGGAGTTCTTCGGCGAGGAGGAAGGCTTCGCCCGGTTTGGGGGTGACGCGCTCGGGCACCGATAGCCAGGCCTTACGAAACGCCGCCACCTTCGGCTCGGTGGCGAGCGCAAGGGCGAGTCCGGGTCGGCCACCGGAGATCCGGGCGGCCTCGGCCGACTGTTCGGCACTCACACCTGCATCGGTGAGCGCCTCGATGAGATCGTTCTCGTCCACACGACCGAACTGGACGGTGCGGCACCTACTGGCAATGGTGGCCGGCAAATCGTCCTCCGACTCGGAGACGAGCAAGAACACCGTCGAGGATGACGGCTCTTCCAAGGTCTTCAACAAGGCATTGGCGGCCCCGTCGGTCATGGAACCGGCGTCTTCGAACAGGATCACCTTCCTGGTCCCTTCAACGGGAGAGAGATTCGCCAGGGCGACGGTCGACCGGGCCTCATCAACCCCCAAGGCCAACCGACCCTCGGCTTCGACGCCGATCACATCCGGGTGGCTCCCGTTCAATGCCCTGCGACAGGTCGAGCAGTCCTCGACATGTCGTCCCCCGTCGTCGCACAGAATGGCTGCCGCGAAGCGGCGGGCCACGGTGGCCTTTCCGACACCGATGGGACCCACGAAGTAATAGGCATGCGCCGGCGAGGCGATCTCGTCAGCCAGGAGACTCATGACGCGTTGGTGACCGATCACGCCCGCGAAGGCGTTGTCGGGACCGATGGCGGCTGCGGTACTCATGCCTGCTCCCAGCGGTCGAGGAGAGCTTGGTGAATCTCGTCCACGGTGGCATCGATGCTCTGGGTGGCGTCGATCACCAGAAAGCGATCCGGCTCGGCTGCGACCAGGCGATCGAACGTGTCGGCCACCTGCTGGTGAAAAGCAAGATCCTCCGAACCGATCCGATCGGCGCCGTCTTGTCGGGCAAGACCCTCGGCCGCATCGAGGTGAAGCAACACGACGAGCTCCGGCCAGATGCCGGCCAAACCGGCTTCGTTGACCGCTCGGACCGTGTCGACACCCAGGCCTCGGCCGCCGCCTTGATAGGCCAACGACGAGTAGACCGTGCGATCCGACAAGACCCAGGCACCCCTCTCGAGGGCTGGAGCAACCACCTCTCGGGCGAGTTGCGCTCGCGAAGCGGCAAACAGCAAGGCTTCCGTCCAGGCGCTCATGTCATGGGGGGCATCGAGGAGCAGAGAACGAATGCCCTCGCCCACCTGCGTACCGCCCGGTTCCCTCGCCAAGACCACGTCGTCACCAACGGAGCGGAGCCGGTCGGCCAAGCTTCGGACCACCGTCGACTTGCCGGCACCTTCGATTCCCTCGAACGCCACGTAGTGCCCGTTCACGCCGAGCCCTCCTGGGGAGCATCCGGTTCTGTGGGGATTTGGATACCGATTACCTCTCGCACGGCCCACAAGGTAGCCAATCCCGAGACCACGATGACGACCCCTCCCACCAGGAACACGACCCGAACTCCATCATTGAACGGGGCGGGCAGGCGGCCATCGAGGAATTCCGACCCGAAGGCGGCCGATGTCATCGAGACGAGCAGTGCCGTGCGGGCCACGGTGAAGAGGGCAGCGAAGGTCCTGCCGCGCAGCTGATCATCCACTCGTTGATGGATATAGGTGAAACCGTTCACGTAGGCCACCCCGGCACTGAAACCCATCACGAACGACCACACCGCTGCCCCACCGACGGTCGTCGTCGACGCCACCATGGCCATCGAGGCGCCACTCAACGTGATCGCCGAAGCAAAAACGACCGTGCGATGCACCGGGATCCGTTCGACCCAGCCGATGGCGATGACGCCCAATCCGGCGCCCGCCCCGAGAGAGGTGGACAGCACCGCGAAGCCGCTGTTGGCGCCACCGAGAAACTGACTCGAAAAGACCTGCCCGAGAGTCACCAACGCCCCACCTCCGAAGAGGGCGACCGCCATCCCCAGAATCACCACCCGTATCCCGCGGGTGCCGGCCACGAATCGAACACCTTCGACGAGGTCTCGCACCGGAACCCTCCACCCCTTGTCTCCCCCGACGGTCGGCGCCCGCGGCTCGGGACGGTCGAACTGCATCGACGCCACCAGCGCGGCCGAGATGAAGAAGGTGACCGAGTCCAGCGTGTACCCGAAAATCCACTCCGACCCGGCCACGAGATCCACCCAGGCAGGAAGCTGTCCGAACGCCGACCACGTGAGCGATCCGAAAGGGAACGTTCCGTAGGCGGATGCCACCGACAGACTGTTGGCCCCAACCAGTTCGGCGTCGGAGACGAGCGACGGCACGACCGCCTCGCGAGCCGGTTGACGGATCAGCGACAGGATCTCGACCAAGAACGAGACGACGAACAATTGCGGAAGCGTCTCGACGAAGATCAGCGAAAGCACGAGAAGGCCCCGCCCGACGTCGGAAACGATCATGGTCTTCTTCCGATCGAAACGATCTGCGATCAGACCGCCGAGCGGTGTGAAGAGCAGACCCGGCACGAACCGACCCAGCAGTGGGACGAGCGTTCCCGTGCTTCCACCGATCGAGGCGCCCAGCGCCAGGGTGGCGAAAAGCTCCACCCAGTCACCGAAACTCGACAGTGCTCCGGCCCACCAGAGGCGCGCGAATTGCCCTCGCATGACGAGTTGAAGACGGCTTCGAGGAGGTCCCAGGGGTGCCATACCCGAGGAACGTTATCAGCCCTCCCGATGCCGGCCGGTTGATGGTCTCGAAGGGGCTCGGTTTGGTGGGGCGTCTTGACATACGGGCCGGGGAGCGGTTAGCTCTGGCACCGTGTCCAAGCCTTTGATCATCGTCGAGTCCCCCGCCAAGGCCCGTACCATCGCCCGATTTCTCGGGGACGACTACAACGTCACGTCCTCGGTGGGTCACATCCGCGACCTTCCTCGCAAGGCAGCGGAGATCCCCGCCAAGTACAAGGACGAGAAGTGGGCCCGGCTCGGCGTGGACGTCGACAACGACTTCGAGCCGCTGTACATCGTGACCAAAGAGAAGAAGGACACCGTCAAGAGCTGAAGGCGATGCTGAAGGACGCCTCCGAGCTCTACCTGGCCACGGACGAGGACCGCGAGGGCGAGTCCATCGCCTGGCACCTCATCGAGGTGCTCAAGCCGAAGGTTCCGGTCCGGCGCATGGTGTTCCACGAGATCACCCCGCCGGCCATCCAGGAGGCGCTGGACAACCCGCGGGAGCTCGAACCGCACCTGGTCGACGCCCAGGAGACGCGCCGGATCCTCGATCGGCTGTACGGCTACGAGGTGTCGCCGGTGCTGTGGAAGAAGATCAAGCCGAGGCTGTCCGCCGGCCGGGTCCAGTCGGTCGCCACCCGGATCGTCGTCGAGCGGGAACGCGAGCGGATCGCCTTTCGTTCGGCCGCGTACTGGGATCTCGAAGGCTCCTTCGGCGTGGCCCAGGACGATGCGTTCACCGCCACCCTCGTGAACGTCGACGGCGACCGGCTCGCCACCGGCAAGGACTTCGACCGCGACCGGCGAACTCACCAACGAAGACGCCCTCGCCTTGGACGAGGCCGATGCCGCTGGCGCTGGTCGAGTCGCTCGCAGGCGCGACCATGACGGTCGCGATCGGTGGAAGCCAAGCCGTACACGCCGCAAACCGGAGCCCCCTTCCGCACCTCGACGCTGCAGCAGGAGGCCGGCCGCAAGCTGCGCTTCTCGTCCGCTCGGACCATGTCGGCCGCCCAGCGGCTGTACGAGAACGGCTACATCACCTACATGCGCACCGACTCGACCATCGCTTGTCGGAGACGGCACTGACCGCCGCCCGGACGCAGATCGAGCCATGTACGGCGCCGACTACCTGCCCGACGAGCCGCGCAGCTACGCCAAGAAGGTCAAAGGCGCCCAGGAGGCGCACGAGGCCATCCGCCCGGCCGGCGAGGCGTTCCGTAGCGCCCGACGACAGTGGCGAGCGAGCTCGAGCGGTGACGAGGCCAAGCTCTACGAGCTGATCTGGAAGCGAACGATCGCCTCCCAGATGAAGGACGCCCGGGGCGAGATCGGTGTCGGTCCGAATCGGTGGCACCGGCCACAGACGGCCGCGACGCCGTGTTCGGCACCTCCGGCAAGGTGATCTCCTTCCCCGGGCTTCCTGCGGGCCTACGTCGAGGGCTCGGACGATCCCGACGCCGAGCTGGACGACCAGGAACGGCGTCTGCCCGCAGCTGGCGGAGGGCGATCAGCCCGACCTGAGCGCGGCTCGAGCGCCAAGGGCCACGACACCAAGCCCCCGGCGCGCTACACCGAGGCCTCGCTGGTGCAGCGTCTCGAGGAGCTCGGCATCGGCCGACCCTCGACCTACGCCTCGATCATCTCGACGATCCAGAACCGGGGCTACGTGTTGAAGAAGGGCAGCGGCGCTCGTGCCCACCTTCACCGCCTTCGCCACGGTCACTCTTCTCGAGCGGCACTTCCCCGACCTCGTCGACTACGCCTTCACCGCCCGGATGGAGGACGACCTCGACGACATCGCCGACGGCGAACAAGAGTCGGCGCCGTGGTTGCGTACCTTCTACTTCGGGCCGGAAGACGACCGATCGTTGGGTCTCCGCGAGATGGTGATCGACAAACTCGGAGAGATCGACGCACGAGAAATCAACTCGATTCCTGTTGGCGTCGACCCCGACGGTCGCGAGATCATCGCCCGGGTCGGGCCGCTACGGCCCCTACCTGGAGCGGGGCGAGGATCGCGCCTCCATTCCCGACGAAGTCCCGCCGGACGAGCTGACCATCGAACGGGCCATCGAGATCCTGGACGCCCCCAGTGGCGACAAGATCCTGGGCACCGACGCCGAAACCGGACTCACGGTTCTGGCCCGCGCCGGCCGCTACGGCCCCTACGTGCAGTTAGGTGAACCCGAGGAAGGGTCGAAGGAGAAGCCGAAGACGGCGTCCCTCTTCAAATCGATGTCTCTCGACGACATCACCCTCGACCAGGCCGTCCAACTCCTCACCATTCCCCGCACGCTGGGAGCAGATCCGGAAGACGGCGAGGTCATCGAGGCCCTCAATGGCCGCTACGGGCCCTACGTCAAGAAGGGTTCGGAGACTCGCAGCCTGGAAACCGAAGAAGAGATCCTCACCGTGACGCTCGAAGACGCCCTGAAGCTCTTGGCCGAACCGAAAAAGCGGGGCCGTCGGGCCGCCGCCCCTCCCCTCAAGGAGTTCGGAGAGGATCCGGTCTCGGGCAAGAAGGTCGTGCTCAAGAACGGCCGCTTCGGACCCTACGTCACCGACGGAGAGACCAACGGTTCCCTGCGCAAGGGTGACGACCCGGAGACCATCACGGAAGAACGAGCCTTCGAACTCCTCCAGATGCGCCGCGACCGCGGCTAGCGGAATATGTGCCGTGCTTCGGTCGGGTGGCTCGATCCGATCCATACACTCTGCGAATGACTGACAAGGACGAGTACGCCCACGGCCATACGCCGTCGGTCGTGAGCCACCACGCCAGGAGGACCGCGCAGGACAGTGCTGCGTTCCTCCTCCCCCACCTGGCCCCTGGCCAGCGTCTCCTGGACGTCGGCTGTGGGCCAGGATCGATCACCGTGGATCTCGCGGAGCGAGTTCACCCTGGACGGGTCCTCGCCATCGACGTATCCGATATCGCCATCGAGAACGCCAAGGCCGCCGTCGCCGAACGTGGGCTGAACAACGTCGAGGTACGGCTCGGCAACATCTACGACCTCGACGACGAGAGCTTTGACGTCATCTACGCCCACCAAGTGCTCCAGCACCTCAGCGACCCGGTCCAAGCCCTCCGCAACATGAAGTCGGTCCTCGCTCCGGACGGCGTCGTCGCGGTTCGCGACTCCGACTACGCCGGGATGATGTGGGCACCCCGACCCCCGATCCTCGATCGCTTCATGGAGCTCTACCATCAGATCAACGACGCTCTCGGGCTCCAGGCCGACTCCGGCCGCTGGCTCCCAACCTGGGTCGGCGAAGCCGGCTTCACGAACGCCACCGTGAGCAGTTCCACCTGGACCCAGTCCACCCCGGAGGCGCGGTCCGTGTGGGGAGGCGCCTGGGCGAAACGGGTCCTCGAATCCTCCTACGCGGAACACGCCCTCTCCCTGGGCCTCGGAACCCGGGCGGAACTCGAAGAGATCTCCGCCGCCTTCGTCTGGTGGACCGAACAACCCAACGCCCTCTGGGTCGTGCCCCATGTGGAGGTCCTCGCCTCTCGGTAGACGCAGAGCGTCTACCGAGAGGTTGAACAAACACTGGGCTGGAGAGGACACGGGAGACTTGGCATACTGGTGTCCCAGGGAGGGATATGACCGGCGCGGCAGACATCGGGGAACAGTTACCGGATCTCATGTGGCGCATCGACGCGCGCGGTTTCCACGAACGCCTCGCCGAGCAAACCCTCACCCCGGGCGGTCCGTCTCCCATCCTCCTGCGCGATCTGGCCGCACGCTCCGGTGATGTGGACACCCGGGCCGGGCGGGAGTTCCTGGCCGAGATCGAATTCGACGAATCGGCACTGGCCACCGACGATCCGGGCGCCCTCTACCTGACCGCCATGGCACCTTTCGTCCTCGATGTAGAACCGGTCGTGGTCGATTGGCTCGTCGTCGAAGCGGCCATGGGCGTGGCCAACGCCTGGCTCGGCGAGGAAGTGCGCATGCTGCGCTACGGGGGTGTGCTTTCGCTGCTCTGCATCTCGCTGGGGTTCCCGGACTTCGCCGAAATGCTGCACGGACAACGGCTCAACGCCGGGTGGCTCTCGTCGGGCCAAGCCGCCAACTTCCGGCAACGGCTCGAAACCGAGACCGTGTTCACCGGACCCAGCCGTGGCCAGCTCCGCTCCATGGAATGGCTGGAAGACAACGGCATCGACCTCTCGCCGGATTCGTTTTCGGTCCGGCTGATCGACGCCGCCGACCAGCTCCATCATCACCTCAGCAATGTCGAGGCAGGTGCTGGCCACGTCGTCTTCTGACGTACCGCCGAACTCCGGCGATGAACGCTGTCGGCCCTTCGAGTTCTTGGCGTACCGCTCCGCCAAGCTGACCAGAGCGATGTGGCTTGATCGATATCCGTCTCCGTATCCGTTGACCCGCAGCGATCAGCGTCTGGAGGGTGGGTCGCGATGTCACGTCAGCGACCCGCGACGAACGCATCGACCCTGACCAGGTAGCCATCACGCAGATCGGGTTCGAGCCAACTCACCTCGAAGGCGTTGCGAACGAGTTGGGTGATCTCTTCGGTGGTGAGGTCGGCCTCCTGCTGGATCGCCTTCAGATTCTCGGCCAGATAGCCCGGGAAGTAGGCCGGATCGTCCGAATTGATCGTCACCTTCATTCCCTTGTCGAGCATCTTCTTGATGGCTCCAGCCTTGGTCCCATCAGTGACGTAGGAATTCGAGATCGGGCAGACGGTCAATCCCAGATTCCTGCGAATGATCTCCTCACACAACCCGTCATCTTCGATCGCGTTGACCCCGTGGTCGATCCGATCGACCCCGACGATGTCAAGGCACTGCCAAATGTGGTCGATGGATCCTTCCTGGTCGACGTCGCAGTGCATGGTCAGTTTGTAGCCCTGGCGGGCGGCCTCGGCGAAGACGCCGGAGAACTTGATGGGGGGATTGTCCTTCTCGTCGGAGTCGAGTCCGACGCCGACGATCCAATCCTTGTAGGCGCTCGCCTGGTCCAAAGCTTCGGCTGCGGATTCCGCCGGCAGGTCTCGCAGGAAACACATGATCAACTGTGATCGCACACCGAGGGTCTGATCTGCGTCAGTTTGCGCCCGATGCAAGCCCTCGATGACGGTGGCGAAATCGACACCACGTGACGTATGCGCCTGCGGATCGAAGAACATTTCCACGTAGACCACGTTCTGGGCCGCAACCCGGCCGAAGTAGGCCATTGCGAGGTCATAGAAGTCCTGTTCTGTCAACAGAACGCTCATACCCTCGTAATACTGAGCGAGGAACGAGGGCAGGTCATCGAAGTCATAGGCATTCCTCATGTCCTCGACGCTTGCGTAGGGCAATTCGATCCCGTTCCGTTTCGCCAGTTCGAACTTGAGTTCGGGTTCGAGCGTCCCCTCGATGTGGAGGTGTAGTTCGGCTTTGGGTATCGAACTGATGAAGCTCTCCATGCCGGTCATTCTCTTGCTCCTTTTGCTCGGGATCGACTCCGTCAGAGGTCCACAGGCCGCAACCAGGATCAATCGCGCCGGCGTATTGAATCTGAGTTGCCACCGATTCCGGATCAGGGAGCGAAGAACCCCGTTTCCAGCGGAACATCCGGGCCGGGCTCGATGACGAAGTCGCCGAACTCCGTGATCCGCTGCCACTGCGAAACACCGCCCGCTCGATAGCGGAGCCGTCAGCCTGTCAGCGAGGCAACCACGGCCACCACGTCAGCCGGTTCCGCCCGAACTCGATGGTTCAGATCGACAAAGGCGAATCGGATCACTCCGTCACTGTCGATGACGTAGGTGGCCGGGACCGGTAGCTCCCAGACCTCTGAGCCATTCATGGCCCCGATGTCTCGGTCCATGTTCCGGTAGTACTCGACGATCCCAGGCTCCATTTCGTAGACGAGATTGAACTGCTTGGCAACGACATTGTCCTGGTCCGAAAGGACAGGAAAGGTCAGTTCGTGTTTCTCGATGAGCCCCAGCGACTCGTCGGGCTGGTTGGGCGAGATCGCCACCAGCGTTGCTCCGGCCGCCTTGGCGGCCTCCAACTCCCGTTGGAGAGCACGGAGTTCCAGATTGCAGAACGGGCACCACGAGCCCCGGTAGAACGAAACGATGACCGGCCCGGTCTCGAGCAGGTCGGCGAGCCTGACGACCTTCCCGAAGGCGTCAGGCAGCTCGAACATGGGTGCCTGGTCGCCTTCCCGAAGGGCGGTTTCGAGAATGTCGGTCGAGGCGAGGGATTCGGCGGCCTTGGTGTAGACGGCGGAACGTTCGGCGTCGAAGTTCGCCCGGCCTTTGGCGGTGAACGCCTCCGTCTCTTCTGCAAGCGTCATACTGCTCCTCCCCTTGGTCCCTGAGCGGCACTACCTCGACGTGCCCTCCATCAAGGTAACACCGCGACCCTGGTTGGGCGGCGTCCAACGCTAGGAGCTGAGGGCGCCATCGAGATCGTCGATGACATCTTCGGGGTGCTCGAGTCCGACGCTCAAGCGAATCATGTTCCCTGGGATGCCTGCCGCCTGGCGGGCGTCCGCACCTTGTTGCTGATGGGTGGAAATGGCTGGTATCACTGCCACCGTCTTCGACCGGCCCAGGTCGGTGGCACGCCAAATCATCCGGAAACGGTCGAACACCTCTCGAGCTGCTTGCGGACCACCGGCGACTTCGAAACTGAGCATGGACCCGTAACGCGCTTCCTGGGTGTCGACAAGCTGCATGTGCCGCTTGGCCACCGCGTGAGAGGGTGTGGTCTCGAGCCCCGGATAGGTCACGGCGTCCACTGCCTGGTGGCGCTCGAGGAACCGAGCCACCTCCATAGCGCCGGCGGACATCGTGTCGACCCGCTGACGCAAGCTCCGCAGCTCGTTCAACACGAACATAGCGCTCATCGGACTCAGGCTTGGACCGAAATCACGCCCGGGCCACAGCTTCACCCATGTGGCAAAGTCCTGCGCCATGGCTTCTTCGCCGACACGGGTCCGAATGCCGTGACGGGCGACCACCGCTCCGGCAATGGCCATGCCACCGGCACCCATGATCTTGCTCAAAGAATGGACAACGATGTCCGCTCCATGGCACAACGGCCGGGTGAGGGCCGGAGACGCGAGGGTGCTGTCGACGATGAGCGGGAGACCGTATTTCTCGGCGAGCCTGCTCAGCTCCTCGATGTCGCTGATTGCCAAACCCGGGTTGCTCGGGGTCTCTGTATAGAGGAAGCGGGTGTTCTCGTCGATGAGCGCCTCCCACTCACTCCCGTCGAGGTTGTTTCTCACCCATCGAACGTCGATGGAACGCTCCTTGCCGTATCGTTCGGCGAAGAGCTGGTAGGTGCCGCCGTATACCTTCACCGAGGATATGAAGTTGACCTCGGACCCGAATTCGGTGGACAGGAACGGATCGGTAGCCATGAAGACCGCCGACATGCCGGAAGACGTGGCCATGGCACTGACGTTGCCGTTGAAGCCGTAGCCCTCGAGCATCGCCAAGGTGGCCTCGAGATACCCGGTCGTTGGATTGGCGATTCTGCTGTAGCCCCACGCCGGCATCAGGTAGCCGAGCGCTGCTTCGAGGTGATCGCTGTTCTCGAAGTGCTCCGCAGAGCTGAGGTAGACCGGTTCGATGATGCTTCCCTGATTCGCCAGGGCGGCTTCTGCCCCGTAGAGCCCGTGGACGGCAATCGTGTCGAAGCGCTTGTTGCGCATGGCGGCCATGGCGGCTTCCCGCGTCGCGGTCGCGCGAGCGCCCCGGTCGACGTAGCTTTGGACCCCCTCCTGCATCGAAGTCACGGCACTGCCTCCTCACCGAGTTGGCTATGTACGGCCCAACGAGGACATCTTATGATATCGTTCGCACACGGAAGACAAATCTCGAAGGAGATTCGATTTCTTTGCGCTATTCCGACCTTGATGCGACCGATCGAAACCTTCTCCTTCTTCTCCAGGACGATGCGCGGCTCTCCAACAAGGAGCTCGCCGCCCAGCTGGGCGTCGCTCAATCCACGTGTTCGACTCGCTTGCGCAGGCTCGAGGCGATCGGCGCCATCGAGGGATACCACGCCGCGGTCAACCCCGAAGCGCTCGGGGTGGGCCTCCACGCCATCGTCCGAGTCACCTTGATCCGCCACACCAACAAGGAGATCAACGACTTCTGGAAGCACATAAGCGCAGTACCCGAAGTCGTCAACACCTTCCACATGACCGGGGACACGGACTTCCTCGTGCAGGTTGCCGTGCGCGACAGCAATCACCTCCAGGAACTCACGACGAGCACGTTCACGACGTGGCCAGAAGTTGGACGCCTCCGCACGGCGGTGGCCTTCAGCTACCGACAGCGCCACGCCCTACCCGACGTATCCGAATCCCACTAGGACGTCGAGGGGGTACACACCCCCGATCGGTCGCTAGAGAACCGTGGCGGCCATCTCGGCGAGGGGGCTTCGCATGGAGCGTTCCAGGGTGACGTGGCCGAACAGCTGAGTTCCCTTGAACTTCTCGATGAGGGCCGCCATGCCCCCGTACGGGGAGATGTAGGGGTTGTCGACCTGTGACAGATCGCCACACAGCACCACCTTGGCATCGTGAGAGATACGGGTGAGGATCGTCTTCAAGGTGGACAGCTCGAGGTTCTGTGCCTCGTCGATGATGACCATCTCCGACGTGATCGACCGGCCACGAAGGTAGGTGACCGCAGCCATCTCGATCTCGCCGCGTTCGAGCAGGTCGTCAACGGCATCGCGGGCATCGTCCGGTGAAGAATCCGAGAAAAGGGCAAAGAGATTGTCGTAAACCGCCGCCATCCACGGTGCCAGCTTCTCGTCGAGATCGCCCGGAAGGTATCCCAGCTCCTGGCGCCCCACCGCCACCAACGGCCGGTACACCGACACCTTGCGATATCGGCCCTGTTCGACCACCTGTTCGAGTGCAGCAGCCAAGGCGAGGAAGGTCTTGCCGGCGCCCGCCATTCCCATGAGTGACACGGCCGGGACATCCGGGTCGAGAAGCAGATCGAGGGCGAAGACCTGGCGCAGGTTCTTGGCTTCCATTCCGAAGGCATGACGACTTCCGGGAACGCGAGTGACGACGCAGTCGGGCGCCGATTGCACGACCCGTCCCAGACCGGACTGCGAACTCCCCGCCCGCAACACGACGAATTGATTCACCATCGCCTCGACTCCCCGGAGCGTGACCTTCCCGGTCGTGAAGAGCTGGTCGATGAGCCCACTCTCCACCGTCAGCTCGATGACTCCCGAATACAGTTCGTCGACTTGGACCTGATCCCCTCGATAGTCCTCGACGGCCAACCCGAGTTGGGCTCCCTTGATCCTCAGGGCCGTGTCCTTCGTGACCAGGGTCGCCTCCAGACCATCGTCGTGGAGGTTGAGACAGCTGGCCAGGATTCGGTGGTCGTTGGTCGAAGGATCGAGAACATCCGGCATGCGAGGCGACCGAATCCGATTCAGCTCGATTCGGAGACTCCCGCCTCCTGGCAGGTCCACCGCCTCACGGAGGCCCCCCTCGCGGGACGCACCCAGCTCCTCGAGCAGCCGCAACGCCGATCGAGCATTGGCACCCACCTCGTCGAAACGGGTCTTCTTCCGATCCAGTTCCTCCACCACGACGAGCGGCAGCACGACGTGGTGCTCATCGAATCGAAGGAGGGAGTGGGGGTCGGCCAAGAGAACGCAGGTATCGAGTACGTAGGTTCGGGTCATTGGTCGACAACTTCTCCTTGCCGGGAACGGTCATGTGCGTGGGTCCTCAATCAACACCGTCGAAAGGTGAATTACAAGGATTTCGCTCCACGCGCTTCGGCGAGCCCGAGCTCGAATCTCTCGAGCACGGCGGGCCACGCATACTGCTCTTCGACGAAGGCACGACCCGACCATCCCATGGCCGAACGACGGTCGGGGTCACGGAGGAGGACTCCGGCGGCGGCCACGATGTCAGCCGTCGAATCGCCGACGAATCCTGTCTCGCCAACCCGGACAGTCTCGGGTGAACCACCCGAGGTGCCGGCCACGACCGGGAGTCCGCTGGCAGCGGCCTCCAAGTAGACGATACCCAAGCCTTCGAACTCGAGCCCGAACCAGCGAGTCCTCGCCGGCATGGCGAACATCGACATCTCCCGGTAGAGCCCGGGGAGACGTTCCCACGGCACCGCCACCTCGAACCGCACCGGAACCTCGAGGCGTTCGGCGAGGCGCCGTAGCCGGCCCTCCAGACGTCCCCGACCCACCAGGAGGCCGGACACGTCGTGACCCCGCCGCCTGAGTTCGGCGACGGCCTCGATGACCCGATCATGGCCCTTGCGAGGCACGAATCGGCTCACACACCCGAGCACGAAACCTTCGAGTGGTTCTGCTGCCGGGGAGAAGGCGGCGAGATCAACGCCGACGCCCAAGAGTCGGACTGATCTCTCCGCGGCGGCTTCGACCTTGGCGCGACTGAACTCACTGACCGCAAACACCGTCCCCGCCGCGCGCAGAGGTTTCAACACCCACTGGCGAAGAACGGGAATCACCAGCGGTACCACCACCTCCGCCCCGTGGGTGACGACCACAAACGGAACCCCCATGCTCCGCTCGATTGCCGGACCCAAATGGGCGAGCGGATGCGGTGCGCCGAACACCACCACGTCGGCCCCGAAATCGGCGATGTGGTGCTCCACCCAGCGACGCACCCGCCGGGTGGGCCACATGAACCGGCTCGACCCGCGGATCACCCGGTCGTCGGTGCCGGCATCCTGGTCGGCCGGCGCCAGCACTCGGATCGGACCCTCATAGCGTTCGACGAGATTGCCGAGATACTGCTGGATGCCGCCCGGTTTGGGGGGATAGTCGTTGGTGACGAGGAGGACCCGCATGAGGCCTCAGGCTAGGGCAAGGCCTTCGAGGTGGGGCGCGATCCCGTACGAATGAAGACGAGCACCTCGGGAGCCGATCACCACGTGCGCCAGGCCGGTATTCGGGAGAATCCCGGTACCCCTGAACAGCCCGTAGCCATCGCCGAGGATGGAGACGACATAGGACCGGATTGCCGAACCGTGTGACACGACGGTCACCTGCCGGTCCGGATACTCGTTGAGGATCTCGTCGACAGCCGCCCGCATCCTGACCGTGAGGTCCGACGATCGCTCGCCATCTCCTCCGCGTGGGAAATCCTCGTCGCTTCCCCGCATGATCTCGAACAGCTCCGACCACCCTGCTTTGATCTCCTCGGTGGTCAGGTTCTCCCAGGCACCCATGAACATCTCTTTCAGGCCGTCATGGGTCGGAGGTGCCCCTCCGTTCAGGGTCGAGCCCGTCTCGGCGGCGCGCAGCAACGGCGAAGCCACCACAGGATGACGCGAGCCGAACCAGTCGACGAGCAAGGAGGCCTGTCGACGGCCGGTTTCGTTGAGCGGCCAGTCGCTGTGCCCCTGCCAGATCTGTTGGACGTTGGCGTCGGTTTGCCCATGGCGCACCAGGGTGAGCAGCCGTTCGTCCTCCCCGAGACTCTCCTCGTCGACACCTGTGAGGGCTCCAAGGTGCCCGGCATCGTTGTAGACGGCCAGGTGCCATCGATCGAACCGGTATTCGAACGTCGTCAACGACGTGTTGGCGACCGCCGACATCTTCGGATTGGGGAACGGCAATCCCCAGTGGGCTGCGGCCAACGCCCAGATGACCCCACCGTGGGTGATCACGAGGACACGGTCGTCCTCTCCCAACGAGGCGGCTAGCTTCTCGAAGGCCTCCTGGACCCGCTCGGTGAACTCCCGGATCGACTCGCCGCCTCCCAGCTTCACCTCGTCACCGCGGCGCATGGCGGCCAGCACGTCCCCATCGACCTCGGCCACCTCGGCATGGGCTCGTCCCGCCCAGTCGCCCACATCGATTTCCCGCCAGGCCGGATCGGGCGTGGCATCGAGTCCGGCTGCGGACGCGGTCTCTTGGGTTCGCACCAGATCGGACACGATCACGCGATCGAACCGCCGAAGGGCGAGACGTTCCCCGACCACCTTCGCCTGGGCCCGTCCGGACGCGCTGAGATGGCCGGCTTGGTGGCCTTGCCACCGGCCCTGGGCATTGTGGTCGGTCTCGCCATGGCGAAGGAAAGTGATCTGCATCGGTACCCGCCAAGGTAGCGCACCCTCGAATACTGATCACAACCGACCTCGGGACCGGACCTCTCCCGGATGAGCTTCACGGAGGCCTCACGAACCACGAGCGAGAGATCGAACACCCGGCAGAAAGATGGCCGGCCCCACGGGCCGGCCATCTCGACTGCTGAGCTTCGTTCGGCTACATGCCTACGAACGCCGAGGCGAACACCAGACTGACGATGGTCATGACCTTGATGACGATGTTCATCGCCGGACCCGAGGTGTCCTTGAAAGGATCACCAACGGTATCGCCGATCACGGCTGCCTTGTGGGCATCCGATCCCTTGCCGCCATGTGCACCCGACTCGATGTACTTCTTGGCGTTGTCCCACGCCCCACCGGCGTTGGCCATGTAGATCGCCAGCAGGAAGCCGGAGACGAGCGCGCCGGCCAGGAATCCGCCGAGAGCCTCCACGTCGATGAATCCGATCACCAGCGGGAAGGCAATGGCGAGGCTGCCGGGGAGAATCATCTCCCTCAGTGCTCCGGCAGTGGCGATGTCCACACACTTGGCGTACTCAGGCTTGGCTTCCGGCTTGCCTTCACGAAGACCAGGGATCTCGCGGAACTGACGCCGCACTTCCTCGATCATGGCAAAAGCGGCCCGACCAACGGCGCTGATCGTCAACGCCGCAAACAAGTACGGGAACATCGCACCGAGGAAGAGTCCCACGGTGGTGCCGACGTGGAGGATGTTGATGCCTCCCGCCAGCGGGTTCTCCACCCCGGCGTTGACCGCGGCATCCTGGACCGCGAACGTGAACGTGGTGAACAGTGCGAGGGCCGTCACTGCTGCGGAGGCGATGGCGAATCCCTTGGCCACGGCAGCTGTCGTATTCCCCAATGAGTCGAGCGCATCGGTCGCTTCCCGCACCTCGGGATCGAGATGCGCCATCTCGGCGATCCCTCCCGCGTTGTCGGCAATCGGGCCATAGGCGTCGACGGCGATGGTGATACCCAGCGTGGCGAGTACTCCGATGGCAGCAATGGCCACCCCGTAGATACCACCCTGCTCGGGAAGGGCGTAGTCGCCGGCGGTGTACGCACCCCAGATACCGGCGGCCGTGACCATCACCGAGAAGGCAGCGGAGCGCTTGCCGGCAGCGATGCCGGCCAGGATCACCGTGGCGGGTCCCGTCTCTGCCTGTTTGGCGATGTCTTTGACCGTGTTGTAATGGTCGGAGGTGTAGATCTCAGAGATCTTGCCGACGATGAAACCGACCGCCAGGCCGACCACCACTGCGATCCAGAGACCTACCGGCCTCACGTCGTCGTTACCGGAGAAGATGACGAGCGCCAAGGGCAGGATGCCGACGGCGGCGAGAATCATGGAGAAGTTGGTGCCGCGATGGAGGGCCGGAGCCAGATCGGCGTCGTTCTTCGGCTTGACGAGGAACGATCCGATGATCGAAGCGAACATTCCCAGGGCACCGACGGCCAGCGGGAAGACGATGGCGCCTACCTGGAATTTGGCTCCAGCGAAGACGATCGAGGCAAAGGCGATCGGGGCGACCAACGACCCGACGTATGACTCGAAGAGGTCGGCACCCATGCCGGCGACATCACCGACGTTGTCGCCGACGTTGTCAGCGATCACGGCCGGGTTGCGGGGATCGTCCTCCGGGATTCCGGCTTCCACCTTGCCCACGAGGTCGGCACCCACATCGGCCGCCTTGGTGTAGATACCTCCACCGACGCGAGCAAAGAGGGCGATGGTCGAACCGCCCAAACCCATGGCGGCGATGATCTCCGAGGCCCGCACGGGTTCGAAATCGAGGATCTCGGCGAACAACAGATAGGCTCCAGCGACTCCGATGATGCCGAACCCGGCCACCGTGAAGCCCATGACCGCCCCGCCTCTGAAGGCGAGCGGAAGCGCCTGGACGATGCCGCCCTGGCGGGCTGCCTCGGTCGTCCGAGCATTGGCGGCGGTAGCGATCCGCATGCCGACGAACCCGGCACCGAACGACAGGGCCGCTCCCACCACGTAGGCGCCGGCTCGCAAGAATCCGTCGGTTGGAATCAAGAACCCGATCAAGAGGGCCAACACCGCCACGAAGACGGACACCCACCTGCCCTCTCGGCGAAGGAACGCCATGGCCCCCTCTTGAATTGCGGTGGACAACTCCACCATGCGTTCGTTTCCTTGGGGGGCCGCGAGCACCTGGCGCGTGTAGTAGACAGCCAGGGCGAGTGCGGCCAAACCGGAAACGATCGCCACTATGACATACATCGTCATCAGGCTTCTCCCGTTAGCTCGAACCGGCGGGCAGTATACGCAGTCGGATCGAACCTGGATAACTCACGGCTTCTGGGCTTCGGCTACAACCCCGATTCCCGATACACTCGCCGGTCCCACCCCTCTACTACCTGGACCTCCCCATGCGATTCCGCACTCCCCTGATCCTCGCTCTCGGACTCACCATGGCTCTGTCGGCTTGTTCAAGTGCCACCGAGGCCACCACGACCACCGTCTCTCCCACCACCACGTTCACTCCCTCTACGACCGTCCCCGCGCCGAACTATGACGTGACCGTGACAAGCCCCACCATCCCGGGTGACCTGGGAGAAGAACTCCGCTCGCTGTACCGATCGGTCTACGGACTCGAGGGCTCGGCGCCTGAGGTCGGACCTGGCTTGGCCGGGTATCTGGCCGGGGTCACACCCCCGCCCCCTCTCACCGAAGAACTCGTCCTGGAACCGGTCATCTCCAGCGCCGAGGCTTACGACGAGCACGTGGCGGTGGTCACGGCCGGCGACGATGTCGTTCTGGCCGTCTCCGGCGATGGCCTCGACTGGAGGTTGGTTGGCGTCAAACTCGCCAGCATCGGTGAGGGTCCCTGGTACGGGGACGAACCACGCCAGATCTTCGTGATCGGCTCCGATGCCCGAACGGGACAGGATCCGCTCACACTGCGCGCCGACAGCCTGCACATCGTCTCCATGACCCCGGACGGGGCGCACGTTTCCATCGTCGGGATTCCCCGTGACTCGTATGTGGAGACGCCCACCGGCGGAAAGCGGAAATACACGAACATCCTGTCCGGTACCGGACCGGAGGCCATCGTGGAGACCGGCGAGATCCTCACCGGCCTCGAGTTCGACGGCTACATCCTCACGGGATTCCAAGGCTTCGCTCAACTGCTCAACGCCTACGGCGGCTTCGACGTCGACATCCCCTTTGCCATGAACGAACCGAAATCGAAGGCGTACTTCAATGCAGGGATCCAAATGCTCGACGGCATCGGAGCACTGGCCTTCGCCCGCAACCGCACCCTCAAGGGTGGTGACTTCACTCGCTCATTCCATCAAGGGGTGATCATGCAGTGGGGCATGCGAGCAGTCCAGGAGCGAGGCATCCAAGAGGTCCCGTCCGACCTCGCCCTCCTCGACAGGTACACGTTCACCGACTTCGACGCCGAAACCCTGCTGCTCATCTCTGCGGCCTTGTTCGAGGCAGAGGATGGCCTGGACGTTCCCAACATCGTGCTCGACGGCGTGCCCGGCACCGCCGGCGCCGCCAGCGTGGTGTTCCTCTCCGATTCGGTCCAGGACACCTTCGCCGACATGGCCGATGGGATTCTCGAGATCGACGAGGACGCCGGCTAGACGTATTGAGGGAGACCGGCCCCAGGTCTTGGGAGGCCGACAGCAAAAAGAACCCCCGGGCCGTGGGGCCCGGGGGTTCGTTTTCGTGCGAACTCCGGAGAGTTCGTGTGGCGGCGAGAAGATCAGACCTTCGCCACCTCCGGCGTACGCTCGATCTTGAGATCGACTTCATCCGTGTCGCTCTTGGCGACCCAGACCAGTCCAAGACCGGCCAACAAGGTGGTGAGGCCGATACCTGCGAACAGACCGGCCATCGCCAGCGCCAGCTGCAGCGCCGAGTGCGTCACGGTGCCAACACCGAGTTCAGCGAACAGACCATGAGCCGTTCCGGACCATGCCTGACCGCGGGCGGGGCCTTCCAGCGGGTGCATCCGGTCGAAATCGGTCCA
The DNA here is from genome assembly GCA_963752075.1 of uncultured Acidimicrobiia bacterium. GTDB lineage: Bacteria > Actinomycetota > Acidimicrobiia > Spongiisociales > JAENVV01 > CBDUEV01. The sequence continues at coordinate 282,104 of CAVVWO010000002.1, forward strand.
GTACTTCCCGTCCACATCGAATTCGTACTCGCCAGCGGCGAATGTCTCACCGTTGTACTCGACGTCAGCGTCCAACACGATCGTCTGCGTGCCGTGCAGGACGTGATATCCGACCGTCGCCATTTGGAACATGTACTCGGTGCCCGTGTTCACCAACGGATCGTTGGGATTGAGGTCCGACTCGACCACCGGGTAGCCCCAGTCATCGGTGAGCAACGTCATGATGGCGTCGGCACCTTCGGTCGTCCCACGATCGACCAGCTGACCGTCTTCGTTGTAGCTGAGCTCAACACCCTGTGCCTCACTGAAGGCCTGCAGAGAGCCGTAGCCCTGTTGCGTCTTCACGTAGGCCACCACACCGGCAGCCATGAACCCCAGGCCGATAAGAGCCAGGACCATACCCAGAGTTCTCATTCGATTCTTCACAGCGATCTCCTCGCAACTATGTGAATGTGATTACTTTCACAAGCATGATCGGCGATCGACCGAGACGATGAAACCCTCCAAATGGCCCTAGACAGCATCCAAACGTCCTATGCGTCGATCCGAATATACCAATGGAGACGGCACATTCGGGGATGGGACCGATAGGGACCATTCGCCCTGGGTGCCAACAGGTGCCGAACGGCCCCCATTGCCAACTCCTTCCAACCTGCCCAGATCCCTCAGTCAGCCGCGCTGCCCCAATCGGGATGACGTCCTTGCACCCACCGTTTCACCAGATCCACCCCCAAGAACGGGACCACTGCCAGCACGACGATCACGAGCCAATCGTTGAGAGCGATGGCCTCGGTTTCGAACAATCGCTGCCCGAGTGGGGTGTAGACGACGAGCAGGTGCAGCGCCAGGGAAGCGAGAACACCGATCGACAGAACCCGGTTGCCGCCGAAACCGAGCTTCCACACGCTCGTGCCCTGTGCCCGAACGTTGTAGATATGGAGCAACTGGGCGAGCACGAGCACACTCAACGCCAGGGTGCGGGTGTACTCCCAAGACTGCTCCCGAAAGAGGTGACCCCAGGCGTACGCCAAGAGGACACCGAACGCGAGGAACGCGCCTTGCCAGAGGAGACGGATCTGATGGGCGGCACCGAGGATGTTCCGATCGGAGTCCGGCTGTCGGGACATCAAACCGGGCGTGGCGGGGTCCATGCCAAGGCCGATCGCCGGCAAGCCGTCGGTGACGAGGTTGACCCACAGGAGCTGGGTCGCCAACAGCGGTTCCCCGAGACTTCCGAAGAACAGGAAGCCGAACAGCATCACGAGCACCTCGGAGATATTGGCCGACAGCAAGAAGTACACGACCTTCTTGAGGTTCGAGAAGATCTTGCGACCCTCCTCGACGGCGCCGACGATGGTGGCGAAATTGTCGTCGGCCAGCACCATTGAGGCGGATTCCTTGGCGACGTCGGTTCCGCTGCCCATGGCGATGCCGATGTCCGCGGCCCTGAGAGCCGGCGCATCGTTCACTCCGTCGCCGGTCATGGCGACGATGGCGTTGTTCGCCTGCCATGCCCTGACGATCTTCACCTTGTCGGCCGGATCGACGCGGGCGAACACGGCCAAATCGGCGATCCGGCTCGACAGATCACCCGCGTCGAGCCGACGAAGCTCCGCTCCCCCCATCGAGGTCCGGCCTTCGAGGAGCCCGAGGTCCCCACCGATGGCGGAGGCCGTGACCTGGTGGTCGCCCGTCACCATCACCACTTCGATCCCGGCCGATTGGGCTGCCAGGACAGCCGCGCGCGTCTCGGGGCGTAGTTCGTCGCTCATCCCCACCACTGCTATGAGGATGAGATCAGACTCCAATTCGGCGAGATCGTCGGGTATGGCGGCAACGTATCGATACGCCAACCCGAGCGTCCTCAGCCCTTTGGCCCCATAGGAGGCGGCCACCTCGAGGATTCCCTCCCGACTTTCGGAATTCAGCGGCTCGGGTCCCTCGGGCGTGAGGATGGAGCCGGACCGCTCAACCACCACCTCGGGGGCCCCCTTCACGGCCACCAGGAATCCGCCTCTCGGATCCGGGTGGATGGTGGTCATGCGCTTGCGGCTCGAGTCGAAGCCGACTTCGTCGACCCGGGGCAGGTGGGCCCGCAGCTCCGTGGCGTCGACGAGCACCGGATCGACAGCCCTCAGCAAGGCCACCTCGGTCGGGTCGCCCTCATACCCATCCCGGGTTTTCCGAGAGTCGTTGCAGAGCGCGGCCACCTCGGCCAGCCGGGCCGCTCGCTCGTCGCCCGTCGCCAGAGACCCCGGCTTGGCGCGCAGGTCGGCGAATGCGACCTCTTGGACCCTCATCTCGTTGCGAGTCAGCGTCCCGGTCTTGTCCGTGCAGATGACTGTGGCGCTGCCCAACGCCTCCACTGCGGGGAGCCGACGGACGATCGCCTTCTTCCCGCGCCATGGCCTGCACACCACGCGCCAGCGTCACGGTCACGACGGCCGGCAGGCCTTCCGGAATGGCGGCGACTGCCAAAGCCACCGCGGAAAGGAACATCGTCTCAACGGGATACGATCTCAGGACACCCAAACCGAAGATGACCACCGCCACGAACACGGTGACGATCGCCAGCCGACGCCCCATCCGATCGAGCTCGATGGTGAGCGGTGACGGAGGCTCGTCTTCGGTGAGAAGATCGGCGATCCGACCCACCTCCGTGTCCTGACCGGTCGCCACCACCACGGCCCGACCTCTCCCGGCTGCCACCGACGTCCCGGCGAACACCATCGACCGGCGATCGCCCGTCGACGCCTCCGGGTCCACGGGGCCGGACTGTTTGGTGACCGGGAACGACTCACCGGTGAGTGGGGCCTCATCTGTGGTCAGGTGCATCTCGGACACGACGCGGGCATCGGCGGGGATCCGATCACCGGCCTCGAGCACCACGACATCGCCCCGAACGAGGTCAGCCGTCATCACTCGCCGCTCTCCGCCATCGCGGATCACGAGTGCCTCCGGGGCCGCCATGTCACGGAGCGAGGCCAGGGCCGATTCGGCCTGGTACTCCTGATAGAACCCGATGGCGGCGTTGAGTATCACGATGGCAAGAATGACTCCTGCCTCCAGCCATTGCCCAAGGAGGAATCCGCTCACCGAAGCGGCCACCAGGAGCAGCCAGACCAACACGTCGTTGAACTGCTGAACGAACAGGCGACCAGCACTGGGTCCGCTGTCCTCACGCAGCACATTGGGTCCGAACTCGGCCAGTCGGTGCCCCGCGTCGGACGAGCTCAACCCACCGTCGAGGTCCGTGCCGAGACCTGCGACGACTTCCTCAACCGGGACGGCGTGCCAGAGAGGGATGAGGGTGGGGGTGGACATTGGAACCTCAACGCTACTCGCGGTTCATCGTTGATCACGAGAGCGCGTTCGTGGAGGTGGCATGTCATCATGGCCTGCGTGGAGTTCGATGATCTGGTGCGGGCATGGGCGGAGAGCGCCGACTTCGACGGGGACCTCGTTCACCTCGAACGAGTCCGAGCCCGCGGGGCCATCTTCGGAGACCTGCAACCTGTTCTGGACCCGATCGTGGCGCGGCAGCTCGCCGAGCGAGGGATCGAACGTCTCTACCGACATCAGGCTCGGGCGGTCGGCCGGATCCGGTCCGGAGAGCACACGGTGGTGGTTTCGGGCACGGCATCTGGGAAGTCGCTGTGCTATCAGATTCCTCTGGCCGAAACCATCGTCGCCAATCCCAGATCCTCGGCACTCCTGCTCTACCCCACGAAAGCCCTCGCCCAGGATCAGTTGAGATCCATCGGGAGCTTGGGGATCCCCGGGCTGACGGCCGCCACCTACGACGGCGACACCGATCCGGACGATCGAACCTGGGTACGCGTCATGGCAACGTGTGCTCACCAATCCCGACATGCTCCACTTCGGGATCCTGCCCAATCACGCCGATGGGAGCATTTCTTCCATCGGCTCAGCTACGTGGTCGTCGACGAAGCGCACATGTTCCGTGGCATCTTCGGCACCCACGTCGCGCATGGTGCTGCGGAGACTGCGGCGGCTGGCAGCCCACTACGGTGCCGAACCGACCTTCGTCTTCACCTCGGCGACGATCGGCAACCCGGGCGATCTGGCAAGCCGCACTGAGCGGCTTGGACGTCACGGTCTGCGAGGGTGACGACTCTCCACCGGCGACAAACTGGTGGCCCTCTGGAACCCACCCATGGAAGACGAGGATCTCGGCAAGCGCCGATCGGCCATGGCCGAGACCACCGACCTTTTCGTCGATCTGGTCCGCCACGACCGGCACACCATCGTCTTCTCGCGTTCGCGCAAGGCGACCGAACTCATCTACCGCTGGGCGAGGGACCGGGTCGGCACCGAACGCCGCGACCGGATCGCCCCCTATCGTTCCGGTTATCTGGCATCGGAACGCCGCGAGATCGAACAGGCCCTGTTCTCCGGCGAACTCTTGGGGGTGACGGCCACCAACGCTCTCGAGCTGGGCATCGATGTGGGATCCCTCGACGCAGCCATCATCAACACGTTCCCCGGCACGATCGCCTCGTTTCGGCAACAGGCCGGACGGGCGGGACGGGCGCAGCGGACCTCGCTCGCAGTACTCGTCGGCGGGGAGGATTCCCTCGATCAATACTTCATGACCCACCCCGTCGAACTGTTCACCCGCCAACCGGAGTCGGCGGTGATCAATCCCGACAACCCGTTGGTCCTGGAGGCCCACACTGCCTGTGCCGCCTATGAGCTTCCACTCCGGGTCGAAGACCGGGAGTTTCTCGGCGAGGGAATGGAGGAAGCCGCCACCAGCCTCATGGCCGACGGGCATCTCGTCATGCGGGGCGGAAAGCTGGCCTGGTCGCGGCGTGAGGCCCCGGCTCCGCGAGTGGGGATCCGCACGTCGGGCGGGTCACCGTTCACGATCGTGGACGAAGAGGCCGGTCAGCCGCTGGGCACCCTCGAGGAATCCCGCACCTTCAGCGATGCGCATCCGGGAGCCGTCTACCTCCATCAGGGCGAAACATTCGTCGTGCGGGAACTCGACCTGCGATCCCACGAGGTGCGGGTGAGAAAGTCCGCCGCCGGGTACTACACGCAGCCTCAGGAGGACAAGTGGCTGGAGATCCTCGGCATCGACGACAGGGGCAAACTGGGGCGCCTCGACCACTTCCTGGGGACAGTCCAGGTGGAGAGCCAGGTCGTGGCGTACAAGCGGCGCAAACTCGGATCGGGCGAGGTGCTCGGGCTCGAGCCACTCGACCTACCTTCGACCGTGTTCGAGACTCGGGCCATCTGGCTGACCGTGCCTGACGAGCTGTTTGCCGAGGCGAGGATCGAGCCGAGCGAACTGCTTGGCACACTCCATGCCGTCGAGCATGCCGGGATCGGGATGCTCCCTCTCTTCGCCATCTGCGATCGGTGGGATATCGGTGGCCTTTCGACGAACTATCACCAGGCCACCGACCGGGCGACCATCTTCATCTATGAAGCATATCCGGGCGGCGCGGGCATCTCCGAGGTGGCCTATGAGGTCGGCTTCGGGCATCTCACCGCCACGCTGGAAGCCTTGCGGGCGTGTCCCTGCGATCACGGATGTCCCAGCTGTGTCCAATCGCCCAAATGCGGAAACTTCAACGAGCCACTGTCGAAGCACGGCGCCATTCGTTTCCTGGACGCGGCACTCCACTAGACGGACAAGCGCAACCTGCGACCCGAGAAGATCGGCGATCCACTCCCTGATCCCCAGGTCAAGCATGAGGGGTTCCTACCCGGGATGGCTTCCTGACTCGTCGAGAGTGAGGAGCCGGTAGGCCACGACTGGATCCGATTTACCTTTGGCGTCGATCGGTCCGACGGCCTCCGCGGTGACCACATGACGGACCAACTCGTAGGTGGTCGCTCCCATGAGAATCTGCCCAGGTTCTGCCGCCGACTCGAGCCGAGCGGCCACGTTGACTGCATCGCCGATGGCCGTGTAGTTGCGGAGCTCGTCGCTTCCGATATTGCCGACCAACGCAGATCCCGTATTGACGCCGATCCGAAACCGGGGCCAATCAGGTCGTTCGGCGGCGAGCTCGTCGATCGCCCGCTGCATCTGATAGGCGGCGCGCACCGCCCTGACGGCGTGATCAGCTTGCAGGACAGGGGTGTTGAAGACCGCCATGACCGCGTCGCCGACGAACTTGTCGACGGTCCCGCCCTCGCCGAGCAAGATCGGCACGGCCGCCGAGAAATACCGATTCAGGAGGTCGACCACTTCCCCCGGGTGCTGGATGCTTTCGGTGAAGGACGTGAATCCTCGCAGGTCGGCAAAGAGCACGGTTGTTTCCACCATGGCGCCACCCAACTCGGCGCTGACCGGGTCCGACAGCAGGCGGGTGGCGACTTCCGGTGAGACATAGCGTCCGAAGAGGCGACGAAGGTCCCGGTAGAAGCCCAGGTTGACGAGTCCCATGGCGAGATGACCGGCGAACGATTCAATGAGCTCTGTATCGCGAGGTTGCGGTCGACCGCCACGAACCTGAAGCACACCGACTTGGTGGCCCATCGATACGACCGGACAGGTGATCACATCCGGATCGGGTTCGGTGTCGGTCTGGCTCGAAAAGGCGATCTCGAGGCCCATGGCTTCACTCAAAGCACTTGCGGCGAGGTCACCGAGTTGGGCCTCCGTGAGATCATTGAGTGGTTGCTGTGAGATCCCCGCCATGGCTGCCAGGACGCCGCTCTGCCGCCGCTCGGTGGCCAGTGCTTCCGCCGCACCCTCGAGCACCTCGGTCTGACCCGCCGTGAGACCGAACTGCTCGCCAAGGGTTCGAGCGGCCCGCTGGGCGTCACCATCCGAGTCGGCCGTTTGGATGGCAGACACGAGTTGTTCGAGGGCTTCCCGGAATTCGGTTCGGAGCTTCTCGACGGTGGCGGCCAACGCAATCGAGGAGAACAACGCACCAGGACGGCCCTCCCGGCGGAACTGGACGTAGGCGGCATATGCGACGTATCCATAGGCGGCGACCGTCACCACGTGCCATGTCCACCAGGAGAGCTGCCACGGCCGCGCGACGCCAACGATGACGACCACCTCAGCCAGCAGAACGAGGGAGGTGACCAGCGCCATCGCCACCGGCGAGGGTCGAGATCGATAGAGCCGGTAGTAGCGAAGGGCGGCGAAAAGAAAGAGACCGACCCCAATGACTTCCAAGGGCAAGAGGAGGCCGGCGAGCCCCGACTCCTCCAGAGGGAGACCCAGCGGGGCCATCCCGTTGACACTGAGAAACAACCAGGCGAGGGGCAAGCTCAACACCGCCAAGGTCAACCGCAATCTCGACCGGACGATCGCAGCGGACCGCGATGCAGACCATTCGAGGGACGACAGACGCGGCGAATATCGCAGCCAGGAACAAGCCGGCAGGCATGGCCAGCGAGAAACCGAGATTGCTCCCTGCCGCCAGCAGTTTGGGTGTCGCCAAGGCATGCACTCCGAAGAAGGCGGCACTCACCGAATACGACAGAGACATGAGAAACAAGCGGGCGTCGTTCCGATCCTCAGCTTCACGCGAGATACGAAGGGCCACCAACAGATTGGCGAACGCCACGATCGCCACCAGCCAGAAATGCGTGGGATTGTGCTGCCAACGAGCGTCGACGGCTGGGGCGGCGAGCAGCACGGCGACGAGGGCGGGGGGCAATGCGATGTGCACGAGCCAGACGAGAACCCCCGGCCATGCGATTGAACGGTCTACCAAGTGGAAGCCTCCCCGGCGTAACCGTACTCGCCCTCGCTCCGGCGGGACGAGCAGCGGGTGCCGGCGCCCCTCACCTCAACAGCGCCACCGGCTCGAACTCGGCTCGAGCCGAGCGCTTCACCACCGTATCGCCCACCACCGGTAGGTCGACCGGAACCGTCACCACCACCCGCACCCACCGAGTCTCCCAAGAGTCGTCGATCCGGCAGAGGCAGGACACCAGATCGGCTCCGTTCGCCCGGGCCGTGGCGGCGGCCACCGTCTCCGGTGTGCCTTCCAGCCCGAGAGGCCCAAAGGTCAGCGGAGCAGCCGCCAGAGCAGCGGCCTCGGCGGCTGCCACCGCCTGCTCCGACGCCTGCGCCATCCGACCCAACGCAGCCAAGGTCAGGGCCGCCATGAGCAGCAAGGCGATGACCGAAGCGGCCACCAGGGTCATCGACCCTTCCTCCCTGAATGTGGTCACTGTTCGACCCGCATGGAAGAGACAGCGCGCAGCTCCACGCTCACCCCGATGACCGGGAGCCGATAGGGAAGCTCCACCGTGACGCGAGCCAGCCGGCCGACCACCGATGGCCGCTCTACGGAGACGGCAACCGCCTCGGATCCCACGATGGACTGCACGGCGGCGATCGTCGCGTTCGGGTCCGGGGCGGTGGCCGCCACCCGCGCTCCCTCCCGAGCCGCATGCGTGAGCTCGAGCTGGACGCGGGCGACGGCCGTCACCTCGGCCAGGGCGAGGACGACCAAGATGAGCACCGGTAGCACCAGCGCGAACTCCACCACGGCCGACCCCCGTTCCCCGGCCCGCTCAACCACCGGTCACAAATCCGATGACTTTGCTCAGGACCGAGCTGAACAAGCTCGTGACCAGATTGTCCGAGGCCATCCACCCAATCAGTGCCAGGGCGATGGCCCCGGCGGCCAGGATGACCAGAACGTATTCGACGGTTCCCTGACCGTCCTCTGTCCGAAGGATGTCGAGCATCCACTCTCCTTTCTCGTACCGACGTCCGGTCGGAGGCGGGGGGAAGGCGGATCTGAGCCTCAGGGCAGAGGAACCACCGGACCGAAGATGCTCCGAACGGTCGTGAGGACCGACGGACCGACGGTGAGCGCTACGAAGCCGGGAAGGATGAGCAAGGCGAGCGGGATGGTGAGCTTCACGGGCAGCTTGCGAGCTGCCTCCAAGGACCTCGCCCGGTCCTCCTGACGGCGTTCATCCACGAACGACGCCACTGCTCCGGCGATCGAGGCGCCCGTCGTCTGCGCTCGAGCCAGCAAGAGGTAGAACCGGGCGCCTCGGCCGCTACACCCTCCCAACGCTCGGGCGAGGCCGGACCTCCGAGCTTGCCTGAGCAAGCCTTCGAATCTCTGCCTCCAGCAGAGGGTGGACCTGCGAGGCGACCAGTTCGAGAGCGGCCGGAAGCGGCATCCCGGCCGTTACCGAGATCAACACACCGCGCGCCATGAGACCGACGTCCTTTTCGGCCTGTTTGTGGGCCGACCGTCGCGCCAGTCGCCAACGGGCTCCGCGAGCGCCGGTCCAGCCGGCGAGCACCGCCAGGCCGGGGAGAGGGGCCAACACCATCCCACCCGATCCGAACGCGATCCACCAACGCTCTTTCGGCCGGAGCATCTCCGCCGCCAGGTAGGCCACCGCGCCGACCGCCACCGCGGTCAAGGGCCGGTTCACGAGAGGGCGCTCTTGAGCATGAACACCACCACGGTCGATCCGGTCACGAGGAACCCGACACCGACCACCACGATGCCAAGGCCGACCGGGGTCGCAACCAATTCGGCCAACCGCCCGGTCATCAGTTGAAAAGCGAGGTAACCGGCCGGAAGACCGCCAACGATCCACGCCGAAATCCGGGCCTGGGCGGTGGCTGCGCGGGTCTCGCGCCGCATCTCACGGTCTTCGGTTGACACTTGTGCAAGGTTCTCGAACACCGCAGCCACCTGGCCACCCGTCCGGCCCGCCGTACGCAGGGCGGTGGCGGCGACCCTCCCCTGCTCAGGCAACCCTCCGACCAGAGCCTCGGCCACGAGGTCGAGCGAAGCGCCCACCGACGCCAACCGCTTCACTCGCTCCAGGGGCAGGTCGGGCGTCCGATCGGTGGCCAACGAGAGCGCACCGCGCAAACCGGCGCCCGCCCGCAACTCCATCGCCACAGCGTGAAGGTAGACGCTCTCCAGCTGGTCAGGATCAGGCGTTGCTCGCTTGGCGATCGCCCCGGCCGAGGCCAGGGCCGGCACACACCACCACGGTCGCACGACCGCCAACAGAAGCATGATCGCCGCCACTGGAGGAGGGCGACTCGCCAGCGCACCGGCCACGACGATGACCGCCATCACCATGCCCACACCTCGGTTACCTCGCCGTGATCGACGCTCGCGATCGAAACAACCCGCCGGACTCCGCTCCGACGCTCGACCTGAACGACGAAGTCAACCGCCGCTCGGAGCTGGCGACGAACCGCCTTCTCACCGACTCTGCGCTCTCCGGACATCGCCAACGTTTCGAGTCGCCACAGGGCTTCCCGGGGGCTGTTGGCATGGACCGTGCTCATCGAACCGTCGTGGCCCGTATTGAGGGCGGCGATCATGTCCAGTGCCTCGGGACCCCTCACCTCGCCGACGATGATCCGGTCCGGGCGAAGGCGGAGGGCGGAACGGACCAATTGTTGGAGCGTCACTTCACCGGCGCCTTCCGCGTTGGGCGGGCGAGCCTCGAGCCGGACGACGTGCCCCGCCAGGGTGAGTTCCGCAGCGTCTTCGACGGTCACTACCCGCTCCGAAGTCGGAATGCGGGTGGACAACACGTTGAGCAGCGTGGTCTTGCCGGCCCCCGTTCCACCCGACACGATCAGATTGCGACGGTCGACCACCGCCGCCGCCAGCATCTCTGCCCCCGCCGCGTTGATCCCTCCGGCGGCAACGAGCTCATCCAACGTACCAACGGCCTGGGTGAACCGGCGGATAGCCACCACCGGCCCGTCGACGGCCACGGGAGGGATGGCGGCATGGAGACGGCTCCCGTCCGGCAAGCGGGCATCCACCATCGGCGACGCCCTATCGACCCGCAGCCCCAACGGAGCCAGCACCCGTTCGACGGCGGCGATGACCGCCAGGTCATCGTGGAAGGAAACGCCGGCATCCTGAAGTCGACCGGACCGTTCCACCCACACCTGGCGACACCCGTTGACCAGGACGTCGGACACCATCGGATCCCTCAGAAGCCGTTCCAGCGGTCCAAGCCCGACCAGGGCGTCGACGGCTGCCAGGGCAGCTCCGGGTGCGGCCAGAGGAGCCTCTTCGGCAACGATTCGTTCGGCGGCTTCCAGAAGGACGCCACGCTCGAAAGGTAGGTCGGCGTCGAGAAGCCGATCGATGACCCGGTCTACGCTCACCAGGGCATCTCCCATACGGACTTCCATGCCCTGATCCACCGGCTCTTGGGCCGGCTCGTACCTCGGAGGAGACTCCCCAACAGCGACCTTCCGAGGCGGGGAAGGGTCACTCCTGGCGCACGTGGCGACACTGCGAGGCCGGTCGGTTGGCGGACCGCGGGGGCGTCCCAGGCGACGTGAAGGGAACCGGGGAAGAGCGGAACCACGGGCACCACGCCTGACCGGTCCGGGTGCGGTCGGCCGGTCGGCAGTCGCAGCACCAGGTTGGGCCAGCCTTCGGCCAGCGCTGAGACGACTTCATCGGCAGCCTCCACCGTGATCCCACCGTTGCGGAGGACTGCCATGCCGGGCCGTTGGGGAGAGAGATCCGAACGCCGGGGCCCGTGCGCCACCAGATCCGCCAGGGACACGGTCCCCGGGTAGGACGGGCCGGAGGGGTCGAGGTCCACTACCAGCGCGGTCCCGGCCGAAGCAGCCAGGCCGAGCGGCGCCACGCACGCCAAGACACCGTCGTGTGGGGTCCACACGGATAACGTCGTCATCGCACTGCTCCTTTCGGGTCGGTGGAGGCAACATATGGGACTCGGCTACCCGCGACAAGGTCTTGTCAGACGGTCCGTTCTGCGCGATAAGGGAGGGTTCCCACGCCTCTCGAAATGGCCGGTTCCGGCCATGGGACGGCCGGAACAGCCGCCTGCCGACGACGTACGATCACGTGGGTGACGAGAACGACTCGTCCAAGAACCGACAACAGGGTGGGACATGGCCATGGCAGGATTCGGAATACTCGTTGGACTCATCGGTCTCTCGCTGATCGGCCTCATGTTGGCCGCGCTCATCAGCGTGGCGAAGGCGACCGACGACGAGATGACGCAGGCTGGTTTCAACCGGTATGTCTGGTTGGCCATCATCGTGGTCTTGCCCGTGATCGGGTCGATCGCCTACTTCGTGGTCGCCCATCCCAAACTGCAAGCGGGAAACGGCGAGAATCGCTCCGTTCCTGCCGTGGTCTCGAAGTAGGAGCAGACCATGTCCGTAGGAGTCGTCGAACTGTTGGTCCTGCTGTTGGCAGGGGCACCGATCGTCCTCATGCTCATGGCTCTCATCGACCTCTCGCAGGCCTCGGACGAGCAGATGATTCAGGCGGGATTCAACCGGTATGTCTGGTTGGCCATCATCGTGGTACTGCCAATGATCGGCTCGATTGCCTACTTCGTCGTGGCCCGCCACAAGATACGAGGGGCAGGCGCCCCGAAGGCCGATTCGCTACCGGCCGGCAAGCACTGACCAGGGAGGCTCAGTTGAGCAGGCCCAGCTGAGCTGCCCGTTTCAGGGCCTCGGCTCGGCCTCCGACTCCCATTTTCAGATACACGTTCTGAAGCTTTCGGCGGACGGTACGCTCGGCCAGGAAGCCTGACTCCGCCAGCTCCACCACCGTCGACCCCTCCGACAGCTTCTGGAGCATCTCCAACTCAGAAGGATCGAGCCTGGCGGCCGCCTGCTGTTTGCCCACCACCTGACGGGCCATCGCACGCGCCGCTTCGGCGGGCAGGACGATCTCACCTGCCAGGGCAGCAGTCGCCACCACCAGGATCGTTTCCGGATCGGCGTCGACGTGAGCTACACCAGACACTCCCACCGACAACGCCCGCGCGTAGGTCGCCACATCGAGATCGGCGATCAGGGCAACGGCCGTCAGCAGCGGACGGGCGACGAGGCTCGCGAGACGCTCCCAATCGGCGTCGTTGAACACCGCCAATAGGAAGACCCCGCCCGGCCCATCCCCCAGTTCATCGGGACTCACAAAGACAAATCGCTCGGAATCGACCCTGCTCTCCAACCCGCGCACGAAGGACCGCGAAGGATGCACCACAGTCAGTCGAATCGTCACGGGCGTCACGCTAGCGGGGACATCGACGGTTGGGTCTCAGCCAAACGCGCCTCAGCACGTAGAATGAACCCATGCAGCCATCCAACGGCCTGGGAGCGGCCTTCTTCGACCTCGACAAGACGGTCATCGCCAAATCGTCGACTCTGGCATTCGGGCGCCCCCTCTACAAGGCCGGATTTCTGAATCGCCGGGCCTTGTTGCAGGCCGGCATCGGTCAACTCGTCTACTCGATGGTCGGGGCTGATCACGATCAACTCGAGAAGGTTCGCGAGCAGCTCACCGCCCTCACGGTCGGCTGGGATCAGCGTGAGATCGAAGAACTCGTGGCGGAGACCGTCCACGACATCGTCACCCCGCTCGTGTTCGAGGAAGCCCTCAACATCATCGCCGAACACCGCCGCGCCGGTCGCCGCGTCATCGTCATTTCCTCCAGTCCGTACGAGGTCGTCAAGCCGCTGGCCGAGTTCCTCGGGATCGAGGAAGTGATCGCCACCCGCTCGAAGATCGGGCCGGACGGTAAATACACCGGAGAACTGGACTTCTACGCCTACGCAGAGGGCAAAGCCGAGGCCATGGTTGCCATGGCCGAGCGAGATGGTCTCTCCCTGGCGGACTCGTACGCCTACTCCGACTCGATGACCGATCGCCCCATGCTGGAGGTGGTCGGCCACCCGGTGGTCGTCAATCCCGACAAAGAGCTTCGGGAGCTGGCCAAGGAACGCGACTGGCAGGTGATGGAGTTCGCCAATCCGGTCAGCCTCCGCAACCGACTCGCCGAACTACCCGCGCCCGACCCCGTCGTCACCGGCGCCGTTGCGGGAATCCTGGGAGCAGCCATCGTCTTCTTCGCCATGCGATCGCGACGCCGAGCATGACCGGAGCCCTCACCGAGGGCGGCCGGATCGTCCTCACCGATATTGCTCCTCGTTCCTGGGAGCATCCCTCCGACCGGGCCGCCCTTGCCGCTCTCCGGAAGGTTCCCGGGTTCGACCTCGTGCTCCGCAAGCTCTTCGGTGTGGTTGGAGAACGAAGCCTCCGGCTCTTCCATCAGGCCAACGCGGTGAGGGTCGGCGAGGATCAGTTCGGACACCTTTGGGAGCGTTACCTCGAGTGCTGCGCCGTACTCGACGTCGACGAGATCCCTGAACTCTACGTCTCCCAGGCACCACTCCTCAACGCCCGCACGATCGGTCTCGACAACCCGTTCATCGTCTTCGACTCGTCGACGCTCGAGATCCTCGACGACGAGGAGCTCCATTTCGTGCTGGGCCACGAGCTTGCCCACGTGGTGTCCGGTCATGCCCTCTACAAGACCATGCTGGGCCTCCTGCTCCAGCTCTCCATCGTGCGTCTCGGGCTGCCGTTCACGCAGCTCACCCTCATCTCGCTGATCATGGCGCTGCGAGAGTGGGATCGGAAATCCGAGCTGTCCGCCGACCGAGCCGGACTCCTCTGCGTCCAGAATCCCGAGGCCGGCTACCGGGCGCACATGAAGATGGCCGGAGGGACTCGGGTCGATGAGATGAATCTCGAAGCATTCAAGACCCAGGCCCGTGCCTACGAGACAGAAGGCACCGTCACCGACTCCTTCTTCAAGGTCCTCAACAGCCGCTTCTCCTCACACCCGTTCGCGGTCAGCCGACTCGCCGAGGCGTTGCGCTTTGTCGAAGGGGGCGACTACGTACCGATCCTCGCCGGCACCTATCCGACGATGGACGACGAAGACAACGACAAGGTCCGCTCCGATGTCCGGACGGCCATCGCCGCCTACCGGGAGAGCCTCGCCGAGTCCGACGACCCTCTCGCCAAGATCATGTCGGACTGGTCTGATCGGGCTGCCGACGCCGCCACCTCGGCCAAGGACCGATTCCGACGTGCGAAGGCCAGTGACGACCTCGAGGACTACGCCTGGACCGGCTTCGACGACGACCTGTTCGAGGAGTGAGTGGGCTTCAGAACGCCCACGTCGTGTCCGCCACGATGAGCACGACCACTCCGTAGGCGGCGTGCAACGCCACCGCTGCTGCCACGTAGGGAATCGCTCCTCGCAACGCCGGCGCCGTGCCGTTGGTGTCGGTCGTGTGCCAGACCTTGGCCGCTCCCCAGCCCGACACGAGTGCCGTGACTGCGTGCAGCACCATCGCCACCAAGAGTCGGATCGGTGAGTAGGAGAGCCCGAGCAAGAGCGGTCCGAGGGTGACGAGGGCATAGAGCATCATGCCGAACCCGAGCCCTCCGATCACGTGGGCACTGATCAGGGACGCTCGGTCGGGGATGAGCCACGGCCGCCCTTCCACCACTGCCAGTCCGACCGCCGGTTTGAGGACCTCGAGTACGAGCGGAAGCAGCACCGTGGCGGCGATGGCTCGAAAGAAGGGAGCACCGCTGATCTGCAGGATGATCAGACCTACGAGAGGAAGCGGAACCATGGCGGTGGCGATCAACCCCAACATCAATCCCTGCCTGGTGCCCGAGGCCTCCGCTCGGCGGCGGTGGTAGAGAGTGCCATAGGTAGCCAATCCGTCGGCCGTGAGTAACTGATCGGCCGACGTCAGGGCCGGCTCGTCGCCAATCGCTGCGTAAGGAAGGTCCGAATCCGCAGCTCCGGACCCGAGCGCCGGTTGGTCGCGTACATCGTCATAGCCCCACTGAAGGTTGGCTCCCCCGAGGGCGGGCTCGTGTTCCAAGCTCTCATCGCGGAGACGGCGGTCGTGGTCCACGGAGGTCAGCCCGGGAGAACGGCGGTGCCGTAACAGAGCACCTCACTCATGGCGGCACCCCGGGACTGGTTGGTGGCAGAACCGATCTGCGACGTTTCGTATCGCACGTTCATCACCCCGACCGCTCCCTGCCGGACCGCTTCCTCGACCATCCGCAGCCGAGCCTCACGGCGGGCTCGATCCATGAGGGTGGCGAAGGATTTGAGCTCGCCCCCGAAGAGGTTCTTGATGCTCGCCACGAAGGTCTTGAGGTAGTCCGTCGCCACGACCATCTGTCCGATGACCAGCGTGCCGCCTCCGGCCGCGTCGAAGCCGACCGGCGTCTTCAGGTCGGTGACCAGGAAGCCGGCGTATTGCTTCTCGCGCCGTTCGATGTCCTCGTAGTGCTTGGCTTCGTTGTGGCGCCCAAAGAAGAACCCGACGGCCAGCAGGCCGATCGGAATCGCCAGATAGAAGAGCGGCACCAAAAGATCGCCCATGATCTAGAACGGACTCGCTGGAGTGTCACCACCAGCCGACGGAGTCGGAGGAGGGGTGCCCGCCGTCTGCGCTGGAGCCGGGGCGGGTTGGACAGGAGCGGCTTGGACAGGGGCAGCCTGGGCAGGAGCAGCCTGGGCCTGGGGCGCGGCAACGGCAGCCTGGCCGGCGGTCGGCTGAACCATCACCGCAGTGCCGTAGGCGTAGAGTTCGGCGGCGCCGGCCGCGACCGAAGAGGTGGTGAATCGAACGTTGACCACCGCATTGGCCCCGAGTTGCCGAGCCTGCCCGAGCATCCGATCGAGGGCCTCGCGCCGGGATTCGGTGAGGAGTTCTGTATAACCGGTCAGCTCGCCACCGACCAGGTTCTTCAAACCGGCGACCGAATCGCGCCCGAGGTGCTTGGCCCTGATCGTATTGCCTTGCACGAGGCCCTTCACCTGCACGATGTCGTGGCCGGGGATGGTCTCGGTGTTGACGACGATCATTCTTCACTCCTGCGGTCGGCTGCGCTCAGGATACCGGGCCTCTCGGCATTGTCCAGGGTCTCTCCGTCGAGCAGGAGACCGGCTACCGCAGATGCGGCACCGAACGCCCACCGAGCGATCCGACCGCTTCGACACCGTCGAATCGCCAACCTTGTACCTCATAGAAGCGCCGGGCCGCCACATTCTCGGGAAGCACCCGGAGACCGATCGACCGAGAAAACACGTCGCTGCGCAGCTCGGCAACCGCCGAGCGGAGCAACGCGCTTCCATGGCCGGCGCGCCAGGAGTCGGGCCGTAGGTACAGGGAATACACCTCCCCCACCCGATCGGCATCGAAGGCGTCGACCGCCGACCCGAAGGAGACGAACCCAATCACTCCATCGCCCGAGATGGCCACTCGAACCGACCCACGCTCGAGAAAGGCTCCCCGCCAGCGCCGCTCCGCTCGGCCGACATCGAGATCCTCCAGATAATCTTGGTCGATGATTCCCTCATAGGCGGCCTTCCATGAAGAGACTTCCACCTCGGCAATCGACCACGCGTCGTCGATGGTGGCCACCCTGACTGTCACGAGACCGGAGGAGGATCCGCCGAGCCGGACTCACCTTCCACGAGCCCCTCCTCGGCCGCGACGAGTCGGGTGCTGGGAATCCGCCTTCGGACCAGCGGCCCAAAAGGCCAAAAGCGACAGCCGCGGCAGCGCCGAACGCCACGGCCAGCCAGAGGTTCCGACGGATGGCGGCCGTGATGATGCCGTCATCCTCGGGGATCTCCGGCGCCGGTTGCAGAAGGCTGGGTTCGACAGCGAACCCGAGGACGGCCGGATCGACGCCCAACTCACTCAAGGTCAACGGGCGGGACACGATGGCCCTACCGCCATCGAGGATCTCAAAAACCACCACCAGGTCGGCCCGCTCCAACTTGGCCGAGGCGGCAAAGACCCCTCCGGTGCGAGCGTTCATGGGCAAGGTGAGTTGGTCGTCCCCGGGATCGATCACATGGACGACCACCGAGGTGGCCCCGGGAGCCTCGACCTCGATCTCGACCGAAATTCCCCCGTCGCCCGCGTCGACACCCTCGGCGACCGCCTCGCCGAACGCCCCACCGACCGGGACCAGGAGAAGAAGGACCAGCAGAAGCGAGTGCATCCCCAGACGATACCCCCAACCCGGACCGAGGCCGCCTACCGGAACGGCCTTCCGGGTCGGGCCATTCGACCGTGGCGAGGCTGCCTACCCGGCGAGACGATACGAACAACAACCCGACACGGGCTCGGATGGCTGTGCCCGCGAGGAGGAGCATCGTGGAAACCCTCACCAGAACTCCCGATCTCAAAGCGGCAGTTCCCGAAACGGTGAGACGGACGGGTCGGCGGTTCGGCTACACCGTGGCGATCGCCGTCAACATCGGTTTGATCTACGTCGTTCAGAACCTCCTGGAGTGGGACTGGGTGCCCTTCCTGACCAACGATTTCGAACGCCTGGTGGGCATAGTCACCTTTTCGCTGGTGGCCTCGTCGGTGGTCAACCTTCTATGGATCGCCTTCGACAAAGCTTGGTTCAAGTCGCTCGGCCAGCTGGCGATCAACATCATCAGTCTCGCCGTCACGCTCCGCACCTACCGCGTGTTCCCCTTCGATCTGTCGAGCGGCTGGGAGACCACCGGAAGGGTGATGCTCGTGCTCTTCATCCTGGCCCTCGGAATCGCCACGATGGTGGAGCTCGTGAGGCTGGTGACGGCGCCGATCCGGATGATGGCCCGGTCCGACTGACCGGCGCTTCGGCACCCCGGCGAGACCCAGGGAATGACAGGTCGCCGGCTATCCGCGGCGGTTGACGCTCCCCGACGAGCCGTAGACTGCCAGAACCGGGTTCACCCTCGTATGGCCACTTCGGACGATGGGAATGTTGCAGACCGCCCGTGCAGTTGTTCTCTCTGACGACGAAGGACCACCATGACGCTGACCAGTGATCAAATCGACACCCTCATCGAACGCGACGCCAATCACCATTGTGAGGGCGCCGATGGAACCTGCGTTTCTTTGGCCGGCGTCGCCGACCTGCCCTCGCGGTTCGGTGTCTTCCAGGCGGCGGCGTTCTACAACAATGTCGACGAAAAGGAGCACACGGCCTTCTTTCGTGGCGATATCTGCGGCCAGGAGAACGTCCCCGTCCGACTCCACTCCGAATGCCTCACCGGAGACGCCATCGGCTCGCTCCGTTGCGACTGCCGCGACCAACTCGAGTCGGCGCTCCGCCACATCGGACAGTTGGAGACCGGGATCCTCCTCTACCTCCGTCAGGAGGGACGCGGCATCGGCCTCACCAACAAGATCCGGGCGTACGGACTCCAAGATCAGGGCCTCGACACGGTCGAAGCGAACCTGGCGCTGGGATTCCCTGACGATTCTCGCGATTACGGGGTAGCTGCCCACATGCTGCATTCACTCCAGGTACGGTCGATCAAGCTCATGACCAACAACCCCAGGAAGGTGGCGGGACTCGAAGCCCATGGCGTCACGATCACAGAACGGCTTCCCCATGTGATGGAGCCGACCGATTTGAATCGAGATTACCTCGCCACCAAGGTGGCCAAGTCCGGTCATCTGATCGGCGTCAACGAGCAGGGCGAACCCATCCCCACGGTCGGTTCTACCCCTTAGTCAGGCGACGCTACTCTTGGCGACCAATCGATGGAGATAGGCCATGAGTGACCCCAGAACGATGTTCGAGAAGGTCTGGGACGACCATGTCGTCCGCCAGCCCGCGGGCGAGCCCGACCTGCTCTACATCGACCTCCACCTCGTCCACGAGGTCACGTCACCCCAGGCGTTCGACGTCGCTCCGCCTGGCGGGACGTACCGTGCGCCGCCCCGACCTCACCGTCTCCACCATCGACCACGGCGTCCCGACCACGGACCGCGAACTCGGCATCCACGACCCGCTGTCGAAGCGGCAGATCGACGACGCTCGTCGCCAACTGCGAGCAGTTCGGCATCACGCTCTTCGGCCTCGACGACCCACGCCAGGGCATCGTCCACGTGATCGGCCCCGAGCAGGGCGTCACCCAGCCCGGCATGACCATCGTCTGCGGCGACTCCCACACCGCCACCCACGGCGCGTTCGGAGCGCTCGCCTTCGGCATCGGCACCTCCGAGGTCGAGCACGTCCTCGCCACCCAGACGCTTCCCCAGACAGAAGCCCAAGTCGATGGCGATCACGGTCGACGGTGAGCTCCCGCCGGGCGTCACGGCCAAGGACATCATCCTCGGCATCATCGCCCAGATCGGGACCGCCGGCGGCACCGGCCACGTCATCGAGTACCGCGGCTCGGCGATCCGGACCTCTCGATGGAGGGCCGGATGACGATCTGCAACATGTCGATCGAAGGCGGGCGCCCGGGCCGGCATGATCGCCCCCGACGAGACGACCTTCGCGTACCTCGAGGGCCGCCCCCACGCCCCGAAGGGCGCCGACTGGGACGCAGCCGTCGAGTACTGGCGGACACTGCCCACCGACCCGGGTGCCACCTTCGACGCAGAGAGTCTACTCTCGATGCCTCCGACACTCGAACCCCACGTCTCGTGGGGCACCAACCCCGGCCAGACGATCCCGGTCACCGGCATCGATCCCGTCGCCCGAGCGATGTTCGAGGACCCGATCGACCGGGACTCGGCCGATACGTGCGCTCGAGTACATGGACCTCGACCCCGGGACCCCGATCACCGACGATCACCATCGACCGGGTCTTCCTCGGCTCCTGCACGAACGCCCGCATCGAGGACCTGCGGGCCGCCGCGGCGATCGTCGACGGCAAGAAGGTCGCACCCAACGTGTCGGCCATGGTCGTGTCCCGGCTCGGGACTGGTGAAAGCTCCAGGCCGAGGAGGAGGGACTCGACACGGATCTTCATCGAGGCCGGCTTCGAGTGGCGCGACGCCGGCTGCTCGATGTGTCTGGCGATGAACCCCGACATCCTCGCACCCGGGCGAACGCTGCGCCTCGACCTCGAACCGCAACTTCGAGGGCCGCCAGGGCGACGGCGGTCGCACCCATCTCGTCAGCCCCGCAGATGGCTGCAGCCGCAGCCATCGCCGGCCATTTCGTCGACGTCAGGGAGGTACCGATGAAGCCCGTCACCCTCATCACCGGCACCATCGCTCCGCTCCCCCGGGCCAATGTCGACACCGACCAGATCATGCCGAAGCAGTTCCTGAAGCGAGTCGAGCGCACCGGCTACGGCGAGTTCCTCTTCTGGGACTGGCGCCGTACCGCCGACGGCGAGCTCGACCCGGAGTTCGTCCTCAACCGACCCGAGTACCAGAACGCAAACGTGCTGGTCACCGGCCCCAACTTCGGGTCCGGCTCGTCGCGGGAACACGCACCGTGGGGGTATCCAGGACTGGGGCTTCGAAGCCGTCATCGCCCCCTCCTTCGCCGACATCTTCTTCAACAACTGCTGCAAGATCGGGCTTCTCCCGGTGGTGCTTCCGAGAAGGAAGTGCAACTATTTGATGGAGCTCGTCGAGCATGAGCCGGACGCCGAGATCAGCATCGACCTGGGGGTGCAGCGGTGAAGGCTGCCGGCTTCGAGGCGACGTTCGACTTCGAGCCGATCCAGAAGCACCGCCTGCTCAAGGGTCTCGACGCGATCGGCGTGACGATGACGCACGCCGCTGAGATCGACGCCTTCGAGGCGATCCGTCCTCCCTACAAACCCACGCTGACAGGCTGACGCGACCGATGGCCCGGACCGTCCTCCTCGTGATGATGGCCACACTGTTGACAGGCTGCTCGTTGCTCCGAGGCGGTTCGGACGGCATCGACATCCAACCCCCGGATCGACCTGAGCGGTTCGAGTTCTTCATGCAACCAGGCACCGGCACAGGTCCCCACGCCGACGAGTTGGCATTGACCATGAACGGCCAAGACGCCATCGTCCCCGGTAGCGCAGTTCACCTGGCCCAAGTCGAGACACCGATCGGCCGACTGGATCTGGTGTCGGCAATGGCCGGCAGCATGAATTGCCTTGGAACCATCGAGCGGACCGGCGCCAGCGCTACGTGTGGGCCGGGATCGATCGAGGAATCCTTCGCGGACGTCGGCGGATGGGCTTCGGACGGGACATGGAACAACACGCAACTCCATGGACCCGAAGGTACCTCGCAGATGAGAATCACGGTCATGGACGGCACCGAATACCTTGTTCACACCCACCTACGGTGGGGCGCCTTCGCCTGGGCAGCGACCCACGGAGCACCTGAGTCGGTCATCTACTTCGATGAGCAGGGTGAGGTCATCGAAGCCGAGTAGGTTCGCTTGTATCGAACATATGTTCGGAGTATTCTCTTCGCACCATGTCGAACCTCCGGTGGAAGCTGCGCGAAGAGTCCGAGGATCAGCTCGCCATGTTCGGCCCGGTGCGGCGCCAGGTCGGGAAGGGCGAGTACCGCGGTTTGGAGTTCCTCGAGGTCGAGGCCAAGAGCATCGTCACCAAGGTGCCCGGTCCACCGCGGTTCGGCTTCTCATACACCATCAACCCCTATCGGGGTTGTTCCCACGCCTGCACCTATTGTTTCGCCCGTCCTACCCATGAGTATCTCGGCCTCGACGCCGGCCGGGATTTCGACACCAAGATCGTGGTCAAGACCAATGCCGTGGAACTGGCTCGCCATGAGACGGCTCCGGCCCGCTGGAGGGGCCACCTCATCGCCCTGGGCACGAACACCGACCCCTACCAGGCGGCCGAGGGGAAGTACCGACTCACCCGGGGCATCCTGGAGGTGATGGCCGATCATCGAAATCCCGTTTCGATTCTGACGAAGTCACCGCTGATCCTGCGGGACGTCGATGTCCTCGCCGAACTCGCTCGATCAAGCGATCTTCGGGTGGCGTTCTCGATCGGCAGCCTGGACGAAGACGTCTGGAAGGCAACGGAACCGGGAACTCCGCACCCGCAGCGGCGGATGGACACGGTCGCCAAGCTCAACGAGAAGGGGCTCTCGACGGGCGTACTGATCGGCCCCATCATCCCCGGGCTTTCTGACGACACCCGTGAGATCGGGGCAGTGGTGGCCGCAGCCCGAGCAGCCGGCGCCGCCTCGATCGGGGGCGTCCCACTGCACCTTCGGCCGGTCATCAAAGAGCACTATCTCGCTACGCTCGCCCAGACGCACCCTGAAGTCGCCGAGCAGACCCGACGTTTGTACGGCGAACGGACCAACGCCCCACCAGCCGTACAGGACAGGATCATGGAATCGGTCAGGAAGGCGCAAGGAAAAGGACCCGGACGGCCGTCGCGGCAGGTGCCCGCCGCTCGACGGAGCCCCCGGGACAACCAACAGCTGAGCCTGCTTGCCCTGGAACCTTGCCCGCCAAGCTCGCGGGCGTCCGAACCCCGCTGATTGGTTCTAGTCGCTCGTGGTTCGAGCGGCCACAGGCAGAGACAAGGAGAACACGCTCCATTCGTCTCTCCTCGAGTAGACGAGGTCGCCCCCCATCAGTTGAGCCAGCCGCTTGCTCACGGTGAGGCCGAGCCCGACCGAGGCGGGTTGGCCTTGCCGGTCATGGGCCCGCTGGTATGGCTCAAAGACGATATCGTAATCCTGCTTCTCGAGGCCGGGACCGTCATCACAGACTTCGAGTTGAACTAGTTCGCCATTCAGCGCCAGTTCGACCCGCACCCGTTCGCCTCCATATCGCATGGCATTGGTGAGGAGGTTCCGAATGATCTGACGAAGGCGACCTGGGTCGCACCAAGCCAGAGGCGTCCCCCCTGTGATCACCAAGTCCTGCTCGGTTTCAAGTCCACCGAACACTGCTTGGATGTGCGCCACAAGGTCGACGGATTCGGGGAGCACAGTGATCATGTCGATGTCCGCCCGTGCGATGACCAAGAGATCTTCGACGATGTTGGACACCTCGTTCCCCTGGCCGGCAATCAAGCCGATGAATTCGTGGAGTTCGTCGGCTGTGAATTGTCCAAAGTTGTCCTTCAACTCGTTGGCCAACCCGACCACGACGGTGAGAGGCGTTCGAAGTTCGTGGCTGACGCTGGCAATGAACTCATCCTTGGAGCGAATCAACTGCTCGAGTTTCTCGTAGGCTGCCCGCCGCTCCCAGAAGACCGCGATCATCTCCGACACGGTTTGAAGAAATTCGACTTCTTCGTCGTCCCACTCCCTTTCTGAAATGCGATCGGTGAACCCGACGAGTCCAACCCACTCACCACCGACGAAGATCGGGATGTTGAGCTCCGACTTCGCGTCTGTCCTCGAATAGGTCTCGGCCTCCACACCAGTGAGGTCCCTGATGAGGAAGGCAAACGACTCGCCTCGCGACAAGTGCCAGTGCGAGATCGGCATCGACGACCAGGGGACCAGCTCCCACACGTCCGTCAAACCTGCGTCCGGCGCTTCCTGGACTATCGACGAGCACCATCCCAGATCGGGATGCTCGACATTTCGTTCAACGAAGACCGACCCGGACTCCGTTGCCTCCAGCAGGATGTTCAAAGCCACAGCGAGGGCGTCTTCGGCTCCGGATCCAAGCAGCGCCGTCGAGCATCGGGAGAGGGCTTGCTCGTGACGAATGCGCCTCTCCTGTTGTTGGAGGTTCGCTCGGAGGAGAGCCTCAGAGTCTGCCCGGTCCCAGTATGAGCCGATCAAAGCGGCGGCCACCTCGAGAAGCTGGATATCCCCATCCGACCAGACTCGTTCCTCGATCATGTCGGCGAACCCAATGAGCCCCACCCATCGATCCTGCACGAAGATCGGGATGTCGAGTTCCGAAACCACCGGGAACGGATCTTCGAGATAGAGGTCTCGTTCCGGACCGGTGAGTTCGGCCACGAGGAAGGAGAAGGACTTCCCCGTTTCCAAGGCCGAGCGCGACGTGGGCATCCTGTCCCAGGGAACCAGACTCCAGTAATCGTCGGCCATACTTTCATCCGAGGGGATGCGTTCAACTTCCTCGACGGTGCGAGAGCAGAGACCCAGCTCGGGATCCTCGATATTCCGCTCGACGAATGCGTAGGTCACATCAGTCGCCTTCAAGAGCGCCTCGAGAACCACCTTCAGGGCGGAGTCACGCTGTGAGGTCAGGAGCGCCCGGGCCGATTCCGCGAGGGCGTGTTCGTACCGGAGACGGCTGTCCGTCTCCCACACAAGGTCACTGAGGTCGTTCTCGAGCAGATGGAGCGACTCGGCTGATGGGGGCACCACCCCGCGGGATTGCCGCTCAGCTGAAGGCGCCGGATCGCCCGAGCTCGCCTCCATCTCATAAGGCAAAACCATACGTAATAGTCGGTCACAACACCCTCGCCCTTGAGCCGTCCGGACGATACGTACGATGTCACCAGGCTACAGACCGATCAGCAATGGAAAGCCACTGCGGTGTTTCGCGCGGCAGAATGGTCTCATGTCCACGCCGGCCATCGATGCCCTCGAACGGGCCCACATCGAGTTCACAGAGCACCCGTACGACGGATCTGCCCTCGACGACACCCTCTCCTATGGGGAGGCGGTCGCCGCCCAACTCGGCGTAGCACCGGAGCGGCTCTTCAAGACCCTCATCACAAATGTAGATGGCGTGTTGACCGTCGGGATCGTTCCCGTTGCAGGAACCCTCGATCTGAAACGATTGGCGAAGGCCGCCGGAGGCAAAAAGGCCACCATGGCCGATCGAGCATCCGCCGAACGAGCCACCGGCTACGTCACTGGCGGGATTTCGCCTTTCGGCCAGCGGAAGCAATTGTCGGTCGTCGTTGACCGGTCCGTGTTCGACCACGAACGGATCTTCGTTTCGGGCGGAAAGCGGGGTCTCCAGATCGAAGTCGACCCGGCCGCCTTCACGACCGTGCTCGGGGCACGATTCGGAAGCATCGCTGGATAAGGGGCAAATCGGAAGCAGCCGGGGGGTCTGCGCTGGAAGCACGCGAACCGGAAAACCCGAGGGGTCGGCCGGCGCCTTGGGCTGGGAGGCTATGCAAAACCCACGAGGGGTAGTTACTTGGCGCCGACCGACACTCTCGGACTCGTTGACCCCGGCGAGCCGGGATCAACGTAACTTCGAACCCAACTGGGAAAGCGGGGATTGAAGTCGCCTTCAGAATGCGGGAAGGAGTGCTAACCCGTCCATGCAGCCAGGTTAAGGAGGGGTTAAACACACGAGATCCCTGCTGTAGCCAACACCCTCCGTGACAGAACAGCCCGTCCTACCTCTCTCCGTGAGCGCTTCTGATACCCCTGCGTTGAGCATTACCCTCCAGTCGATGGAGTATCACCCGAACCCTCCCGTGCCCGTCAACCGGGCGGTGATGATGCAGAGCTGGAATCAGCTCACCTTCATCCATTGGCCCTACGACCCCGAGATCGTGCGAGCGGTATTGCCGCCCGGGCTCGAACCCGATGTCTTCGAGGGCCAAACCTGGGTCGGACTCGTCCCGTTCAAGATGAACCACATTCGAGTGCCCTACGGCCCGCCGCTTCCGTGGCTCTCATCGTTTCCGGAGACCAACATCCGTCTCTACGTGCGGGGTCCGGACGGCCGCGACGGGGTCTACTTCCGCTCCCTCGACATCACGCGGTTGGTCCCGACCGTCGTGGCGCGCACCACCTACCGCCTCCCCTACATGTGGTCCACGATGGAGATCACCGCCGGCGAGAACCGGATCGAATACGGTGGCCGTCGCCGCTGGCCCGGTCCCAGAGGTGCGGGCGCCCGCGCAGAGGTGGTCATCGGGCCGCCCATCCCACCCGAAAAGCTGACTCGTTTCGACCACTATCTGACGGCCCGATGGGGGCTGTGGACGAAGCTGAAACGAGGCCTGTCGTACGCGCCGGTCGAACATCCACCCTGGCCACTCCACCGCGCCGAACTCATCCGCCTCGACGAGTCGCTCGTGGAAGCGGCCGGCCTACCGCGTCCCATCGGCGACCCGGTAGTCCACTACTCGCCCGGTGTCACCGTGCGGATCGGCACTCCCCGAGTGATCGCCGAGCACTAGGTGAGGTTCAGACCGGATGGAACCAGGGTCCGCCCGATCCCCGCTCCTCCAGCAGTTCGCGGAGGAGATCAGGTCGATCGGTGATGAGCCCATCAACGCCCAGGTCGAGCAGCTCGGCCATGTCATCGGGGTCGTTGATGGTCCACACATGAACCTGCTTACCGAGCTTCCGAGCCGCCTCGACCACCACTCGGTCGACGACCGTGACCCGCCCCTGCCGGACCGGCACCTGGAGGGCATCCGCCCGGATGGCGGCCGACCGCCCGGCTCGAGCAGAGAGTACGAATCGAAGCGTTTCGAGGGGGCCGGCGGAGGTCGCCACCCGATCGCCGGCGAGCGTTCGGAACCTGCGGAGCCGGACATCACTGAACGAACCGACGATGACCCGGTCCCACAGTTTGAATTGCTCGATGGCGGCGACCAAGGGCGCCTCGAGTCCAGGTTGCTTGAGGTCAAGGGTGATCACGGCTCCGGGGAAGGTCGTCACCAATTCTTCGAGGGTCGGGATGGTCACACCGGTTCCCCGCTCGGGGAAGTGATGCATCGAATCGAATCGGAAACCGGCGTCGAGTTTCCGTAGATCGGCCAGATGGCGCTGCCACACCTTGCCTTTCCCGTCCGTGGTGCGCTCGAGCGTATCGTCGTGGAGGCACACCAGCGCCCCGTCAGCCGAAATATGCAGGTCCGTCTCCAGATAGCGGTATCCGAGGTCGACCGCCCCTTGAAAGGCCATCATCGTGTTCTCAGGCCACAGCGTCCGTGACCCTCGATGGGCAATGGCAATCGGGTGCTCGTGGGCGAGTGCGGGCTTCATACGGCGCCTGATTGTAGGAGGCCATCAGATTGTGCCGTGCCGTAGGATGACTGCATGGTTCGTCAAACGTTCCTCGAAACGGTGGACCTGACCGCCGATCTCCTCGAGAGTCCCGAGGTCGTCAGGCATTGGGCGTCGCCGTCCGTGCTGGAGGGCTATACCGTGGGGGGATTGGCGGGACATCTGGCACGAGCCGCCATCACGGTGGACCGATATCTCGACGACGAACCCCCGGACGGATCGCCGATCAGCTCAGCCGAATACTTCATCCGGGGTTTGGGCGACGCCGACCCGATCCAGGACGAACTCCACGTGGCCACCCGCGAGCGTGGCGAGCAGGCCGGCTCGATTGGACCCCATGCACTCGCAGCGGAGGCTCGGACCATTCGCAGCCGACTCGCCGTCCGATTCGAGACCGAGCGCTCCGATCGTCGCGTCGCCGTCTTCCAGGGGTTGTGCATGCTCGTCGACGACTACCTCGAGACCCGCATCGTCGAGCTCGTCATTCATCTCGACGACCTGGCGGCCAGCGTGGGCCGCACGCCACCCAGAGTAAGCCCCGAGGCCGAATCCCTCGTTCTCCGCACCCTCGTGGAGATGGCGGCTGCCCGCCACGGCGCTTCCGTCATGATCCGAGCCCTGGCCAGACGCGAACGAGTCACCGAATGGCCCACCGCCTTCTGACCAACACCTGAGGGAGATCATGTCAGTTCACCAAACTACCCATCCGTCCGAAGGCATAGCCGTCCAAGGTGTCGGGCGGGCGACAGTTGTCCCGGATACTCTTTCGCTCCAACTCGGGACTCACGTCATCAGCCCAACGGTCGCGACGGCGCTCGAGCGGGCCTCTGCGGATTCGAGGAACCTCCTCGGCATTCTCGAGCGCTTCGAGGTGCCGCGGACCCACATCCAAACCGGACAGATGGCCATACATCCCCAATGGAACTACACGGGAACCGAACAGCGACTGGTCGGGTATCAGGTGGCCATCGACCATACCGTCACTGTCTCCACCGCGGAGGCGGCCGCCGCCACGATCACCGCCGCGGCCGAACAACTCGGTGACTCCCTCGTCATCGGTGCTTTGACCTGGTCGGTGGATCAACCCGCCGAAGCTCTGGTGGCGGCGCGTCTCGCCGCCTGGAACGACGCCAACACCAAGGGTCGACACCTCGCCGAGCTAGCCGGACGAGCCCTGGGTTTGGCCGTATGGATTCGAGAGGCAGGACCCCAGCCCACCCCGTTCGCCACCATGGCTCGGGCCGAAATGGCCAATGGACCGGCGCTCGAACCTGGGCAATCGACTGTCGAGGTCTATCTCGACGTGGTGTTCGCCTTCGGGGCCGCCTGACCGGTTGAGCTTTCTCGACCCTCCCCCACCCCCGAGTGGTCTTGGCTTTTCTCAAGACGAGATCGTCTGCACAGCTACACTGCCCACGGCCAGAAACGACGGAGTTGATTGTGAAGTGGAAGAACCTTCGGGGTAGTGGGAATATCGAAGATCGGCGAACGCGTCCCGGCCGCACCGTCGCCGGCGGAGCAGGAGGTGTGGGCATCGTCGGCCTCCTCGTCTTCCTCGCCATTCAATTCCTCGGAGGCGGCGAGGGCGGTTTCGATCCGTCGGTCCTCGAGCAGCTCCAGCCGGCCGGGAGCGGCGCCGCCTCCAGCGGCCCCGAGGTGGAACTCACGGCCGAGGAGCAGGAGTACGAAGACTTCGTCTCGAAGGTGATCGGCGACACCGACTTCGTGTGGGATCAGATCTTCACCGATGCCGGCCTCACCTATCAACGACCGCGCCTCGTCCTGTTCCGCGGCGCCACCCAGTCGGGATGCGGAGGGGCCAATAGTCAGGTCGGTCCGCACTACTGCCCGCTCGATGACACGATCTACGTCGATGAGACCTTCTTCGATGCGGTGCTCGAATATCAGCTCGGCGCCCAAGGCGGCGACTTCGCCGAGGCCTACGTCTTGGCCCATGAGGTCGGACACCACGTCCAGAACGAGCTGGGCATCAATGAGCAGGTGCGCACGCTCCAGCAGCAGTCTCCAGGAGAAGCCAACCAACTGTCCGTGCGGATGGAACTCCAGGCCGACTGCTTTGCCGGGGTGTGGGCGCATTCCGTCGCCGAATTAGATGCCGTGGCATTGTCGCAATCCGACATCCGTGAGGCGATCGATGCCGCCGCCACCGTTGGGGACGACCGCATCCAGCAGACCACCCAGGGTCGAGTCAATCCCGAGGCGTGGACGCACGGCTCGGCGGAGCAGCGAGTCGACTGGTTCACCCGCGGCTACGAGACCGGCGACGCCAACGAGTGCAACACCTTCGACTGAGGCTCCTCGGGTCGCCCTCTTGGTAAGGTTCCTCGACAACCCTCGAGGAGTCTCATGCAGTCGCCCGATTTCACCGTCACCGACCAGGCTGGTCGCCCTTGGACGCTCTCGGAGCATCTCGACGCCGCAGCCATCCTGATCTTCCTCCGCGGCGATTGGTGACCCTACTGCAGCGGCCAGCTGGTCAGCTTGGCTTCGCGGCACGAAGACTTCCTCGCCGGCGGAGGTCGCCTGTTCGGCGTAGTGATCGATTCTCCCGAGCAGAATGCCGCCACTGTCGAACGACTCTGGCTTCCGTTCCCGATTCTGAGCGATCCCGGTCGCGCCTCAGCAATCACCCCCTACGGTGTGGCCAACCCGACTGACGAACGAAACCTGGCCATCCCCGCAGTCGTGATCATCACCCCTGGCGGCGAGGAGGCTTGGCGGTGGGTGGCCCGCGACTTCGCCGATCGGATTCCTGAAGATGAGGTTCTGGCCGAGCTTCAGGCTCTCGGCCTCTCCCCGACCTCCCAGACGCCTCCCGAGACCGTGAATCCGCAGCCCGGTCGCCGTGCCATGCCAATCGATCAGCTCGGCTCATACCTGCGGGGCGCGCGCTTTGCAGCGGTTGCCCTGGGCAATCGCCACCCCGCGATCGCCGACGACACGACTGCCTACGTTGAGGAGATGGACCGGTTCCTGAAGGCGGTGACGCTACTCAAGGGCAGACAAGCTGCCGGCTGAGGCGCACCGACCGCCTACTTGGAGAGCCCTTCGAGCAACAAGCCGGACAGATCCGTGGCGGCCAAATGCGCATCGGCTCCCTCGCCGACGAGATGGCCGACGCCCCCGATCATGTGGAACATCAACTCGGCCGTTCGTGCAGGAGACGGTTGCGGGCGGAGATGGCCGGACTCGACGCCGCTGGTGAGCACGTCTTCGAGTGCCTGACGGATTCGTCGCACTCGTCCCTCGATTTGGACCCGGGCCTCAGGAGACATGAGGGTCCGCATCGAAACGTGGAAGTCACGCTGGGCGAACCGGACCATGGCCTCGCGCACGAAGATTCGAATCTGTTCGGATGGATCGGTAGTCTGGGCGAGGGTTGATTCGATTCGTCCGGCCATCTCATCGATCTCTTCGAGCAGATACTCGAGGAGGGCGGCTTCGACGGTAGGGCATTTGTTGTAGAGGGTCTGCCGAGAGACATCGGCGCGTTCTGCCACAGCGGTCATCGTCACGTTCGACAGGCCGCGCTCCTCGACGAGCGAGTACGCCGCGTCGAGTATGCGACGTCGGGTGGTCTGCTCGGGTCGATTTGACATTATGTCTATTCTATCATTGAATATCTGACACTTCGTCCAAACTGTCGAGTGCACCGGAGCTGAACCCGTGAAAGCCATCATCCGTTTATTGGCGCGAGCCGTCGGAGGCGCTCCCGTCGCCGTCATCGCCGTCACCCTGGCACTGACCGCCGTCTTCGGCTATCTGACCATATTCGTGGCCGAACAGAGCACTGGCGGCCAGGAAGGCTTTTCGCCTGAGAATCCCGAGATTCTCGCCTCGCAGAGGATCGGAGAGATCTTCGGAGAGGAAGCCACCCAGTCGGTGATGCAGGTGGTCGTGACCTCGGCGTCCGGGGACGTGATTTCAGCCGACGGCCTCGCAGCCGCCAACCGGGTCGTGCAAGCGATTGCGGAAAGCGAGTATGCGGATGTCGTCGCCGGTGATGCCCAGCAGCCTGGTGTCGTCACCTGGATGGCACCGGTCCAGCAGACTGCTGCCCAGCAGGGCATCGACACCGCCGGAATGGACGACTCCGCCATCCGCGGGCTGTACGACCAGGCACTCGCCGAAGGTGGTGAACAGCTCGGTTTCGTGAGCCAGCTCGTCAACGAGGACACCTCGACCGCCCTGGTCCTCGTGTTCGTGGACACCACCGACGATGCGACGGCACAAGCGGAGCGTGAGGTCGGAATCGCCGAGGTCATCAGCGGACTCGATGTGGGATCGGACATCGAGCTCAGGCCGTTCAGCTTCAATCTCCTGTTCTCGGCGGATTCTGGGTTCGAAAGCGAGATCGGCCGTCTCTTCGGATCGGCGTTCGCCATCATCATCGGCATTCTCCTGTTCGTCTACTGGCTGAAGCCGCGCGGCCCCCACGCCAGTTGGATCCGATCCTTCCGGCGCACCGGCGCCGACATGGGCATGACGATGCTGACCATCGTCTTCGCCATCCTGTGGATGAACGGAATCGGCGGCATTCTCCAGCAGTTCGGATGGCTCGGTCCGTTCAACGAGATCAGCCAGATCGTGCCCATCCTTCTCATCGGCCTCGGTGTCGACTACGGCATCCACCTCACGTCCCGCTACCGCGAGGACGTCGGTGAAGGCGACGACGTCGATGGAGGCATTCGAGCCGCGATCGGCACCGTTGGCGTTGCACTGGCCCTGGCCACCGTGACCACCGTCATCGGCTTCCTCACGAACGTCTTCAACCCGATTCCCGCGCTCAAGGACTTCGGGATCCTGGCGGCCATCGGCATCGGCGCTTCCTTCGTGCTCATGCTCACGTTCGTGCCCGCCGTGCGGGAGCTCCTCGATCGTCGGGCCGAAGCCAGCGATCGAGCTGCCGCGTGAAGCCATGGGCGCTACCAGCGAGCGCCTCCTTCCGATGCTCATGGAGAAGACCTCCATCCTGGCGGTCAAGGCTCCGGTCGCGACCCTCATAGTGACGGTGCTCCTGGGTGGACTCGGATACTACGGTCTCAGCAACATCTCAACCGAGTTCTCCTTCACCGATTTCCTCCCGGCCGATTCGCCAGGTGTGAAGACCTTCGAAATCCTCAACGATGAATTCGGCGGTGGATTCGGAGAGACCACACAGGTGCTGGTCGAGGGTGATCTGTCGGACCCTGCCACGTACAACGCCATCGCTGCCGCCACCGCCAATATGGCGGACACTCCCGACGTGCTCACGTTCCCCACGCCAGTCGGTCCCGCAACCGGCGGTGAGCTCGCCGGTGTCGGTGGTCCAGCAGCTGCTCATTCCGGGAGAGGATGGCGCACCCTCGAACGCCGAGTTCGCCCAGTTCGCCATCCAGAACGGCCTCAATCCCGAAGATGGATCCATGGGTACAGAGGCCGATGTAACGGCGATCCTGATCGCGGCAGCCGACGCTGCTCCCGGCCAGATGAGCGCCGTCCTCGAGATCTCGGATGGAGCCCCGACCGCCGCCCTCTTAGAGATCAGCACTCAAGCCGGAGAAAACCGGGCACTCGACCTTCGCGACAATCTGGTGACGGACCTGACTCCGCTCACCGACACCGGGGTCGAGGCCACCGCCGACCTCCCAGAACATCATCGGCGGTGCCATCGTCAACTCGCTCTCGTCTTCGCAGGTGCGATCACTCGTCACTCACCCTCATCGCCGCCACCATCGTCCTGGTCGATCAACTTCTGGTTCGAGAATCGCCGACCGTTCCTCGGCGTCATCACGATGCTCCCGGTGGCCCTCGTGGTCCTCTGGACGTTCGGCCTCATGTACCTCAGCGGTATTCCGTTCGGTCCCGTGACGGCCACCCTCACCGGTCTCGCCGTCGGTATCGGTGTGCCCTACACCATTCACATGGCCAGGCGATTCGAAGAGGACCGCGCCCGGTTCACCAGCATCAACGAGGCCATCCGATCGACGACCCGCCACACAGGCGGCGCTCTCGCCGGCTCGGCGTTCACCACGGCGGCCGGATTCGGCATCCTGATCACGTCCACGCTGACACCGTTCCGGCAGATGGGTCAGGTGACCGCCTATGCGATCGGTTTGAGTCTCTTCGGCGCGGTGCTCGTTCTGCCGTCGATGCTCGTACTGTGGGAACGGTGGCACCGTCGCCATGGAGACGCCGGGACCGAGAAGCCGACCGAGTCGCTCGTCTGACCGACGCCGACCTGGCCGACGAAGCGGACAATCGGGCGCCCAGGACCGTTACCATTCCTCCCATGACTCAACCCCACGTCGCCGTGTTCGGTTCGTCTCAGGCGCAGCCCGGCGATCCCTCCTATGTCTCTACGTTCCGACTCGGAGCGCTACTCGCCGCCGAAGGGGTAGCGGTTCTCAATGGCGGGTATGCGGGCCTCATGGAGGCCGTGTCGAGAGGGGCCTCCGAAAGCGGCGGCCACGTGATCGGGATCACTGCGCCACCGGTGTTTCCGGGCCGCACGGGCGCCAACGAATGGATCTCCGAGGAGCGAGCCCATCCCACCCTGACAGAACGCATTCACGACATCGTCACCCTGGCCGATGCCACCATCACCGTGGCCGGATCCCTCGGCACCCTCACCGAGCTCCTGGTCGCCTGGAACACCGCGTTTGTGGCCCGTTTCAGCGGTGCCACCCCGAAGCCGGTGATTGCGGTCGGCGCCCCGTGGAACGCGTCGATACCCCAGCTGGCCGAGGAGTTGAAGACGGACGGATCCCTGGTGACCACCGTGGAGACCATCGAGGAAGCAGTCGACCGACTGGTGCGTCAACTCGGCTTGACCCCTGGAGCGATCCGCTGATGAGCACCCGCAAACTCGTGGCCGCCGGCGGCATCGTATGGCGCCCCACCAAGAAGGGCGTGGAACTGCTCCTCTGCCACCGCCCCAACTATGGAGACTGGACCTTCCCAAAGGGCAAACTCGACCTCGGGGAGTCCTTGCGCGTACTGCGCCCGTCGTGAAGTCGAAGAGGAGACGGGTCTGGTGTGCATCATGGGGCCTCGCCTTGGCAGCATCGACTACACCACACCGCGGGGCGACCCCAAGGAGGTCCACTACTGGTCCATGCATCCCGCCTCGGGGAGGTTCAAACCGAATAGCGAGGTCGACAAGATCGTGTGGCTTCGGCCGCAGGACGCCCTCCAGAAGTTGACCTATCCGCGGGACCGCGAATTCCTGACGGAGCTGGGAGCCCACTGGTGGTTGCTCGAACCTCGCGTCTTCCTCGTCCGCCACGCCCATGCCGGCAGTCGGTCGTCGTGGAGTGGGAAGGACACCAAACGACCACTCACCGACAAGGGGCGCCGCCAGGCCGAAGGGATCGCCAACAAACTCAAGAATGAGGGCGTGACCCGGATCCTGACCAGTTCGTACGTCCGGTGTAGGGAGACGGTCGAGCCGCTCGCCAATCTCCTCGGCGTGGATATCGAGGAACATCCGGCGCTCGAAGAAGGCGCCTTGGCCAAGGACACGATCGCCCTCATGACAGAACTGGCCGATTCCCGTAGCGTTCTCGTCACCCACGGAGACGTGATCTTCGGCACGCTCGACAGGCTCGCCCAACAAGGCACCAACCTCAAACCCCCGGTCGACGCCAAGAAGGCGTCCACCTGGGTGTTCCATCCCGAGGACGATGGAAGCATGAGCAAGGGCCTCTATCTCCCGCCGCCCGTCGCCTAGCAACCTGTTCGAAGCAGGTGTCCTCCTCGCCGGCGGCTCCTAGCTGAGCGCCTCGGAGACGATCTCTTGCTGCTCGAGAGCGTGCAGCTTCGCCGAGCCGGTCGCCGGACTGGCCGAGGGCTCCCGACTCACCAGACCGATCCTCCGCCCGAGCAGGCCGCGCAGCAGCGGCCGGAGGTACGACATGGGTCCCATGTTGGCTGGTTCCTCCTGGACCCAGGCAACCTCGACTCCATCGGAGTATCTCGCCAGAGCATCGGCGAGCTCTTCCGCCGGGAATGGGTAGAGCTGCTCGATACGGAGCACCGCCACATCGTCCAATCCGGCTTCCTCGCGGCCGGCGGCGAGGTCGTAGTAGACCTTTCCACTACAGAGGACCACCTTCCGTACCCGGGTGGGTTCGGGATTCGTGGGATCGGGCAGCACCAGGCGACACGTACCGCCGATCAGGTCGGCGACCTCGGCAAAGGACGGCTTGGCACGCAGGAGACTCTTCGGCGTGAAGACGATCAGTGGTTTGCGGTCGGGATGTCTTCACCTGGCGCCTCAACAGATGGAAGTACGGCGGCGCGGTCGAAGGCACCGCGATCCGCAGGTTGTCCTCGGCGCCGATTGGAGGAATCGCTCGATCCGGGCACTGGAGTGCTCGGGTCCCTGACCTTCGTACCCGTGCGGCAGCAGCAGGACGCAAGCTCGGACGCTGGTCTCCACTTGGTCTCCCCGGCCGCGATGAACTGATCGATGATCACCTGGGCGCCGTTGACGAAGTCGCCGAACTGCGCCTCCCACAGCACGAGAGCCTCGGCATCTCGATCGAGTAGCCGTACTCGAAGCCCACCGCGGCGAACTCCGAGAGAAGGGAATCGACGATACGGAGGCGGGCGCGCTCTGCTGTGAGATCCTGGAGCGGGATCCATCGGCTCTCCGGTCTCGAAGTCGACGAGGGCCGCGTGGCGATGAGAGAAGGTCCCCGCTTCGAGTCCTCGCCGGCCAGCCGAATCCAGTGACCTTCCAGGGCCAGAGCGACCCGAAGGCCAGCGCCTCGGCCACCGCCCAATCCATGAGTCCCTCGTCCGAGCATGGCTGCGACCGATCTCGGACCAGTTCGCATCGAGCTTGGGGTGGAGCGTGAATCCGTCCGGCAGGACGTAGTGATCGCCGCCACGATCGTCTCGACCGGTAGCCGGAGATATCGAGGTGGCAATGGCCCGGGAGACTCGACCTCCGGGCGGCGACACCGTGGCGTCTGCGGCGGAAGCGCACGCGTCTCCTCGAAGGCCCGATCGAGCAATCCCCGGAACTCGCTCGAGGAGCTGCTCGCCTTCATCCACGGCAGAGCTCCCGGTGTTGACGAGACGCTCCAGGTAGAGCTTCCGAACCGAGCGGTGCTCGATCGATGATCCGGTACATGACGCGGCTGGGTGTACGACGGCTCGTCGCCCTCGTTGTGTCCGAGGCGCCGGTAGCAGATCATGTCGATGACGACGTCCTTGTGGAACGCCTGGCGGAAGGCGAAGGCGAGCCGGGCGACCTGGACGACCGCTTCGGGATCGTCGCCGTTGACGTGGAAGATCGGCGCCTGGACGGTCTTGGCGACATCGGTGGCGTAGAAGCTCGAGCGGGCTCGCAGCGTCGAGGTGGTGAACCCGACCTGGTTGTTGACGACGACGTGGACCGTTCCGCCGGTGCGGTAGCCGCGGAGCTGGCTGACAGGTTGAGCGTCTCGGCGACCACGCCCTGACCGGCGAAGGCGGCGTCGCCGTGGATCGAGGACCGGCAGCGACCTCGTCGTGCCCGACGACTCCCGCAGCCGCTCCTGTTTGGCCCGGACGATGCCTTCCAGCACCGGGTCGACCGCTTCGAGATGGCTGGGGTTGGCCGCCACCGACACCTCGATCTTGCGACCCGACAGGTCGACTCGTGAACGCCGGAGGCTCCGAGGTGGTACTTGACGTCGCCCGATCCCTGGGTCGTATCGGGATCGATGTCGCCCTCGAACTCGCCGGAAGATCCGCGACGAGGACTTGCCGATGATGTTGGCGAGCACGTTGAGCCGGCCCCGGTGCGCCATCCCGATGACGACCTCGTCCATACCGTCGTCGGCCGCCGCGTTGAGCAACGCGTCGAGCAGCGGGATGAGGCTCTCGGCGCCCTCGAGGCTGAAGCGCTTGTGCCCCGAGGAACTTGGTGTGGAGGAAGCGTCTCGAAGGCTTCGGCCTCGTTGAGCTTCCGCAGGATGCGAAGCTTTTCGCTCGCGCCGCATGATCCGGCTGCGGCCTCTCGACGTGCTCTTGGATCCACACCTTCTGGTCCGGCTCCTGGATGTGCATGTACTCGATGCCGATGGTGCGGCAGTAGGCATCGCGGACCTGACCGAGGATGTCGCCGAGCGTCATCACCGGTTCTGACCGCGCAAGCCACCGGTGGCGAACTCGCGGTCGAGGTCCCAGATGGTCAGCCGTAGGTCGAGCGGATCGAGTTCCGGATGGATCTCCGGCGGGTACTGACGCAGCGGATCGAGGTCGGCGATGAGGTGGCCGCGGACCCGGTACATGTTGATGAGCTGGAACACTCGAGCCTGCTTCTCGGCCCATTCGGCGTGCCCACCTGGCGGGTTGGCGTCCGACGCCCACCGAGCCGGGATGTAGGGGATGCCCATCGACCCGAAGATCTCGTCGTAGAACCCGTCTTCACCGAGCAGCAGCTCGTGGACCCTCGCCAGGAACAGGCCAGACTGCGGCCCCCTGAATGATCCGGTGGTCGTAGGTGGAGGTCATGTTGATCACCCGGCCGATCCCCATCCGGGCCAGGAACGTTCGGGATCGAGGCCTGAGTACTCCGGCGGGTAGGCGATAGCTCCGACGCCGACGATGAGGCCCTGATCGGGCATGAGTCGGGGCACTGACTGCACGGTGCCGATCGTGCCGGGGTTGGTGAGGGTGACGGTGGTCCCTGCGAAGTCGTCCGGGGTGATCTGGTTCGATCGTACCCGGCGGACGAGGTCCTCGTAGGCGAGCCAGAACTCCTGAAAGTCCATCCGGTCGGCGTGCTTGATGTTCGGGACGAGCAGCGTGCGGGTTCCGTCCTTGCGTTCGACGTCGATGGCCAGACCCAGGTTGATACCTTCGGGACGGATGAGGTGCGGCTTGCCGTCGAAGGTGGCAAACGCGACGTTCATGGCTGGTCGGGACTTCACCGCCTGGACGACGGCCCATCCGATCAGGTGGGTGAAACTGACCTTGCCGCCCAGGGTGAGCCGGCGAGCTGGTTGTTGAGGATCCTGCGGTTGACCTCGAGCAGCTTGGCCGGAATGGAGCGCACCGACGTGGCGGTGGGAACCGAGAGGCTTTCGTCCATCCGTTCGGCGATTCGCTGCCGAAGCTCCTTTGAGCAGCTCGGCATTGGCAGGCACCTCGGCGGCGACGGCCGGTTGAGGAGCGGGACTGGGAGCGGTGGCGGCCGGTACGGGGGCGGAGGGTTGTTCGACTTCGGGAACTGCGGTCTGGCGGGAAGCACCGAGCTCCCCCGCCCCGGCCGCCCTCCCTCCCGACACGGCTCCGCCGGGTTGGTAGTCCGAGAAGAAGTCCTGCCAGGCCTCGCTGACCGAATTGGGGGCATCGAGGTACTTTCGATACATCTCGTCGACGAGCCAGATGTTGGGACCGAAGTCACTCGCTTGCGTGTCGATGTCTGTGCTGGCCATGGTTCCGGGTCGCTCGCGGAGGGGTAGATCATGGTACCGACGCCCAGGGGAAATCCAAGTGGCAGAAATCCAAGGGGGTGAGCGGCACCTGGTGGATCCCGT
Organism: uncultured Acidimicrobiia bacterium; assembly: GCA_963752075.1. Classification (GTDB taxonomy): domain Bacteria; phylum Actinomycetota; class Acidimicrobiia; order Spongiisociales; family JAENVV01; genus CBDUEV01. The sequence continues at coordinate 321,179 of CAVVWO010000002.1, forward strand.
AGGTGCGTACACTCTCGGCATGGCCGACGACCTGCTGCAGTACCGCTCTCGTTTCCCCATCCTCGATTCGACGACCTACCTCGTGAACCATTCGCTGGGCGCGATGTGTGAAGCGTCGTCGGAGGAGCTGGCCCGATACGCCATGCAGTGGGCCACTCGCGGCGTGCGGGCATGGGCTGAGGGATGGTGGGAGACCCCCGTCACCGTCGGCGACGAACTCGCCCCCCTCGTGGGTGCTCCACCGGGATCGATCGCCATGGTCCAGAATGTGGCGGTCGCCCAGGAAGTCATCGCCTCGTGTCTGACGCTGCACGAGCCCCGGAATCGTGTCGTGTTCTCCGAGCTCAACTTCCCGTCGGTGATGTACCTCTGGCACAAGGTTCCCGGCGCCCACGTGACCACCGTTCGGAGCTGGGATGGAATCGGTGTGCCAACCGAGACCTTCTTGGCGGCCATCGACGAGCGGACCGCAGTCGTTCCTCTGAGCCATGTCTTGTTTCGGAGCGCCTTCCTCCAAGACGTCGAGCAGATCATCGCCCGCGCACATGAGATGGGCGCCTACGTGGTCCTCGATTGCTACCAATCAGCCGGAGCACTCCCGTTTTCTTTGGAGGAACTCGACGTGGATTTCGCCGTGGGCGGATCGGTGAAGTGGTTGTGTGGCGGTCCCGGCGCCGGGTGGCTCTATGTCCGTCCGGATCTCCAGGCGGTATTCGAGCCTCGGTTCGTCGGTTGGCAAGCGGACCGTGAACCCTTCGAGTTCGTGCCAGGCGAGATCAGGTACGCCGACGGGATCTGGCGATTCCTGTCCGGAACACCCAATGTCCCGGCGCTCTACGCGGCAGCGGCGGGCTACCGGGTGGTGAAGGAGGCCGGTGTGGCAGCGATCCGAGAACGATCCCTCGAGATGACCGACCGGCTCATCGATTTCGCTGACGAATATGAGATCCCGATCGCGTCGGAACGCCATCGGCTACGACGCGGGGGAACGGTGACCTTCGGTGTCGCCGATGAGGCAGCGGTGGCGGGGGACCTGGCAAGGCAGGACATCATCGTGGACAGCCGCCCCAACGCCGGGATTCGGGTCGGACCCCATTTCTACAACTCGGACGACGATCTCGGAACTTTCGAGAAGGCACTCCTGGAGATCCTCGGCCGATGAGCGATCGACAACCCAGCGGACCTTGGCGGAACGGCGGGAGCCTGCAGCGTTGGAGACGAATGACGCCCTAGCCGGGCTTGGTGGCTCGGATCGAAAACATGGCCGGACACAGATCGGGATTCGGAAACGCCCAACGTCCGCCACCGATGTCGACCATCGTGGGGTGGGCTTGCCACTCGCAGAAGCGATGCTCCTCGAACGTCTCGATGACCAGACCGACGCCCAGGAGTGCGGTCATGATCTCGGCGAGGCCATGGTTCCACTCGTAGTTGCGGGTGTTGGCGATCTTGCCGTTCCCTGAGTACGTCTCATCGGAATCCCACACTGCGGGCTCTTCGGTTTCGAAGTAGGGGAGGATGACGGTGAGTTCCGGTCGGTCCCAGTCCAGCGTCGCAAGCATCGGATGGCCATCCCGAATGTAGAACGTGCCACCCGGAAGGAGGAAGCGTTCGACCACCGTGGCCCATCGCCCGATGTCGGGGAGCCAATTGATGGCGCCCGTCGATGTGTAGACGATGTCGAATTGCTCTTCGAGAGCCTCGGGAGCTGCATAGACGTCGGTGAGTACGAAACGGGCGTCGAGCCCCGACAGCGCGGCAAGTCGCTGGGCCGCCGCGATCGACGCCTCAGAGAAATCCAGCCCGGTCACGTTGGCTCCCAGCCGAGCCCACGAGAGCGTGTCGGTCCCGATGTGACATTGCAGATGGAGTAACGATCTGCCGGTCACATCCCCCAAACGGGGCTGATCGGTGAGGACGACACCGCTGATCCGGGCCGAGTCAGCGGCAAAACCTTCGGGATCGTACGCGTCGGGCGCCCAGTGGGCACGCGCCCGATCGTTCCAGTTGGCGCGGTTGGCATCGAAATAGTCGTCGAGGGGCATGATCAAACCACCGGGATGCCGTCGCCGGCTTCGACCGCCGCCCCGAGGGGAACGAGCAGCTCGAGCATCCGCTCGGTACCTGCCTCGCCGAGGGCGCGGATCGGCGCCATGGCCAACTCGTCGGTGAGAGCTTCCATCTGGTGCCGAGCCTGGGCTCCCTCGTCGGTGAGCGTGCCAGCCGGTGTGAGCCATCCACGGTCGACGAGTCGGGCCGCTCCCTCCTCCCAGTCTTCTGGCCGCCATCCGCGCAGCTTCTGGAGCTGCGCCATGGGCATCTTGGACCAGCCATCCGATGTGATGAGGGCGTCCATCGGGCCAAATTCGTTGGCCACGAGGGCAATCACATGCCCGTCACCACGATGCTCGCGCAGGAGCGTCAGCTGATGCCACAGCGCCACGAGTGGTTCGTCCGGGATCGGCAACGCGGCATGACCGCCGAACAGCGGCCGGCCGGCGACTTCGAGTTCGGCCGTGGCGCGGGAGGCGAGCTCGGTCAGTTCGGCGGTTGCCGACTCGAGACCTCGACCCTCTGTCAAGCGTTCGAGACCGCTCCGGACGCCGGCATGACGGGCCTCCAGAACCACTGCAGGTGCGGCGGTTGCCCACGCGTCCCGCATCGCTCGTTTCACCAGGCCCGGACTGAAGTTATAGAACGTCGCCGCCACCACCGAGTGAGGCACGGCCCCCATGGGGGCGGAACGGCTGGCGAAGTAGTGCGAGATCGGTTCCAGGCCGAGTGCGTCGTACGCCTGCCGGCTTTCGGGGACGAAGTAGACGAATGCGTGGACGGGCTCGATCGCCATCCACAGCTTCCGAGCGGTCGAAGGTTCCATGGGCGCACCCTACCGAGTCGCCCCGGAGCCTGTGGCGAGTCGGGCGGAGCGGGCCCCAACGATCCCTCCTACAATCTCGCCGGAGATCGAAAAGGGAGCAATGTCATGGTTGAAGTGCCGCGCTGGAGAACTCTTCCTGGGTGGAGAGATCGACCCTTCCTCCGGGGAGCGGCTCGAAGACACCAACGTCTTCTATGAGGCTCACCACCTGACCACCCACGGCGTGATCGTGGGTATGACCGGGTCCGGCAAGACCGGTCTCGGTATGGTCGCTCTCGAAGAGGCGCTCCTGTCCGGGATCCCCTGCCTCATCATCGACCCGAAGGGCGACATGGGGAATCTTCTGCTCAATTTCCCTTCATTCGATTCGTCCGCCTTTCTCCCGTGGGTGGACGAGGGAGAGGCACGACGAGCCGAGCAGACTCCCGAGGAATTCGCCACCAATACCGCCGAGACGTGGAAAAACGGCTTGGCCGGTTGGGCATCGGGGCGGACCGCATGCGGTCGCTGGGTGTGCAAGCCGACTTCGGGATCTACACCCCCGGATCGCAGGCGGGTATCCCGGTCAACATCGTCGGTTCGCTCGCCGCTCCGAACCTCGACTGGACGACCGAAGCCGAGACCCTTCGCTCGGAAATCGAAGGCTTCGTGTCGTCGCTCCTCGTGCTGGCCGGCATCGATGCCGACCCGATCTCGAGCCCGGAGCACATCTTGCTGTCCACGATCATCGAGAAATCGTGGACCGAGGGCCGGGACATGGATCTCGCCTCCCTCATCGCTCAAGTCCAAACCCCACCGATTCGAAAGCTGGGCGTCTTCGATCTCGATACCTTCTTCCCACCCAAGGATCGAACCAAGCTGGCGATGCGTCTCAATGGCCTGGTGGCTTCGCCGTCGTTCTCATCCTGGTTGGAGGGACCGCCGCTCGACGTGCAGAAGTTGCTGTACACCGACGACGGCCGGCCGCGCGCCTCCGTGATGTACCTGTCACACCTCAGCGAGAGCGAGCGACAGTTCATCGTGACGCTCCTCCTCTCGAAGGTCGTCACGTGGATGCGAACCCAGCAGGGCACCTCTGACCTGCGTGCTCTCGTCTACATGGACGAGGTCTTCGGGTTCGCCCCTCCCACGGCCGAGCCGCCCTCCAAGAAACCGATCCTCACCCTGCTCAAGCAGGCCCGCGCCTTCGGTGTCGGTCTTCTGCTCTCCACCCAGAATCCGGTCGACCTCGACTACAAGGCAATGTCGAATGCCGGAACCTGGATGATCGGTCGACTTCAAACCGAGAGAGACAAGGCACGCATCCTGGAGGGCTTGAAATCGGCGTCGGGCGACGTGGACGTGGCAGCCTTCGATTCCCTGATCTCCGACCTCGGCAAGCGTCAGTTCGTGCTGCACTCAACGAAGGCCAAAGCGCCCAAGGTGTTCACCACCCGCTGGGCCATGTCCTACCTGGCCGGACCGCTGAGCCGTGAGCAGGTGACCACGCTGATGGCCGACCACGTCGTGGCCTCGGCCGCCTCGGAACCCGCTGCGCCGATCGGAGGCCCAGCCCAAGCAGCGGTCACCGCTCCCCCCTCCACGGTCTCAGCGGCCCCGACCGACGCCCCGGCGGCAGCGACCGCAGACGATGAAACCCCGGTGATGCCCGCCGTCCCCGACACGACCCGGACCTACTACCTCGACCCGAGTGCCCCCTGGGCGGCCGAGTTGGGAGCAGTGCCCGGCGGTACCCGGCTTGAAGCCGGAGTGGTAGCCCGAGTCGACCTCGTCTTCGACGAGCAGCATGCCGACCTCAACCATCAGGAAGAGTGGGAGGCGATCGTCTTCCCCCTTGGCGCATCGTTCGACCCCGAAGACTCCAAAGCCGTCGACTACGACGAGCGGGACCTTCGAACCGCCCCCCCGGAAAGGGCGGTCTACGCCCTTCCGGAAGCGAAGATCGAGACGAAGACCTTTTGGAACGGCGTCGAATCCGACCTGAAAAACTGGCTCTACCAACACCAGTCGGTGACCGTCTTCAAGAACGCCGGCTTGAAACTGTACAGCCGGGTTGGCGAGAGCGAGGACGAGTTCATCGGCCGATGCCGAGAAGCGGCGGAGGATGCGGCCGACGCCGACGTCGCCAAGCTGAAGGACAAATACGAGACCCGAATCGACTCGGTGCAAGACCAGCTCAGGGCGGCCGAACGCCGCGTCCAGGAACTCGATGTGGACGTGCAAAGCCGCAAACAGCAGGAACTGGTGTCCGGAGCCGGCGACCTCCTCGGCGCCTTTCTAGGCGGACGCCGCCGCTCGAGCAGCCTCAAAGGCGTGGCCTCCCGACGATCACAAACCAAACGCACCCAGGAACGCCTCACCACGGCTCAGGACAAGGTGGCCGACAAGGTGGCCGATCTCGACGATCTCGAGGACCAGCTCGCCGAAGACCTCGACGAGATCGTGACCAAATGGAATGACGTGGCGGCGGAGATCGAAACGGTCGATGTCGGCTTGGAAAAGACGGACATCAGGGTCGAAGAAGTGGCGCTGGTCTGGGTGCCGACCCGCTGACCAGGAGACGGCGGTGTCTCCGCCCCCTCGCCGCCGACGTCGCTGGTATCGCAGATTTCGCTGATATCGATATCGAGACAACGGCAAGATGGATCACCGACCGAGCGTCCATCGCGGCGGATACGCCAACAGGGCACGGTGACCATCCGCTCGGTCTTGGCCGGTTCGAGGACGCCACAGGGTTGGTGGGTCCTGCTTCGGTCGTCGTGATCATGCGTGGTATTTCGTGATGAACAGGCCGATCGTCCAGATAACGGGAGAGCTAGCGCCGATTGCCGGTTCGAGGGCGCCGCAGGGTGGGTCGGTGCTGCTTCGGTCGGCGTGATTATGCGTGGTTTCTCCTGATGAACAAGCGGATCTTCCAGATAACAGGAGAGCTAGCGCCGATTGCCGGATATGGGCGGAGGTCGGGACTTGTGGCTCCTCTCCGCCTTGCTGCGGTTAAGCGATGATTGGGTGGGTGCGAAAAGGAGGAGATTGTGGTTAGCGAAGAAGGGGCCGAATCGGGCATGGTGGACACGAAGGTGAACATACGAATACTGCTCGCTGCGTTCTGGATATGCCATTTCCTACTGTGGACATTCGGTGACATGTTCTCAGTGGCACAGGAGATGGGCGAGCCTGTCACCGATGCGTTGTTCCTCTTCATTGCGCCTACGACTGCGATCGTGCAGGCTCTGATGGTCGTCTTTTGCTTGGTGGGGCGTCCCTCCTCCGTTCGGCTGACCAACATGATCGTGGCTTCTGTGTACCTGTTGCTCAACATAGTTTTCTTCGTTGATGCAACACAGGGTTGGGAGTATTACCTGGGCATCGGCTACGTGCTGTTCAACGCGCTGATCTTCTGGCATGCCTACAGGTGGCCCACGAATGAGTAGAGCCCCCGCCCATATCCCTCCGCACCGGCCGACGTAGAAAGGGGAACCCAGTGGACGACAGCTTCGTCTGGCCCGCAGGAGTCATGCTTGCGGGAGTGGGCGTCTGGATCGCACTGATCGTCTGGCGTGCGGTCTTCAGTCGCCGGAGAGAGTGGCCACCGTGGATAGAACCGGGGTTGTGCCTCACGGCAGGTGGCCTCATCCTCGTCTCCGGCTTCGCCTGACTATTGATAGACGGCCCGGTCGTGGGCCAAATCGTCCGACTCGGACTACTGCTCGGCATGGCCGCATACGCGTACCGGAAGATCGGCAAGGGTGTCGCTCTAGCCCTGATGGCGGCGGCGGCCCTTGTAGGCGTCCTCGCCCTGGTGGTGACCTTCTAGCGACCCTGCACATTGATTCAACCGCCGTCGATGGTGGCGGTCGCATCGATAGCCGATTCCGACTCGGAGTGGGGCGCCCAGACTGCTCACGGTTGCGCTCCACCTGTTCCGATCGCCCTGTTCTCGGGCCATATCGCCCGTTCTCTCGAGTAGCGCCGAGCGGCACTTCCGGCGTGGGTCTGCGTTCTTGGTGAGCTGCTTGTTAACTCTGACAACTCGTCTACGGAGCGTTCCGTTTTGACGTTTTGGGGTGTTGACTTGGTGGTGTGCAGGTCGGTTCGTTCCCCGGTGAGGGGAAGGAACCATGATGACAACCATAGAAACGTCGTTTGTCCCAGCTGTGACGGCGACCGAGTTTGATTCGTTTGCGGTGCGGCAGACTGTTGCCGGTTTCCTGGCCGGGTACGGTGACACGACCCGCGAGGCGTACGGTTTGGATCTTCGGCAGTGGCTCCGCTGGTGTGACGACCATGATCTGCGGGTTTTTGAGGTGCGGCGGGCTCATATCGAGTTGTTCGCCCGTAGCCTCGAACAAGACGGCAAAGCACGTGCCACCGTGGCGAGGAGGCTGTCGACGGTGGCCGGGTTCTACCGGTACTGCTTTGAGGAGCAGCTGATCTCGGTGTCACCGGCGACGCATGTGCGTCGCCCCCGGGTCGACTATGAATCCCATGCGACCGGTTTGGATCGCAACGAACTGGGCATGTTCCTGGTCCAGGCCGGCCTGGCGGGAGGCAGAGACCATGCGTTGGCGTGTCTGTTGGCGCTGAACGGGTTGCGTATCTCCGAAGCCCTCAACGCCGACATCGGCCAACTCGGGTTGGAGCGAGGACACCGGACCCTGACCATCACCCGCAAAGGAGGCAAGATCGTCACTATCCCGTTGGCTCCTCGCACTGCTCGGGCCATCGATCTGTGTGTTGGGGAACGAGAAGAAGGGCCGATCTTCCTCAACTACGACGCCACCCGCAGGCTGGACCGCCATGGCGCCAACCGGATCGTCAAACGGTTGGCGAAGCGAGGAGGCATCGACAAGAACATCTCCCCACACTCGCTGCGGCACTCGTTCATCACTGCCGCCCTCGACGCCGGTGTGGCGCTGCGCGACGTCCAAGAGGCCGCATCGCACGCCGACCCGAGAACCACCATGCGCTACGACCGGGCCCGACAATCCCTCGATCGTCACGCCACCTACATTGTCGCCACCTTCGTCGCCGGCGCCAGCCGCTAACCCAAACCGGGGAGCCGACATCGCCGGTGTCGGCTCCCCGCACCAGATCTGCTAGTTCGGCTCGGCGCGGAGCGCTCGAGATTGCCGTGGCAGTGCGACGTTATGCGTCGAGTGGGTGGAGGCGATCGGTGAGCCAGGCGGCCACGTCGGTTTCGGTGAGGTCGCCGGCCGCAATGGCGAGCATGAGGTCGACGGCGTCGTCCGTGGGGACCTCGAGCCTGTATTCGTTGAGGATGCAGAACATGGTGAGTGATTGCCATGCCAGCCGTTTGTTCCCGTCGGGAAGGGGATGGTTCTTGGCGATCCGGACCGTCAACACGGCAGCTTTGTCGGCGAAGTCGGGATAGAACTCGACCTCACCGAACCCAGCCTGGGGTGCGTGCAGCGCCGAGTCGAGCAGATCCAGCCGGGACGCCCGCACCAACACGGCCGCGTTGGTGCCGGTGACGGCTTCAGCGATGGTGAGCGCCTCGGCGAGGGTGAGGTATCTCACTCGGCGAGGCGGTCGAGGATCTCTTTGTCTCGTTCGGTCAACTCGCGCAGCCGTGTCATGAAATCTTCGTCGTGACGGACCCGGTCGATTTCGGCTTCGAGGGCTTCGAGCATCAGAGCGTTGATGCTGATCCCGCGACCGCGGGCGACCACGTCGGCTTTCTCGGCGAGTTCCTCCGGCATACGGACAGTAGTCGTGCGCTTCTCCATGCCGTCATGCTATCACGACGTCACCCAAAATCCTAGAGTCGCATAACGCCAAATCTCGGTCGAGAACGATCCAACGACCGAGAGTCCCCGGCCGGCACTGATGCGTGCGAGATCGTGACCACTCGGGGAGCTCCTTTAGCCCGAGTGCCTCGTCCGAGGCTCAGCCGGCCGTGAACGAATCTGGTGGCAAGGTCTGGATCGAGAAGCCGGCAATCGCACCGTCGGTATGGAGGTACCAGATCGACAAGACCCCGGGAACTGTGGGCTCGGTCGGAAGGCTGATTTCGGCGCCAGCGGGTCCGATCTCCACAAGGTCGCTCTCCCAGTCCCCGTAGCTGACTGCGGCGAAGGGCCCGGTCACGTTCGGCAGGTCCTCAATCGCACTGATGGGTGCAGCGTTGACGATCACCGACCAGCCGTCCTCACCCTCCCCCACATCGACGGCGGGGCCCCAGGGCTCGAATCCCTCGAGACTCGAGGCGTGACTGACGGCCACCACGGCGTCGCCAGCCGGTGACCATCCGACAATCCGGGTCCGAACGGAGAACTCGCCACGCGGGCTGGCGTAGTCGAACCCCATCGAGTCGGTGCCGTCGTATACCTCGGTGAGCTCCGCCTGTGTCCAGCCGATCACCTCTTCCATGAACCGGGCGATCAACTCGACCTCAGTGACGTCGAGGCCATCGACGGCGGCGGCGAGGACCCCTCCCGTCGTGCGATACGGCCAGACACCAACGAACTCAGGGTCGGCGAGCGTGGCGGCGCTCGAACCGGTAGTCCTTGTCGTGACGACGCCGTTCGAGAGCGTCGAGGGGGAAGGCGTCGAAGTCGTCGTGGTTGGCGCCGCTCTGGTCGTAGACGAAGCTGGCCGCACCTCGACAGTCTCGGTCACCTCGGCGGTCACACAACCCGCCAACAGCAGGGCGAGTGCACCGAGAAGAGGTGCTGATCGCATATCTGACACAACGACCAAGCTACATAGTGTCGTTCCCGCTGTGGGGCGCAGCGCGGTGCCCAGATCACCAAATCTGTTGCAAGAACGAGCATTTCGCCGAGTGATCGAGATCGGCACGTCGTGCGCTGCTACCTAGGTCGAGGGTCGATCGAGACCCAAGGGACAGCTAGGTTGCCCAGATGGCCGATATCAAGCGGGAGCTGAAGGATCTGGAGGAGTCTCTCTGGCGTCCACAAACACGGTTCGACGTCAGCTACATGAACACAGTGCTGGCACCCGAGTTCATCGAGTTCGGTCAGTCGGGCAGGGTCTATGACCGCGATGCGATCCTCTCGGCCCCCATTGCGAATTTCAACGCGAAGCTGCCGCTGCCCGAGTTCGCGGTCCGCATGCTCACCGACGATTTGGCACTCGTCACGTATCGCAGTGAGGTCCAGTACGGCGAGGAACTCCAACGCGCCAACCGTTCCTCGGTGTGGCGTCGAGGCCTCGCCGGGTGGCGACTCGAGTTCCATCAGGGGACGCCCATCCATACCTAGCCGAATCAAATCACCAAATCGGGAGCCATAACGAGCACTTCGCGGCGTGTCCCCGATCGGCACAAATGCGTGCGACTCGGTGGTCAGTAGTTGAGGAGGGTCTTGATGATGTCGGTCACCTTGGTGCCGACATCTGGGTCAATACCGCCGAGCCGGTGAACCAGTCGGTTCCGATTGATCGACCGGATCAGCTCACATTGGATGTAGCTGGTCTCGTCGAGTCCAGTATCCCCATTTGCCTCGACTTCGACATGGAGTGACAGGCCACGCCGGGTGGTGGTCAGCGGGGTCACGATCACGAAGGGGAATGTCGGTCCGAATGTGTCAGGCGGACCAATCACGAGCGCGGGCCGATGTGCCGCAGGCTCCCCCGGATACGGATCGCCGAAGTCGACCAACCACAGCTCGTCAACCGATGCCATCATTCACCGAAGTTGCCCTCTCCTCGGCGAGGTAGGCCTCCCAAGCGTTGGGATCGCTGTGGATTTCGGCGAGTTCAGCCGCCACTCGATGGGCGAACCGCTGCCGCCGGAGCGCTTCGGTGGCATCTCGAACCGTTTCGATGAGGGACGTCCCGGTCGCCTGGCTCAGCTCGAGGAGTCGAGCGTGAGTGTCGGTATCGACGCGAATGGTTGTCGTAGACATACGAACAGTCTACATCATGCATGCGTCAAGTCTACACCCCGCAGAACGACAGATCTGTTGCGAAAACGAGCATTTCGTATTGTCCCCGAACGGCACGAATGCGCTCGGCAGTCCATTTGACCATTGAGGTTGTAGCGTTGTTGTGGCATGATTGTGGCATGACCAGAGTGAGAGTTAGTACCACGGTGGACGAGAGATTGCTCGCAGAGGCAAGACGCCTTCGAACTGACGTCAACGACGCAGGGCTGATCGACGAAGCGCTGGCAGCACTCCTTGCGCAACACAGGGTGGCCGAGATCGATGCGGCCTACGGCGCCTATGACGCCCAGCCGCTCGACCAACTCGACGAATGGGGTGACCTGGCGTCGTTCCGTGAGGCCGCTGGGTCATCGTGAAGGATCTACCGTCGCGGGGAGAGGTTTGGTGGTGCGAGCTACCTGAGATCTCCAGCCGACCCGTCGTTGTCCTCTCGCGTGACGTCGCAATCCCGCGGCTCCGCCGAACTGTGATCGCCCCGTGTACGACCAACATCAGGGGTCTTCCCAGCGAGGTCGTGCTCGAACCAGAAGACGATCCGATCCCTCGAACGTCGGCGGTGAATCTGGATTCGATCGAGAGCGTCTCGGTCGGAACGCTCACCGAGCGGCTGGGGCGCCTGAGCGATGAGCGAATGCGCCAGGTATGCGAAGCGCTCAACGTCGCCGTCAATTGCTTCCCCTGAAGGTTGTCGAATCGTACGAGATCACCATTTCATGGGCGATATCGCCCTGATCAACCACTGTCCGATATCGGCACGTAGGGGTGCGGTTACTCCACGCGGCCTGACGGCATCTGTAGGAGTAGCTGAATGGCAGCGGCCGCCACGAGCGGCGCGACGACCAAGACGATCAGTCCGACCGGATTGTCCTGAGCGCTGTCGTAGCCGACAGGTGAGGTTCCCTCCCAGAGCCCGACGATCACTTGGGGAGATCGCCGTACCGAGCACGGCGACGCCGGCGGCCCACCACACCGGGAAAGCCAGCCGAGGTCTCATCGCGGACCAGTAGAGGCTCCCGAGGACGGCAGCGAAGAACCCGCCGGCGTAACCCACCAGTGCTGGCTCTTGGTAGGCAAAGGCGATGCGCCCGCCGGCCGGCGTACACCAGATGATGGCGTCGATGGGCACGCCGACAGCTCGACCGGTGACGAGATGTCCGAACTCGTGGACGTTGCAGCCTCCAACTCCCGCCAACACGAGTGCAACACCAAAAGAGAGGACCTCCGAACCGATCCTTAGGGCACGAACCACTCTCTGAACCTACCAATCCAGGCCCGATCCGAGCAGACCTGGTACACGAGCAACAACGCTCGCTTCTTCGATTCAACAGGAACGGCACATGCGCACTACCTGCCGGTTCTGCTTGGTGGTAGGTGCTCGATAACGCTCGGGGCGGTGGGTGATCTGCTGGGCGTAAGGGGAGATCACTTGTAAGTCGTGTTGCCGCGAGCCACGATGTGGTCCATGTGGCGGGAGCGGATCACGAACCTTACCGAGGTCGCTGAATTTGCTGGCCCCGTCGATTCGGCCGACGTTGCCGGGGCCGAGCGCACGCTCGGCGGTCAGCTGCCACCCCCACTTGTCGAACTCTTGTCCGAGACCGACGGAGTGGCCGGAGGGCACGGGCTCGGGCTTGTGTGGCCGTTGACTCGGATCGTCAGCGACAACGTGATGTTTCGAACGAACCCGGTCTTTCGGGATCTCTATATGACGTTTGAGCCGCTGCTCTTCTTCGCAGATGCCGGTAACGGCGACCAGTTCGCGTTTCTGTGGAAGCCGCGCCGAGACGAGATCTACGTGTGGGATCACGAGAACGACAGTCGGACTTGGGTCGCGGGGAGCCTTGATCAGTACCTGCAATGGTGGCTGGACGGCACGCTTCGTCTCTGAGGCAACGGGCGGCGCCGGTGACGGCATCGGCATAGAGGAAGGTGCTCGTGACTGCCGAAGCGATCACCTACCCTCCCGACTGCGTATGCTGTCGCCACGATGAATGACTCGATACCGGTGTGGCTGAAGAAGGCCGCCGCTTTCAGCTGGCGTTACCTCCTGGTTCTCGCAGCCGCCTACATCACCTTCCGAGCGGTGGCCGTCGTCAAGGTGGTCGTGCTGCCGATTCATCCTCGGTCTGTTCGCCGCGTCCGTGCTCAGCCCGCTCGTCCAACGGCTCAAGGCGCGAGGGTGGTCGCCTGCCCTCGCCACCTGGGGGACGATCCTCGGTCTCGTCCCGGTGGTCGCCGTGTTGGTTCTCTTCCTGGTGCCGTCGTTCGCAGACGGGATCGAACCGCTCGGTGACGCTGTAGACGAGTCGGTGCAGTCGGCCACGGAATGGTTGAGCGAAGGGCCGCTCGGACTGTCGCAGACCGATATCGAGCGCTACATCGAAGACGCGACTGCTCAGATCCAGGACAATGCCGGAGCGATCACCACTGGTGTGCTCGGTGGGGCGACCGTCGCTGTGGAGATCGTCACCGGTCTCGTTCTCACGCTGCTGGTGACCTTTTTCTACCTCAAGGACGGCGATCGGGCGTACCAGGGACTGCTGAAACGGGTGTCCAACCCGGATCGCACCCGGCGGGGCCTCGAGGCCGCCTGGCGGACGCTGTCGGGCTACGTCCGGGGTCTCGCCATCATCGGACTCATCGACGCGATCTTCATCGGGATCGGTTTGGCGATCGTCGGGACACCGCTCGTCCTGCCGCTGATGTCTGCTGGTGTTCATCGGCGGGTTCTTCCCGATCATCGGCGCTTTCATCTCGGGACTGCTCGCCGTGGCGGTGTCGTTCGTGAGCGGAGGCGCCACCGACGCGCTCATCATCTTGGCTGTAGTGGTTGGGGTTCAGCAGTTCGAGGGCAACGTTCTCCATCCGATCGTCTTCAAGAAGGCGCTCTCTCTCCACCCGTTGGTGATCCTTCTGGCCATCGGTGTCGGTGGCGTCGCCTACGGCATCGTCGGGGCTTTTCTGGCGGTTCCGCTCACGGGTATGGCGGTCGCCGTGCAGCAGGCAGTCTCCGACGATCCCGAGTCCAGCGTCGTGAATTTGCTCACCGATCGTCCGTACGAGACCCCTCGTCGCCGGGAGACGCTGATCCCGAGGCGAAGGATCCGACAACGTGGACGACGAGAACACCGACCTCGAGGAGAGACACCAACCAGAGTGACGCCGAATCGACGGGGTTCGGATGGTGGGCACGAAGTGGGATCGAACTGCGGTCCGCGACCTCTGCTGCTTGGACTACTGAACCGGACATCCACGACAGAGCTAGGCAAGTCCCCGTGAGATTGTCCCGACAACACCGGACACACTGGGGACTCAGCCTGGGACTGCTGACCGTCGGCGACCCCTCCCCTACACTCCCAACCCATGAAGGGAATCGAACTTCCTCCGCTCACCGAGGATTTCACGGCAGATCCGGTAGAGCTGTTTTTTGACCTTGCCTACGTGTTCGCCTTCTCACAGTTGGTGGCGCTACTGATCAATGAACCAACCTGGGCGGGAGCAGGCAAGGCCGCGCTGCTGTTTGCCTTGTTGTGGTTGCCGTGGCAGCAGCTGACCTGGGCGGCGAATGCAATATCAGGCAACGGGCGGCCGGTGCGCATCCTCTTTCTGATCGCCACGGTGGTCAGCATCCCCATGGCGGCTTCCACCTCGACTGCATTTGCCGGCGGCGGGCCGGTGTTTGCGATCGCGCTGACCGGCATCATGGTCATCGGGTTCCGCATGCAGACAATGGGCACAACCGAGGAGATCGACTACCGCTCTGCCGCCCTCACGTGGATCGCTCCCAATGTCGTGGCCATCCTGGTGCTGGTCGTGGGGTCCTTCTACGAGGGCACGGCCCGGCTGCTCTTCTGGCTTGGCACCGTCGCCATCGTGCTGTGGGCGATGGTCAAGGCGGGCGACGGGGAATGGATGGTCCGTCCGGGTCACTTCGCCGAGCGCCATGGGCTGATCATCATCATCGCTCTCGGGGAGGTGATCGTTGCCATCGGAATTCCGGTCGTCGCCGCCTTGGAGAAGAGCGGCAGCCTGCCGGCGGCAACAGTCTCGGCGCTGCTTGCGAGTGGCGGCTTCGCCGGTTTGCTGTGGTGGGCCTACTTCGATCGGCCCAGCCCCGGGCTCGAGTTTGCCGCATCCAAGCTCGACAGTGGGAAGGCAGGCCGGTACGTCCGGGACGTCTACACCTGGGCCCATGCTCCCATCGTGGCCGGCGTCATCCTCGCCGCCGCCGCGCTCGAAGAGATTGCTCTACACCCTCGCGACGCCGTCCCCCTCGAGTTCCGGGTCATGATGGCCGCCGGTCTCTTTCTCTTCCTGATCGGGGTCTACCTCGCAGTGTGGCGCGCCTACCGGGCGCAAGCCCGGGAGCGGCTCGTGGGCGCCCTGGTCATTGCCGGCATCGTCTTCGCAGGAGCGTCGCTCGAGGGCTTGAACCTGTTGACCCTGGTCGTGGTCGTGATGTTCGTCGTCCTGGTCTTCGAGCATCGCCGTGTCCAGCGGCTCGAACTGCACGCACCGCTCGAAGGCTGAGCTCACGGCTGCCGGATCGCAGTTCAACGCGTAGGCGCTCTCTGAGCGGGGTTGGTGGAGCGCTCCCATCCGATGAGGTCGCGGTCTCAGAGTGGTCGGCGCGAGCAGATCTCCTCCCCCAACGCTCGATCCGACCACTACGGTCGAGAGAGGCGCACCAATCCAGAGCTGCCTGAAACGACCGACCCGGGTCACGGGACCAGGAGGTCGCGACACATTCCGCACATGAACCCGGTGGGGGCATTGGTTGTGGCGGTCGCGCTCGTTGCTAGCGGGTGCTCGCCAACTTCCTCGAGCGACAGCACGAGCGCGTCGCGGGGTGGCACTAGGGAGAGAGGGCAGCCGTCGAGGAAGCGATCTCGAGGTGCCGATCAGAACCTGTCTTCGACAAGAGGCCCAGGTCGGCAGATCGCGTCGCCGTGCAGCCCCAGGGCCAATCCACCGAGTGTCCCGGACGATCCTCCGTGGCCGAATCGAGCATCAGGGACCGTCGACTCTGGTGCGGCGGATCCGGTCGCCTCAGTTTCGAAAGGAGCGGCCGAGGGACTGGCACCCCCGGCGCTCCGTCGCCCGCCTCGGTCCCCCGCTCCCTCGAGGGAAGGGCATCGCGTCATGGAATCGGCACCGAGTTACCGAAGCAACGGTATCTGGGCCGGGACCTTCTTCATCATTGCCACCACGTTCCTGTTCGTCGGGGAGGCTTTCTACGGACCTGCGTTGTCCGACCCCGATGTGCTGACCGGGGCAGCAGGCGCACGGAACGACATCGCACTGGGCGTTCTCATCGAGTTCGCCTGCGTGCTTGCGATTCCCCTGGTGGCGGTCGCTCTGTACCCAGTACTGCGGCGAGTGAGCGTCACCCTGGCCATCGGCTACGTGGCGTTCCGCCTGTTCGAAGCCGCAGTCTTCTTTCAGAAGGAAGTCGACAAGCTCCAGGTGTTGGCCATCTCCCGTGAATTCGCGGCGGCGCAACGAGTGGCTCCCTCTGCAACCTCGTCTTTGTGACCGGGATGTTGATGTTGAACTGGATGCTGTGGCGGTCTCGACTGGTTCCACGTCTGATCGCCGGCTGGGGGATGGTCTCCGCAGCGACCCTCGGTGGGCTGGCGATAGTGGTGCTCTTCCTCGAGGTTTCGAATTCCCTCGCCATCGCGTTGATCGCACCACTCGCCGTGCAAGAAATGGTCCTGGCTCTGTGGTTCATCTTCAAGGGCTTCGACCGGACGGCACTGGACAGCCTCGAGTCGCACGTCGCAGGCGGAGAATCCGCCTCGTCGAAAGCGGATGATCAAGTACTCGTTGCCGGTGGGGCGTCACAGGGATGAGATGAGCCGACCGGAGCGCGCGGTTGCTTGATACTCACAGGCGACAGTGGACACTGCCCGGCATCTCGCCCCAACGGCGTCAGCAACGATGGTCCATCCGTCAGTGCCGTTATCGAAGGTGCCGCTCAGATCCCGTGGTCGTGCTTGCGCTGCGGGCATGAGCATCAGACCACAAGCGCCAACCCGCAAGCTCCTATCAATGGTCTCTTCTTCTGTCTGTTTGTCATGGTGTCTGCCTCCTGCTTCGCTGCTGGACCTGCCGCTTCTATGCAGTGCTTGGAGTGCCGTTGCGAGTGCCCGCGCCAGGAAGGCAGCCATCTGCCGGCGGGAGACAAGAATCGTCCACGCCGCTGGCCGCTGACGCCGGGCCACGCGTGCCAACCACCACCCCTCCGTCACGCCCACAAGGCCCCGAAAACCGCGCCGGAGCGCCCCAGCCATCGTCTGCTCCACGAAGGCCCACCCACGCCCGGAGGCCAAGCAACCTGCGACGCGAGGAGGCGCAGCCGACGAGTGGCCAGGTTGGGAAGGCCGTGGGTGGCGGTCGGGGGCGTGGGTGGGACTACCCCGATGGGCTGTCGTGTTGATGGTGCCAGGCCGACCAGACGCACAAGGCTCAACCCAAGCCCTCCCGTCGTGGATTGTCGAAGCTCCGCCCGCTGCTTGCGTACCGATCCTCGGCCCGTGCAGACGTAGAGCGCCGTGCTGGTGCTGTCGACCTCGAGACGGCCAACCTCGTCTTGGGCGTCGCAGTCGGCGCACCACAACACCTGCCTTGCCGGACCAGGACGAGCAGGGAGGACTCCCTCTTGGTTGCTCGATAGGTCGAAATCCCCTGGCCGCGAGGCAAGCTGGGTAGGACGCTTACCAGCAGGTTCATGGCGTGAGATGGAGGCTTCCATGAGGCAGGTATTCTTCCTTTTCCTGGTTGTCATCCTGTTTGCCGCGACGGTTGGTGTCTCACTCGCCTCGCTGCCACCGGGAGGATCGTTCATCGACGATGACGGCAATATCCACGAACCCAACATCGAAGCAATCGCTGCGGACGGAATCACCAAGGGCTGCAATCCGCCGACCAACGACCGGTACTGCCCATCCGATCAGGTGACTCGCGGCCAGATGGCGGCGTTTCTGACTCGCGCTCTCAATCTGACCAATAGAGGCGACAACCCGTTCATCGATGATGACGGCTCGGTCTTCGAGGCCGACATCGAGCGCCTGGCCGCCGCCGGGATCACCAAGGGGTGCAACCCGCCAACGAATGATCAATTCTGCCCCGACGCATTTGTGAGCCGGGGCCAGATGGCAGCCTTCCTGGTCCGCGCCCTTGGCTACACCGACGCCGGTGCGGGCAACCTGTTCACCGATGTCCACGGTTCGGTCTTCGAGGCAGACATCGACCAGTTGGCGACGGCCGGGGTTACGAAGGGCTGCAACCCGCCGACCAATGACCGGTACTGCCCCGACAGTCCGGTACTTCGCGACCAGATGGCGTCGTTCCTCTCACGAGCACTCGGCCTGTCTCCAATCACCCCGCCTCCGCCGACAGACACGACGACCACCACCATCAGCAGTACGACCACGACCCTTCCCGCAACGGATCACCCACAGTCGGGGCCGGGTTGGGAGTTCGTCGATTGCAGCAACCCGGTCGGGACGTGCGCATATCATCAAGATGCGCCTCAGGCCGAATTGATGATCGACGATTCGTTGCTTCCTCCAAGCGTCTGTATCCGATATGGCCTATACGGCTGCGAACAGTGGCAAACGGTGTGGTCAGTGTTCTGGTACACCCCTGATGATGCTGTCTTGGGGTCGTTCTGTTCCGTTTTGTACGACCCGAGCACGGGACTCGTCGCCGGAACCATCTGCTCCACGCCGATCGACGGAGCGCCGGTTGGCGAGTATCGCGCCGAACTCGCGCGCACCTACCCTCCCCTCGAAACGATCCAGGACTTCTACTACAACGTTATCCCTTGACAGCCAGCGGCGTACGCCCTTGTCGCTGAATCGCTCCTCGGATGCGCGGTGGGATGCCGCTAAAGACCGAACGGAATCCTGCCAAAGCCTGCTCAACGCTTTCACCCCCTTCGAGAAGTGCCAGCCGCTACCCCATCCCAGATGAGATTCCCGCTTGAGTCCGCGATACCGCTCGCGGGAGCGGAGATCGCTATGTGGCCTAGGGCCCTGGAGCGGCAGGGCCGCCGATGACATGATCAGCTTGGGGGTGGTTTCGATGACTACAGAACCGAGAGAAGAACGAAAAGGCCGAGAGTGGACCGCCTCGGTGAACGGCACCGGGCTGCGGGTCGAAGAGGTCGGCAGCGGCGCACAGACGGTCGTGTTCTCGCCGAACCCGTTCACGAACCGGGGATTGTTCGACGCACCCGTCGCCGCCTTGAGCCGCGACTACCGGTGCGTCCGGTACGACCATCGCGGTCAGGGCGACAGCGGTCTTGGAGCACCGCAGCCGTCGACCGGACCTACTGAGCACCGAAGGACTCTACGACGACGCAGTGGCGCTATTGGACGACCTGGGCGTCGACAGGTTCCACTGGGTCGGGTCGTCGATCGGTGGATTCGTCGGCGTCCGTATGGCGGCTCGCCATCCCGAGCGAGTCCGCTCTCTGGTCCTGCTCGGGTTCAGCACCCAACGCATCTCCCCGGCGGATCTGCGGCAGGTCAACATGATGATCGGAATGGTGCGTGCGAGCCGACTGTTGGGACCGATCGGCAACGGGGTGCGGCGGGGCATGGCCGAGAAGATCATGCGGAACATGTTCGGGGCGACGTTCATGTCCGACCCGGCCCGTGCCGACGACCGGAAGCTGTGGCGGCAGCGGTTCTCGGCGCTTCTGGTGCCCGAGACAGCACCGATGATTCGTGCGGTGTTCGGCCATCCGGGCACCCCGCCGGAGCTGCTCGCCCAGGTCCAGGCGCCCACCCTGATCATCGCCGGCGAGGACGAAGACGAGCGCGCCGGACCACGGCGTCCGCCAGGCGCAGCGAGACATCCCGAATGCACGCCTCGTGACGATCCCCGGTGCCGGGCACATGGTCCTCGTCGAGCAGCCCGACGCCGGCACCACAGCCATCACCGAGTTCATCCGGGAAATCGACGCGGCGTAACCCCTGAGCAGGTTGCGCCGAGGCGCGTCGAGCGAATGGGTTGCGCGGATACCGCAGGGTTCCGCCAAGACGGAGGTGTTCGAGATGCGCAAAGTAGCCAAGACTCTGATAGTCGTTGTGGGCATAGGCGTGGTTGTCTGGGCCGCGGAAACGGCGGTCACGGTCTGGGCTTGGCGGAGCCGCGACCCTCGAGGACTGCGCCTCATCAAGCGCTTCAACAAGTACGTGCTTAATCCGCTCGTGCTCCGGTTCTCGGGACGATCGGGCCTCTCCGCCATCGTTCAACACGTCGGACGCCGATCCGGGACGCCGTACGCCAGCCCGGTGATCGCAATACAATCCGACCGGGACGTCATCATTCCGCTGCCCTACGGCACCGACGTCGACTGGCTCCGCAATCTGCGGGCCGCCGGACAGGGTGTCGTGGATCTCGAAGGTCGCAGCCTCAGGGTCTACGAACCGGCCGTGGTGGACATCGACGACGTGATCGGCCTGCTGCCTGCCCCGATGGTGCGCACCGTCCGCTTGAACGGCGCCCGCGAAGCTGTCCGATTGCACGTTTCGGAGCGTGCCGCGTTGGCGTTGGCCTGAGATCAACGGGGTCGGGGTTCTTGGCGGCGCTGCGCCGCGACCGAGCGGCCGTGGGCTGTCGACGGCGAGGGACAGGTTTTGGACGCTGCGCAGTCTGTCGTCGCGTGGCCGGCCGTCGTTGCGCTGGCGGCCGTCGTGGCGCTGTCAGCCGTCGTTGCGCTATCGGCGGTCGTCGCGCTGTCGGCCGTGGTGGCGTGGTCGGCGGTCTCTGCGGAGACCGCCGTCGCCGCGTTGACGACCTCGTTTTCGGCGAGCCGATGCATGAAGGCTGCCATCTGCTCCCTGGTCACGGCTGATTTGGGGCAGGAGACGTCAGGGCCACACCCGGCAGTCACTCCGCTGTCGGCCAGCCACTCGATATCTTCCACAAAGACGTTCTCGTCGGGGACGTTGAAGAATCGGCTCAGGGCGGAGCCCGCAGGCAGAGCGACAAGGACAGCCAGGAAGACTCCTCCCAGTACAGAGCGCCGGATGATCGGTCGAGTTCGCACGTTGTCTCCTCGTGGTCGCTGGATCTAGCGCATCACTGGGTTTGCCAGGGAACCATGGGTCGGCGCGCCCAGATTGCTCTGGTGCCACAGGAACGGGCTGGGGGGATGCGGGCAACGCTTCGACGGCCTCGATGTGGTGCAGCGACCAAGCCTTCTCAGCTGGATGAGACGGCTTTCAACAACCCACCCACACGCGCGAAAAACCCCCGTCTACCAGGGGTTTCGTGTGGTGGGCGATACTGGTATGCGGTCATGCCACGAGCGTGACCAGCAGGGATGGATGCGAACCCTACTGCACTCATCGGGTGGCCCGCGAGGTCATCGATCTCGAGCGGGATGCGTCAACGGCCCCACGACCAGGACCCGAGCGCGAGCGCGACCCGGCGGGGGTCGATCCACGTCGAGAGCGCCACGACCAGCGAGGTCAGGCCGAGCGCCGGCCGAACTCCTGACCTTCGGCGCTCCATGACGCCAGCCCGTGCTGAACCGAGCCTCGTTCGCGGCCATGCTCAACCGAAGCGGGCGCGATGTGCGGACCGAACTCGCTCGTGATCGTGTGTCGGAAGGTCAGCCATGGCGCTGACCTCGACGACGAGATCGGCCTGACGCCGCAACGCGGCCACGGCTTCGGCACTCACCGCCGCCCACTCGATCGACTCCGTGAGGAGGTGCAGTATCTCGAGGAGGTAGATCTGCACCGTCGGCATCCCGGCCGACGCCAACCGGATCTCGTCGAACGCCAGCCCGACGGCCTCGGCGTGCGTGCAGGACTGAGACATCAGGAGTCGACGACCATCATCGCCCGAGATGCATCGAGCGGGGACCTGTCGGACGAGCAGCTCACGCAGGACCGCTCCCAGGTGGAACATCGCGTCCTGCGCCGTCGTCGGGTCGTTGATACCTGGTGAAAGCGCCTTGAGCGCGACGTCGGCGAGCTGGCGCACTCCGTAGGTGACGTCGTCCTGTGCGGTGCGCGTCCGTCCGACGGCGATGGCGTCGCGAACCAGACGCTCGACCGCGTCCGGATCGGACGGAGGCGGCGCTATCCGGCACAGCGGCGTCGAGCGACGATCGCGTAGCGGCCCGCGACCGTGTCGAGCCACATCGTGGCACCGGGTTCGAGCGCTCCGAGCAGGGCTGTGCGATCGGTCTGTTGCACCCATCCGTGACGCTCGAACGTGACGATGAAGGCGTCGTCCGGCGCTCCCTCCTCGGTGGGCGCGTCGCGACCGACATCGGCCTCACCCTCCTCGCCCCACTGTGCCGACACTTCGGCAATCGCCGCCTCGGTCACACCGTGCAGGATCTTCGAGATGTCCATCGAGTGGGCGGCGTGGCTGATGAAGCCCACGATCGAGAGCAGTGTCGCGACACCGAGCAGCACCGCCACGGCGATCGACAGGCTCGGAACGACAGCGTCGCCTCCGTCTTCGAGCGGGCTGCGCACGGCGCGGAGGACGACGAGGCAGTAGGTGAACGTCCCGATCACGACACCCATCGCACGCGCTTGTTGACCGGGTCTCGGAACAGCCCGTGGACCACACGAGGCGAGTACTGACTCGACGACAGCGAGATCAGCAGGAGGCTCACGGAGAACACGACGCCCGCGAACGCGATGGTGGCGCCGGCGATCACACCGAGCACTCCGCGGGCGCTGTCGACCGTTGCCGTCAAGTCGGTCGGAATGTCCGTGACCTGTTCGTCGACCCACAACATGACTTGACCGAGCACCAAGCCGACCAGCGTGAGCATCATCGGCGTGTAGAACAGGCTGCTCTTCAGCTGCTCCCGGATCGACCGCAACTTGATGATCATCAGCTCGTTCTGCTCTCCGTCGGGGTGGCGAGATGGCGAGATGGCGCCACCAGTTGAACCTACTCGCCGGTTCTCACCCTCGTCGTAGAGGAACCGGGTACCCGACACCCACATATCAATGATCTGATCGCCCGGTACGCCAGCTCGGTAGAAGACCTCCGACGAGTAGTAATCAAACTCAAGCCAACGACCGACGAAGGACTTCAGCAGACCCGGCTGGACCGAGTTAAACCACGCTCCGCCTGAAAGGTCGATTCCGGCGACCACTATCACCGGACGACCTAGTCGCTCAAGCCGTGACTTGATGCCCTGGCTCAACGGCCCGAAGTAGATACCTTCTCCACCCCAAATCGTCAGAGGATTCCAGATCCTGGCTACCTCGTGATCCAGGACCCGGCGGGACAGGAAGAAACACACCTGACCCTCCCGATTCCACACCTCGTCACCCTTGGCGAACAGGTGGCCTTTCGACAGCTCCCGCCGCTCGCCATAGTCAAGAAAACCGTGATCATGTGCCTCGCCTATCCGGGTCCGGACAAGTTCCTCACTGAGCGGAGCCAGACCGTTTCGCCGGATCGCACCAATCTCATGGTCCAACAGCCGCGTCGCGTGGAATACGAGAACCTGGTGGCCTATGAGCAGGTAGCGGAACTCTTCCTCTTCGTCTTGGTGGATCGCCAGATCACTCGTGTCTGTCGCTCTTCCTCTGAGTTGGGAAGCTTGTGCGGAAACGTGGCCAACAACTTCTTTCGACCAGGTCCTAGGATCGTCGACGGAGAACAGAGCCACCCGTTCATCGGACGGGCCAAACGGCAAAGCCTGCCCAATTGCGCCGGGGACGAGCCGACCAGGTGTACTGCTCGTCTGAGTGTCAGGAACGGAGCCGACGCGGTCGCCGACAAGCCGACCCCGCGCACCGCGAAAAGGACCGACTTCGGAAGCAACGCGCCCCCACCGGCGGCTGCAGCCATCGGAAGGCCAGAGATCAACGGCAAGACACACGTTCTTCGCCACACCATGGGTGCCCTCGTCCAGCTTGGAGCCAACACCCAGGTCGCCTAGGCGGCGATGCGGCACGAGAAGTACTCCACCACCTGGGAGGTGTACGGGCACATGGGTCCTGGAATCACTGACCTGGCTGCGGAGGCTATCGACCTTCAAGTTGCCGCTGTTGAAGCGCCCACCATGCGCCCACCAGCGGCCAAGGTGATCGAGATGCATCCTGGCGGAACCCGAAAGGCACAATAGGGACGGGGTATTCTCGTGGTGGGCGATACTGGGATCGAACCAGTGACCTCTGCCGTGTGAAGGCAGCGCTCTCCCGCTGAGCTAATCGCCCCAGCCGTGATTGGGTCGGGCTGGACCGGGAATTGTAGCCGGACCACGACACCGGCCAAGCCGGTCCATCGCCTCCCAGGCCGGAAAAGGCTCCAGCCGGCACCCCGAACCGCCGAAACGCTCACCATGGATTCGACGCATCGCCGCCGCTTGTTGCTCGCCGCCGTGTTCGTCCTGCTCGCCTCCCTGCTGCGTCCCCGCCGCCGGAGCCGCCCAACCGGCCGCCCCTGCAGACTGCCCCGGACTGGCCGGAACCCTGCAACGCATCGCCGGCGAGTGCCCGGCGCCCACCAGCCTCGGCCCCCAACCCGCCGCCCACGGACTCGGCACCATCTCGGGCACGGTCACCGAAACCGGCACAGGCGCCAAGCTCGAAGCGATCACCGCCTTCTTCACCGACGCCGCCACCCTCGACAGCGCCGGCGAAGCCGAAACCGGCCCCGACGGCACCTACAGCATCGAACTCCCGCCCGGCGACTATCACATCCTCTTCGCCGAGGAAACCGGCGCCCACGTCGCCCTCATGTGGGAAGACACGCTCAGCTACGCCGACTCGTCCCCGGTCACCGTCGTCGCCGACCAGACCACCACCGTCGACAAGGCCATGGGCACCGACGGCGGCACCATCTCGGGGGTCGTCACCGACTTCGACGGCAACCCGGTCGAAGGCGGCTTCGTCCTCGCCGTCGCCGAACACCCCAACTGGAGCCTCACCAACATCGCCAAGGCCTCCCTGGGCGTCGCCGAGACCGCCGCCGACGGCTCCTACACCATCGGTGGCCTCCCCACCGGCGACTACTGGGTCATCTTCGTCTCCATCACCTCGTTTGCCTGGTACGGGTCGGACACCTACACCGACGACCCGGTCGCCGACGGCGCCACTCTGGTCCCGGTCACCGCCCCCGCCAACACCGGCAGCATCGATGGAAGTGTCGAATACGGCAACGGCGGCCTGCTGCTCGGCACCCTCGAAGATGGCTTCGGGCCGGTGGAAGGCATCTGCGTCGAGGCCGTCCCCACCGCCAACCTGACGATCACCGTGGCCAGCGCCGTCACTGACGCCGACGGCAACTACACCCTGGCCGGCCTGGCCGGCACCGCCTTCTACCTCCGCTACCAAGACTGCACTCGCGACATCTATGTCACCACCTGGTACCCCGCCATCACCACCGACCAGCCCACCGGCGCCGACGTGTTCACCCTGTCGGAAACCGACCTCCAGTTCATCTTCGACACCATCGACCTGCGCCTCACCGACGTCGACACCTCGGTCTTCCGACCCGACATCATCTGGCTGGCCGGCGAGGGAATCACCAAAGGGTGCAACACCGCCCAGACTCTCTTCTGCCCCAACCTCTCCGTCACTCGCGGACAAATGGCCGCCTTCTTGGTCCGCGCCCTCCCACTGACCGAAGTCGACCCGGCCACCACCTTCACAGACGACGACACCTCCGTCTTCGAAACCGACATCGCCAAACTCGCCACCGCCGGAATCACCAAAGGCTGCGGAACCAACCTCTTCTGCCCCAACGCCCCCGTCACTCGCGGACAAATGGCCGCCTTCTTGGTCCGCGCCCTCGACCTGACCGAAGTCGACCCGGCCATCACCTTCACCGACGACGACACGTCCGTCTTCGAAACCGACATCGCCAAACTCGCCACCGCCGGCATCACCAAAGGCTGCGGAACCAACCTCTTCTGCCCCGACGCCCCCGTCACTCGCGGGCAAATGGCCGCCTTCTTGAAACGCGCTCTCCAGTAGCGAGACGCACCACCCAAAACAGGGTGCTTCGCCGGGTCGCAGCCCTGCCCTACGTCAGTTCGACGGGACCAGCGGCAGGAAATCCGGGGCCGTCGAGACCGGCAGCGGGTACATGGGCTCGCCGGCTCGCTCGTCTATCGCGACCACTTCACTGCTTCCGATCCGCCTCAAACGAAACCGACGCCTTCGCCGGTGAGACGCTTCAGGCGGCCAGGTGAGGAACCGATAGAGACTGAGACTTCTAGAAGGCGCCATCTTGCACGTGACAAACATCACCTACGACCCCATCTCGGGCTGGTCATCCGCCATCCCTGAGTCGTCGCATGCCTCCACGGCCGTCTTTGCCTTTGCAGACCCGTCATTTCGCGACCATCAAGAACCCTTTGCCGAATTGGCACGCCGACTGCCCTTTGCTCAGATCATCGGATGCTCATCGGCCGGGGAGATCAGCGGAGAACGGCTGCGCGAGGGCAGCATGGCTGTCGCCATCGCCGAGTTCGATGCGACCACTGTCCGATCGGCGAGCGCCGCGGTATCGCAGCTCGAGCATTCTCGAAGCGCCGGGCGAGAGGTCGGGCGACAGCTCGCCGATGCCGATCTGAGGGCGGTATTCGTGCTCTCGGACGGTCTCGGGGTCAACGGTTCAGAATTGGTGCGTGGATTGGTTGAGACGGTCGGCGAAGATACCGTGGTCACCGGCGGCCTGGCCGGCGACGGCTCCCGCTTCGAAAACACGTGGGTCATCGGTGGCGGCCAGCTTGCTTCAGGGATGGTGGCGGCCCTCGGGTTCTACGGCGACAAGTTCGTCGTCGGCTCGGGAAGCATGGGCGGATGGACGAAATTCGGACCCGAACGCTACGTGACCCGCTCCCGAGGCTCAGTCCTGTTCGAACTCGACGGTCAACCAGCGCTCCAACTGTACAAACGGTATCTCGGGGATCTGGCCGACGAACTGCCCGCCTCGGCGCTCCTCTACCCGTTGGCCGTGCATGACCCGAATGAGCCAGAACGAACGATCGTCCGAACCATTCTGGCTGTGTCGGAGGAGGATCAATCACTGACGTTCGCGGGGGACGTGCCCCAGGGCCACATCGCTCAGCTCATGCACGCCCACTTCGATCGCCTGATCACGGGAGCGGAGGTTGCCGCGGAGAACGCGCTTGCCCCGGCGATGCCACTGGGAGAACTCGGGGATGTTCTGTCCATAGCCATCTCCTGTGTCGGTCGCAGATTGATCCTCGGCTCCCGAGCGGTAGAAGAGGTGGAGGCGACCCTCCACGTCCTCCCACCCGGAGCATCTCAACTGGGCTTCTATTCGTACGGCGAGATCTCTCCCAACCATGACGGAACATGCGACCTCCACAATCAGACCATGACGGTCACCAACTACGCCGAGACGGCCTGAACCCGATCCTTCGGCGGCAACTCCGCCGAGCCGGCCTCCAGGTCGACCAGCCCCCCGGCGACCTCGACGGGTGGGTCTCTTTCCTTGCGACCGTTTCGGAAGCCTTCGACGACGCCGAGAGGTCGCAGCGCATCAGCGAACGCTCGTTGGAGATCTCGTCGGAGGAGATGCGAGAGCTCAACGAGCGCGTCCGCACCGCCGCCAACACGGATCTACGACGAGAACGCGACGGGTTGCGGGCCACACTCGATGCCACGAACGACGGTATGTGCCGGCTCGACCGAGAAGGTCGCGTGGTGTTGGCCAATCGGGTGGCGCTGGCCTTGCTCGGCAACAGTGAACGAGAACTTCTGGAGACGCCGATCATGGATCGGTTCTCGTTCGTGGTCGAGGGAACCCGCTATGCCGGAGAAGAGCTGCTCGATGCGATCGAGATGCGCCGGACCCTCCGCAGTCTGAGCGGGGTTGTCATCAGATCCGACGGTCACGAAACGCCCATCGAATGCAACCTCGAACCCATCCAGACCACTCCAGATGAACGAAACTCCGTGCTGAGCTTCCGGGACCTCACCGACCACCGCCGAGTGCGTGAAGCACTCGAACGGAGCGAAGCTCACTACGGAAGCCTGGTCCACCGTGCACCGATCGCCTTCATGGAGGAGGACTTCTCCGCGGTCGGCGAGTGGTTGAACGGGCTCCGCCGCGCCGAGATCACCGACCTTGGTGCCTGGCTCGACGAACACCCCCTCCAGCTTCGGTACGCCGCATCGCTGATACGGATCCTCGACGCCAACGCCGCCGCCGTCGAAATGCTTGGCGCAGCGAGCACAGCCGACCTTCTCGGCCCCCTCGATCCGACCACGATCACCGCCGATACCCTGACTTCGATCAGGGACCAGGTGGAGGGTCTCTGGAACGATCGAGATCTCACCGTCACGAGGGTGTCGGGCTCCCGGACCGATGGAGAACGCCTCGAAGCGATCCTCCATTGGGGTGCCCCTCGAATCCTTGGGGCCCTCGACCTCAGGAGGGTCGTTGTCGGAATGGTCGACATCACCGATCTGACCGAAGCACAGGAACGCACCCAGGAACTGATTCAATCCAAGGACAAGTTCCTGGCCGCCATCAGCCACGAGCTTCGGACTCCGCTCACCGCTGTCAACGTCAGCGCAGCGTTGTTGGACGAGAGCGCTCACGATCTCGATGCAGACCGAGCGGAAGGAACTCGTCGGGTACATCCGCCATCAAAGCGACGACATGGCCCAGATCGTCGAAGACCTCCTCGTTGCTGCTCGGGCCGACATCGGAGCGCTGTCACTCCTGAAGGAGGAGATGACCGTGGCTGATGAACTCGCCACGGTCCTGAGCCGTCCTGGCCAAACCTGGACCAACGTCGGCCTGTCCGGTGTCGACGACGCCAAGGTCTTGGCCGACCCCCTGCGGTTCCGGCAGATCATGAGGAACCTCCTCACCAACGCAAAGCGGTACGGCGGCGAGCAGGTCTCGATATTGCAGGCCCATGGGCCCGTCACCACCGTCCTTTCTGTGTTCGACGACGGACCAGGCGTCCCTGCAGACGAAATGGAGGCCATCTTCGAACCGTACTACCGGGCGGGAACCTCCCCTGGGATTCAAGGTTCGGTCGGGATGGGACTCTCGGTGGCCCGCCAGTTGGCCGAACTCATGGATGGCACCTTGACCTATCACCGGGTCGACGATCACAGCGAGTTCAGGCTGTCGTTGCCCTCCGCCTGACCAGCCGGCGGCAACGCTCCTTCCGAGAGGACGTGCGGAATCGTGAACAGTTCGGGAACTCGCACCCGGTCGGGAAGCCAGCCACTGGAACCGGATGTTCCCCGGGTAACGTTTCTGCGAGGAGGAAATCATGAATCGGAGGTGGGTCATCATCGCGTTGGTCGCGATCGGAATCCCGGCACTGGTCGCCGGATGGTGGTTGGGATCACCTTTGTTGTTGGACACCGAGGTGGACGAGGCATTCCCAATGGCCGCTTCGGCCGAGGTGCCAGACGACATGAGCATCGCGCAGGTCGAAGCCGAAATGGTCGAGGCCGCCGCTCAGCCAACCGTTGAGACTGACGAACCGATGCCCGAAACGCCCGAACCGGTGACGGTCTTGGCCGGACAGTTCGCCGACGCCGACGATCTCCACCGAGGTTCTGGTTCGGCCACGATCTATGAACTCGAAGACGGCAGCCGAGTGCTCCGCTTCGAGGATTTCGAGGTGACGAACGGACCCGATCTGCATGTCATCCTGACGCCCGCCACGAGCGTGTCGGGTCGGGCGGATGTGACAGAGGCCGGCTACGTCGACCTCGGCGCTCTGAAAGGAAACGTCGGCTCCCAGAACTACGAGATCCCCGATGACCTCGACCTCGAGGATTACGGGACCGTGGTGATCTACTGCGTTCCGTTCCATGTTGTGTTCTCGGTCGCCCCGTTGACCGGCTAGCTGGTGCGGAGCCTTCGGGTGTCCACCACCGTTTCGCGGCGGATCCGTGATTGAATACCGGTATGACCCCTGCAGAATTCGACAGGATCGTGGACGAGGCACTCGAGGAGCTGCCCGAGTGGGTCGTCGAACGGATCGATAACTTGATGGTCGAGACGGCGGCCCGTCCATCCGTCGCGCAAGACCCGTCCGGCGAAGGCCTCCTCGGCCTCTACGAAGGAGTTTCTCTCCTCGAGCGAGGGATCGACTACTTCGGGACGATGCCCGACACGATCACCGTGTTCCGTGAGCCTCACCTGGCGCTTGGCTTGTCGCCGCGCCGAGCTGCGGTCGGAGATCCGAAAAACCGTCCTCCACGAGATCGGCCACCATCTCGGGATCGATGACGCTCGCCTGCACGAGCTCGGATGGGGATAACTAGCCCCTTCGGGTGCGTGGAATACCAGCCTTTTTTAGTACTTCGGCTGGCACATTAGCCTCACGCCACGCTGTATAGGTGATGCCCTTGCGCTCGGAATAGGACTTCGCAACTTTGACAAAGCCGGCCTCAAGCTCACCAAAATCGACGCGTTGACCCACCGCAGCGAGAGCTTTCTCTGCGTCGATGCGGGCTTGAACCAGATCGACTCGCCGAAGCGGGTCGGGTTCAGTCTCGATCTTCTCTGTGAGAGTGGAGACTCTTTGTTCGAGGCTTTCCACGGTGACCGGTCTACCGGGCCTTCGGCTCTCGAGCGCAGCCAGGTACGCCTTGATGTCTCGCGACTGTCGTCGCCCCTCGGCGAGCGCAGCCTTATGTTCCGTACTCATTGCCATTCAACAGCTCCTTCTTCGCCTGCCTGTTCGTGCATTGTGCCACGGTTGTATGCACTGTGCACCGGGTTCTTCCCCCTTTCCCCGCAGATTGGCTCATCCGCATATCGCGATCTTGGGGCCATATCGTGGGCGGCTACCATCTCATCCCAGGGACGCCCGGCTCTTCCGGGCCAGACAAGGAGCATCGATGGAACAACTCATCGCTCAGATCACCGACAAAACCGGCCTGCCCGCCGACAAGGTGCAGGAAGTAGTCGGCATGGTCGTTTCGTTCATTTCCGACAAACTGCCCGCGCCGATCGCCAGCCAGGTGACTGGCCTCCTCGAAGGCGGCGGAGACGCAGCCGGCGGCGCGATGGACGCCGCAGGGGGCGCGATGGACGCCGCCAAGAAAGGCCTCGGAGGCTTGCTCGGCAACTAGAGCTCGGGGCGACACGTCGCCAAACAATGATATCCCGTCGAGGGGGCCCGGGAGGGGTCCCCTCGGTTTCGTCCGGATCGATTTAGGGCGCCGTTAACCTCGAGATGTTGCTCCTGCAACCTTGGATCTGGCAGACTGAGGGCGTTGTGAGCCTTCCTCGGGCTCCCCGCCTCCCCCCACACACAAGGATTGTCATGCCTCGCAAGACTTCGGTCGCGCTTGTTACCGTCCTCATCGCCACTCTTCTCGGCCTCATCCCCGCCTCGGGTCGTCCCGCTCAAGCCGCTGATGGCATGGTTGGTGCGGTCGGATGCTCGCAAACCCGCGACGTCTATTCGGGCATCGAACTCATCGGGGCCGACGGCTATTGGCATGCAGAGGCGGTGGCGGGCTACGGCGGCGGCGCCATCTACGAGTGGGAGAATATCGACTCCAAATACTGGGACCTCTTCCAAGCCGGCCTGGCCGTAAACCCTCAGACCACCGATATCTGGGTTGAGCTATGCGTCAAGGACTCGGGCAATTCGGTCGCCAGCGCGGCCGATCTGGCCGCAGGTGAGACGATCATCGCCAATATCGAGGCTCTTGCGCCCGGGACTCTCATTCATGTGTCCGCTATGAATGACTATTCCGGCATCGTGTGTTCTCTCAGCGGGGAATACGGTCCGGCGATCTCGCGCTCTATCGCCGACCACCTCGTCGACGAGGGTCTCGCTCTCGAAGGGCCGACAGTAGGTCCACTCGACGCCACCATGGTGGGAGACGACTCGTGTCATGCCAACGACGCGGGTCGAACGTTCCAGGCCGAACAACTCGATGCGTACTTCAGCGGCGGCGCACCCCCCGCCACTCCGCCGCCGCCACCGTCGGCCCCACCACCACCGAGTTCGGAGTCGTCTTTCGTCGACGTCGCCGGATCCGTGTTCGTAGACGACATCAACTGGCTGGTCGAGGAAGGCATCACCCAGGGATGCAACCCACCGAAGAACGATCGTTTCTGTCCTGATGACGAAGTCACCAGAGATCAGATGGCCACGTTCCTTGCCCGGGCCCTCGGCCTTCCCGAGACCGCCATCGATCTCTTCTGGGACGATGCCAACTCCCTCCATGAGGCCGCTATCAACTCCATCGGGTTTGCCGAGATCACGGTGGGCTGCAACCCGCCCACCAACGACCGATACTGTCCTGCATCCGGTGTGACCCGTGCCCAGATGGCTTCCTTCCTGGTGCGGGCGTACGACCTCCCTGCTTCGGCAACGGACCTCTTCGCCGATGATTCCGGGTCGCCGCACGAGGCGGACATCAATGCCCTCGGTCAACGCGAAGTCACCACCGGGTGCAATCCACCTGAGAACGATCGGTACTGCCCTCACGCTACGGTGACCCGGGCCCAGATGGCGGCCTTCCTCCATCGAGCGGCACTGCTGCGGCGGTAGACAAACACGCCCTCATCAACGACGACGGGTGCCACGCAGTTCGTATCTGTCGCTACCCGTCAGCCGGGCCGGGTCGGTCGAAGGACCATCCAAAGAACTCGATCTCATTGCTGAACACGTCGGCAATCCGTCGATGGGATCGCTCGTCCTACATCTCTTGGTACGGAGTCGCCGGCCGGTACCCGCTCTTCGCCCTCGGGAGAGGCGGAACATCGGAAAGGCCAAACTGCTCGGCCAATTCGAAGAACTCCTCGCTCAACGAGTCGTATTTGATCACGCGATCAACCGCCACCTCTCCATCGATCGTGTAGAGCGGCCAGTTCGACCCCTCTGCGACCCGTGGCGAAGCAACAAACCTCGAGAATGGAGAAGGGGCAGGGTGCTGACGGGTCAGCCAGTAATAGGTCGAAACAGCCATGTCCCACGGATTCCGCTCGATCGTGAACGAGAAATACTCCTCCCAAACGGCCGGGAGGAACCTAAGCACCATTGCGGCCGGGGCGTGGTTCCAGAACTTGGAGAAGCGATGGTGGCGCATCCCCCACCTCCAGTCCTCCGGACGACACTTGGAGATCGGTAGATGGTGGTGTTGGGGTCCGCATCCTCCGCACTCACGGCGTAGCTCTTCGTCTCCCGGACTGAGCCCGGTAATCACGTCTCTAGGACCCATGCAGCCAGACAAAGCGATCTCAACGCTCGTTCCCGCCGTCCCGCGAGTCTTGATGAACACGAATCGCGCGTCATGGGAGATCAGCACAACATGACTAGACAAGCAGGCATTTCAGCTCGTCTCAACCGCTGAGAGCGGCACCACCAACGCGAACAGGTCGCGGTCCCGGCGTGGTGGTGCCGGCTCGTTTGGGCCAGGACTGCCCGTCTCGCGGGACCTTCGGGCATCTCGGCCGCCCCGGGCGTCGTTCGTTCATGATCGGCAGGGCATCGGGCCAACCAGAGTCACCTGCCCCTGATCGGCGGGTCGCAGTGGGCAGAAAATGGAAGCGAAGGAGGTGTGGGATGGAGCGAGTGTTCGTTGCAACGGTTGCCGCTCTGTTGTTTGTCGGGTGTGCTGGAGTCGAGGACGCGTCCCAACCTCCCACCGGCGCCACCGAGGCGGTGGTAGCCGCTCAAACGCTGTCCGAAGAGGTGACCACGACGCCGACCGTCGCCTCGCCCATCACGACCACGGGCCCGGTTTCCTTGAATCCCGCCGAGGTCACGAACCGGAGCATCACGGTTGGCGGCATGGGTTCGGAGTACTCCGAGCCGGTGCGGTGCATCATCGACCTGGGGAGCACGAGCCGGCGGCCAACGGTGGGGGAAGCCACCAGCGCGGCGACCGCCTCCGCCCGGGCCATGACCGACGCCCTGGCCGCCGCCGGGGTCGCTCCCAGCGACATCCAATCGACTGAGTTCTCGGTCGGATCGTTCTATGAGGACTACCCCATCATCGGCGGATACGAGACCCACATCGGGTATCGCGTCACGCTGCCCGACGTGGAGGCCGTCGGCCAGATCTTGGCGAGCGCGGTGGCTGCCGGCGGCGACGACGTGCGGGCCTGGGGCGTCCGTTTCGAAGCCGACCCCACCGACCTCATCGGTCCGGCCCGAGAAAAGGCTTGGGCCGACGTGAAGACACGGGCAGCTGACCTTGCTGCCCTGGCGGACGAACCGCTCGGCGACGTGCTCGACATCCACGAGAAGGTGCTCATGACGACATCGCAAGGCATGATGCAGGGAGGCGAGGGTGACTCGGCATCCTTCGACATCCCGATCTCGCCGGGCGTGTCGGGCGTGGTCGTGCTGCTCACCGTGACCTATGCCATCGGGTACGAGTAGCCACGGCGGATGAGCCCCGCCGGGAGGGCGAGCGGCCGATCGGTGGCTATCACCGAGTGCCGTCGGCGACATCGCCCCCGGCGGAAGCGCCTGCGGCGGCCGTCGGGCCCGACCGCTGATCGGCTGACCGGACTGGATCGCCGACCTTCGCAGGTGGGCTCCGATTCGCGCAGAGGGAAACGCCGTTCCGGCCACCGACGGGGACCTGGGTGACGGTCCCAGATGGCGATCAGCCTGAGGTTTCACCTGGGGCGCCGCGGCAGTCAATTCGACCGACGCGTTCATGGAATCTGTGAAATCGAAGGCGTCCGGGTAGGTCGGAGCCGGACCCGTCACCGCTCCCACCTAGGTATTGCGGACCATGACCACATCCCCGAAATCACCACCCGGTAGGAATACCCTGGATTGGTGACGCGTCACCGGCTGACATGGCTGTGCAAAGGTCATCGTGCCCTTTGCCTCTGGCATGCGCCGGCGCCTTCGAGGTACGTTTCCTTCTCCAAGCAAGGACGGGTTCGCGGCGTGATGGCCCGGCTTGTTGGGTCGGTTGCATCGCCCACCCGCTCCCCCGGTTCGAGGAAAGGGGAAGTCATGAGACGTTTTCTCGTACTCGTGGCCGCAATAGTCGTGACGACGATGGGCGCAGCACCGGCGGCCTTCGCAGATCAGCCAGTCATGGTCACCGAGGAGTTCACGACGGATGGCGTACTCGCCGATTGCGGTGACTTCGAGGCCGGCCTCACCGAGGACTGGATCCTCACGACCAAGGAGTTCTACAAGAAGGGAGAACTCGACCGTATCCAGTTCCATCTTTCGATCGACGGCACCGTCTACAACTCCGAAGAGCCGGAGAAGTCCCTTGTCGTCTGTCGCCCACTACACGTTCCTCACCTACCCAGAAGACCTCTTCGTAGTGTGGACACAACACGGGTTGTTCTATCGGATCGATCTTCCCCAGGGCGGCCACGCATTGATCGATGCCGGCAACTTCATCGTCGAGCTCGTGGACGATGTACCCGTCATCCTGTGGCAAGCTGGCCAGCAGCCGTTCGAATTCGTAGAAGGAGATTTTGAAGCCGTCTGCGAAGCCCTGGAGTGATGGCGCGCTCCGTCTGAGAGATGGAATCACCCGCCCTGACGACGGTCTTTGGTGCCGAAAACGACGCCCTCCTCAGCACAGGACGAGAGTGAGAATCGTCGATGGCGTCGAGAATCTCCCGATCGTCGATCCCACGTCGCTGGTGGAGGGTGTTCCAGCCCGCACGACCGATGTGGGCCATCGGTTCGGCGTCGCCGGGATGTCGGAGGAGCCATTACTTGGCCTTCTCGCGTGCGCCGCACTTGACGCCCACGCTGTGGTTGCCAAAGAAGCAGAAGATCTTCTCGTCGGCCTTGACAACCACGGTTCCCTCCCACGGCTCGTCCTGCCAAGCTCCGGGCTTGGCAAGGCAGAAGTCGAGGACTTCGCCTGTGTCACAGCCTGAAGCTACCCGGTAGCTCCCGAGGCGGCGCAAGTAGCCGGCGAGGACACCTGGACAGACGGAAACTCGAGCTCGACCTCCTGACGGAGCTCCAGGTAGGAATACGTCACCAGCGTC
Source organism: uncultured Acidimicrobiia bacterium (assembly GCA_963752075.1). GTDB lineage: Bacteria > Actinomycetota > Acidimicrobiia > Spongiisociales > JAENVV01 > CBDUEV01. The sequence goes on from CAVVWO010000002.1 coordinate 356,942, forward strand.
GTTGATGGAGACGCCACGAGGCCTTGGCGCAGCTTTCCGCTTCCCGTGCGCCATCGTCGTTCATCGAAAGCGCTCGAAGTATCTCGGGCCCGAATGGCCAGGAAGAGAACTCGTGTGCCTGGCTCTCCACCGCTTAGGTTCGGATCGTTGAGCGTGCCGGCGACGGCCCAGGCACCAACGTCAACCGCTCTATTCCAAGCCCGGACCGTCATTCTCTGAACCCTTCGACTCCTTCCAGATCAGCCAGGTCGCGGCAACCCGCTCGCGGAGGTGCCGATCTGGGACGGGTTCCAGCCGCTCGGGGAGGTGTGATCATGCGCTACGCGATCAGAGGTCGGACCTCCAACTGTTCGCCGGAAGTGCGCGCATGTCGCCTAGCTTGGGCCGATCGAAATGTGCGACCCAGTGCCGGCGATACGTGACATGCTGCGGGTCCACGGCGGGCGTCGTGGACCCGCCCGAGTACCCCAAACCCCACTACGTCATGGGACGCCTATTGACAATCGACCCTATGTGCGGCTCGTGCAACGGCGGAGACTTGAGTTGAGAGCGGAGTGGACCGTGACCATGGGAGGTGCGTGATGTCCATGCTGCACCACAAGCTGGATGCAGGGGGCATCTGCAGTACGAGTTGACCCTGCTCGGCCATTGCGAGTTCACGGTGGTCGACTAAGAGTATTGGCATGGAGGATGAGTGCAATGAAACGTCCGGGTGTGTTCGTATTCATACTGGTCGTGGTGGCAATCGGCGTTGGGATCTACATCGGACAAGGCCCGGAGGAGGAGTCTCCACGCGACTCCACCGCGACGTCGTCGGCACCGTCCGGAACCGACCTCGCAATCCTCTCAGCAACCGTCCAGCGGGTCGCCGATCCCGACACGTGCGGCGGCCACCGACTGTGTCTCGTCGTGACCGTCGCCAACTGGGGACCAGTGGATGTCACCGGTATGACCGATGGATGCGGATCCCCTAGCTTCGGCGACCTCGAACCCTGGGCCAACTTCGTCCTCGACGGGGTCATCCCAGCAGATACAACGATGACGCTCCGCTCCGGATTTCCAGGACTGGAGCGCCATCTGCCGGCCACCTTCACCCTCTTCTGCGAGATCGACGCCGCGAACCGCTTCAACGAACCGAACGAGACCAACAACATCTACACGACTGAGGTGACCCTGTAGGTCTCGGTCAAGGCACCCAGGGCCCTGGACGGCTCACCTTGGAGCCGGCTGGGGAGCTGGAAGGGCATCGGCGTGTTGGACGAAGGCTGCCGCTTCCCGCGCTGGAGATACCCGACCGGAGCGAGCACCCGGGGGTGTAATCCGGGCACGCCGGCCCGCGCCCTACCGAGGTCCCCAACGGGAATCCAAGGGAGTCCATGCGGGGGGAAAGGGCCCGCCCACGTGCTGGGCGAAGCCGGGTCTTCCTGATGGCAGTTTGGGTTCGTGATTCTGACCCGCCCCCTGGGGTCCGCAGGGAGGAGTCCATGGTCGTTCGGCCCTTGCTCCAAGCCAAGGGGTGGCCACCCATCTGCCCACCCGAGCTGACCGAATGTCGCGCACCAACCGAGTTCCTTCGAAGAACCCACAACAGAAAAAACCCCCGACAGGCGGGGGTCTTCTCTGGTGGGCCCTACTGGATTTGAACCAGTGACCTCTTCCGTGTCAGGGAAGCGCTCTCCCCCTGAGCTAAGGGCCCATTTCATTTCATTGCTTGCTTTCCGACCTGGCGGTCGGGGAGGCGACGCCCGGAATTGAACCGGGGTACAAGGTTTTGCAGACCTTTGCCTAACCACTCGGCCACGTCGCCGACTCGGGGCTCCGAAACATCCTCACGAAACCAACCGTGAGGCTACCCCGGAGCGGAAGACGGGGATCGAACCCGCGACCTCAACCTTGGCAAGGTTGCGCTCTACCAGCTGAGCTACTTCCGCGAACTCGCAACATCATAGCCCACGTGCCAGATCTGCAAGTCGACATGCTGCAAAGCCGGACACCAGCCGTCCGCGCGGGCACCCTAGGACCCCGTCGAGCCGAATCCGCTACTCCCCCGGCCAGTCGGCGGTAACTCGTCGACTTCGACCAACTCCTGGTTCACCACGGGAACGACGACCAAGCTGGGCGATGCGGTCGGCCCGCTCGACGGTGAACGGTTCGGTTCCGTGGTTGATGAGAAGTACGGCCACCTCACCGCGGTACCCGGCGTCGATCGAGCCCGGGTCCGTTCACCACTCCGACGCCGTGCCGGGCCGCCAATCCGCTGCGGGGCACCACCAGACCGGCGTAGCCTTCGGGGATGGCAACGGCGATCCCGGTGGGTACTTTCGCCCACCGAGCGGGCTCGATCACCACGGACTGGCGGGCAAACAAATCGACGCCTCCGTCACCAAAATGCGCATGACGAGGCGTGGGTAGTTCCCTATCGAGCTTCAAGTAACTAATCTTCATTGAACACAGTCCGTGGGGCTCATCGGGTGGAGACACGATGGAGCGCGGTATTGCCACAGGGCTACTGTACAAGGTGCGAAGCCACCGTCACTATCCGTAGCGGCGCATGCCTTCTCGGGCATGCCGTTTCTCAGGTGGAAGCGACCCCTCCAGGGGATCTCGTCAGCGGTCGCCACCGCTCGCCCCGATCGGTGCGGCGTCCCCGGTCCCAGACTCGTCGCACAGAACGCCCGAGCATGCTCCCCCGAGTGACGATGCCCCCGCGCATGACAGAAACGCTCAAGACGCGCTCCAGCCTCACCCGCCGAATTCGTACCGAGCTCTCGTAGCCGGCTTCCGATCCTCGATCTTCTCGGCTTCTCGGACCCCGAACCGCTCCAATACGATCTCGATCCAGCGGCCCCCACGGCCATCCCGGTAGAGGAAGGCCGTACCGAACCGACACCTGACGACCGACCATCAGGTACGGGCCGACCTTTGCCGGAGCGCTTCGGGTCACTGCTCGAGGCTCTGCCGGATCTCTCCACCCTGAAGGAGAGGCTGGCGCCAAGACGTCCCGAGGCCCCGACACCGGATCCCGTCAGCAATCCGTCCATATTCGATCTGCTTCCCAGGCTCAGTGATCTCCGCTCGGGCGGCGCCAGCGAAAACACCGGTACCCTCATCGAGCGACTCTGGGAAGCGACCGATACCTATGAGCCTGCCACGAGTTGGCAACCCGTCACCCCCACGTTCAGCCAGAAACGCCCTCGTTCGGCACTCATCATCCTGGCCGTCATCATTGCGATGACCGCAGGCGCCTTGATCGTCAACCGCCCCGACCCGGCCGCCGATCGGCAGACGCGCTGCTCTTTCCACCCAGGAGACCATCGATGTGGCACGCCAGTCCCTCATCGATACGAGGCAGGTGGCTGCGTTGGTCGCCAACGTCGACGGCACCGGCGACGACCTCTCCAGCGCTGCCGTGACCATGACCGCCCTCGACTCGGCAGCGCGCGACCTCACTGTTGCCGGTGATCACCTCATCGAAAACCCCGAACAGGAGGCCGCCGGCCGGGCCCTGATCCGGGCCGGTTCCGTCGCGACCACGACGGGGCGACGCCTCGGAGACGCCCTCACCTATCGACTCGTATTCGCTCGAGCATTCGTCCTCCCCGATCTACCCACGCCAGGCCGGAATCACTGAGGTCGCAGACGTCGGATTCGAGCTCGCTTCGATGATCTCGGAAACGGAACGGTCCCTCGAGCGCCTGCCCGAGCGACCCAACCCTCGACAGCCACCACCGCTCCGCTGACGAAGCCCTCGCCTCGATCGAGGCGGCAACGCCCGCCTATCTGCAAGCCCTGCGGGACGGCGAACCACTCCGCTCGCAAGTGCACGCCAATCAAATCCGCCGCCTCAGCACCGACATCCACGCGGCGCTCTTCGAACCACTCGGACGGGTTGCCGAGGAAGTGACGATCGCTCTCGACGGCTACGAAGCCGAGATCGACGACGCCGCATCTCGCCTCAGATGATTGCTCGTCAGCTGTCGCCGCCCGAACTCTCGAGTGAGGCCATTTCGCGTTCGAAATCCGACGCACCTTGGAAGTCCTTGTAGACGCTGGCAAACCTCAGGTATGCCACCTGGTCTGCCTCCCGGAGATTCTGTAGGACGGCGCGTCCGATCTCGTCCGAGTCCACCACCGGTGCGTGTTCTTGTGCGGCACGTTCGATGCTCGCCACCATTTCGTCGAGGATCCCGGCTGCAACCGGGCGATCGGCCAGGGCACTTTCCAACCCTCGCCTGAGTTTCTCGATCCGGAAGGGCTCGACGACCCCACTCCGTTTGCGGACCATGAGCTGAGCGTCGATGCGCTCATACGTCGTGAATCGGCGCTCACAGGCGAGGCATTCGCGGCGCCGGCGGATAGAGCTTCCCTGGTCGGCAGGACGCGAATCGACGACTTTCGTATCATCGAGCGAACAGAACGGGCACCGCATACTCGACGAGAGTACCCCACGGCGACCTGTTCTGACCAGGTGAACGGAGGAGTAGGTCTGGCGCTCGATCCAGCGGCCCCACCCGTGTGGGCGCCCACGAGGACGCCCACACGGCTACTCCAGCCCGGTCGAGATCTGTCAGCCGCTCGGAACGACTACGGCTTGCCCGATGGAGATGACCGAGCCGTCTATGCGATTCATCCTGCGGATGTCGTATAGCGTCTCGCGCACGTCGTCGCCCGGAGCGGTGAACCCTGCGGCGATGTCCCACAAGGTCTCGCCTTGCCCCACGACGTGCGTCTCCGTCGGCCGGATCTCGTCACCGGCCTGCACACCGGCTGCGAGAAGAATGAAGATGGCCATGGCCAGCACTGTGAGGAAGACCGCTACCCGTGACAGGGTGGTGGTAGGTGTTGCCATGATTCTCTCCTTTCTGGATCGCAACCCGCTGTGCGGGCCGGCTGTTGTCACCTTACGGAGTGACTGTGACAAGAAACCGACCGTGTTTCGGGTCGAACAGATGTTCGCTGCGGATGATGATACCGAACATTTGTTCGCTGTCAAGTCGAACATATGTTTGTATTCGAAAACCTCTTCCGGTATCCTGTGGAACATGTGTTCGACGCGAAGGGAACCACGATGGATGATCTGAGTACCCGCCAACAGGAGATCCTCGACTACATCAAGCGCACGGTTTCCGAGCGCGGCTATCCACCGGCGGTTCGCGAGATTGGCGACGCGGTCGGCCTGTCATCCCCATCGACTGTTCACAGCCACTTGTCGACCCTGGTCAAGCAAGGCTATCTGAGGAGAGACCCTTCGAAGCCCCGCGCCATCGAGGTTGTCGACGCGGGAGCCGCTCCCGTGGCGATTCAACAACGATCCCTGCCGACCCGGGAAGTGCCTCTCGTCGGCCGGATCGCGGCAGGATCACCGATCCTGGCCGAACATGACATCGAAGACGTATTCGCTCTGCCGGCTTCACTGGTGGGGTCGGGGCCGATCTTCATGTTGCGAGTCCAGGGAGATTCGATGATCGACGCCGGGATACTCGACGGCGACTTCGTCGTGGTGCACCAGCAACCCGATGCGCTCGATGGTGAGCTCGTCGCGGCGATGGTCGACAGGTGAAGAGGCAACCGTGAAACGGCTGGAACGCAAGGACGGCTCAGTGATTCTCCACGCAGCCAATCCGGCATACGCTCCGCTGGTCTATCGGGAAGGCGTCGAGATCCTCGGAAAGGTCGTCTCGGTCCTCCGGTCGCTTCGGTGAGCGCTCACCACGTTCCGGAAAAGGAATAGACGGCTGGTCCCGTGATCCAGGCACGATCTCCTTCGAGGTCCACCTGAAGGTCTCCGCCTCGCAAGCCGGATCGTCGCTGACGTTGCACCATGGTGTTCGGTCAGCGCCACCGAGGCGACCGCGACCGCCCCGGTTCCGCAGGCCCGAGTTTCGCCGACGCCGCGTTCCCAGGTTCTCACCGCAATCACCCCGTCGTCGACGGATTGGGCGAACTCCACATTCGTACCGCCCGGAGTGGCCTCCTCGATCATCGCCGCCAAGCTCCTCGACCGGGGCTTCGTCGACCGAATCGACGAACGTCACCACGTGGGGATTGCCGACGCTCGCCCGCCGAAACCGGCGATTCTCGACGATCTCGGCTTCGGAGGTCCACCGCCCATCGTCCCACCTCGACTCGGGCGGTCACGTCATCCAGCATCTCGACGGAGAGGTTCCCCACGGCCGTCTCGACCTGAAAGGTGTCCGGCCCGCGCCCAACCGCGATCGACGGCGTAGCGGGTGACACATCGGAGCCCGTTCCCGCACATTTCTGCCGCGCCTGCCGTCGGCGTTCCAATACTCCATACGCACATGGCCCGGCGCGAGGGGCGTGACCACCAAGAGACCGTCCGCCCCGATGCCCGTCCGCCGATCGCACCACGCCGAGATCTCCTCGGCCGACACCGACAAGGGACCGGCCACGACCACGAAGTCGTTGCCCAGACCGTGCATCTTCACGAAGTCCATCACCCCAGCCTATCGAGACTGGCCCGCAGCCGGGAGAACCGCACGTCCGGATCCTCGTGCCACGTCCAGCCAGTGCACGCGAGGGTCTCTCCGGAAGAAGGTCCGTTGTCGCTTGGCCAGCGCCGAGCGTCGATCGGATCAGATCGTCGCGAGGCGGCCAGAGTGCGCTCGCCTCGCACGTGGGGTAGGAGCTCCTTGTAGCCCACCGCCTGCGAGGCGGTCGTGCCCATGCCGGTCGATCAAGCCCGGCGACCTCGTCCACCAGGCCACTCTCCAGCATGGTGGCGATCCGACGGCTGATCCGAGCCGCGAGCGCCGGCCCGGCGTCCACTCCCCTCGCGACGAAAGGGACGAACGGTTCGTAGGACCTGCAACGCCCGGTACTCGGCGGTCTGTGCCGCGGAACGATGGTGTCATTCCGGTGAGACCGCACCACCTCGAGGGCGCGACTCGACCCGGCGCGGGTTGGCGAGATCCATGACCTCGCCGGCGTGCGGGGTCCTCCGCCACGAAGGCGGCCTGGGCCGCGGCGGGCTCCATGGCGTCGATTTCCGAGGCTCGGAGGTCGGGATCGTGGGGCGGGAATTCCATCGGGTCGAGCAGCGCTCGAAGATGGAGTCCCGAACCGCCCGTCACCAGCACGAGCCGATCGGAGTGGGCTGTCCAGGACTTCCCGGCCCAGCGCCTGGAACTCGGCGACCGAGAAGTCCTCGGACGGATCGACGAGATCGATCATGAAATGCGGGACCCGCGCCTGGTCCGCTTCGCTCGGTTTGGCGGTGCCGATGTCCATTCCTCGGTACACCTGCATCGAATCGGTCGACAGGATCACGCCGTCGAGCTCTTCGGCGAGGCGGAAGCGCCAGCTCGGACTTGCCGGTGGCGGTCGGGCCGACGATGGCCACCACCCCGGTGGCGGTCAGGCCGGCCTCCCGACCAGGTGGTGCGGCTTGCCCATCGATGATGTCGGCGGTCGAGGAAGGCCCGGTCGGGAACACCCCCGGCACGTGGACCATCTTGCCGCCACGGCTCCGGGCCGCCACCACCGTCGGGATCCCGCTTGGAGGGGCCCTCCACCAGAAGTTCCATGCGCTTGCCGACGTCTTCTCGGTTCTTCTCGAAGGTGATGGCGTTCTGGAGCTCGACGAGACGCCCGAACCGCTCGGTGATCACCTCTTGGGGCACGAAATGATCCGACATGTTCGGCAGCGGCCGTACCCGGACGGGGTGAGAACTGGAACATGAACGCCGAGTCGAACCGGGCCTGCCTCCACGATCGCCAGGGTCTGCTTCGAAGTCGTCATCGGTTTCGCCGGGGAACCCGACGATGATGTCGGTCGAAGACAGTCAGACGTCGGCATGTAGCTGCGGGCCAGCGCCAGTCGGTCGAGGAACCGATTCGTGTGGTAACCCACGATGCATCTTGGCCAGGATCCGATCTGAGCCGGACTGGAGCGGAAGATGGAGCTGTTCGCACACGGCGGCGGTCTCGGCCATCGCCTGGGCGACGTCCTCGTTGAAGTCGGCCGGATGCGGGACTGGTGTAGCGGATCCGGCGCATGCCCTCCACCTCCCCGACCCGCCGCAGCAGTTCGGCGAAGATCGGACGACGCTTCCCGTCGATGGCCAGGTCGCGGCCGTAGGTGTTGACGTTCTGGCCGAGCAGCGTGACCTCCACCACCCCTTCGTCGGCGAAGCGCTCGATCTCTCGGATGATGTCGCCCGGCCGCCGGCTCATCTCCTTGCCACGCACCGACGGAACGATGCAGAACGTGCAGGTGTTGTTGCACCCGACCTGAATGGTCACCCACGCGGCGTGATCGATCTCGCGACGGACCGGCAACGCCGACGGCATCTCTTCGAGTTCCTCGACGATGTCGGTGACCGGCCCCCACTCCTGGGCGTGATCCATGAGGTCGAGCAGCCGGTCGATGTTGTGGGTGCCCAACACCACGTCGACCCAGGGGGCCCGCTCTCGCACGAGGTCTCGGTCCTTCTGGGCGGCGCAACCTCCCACGATCAGCATCCTGCCCGGCGATCGGCGTCCTTGAACTGCTTGATGTGGCCGAGCGTGCCGTAGAGACGATTGTCGGCGTTCTCTCTGATGGTGCAGGTGTTCACGAACACGACGTCGGCATCTTCGTAAGACGACGCCGGAGCCATCCCGTCGGCCTCCATGAGGCCGGCGATCCGCTCGGAGTCGTGATCGTTCATCTGACACCCGAAGGTGCGCACGAAGTAGGTCTTGCCCTGGCGCGTCGGCCGGCGCCGCTCGGTGGTTCGAACGGTGGGATTGGGAAGCAGCGTCGGTTCAGCCATGGCGGCTAACGAGCGTAGTCGGTCACCCGGAACTCACGAATCACGGTCACCTGGATCTGACCCGGATACTGCAGCTCATCTTCGAGCCGCTTGGAGATCTTCCGAGCCAGGTCGGAGGCCCCGAGATCGTCCAGCTTCCCAGGATCGACGACCACCCGTATTTCGCGACCCGCCTGCATGGCGAAGACCTTCTCGACTCCATCGAAGTCGTTGGCGAGGGTCTCGAGCCGTTCGAGGCGACGGACATACGTCTCCAGCGTCTCTCGGCGGGCACCGGGGCGAGCCGCCGACACGGCATCCGCCGCTTGCACGAACACTGCCAATAGCGTCCGGGCTCCACCTCGTTGTGGTGGGCTTCGATGCCGTGGACGATGGCAGGGTCCTCGCCGAACCGTCGGGCGATCTCAGATCCGATCAATGCGTGCGATCCCTCGACTTCGTGCGTCACCGCCTTACCGATGTCGTGCAACAGAGATGCCCGCTTGACGCTCGGCGACGTCGACACCGAGTTCGGCTGCGAGCATCCCGGCGACGTGCGCAGCCTCGACCGAGTGCTTCAAGACGTTCTGTCCGTACGAGGTGCGGTATTGGAGCCTTCCCAGCAGGGTGACGAGTTCCGGGTGCATCCGCGAGATCCCCACCTCGAGCAAGGCCCACTCGCCCGAGTCTCGGATGCTCTGCTCCACCGCCGCCTGCGCCTTCTCGAAGAACTGCTCGATGGAGGCAGGATGAATGCGACCATCTTCGATGAGCGTTTCGAGCGTGAGTCGCGCCACCTCGCGGCGGACCGGATCGAACGACGACACCGACACCGCCTCTGGCGTGTCGTCGACCACGAGGTTGACGCCGGTGATCGCCTCGAAAGCCCGGATGTTGCGGCCCTCTCGGCCGATGATCCGGCCCTTCATGTCGTCGTTGGGAAGCTCAACCATCGAGACGGTCGTCTCCGACACGACCTCGCTCGCCAGGCGTTGGATGGCGGTGGTGAGGATCCGCCTGCCCCGCCGGTCGGCCTCCTCCCGGGCCTTGCTCTCCATGTCCCGGACCAGGATCATGGCCTCTCGCCGGGCTTCGTCCTCGACTTCGGCGAGGAGAGCGTCCTTGGCGGCCTTGGCGTCGAACCCGGCCAGGCGCTCGAGGTTGGCGCGCGCATCCTCCTTGATGTGCTCTGCCTCGGCGCGGGCGTCACCGCACTTCCTCTTCACGCTTGAGGAGCATCTGTTCACGCTGGGCGAGATTGGCGGCTCGCTGCTCGAGCGTTTGTTCACGCTGCGAGAGTCGCTCCTCCGAAGTCTTCGCCTCGATGCGCTGCGATGCTCGAGCGTGGCGTCCTCGCGATCCCGGTAGGTCTCGGCGGAGGACCGAGCCTCTTCTTCGGCCCTGCTCAGGATGCGTTGCGCTTCGAGCCGCGCCTCGTGCAGGATCTGCTCTGAACTCGTTTCGGCGCCCGACCTTCGAACGGCGGGTCATGGCTCTGGCGAAGAAATAGCCGGCGGGCGCTGCCACCAACAGCACCACTAGTCCAACTATTGCTGGAAACACATCTACTGCCCTGCCTTCCGGCAGAACTACAGAGATCGGTTCGCCGAAAGGCCGGCGAAGAAGAGGGGAAGGGGTCAGCCTGCTCTAGAAGGTGTACTCCCTGTCGCCATCGTGAACCTCATCGTCTGTAGAACTTCCATGGTTTGTTGTAGTTGTCTTGCTCGCATCGTACCCGACAGAGCGCGAAAAGGAAGGGCGGGATTCTCGAAACCCCGCCCTTTCTCGTCGAACACTCGCCGCTCCACGCGCTACTTCTCTTCGGTGAGCGTCTCCTGGGTCTCGGCAGTCTCTTCGGCGACGGCTTCGTCTTCTTCGTCGCGATCAGATCCGACGGCACGAAGCACCCGATCCTGGAGCTGCACGGCGATCTCCGGGTTGTCACGGAGGAACTTCTTCGAAGCTTCCCTGCCTTGACCGAGTTGGTCGTTGTCGTAGCTGTACCAGGCGCCGGATTTCTTGGCGATACCCTGTTCCACCGCCACGTCGAGGAGGCTTCCTTCCCGGGAGATTCCTTCGCCAAACATGATGTCGAACTCGGCGAGCCGGAAGGGTGGCGCCAGCTTGTTCTTGACGATCTTGGCCCGCACCCGGTTTCCGACGTTCTCTTGGCCGTCCTTGATGGCCTCGATCCGACGGACGTCGATGCGCACCGAGGCGTAGAACTTGAGGGCTCGACCGCCAGGTGTCGTTTCGGGGGACCCGAACATCACACCGATCTTCTCTCGGAGCTGGTTGATGAAGATGGCCGTGGTTTGTGATCGGTTGAGTGATCCGGTCAACTTGCGAAGCGCCTGAGACATGAGCCTGGCCTGGAGACCCATGTGGCTGTCACCCATCTCGCCTTCGATCTCGGCACGAGGGGTCAGGGCCGCCACCGAGTCGATGACAACGACATCGAGGGCGCCGGATCGTATCAGCGTGTCGGCGATCTCCAACGCTTGTTCGCCGGTGTCCGGCTGGGAGATGAGTAGCTCGTCCACGTCGACCCCCAACGCCTGGGCGTACTCGGGGTCGAGCGCATGTTCCGCGTCGATGAAGGCAGCGATCCCACCGTTGCGTTGCGCCTCGGCGATGATGTGGAGTGCCAAGCGTGGTCTTACCGCTCGCCTCGGGCCCGTAGATCTCGACGACCCGTCCTCGCGGAATCCCGCCGATTCCCAAGGCAAGGTCGACCGAAAGGGCACCGGTGGAGATGGCGTCGGCCCTTCGGCTGGGCGCTTCGCCGAGCTTCATGATGGCGCCCTTGCCGAATTGACGTTCAATCTGGGCCTTGGCTGTCTCGAGGGCCTTGTCGCGGTCCACCTTCGCTCCATATCATCGTTTATCAACTTCCTGGTTGGCCTCTTCGAGAGGCGCTTCCCAAAACGTACGTTTCGGGTGTGACAGTTTCGGTGCGTGGCGACCAGCCTACACGAACAGATGTTCGATGGGAAGCACCTTCGCCGGCCTCACAGCAGGATGGAGTCGAGCCGTTCGTAGCGTGCGCTTACCCTGGGAGAGATCGCTCCTGAAGACGGTGACTCGATCGACGGTCATCCGCAGGCTGGGCATCGGTTCGACTTCGAGAAGCGACCATACCTCGACGGGGCGCCGGATCCGCGCCAAAGTGAGGTGGGCCTGAAATGCTCGCTCTTCGGGAGGGAACCCGACCTCGGCACAGGCGGCCGAGACCTGGACGGCAGAGCGACTCCAACTCCGGTTCTCCCACCCCGACGCCCATCCAGAGCACACTCGCCTTGGCGGGTTTCGGGAACGCTCCCAGACCCGCGAACGAGAGCGTGAAACGGGGTTGGGTCACGTTCTGCCTCGAGAGCGTGGAGAAGTCGGTCGTAGGTCACGTCGTCGAGCGCGACCGAGGTACCGCAGGGTGAGGTGCCAGTTGTCGGGTGGGACCACCTGTCCGGGCAGCGCCGGGAGCAGATCGGCCAGGTGAGCGGCCAGGCCATGCCGGGTGTCGGCGTCGAGATCGACTCCGACGAAGATTCGCCCTACGGTTGCCACCAGAGCCCCTCGATGGCGAGCCGAGTCAGGTGAAGCGCCGCCGTGGTGGCATAGGTCCGCACTCGCTCTCGGTCGCCCGGGCAGGGTGAGCGTGCGCAGCACCGATGCCCTCGGGTGTCCGGACCGCGATGATGATCGTCCCGATCGGTTCGCTCCTGTGGGTCGGGACCGGCCGAACCGGTCACGGACACTGCCACGTCGACGCCGAGCAGACTCGGCTGCACCATCGGCCATGGCCAGGGCCGTCGCCTCGCTCACGACCCCTTCAGATTCGAGGAGATCTACCGCGGGACGCTCGAGGAGGTCGGCCTTCAGGTCGGTGGCGTAGGCGACGACCCCACCCCGAAAGAAGGCCGAACTGCCGGCCACGTTGGTGATCTCGGCGGCCACCTTGCCGGCCGTGGCGGATTCGGCCGTGCCGAGCGTCCATCCCCGCTCTCTGAAGCAGTCGGGCGAGAACCACCCCGATGGTCTCGTCGTCGGCTGCCGAATACCGAGGTCCCCAGCCTGGCTCGGACCTCGGTTCGATCGGCTCGATCAGGGCCTCGGCGCTTGCGCTTCTGGCGGCTTTGGCGCGATATCCGCACCTTGATCTCTCCGCCGGAGGCCAGAAACGCCACCGACGGGTTGGTGGAGGCCGTGAACAGGTCGTCCAGCATCTCGGCAACGCTCGATTCGGATCGGCCCCAGCTCCGCATCATCCGACTGACGAGGACGCCGGTCACCCCGGCGGAACGGCGGAGTCGCGGCAACACGTGGTCCGCCAGCAAGCAGCTTCATCTCGGCGGGAACGCCCGGCAGCGCAAACAGGAGGACCCCGTCGTGGTCGAGGACAGAGACCAGGAGCCGTTCCTTTGGGATTGGGAAGCATCTCGGCCCCCTCCGGGTATTGCGCCTGACGCAGGTTGTTCTCGGGCATCTGACGACCAAAGGCGGCGAACCGAGTCCGGAGGGTCTCGGCATACTCCTCGGACGTCAGGAGGCTCCGTCCCGGTGGCCGCGCAGATGGCCTCGCGGGTCACGTCATCCTGGGTCGGCCCGATCCCGCCGGTGATGATGACGGCATCCGATCGACCCATGGCAGTCCGCAGGGTGTCGACCATCCGTTCCATGTTGTCGCCCACCACGACCTGGTAGTGAGCGTCGAAGCCTTCGTCGGCGAGGGCGGCTACCGATGGTGGCTGCGTTCCGGTTGGTGATCTGCCCCAGCAACAGTTCCGTGCCGATGGCAACGATCTCGACGATCACCGCTTGCGCCTCCCGCATCAGAGATCGACGAGACTCGGTCGTCGACGGTCAAACCGTAGCCGCTGGGTGTAACCGGCCAGTCGGGCGGCAGCCACGGCTGCTTCGTGGGCTCGGCCGGCATCCTCGGGGCGGTGGGCATCGCTGGCCAGGGTGATTCCGACTCCCGCCTGCCGAAGAACATGGCCAGCAGCGCCGGCGACGGATAGATCTCTCCCACCGGTTTGTACGAGACCGGCGCTCGACACTTCGACGGCGGTGCCGGATCGGCGCGGCAGCCGCCACGACCGCTTCGTACAGGTCGAAGCGTTCGCGGGCAGGACGGTGCCCGTGCTTCTTGACGACGTCGACGTGGGCCAGCACGTCCACGGACCCCGAGGCCGCCAAATCGGTCTCGAGGGCGAAGAAATCCTCGTACGCCTGGTCGACACCCCGTCGCTCGAACTCGTGGGCCGCCCTGATGTCGTCCACGCCCCAACCCCCGATCCAGTGCACGGAACCGATCAGGAAATCCCACGGATACGGCTCCAGCATCTCGGTCACGGCCCCGATGCTGTCAGGAAAGAAGTCGACCTCCAGGCCCAAACGAACCGGCAATCCACGCTCCTTGGCAGCCTCCACGGTGCCGACGTAGTCGTCGAGACTGAGGATGAGATCCTCGGCGACGGCCGCGAGCCGCCTGCTCGGCGAGATCAGCGCGAGGCTCGGCCTCCCAGAACGGTCCGAGGACCGGCTGCGCCTCGTGGCAGCGGTAGAGGTGCTCGGTGAAACCGAGGTCGGTGACCCCGCGATCGGCGGCTGCCTCCACGTACCGTTCGATGTACGGCAACGCCGCCTCGGTCCGGGTCCGGGCGGGCCCCGTGCTCATTGAGATGGATGTGGTAGTCGCTCACTCGGGTCGCCGTCCCCGAGATTCGGGCGCGCAAAGGTTCCAGCAGGACGTTCAATGGCCCCAATCCCACCGACGACTCCAACAAGTCGAAATGTTCCCGGCTGACCGCGCCGTCTCGTTCGAGGTCATCGGCCACGGCATCGACCGCCGAACCCAGGGTGGCGAAGAGCTCGACCTGATCGAGTTCCACCGCCCGGTAGGCGGCCCGCCGGGCGTCGGCGAACCGATCAGCGGCGAGATGGGTGAGGCTTCGCTCGGCTGCTGTGAGCGCTTGGCGTTGGCGTTGTCCGTCCACGAACGCTCAGCGTAGCTGCCGCTCCAACAATCGAAGGTCCCCGACTGCCCCCCTGAGGCAGCGCCACGGGAGCAGCTCGCGTGCGTCATCAACCCGCTTCCAACGCGGCGAGGCGTTTTTCGAGCCTGAGGATCTTCGCCTCGATCTCTGCTCTGCCCGCACCCTCGTCGATGGCGCTGTTCAGCCGTTGGGCGTCAGCGGCAAAGCCCCGCACCCTGCCTTCGCCACCTGCAGCCTGGCGGACCTGATCGACGTGCATGTCGAGAATCGCCGCTCGTTCGGCATACAGGCCTGCCAGTCGACGCCGCAGTTCGCCGGGGCTCTCGGGCACGGATGCCCGGATCGCCCTTGCCTCGGCCCGGAGGGTCTCTTGGTGCTGCCGCAGCTCGAACCGCAGGGCAGGGTCGTCATCACCGAGTGCGTCGAGCTTCGAACCCACCTCGTGCAACGCTCTCAGGACCGCATCGAGGTCACCCTGCATGATCGGTTCTAGACCTCCGAGAAGAGGTAGCGGCGGATGGAGTCGATTCGATCCTCGAACCCGTCGGGATGGAGAAACCACAGCGTGGCCGCGATCGACGAGAGCAGCGAGTTGCCGTCCTGGGGCGTGAAGCAGAAGCCGACGACTTCGTGGCCGTCGCGCACGGCCACGCTATCGACCGGAACCACCGTCTGGTTGAGGATTCGACCGTAGTAGCCGTGGTCCCGACCGAACGAGAACACGCTGTTGGCCGAGTTCTTGTAGGTCAGGGCGATGCGGGTGTTCGCGGTCATCCGCTCGATGACTTCGTCCCTGGTGATCGGCTGGTCCAAGCGTGAGGCTGAACCAGATCGAGTGCATGTACTGCGTGTTGAGCTTCATCGCCGACGAGAAGATCGGCAGGTCGTAGCCCAGGGTGTTGAACAGGTGGTAGGCGTCGCGGGCGTGGTGGGTGCCGAATCGCTCGTCCGTGTGTTCCCACCGTCGGCGCGGGCACGAACGCTCGTCCTGGGAGATGTCGTTGGCGCGCCGCAGGCAGACGAATCGGCCTTCGACGAGGTGCGGAGCCGTCCGTCCCCGTCGAAGGCCAGGGTCTTGATCAGGAGCCGAGAGGTTGTGGGTGTTGCAGGAGACGATCTGGAGGAACCGGTCTTGCCGCGGTCCAGCGCCTCGTCGTTGATGCCGCGGGCGTACATCTTGCCGAAGCCGAACTCGGAGCCCTGGGCGATGAAGCCGAGCGGCCCGTCGGCGTCGTCGTATCGGTCTTGCCTTGTTCTGCAGCCCGGCCGGCGTGCAGTCGATCACGACGGAGGCCCGCTCGATGGCCTCGTCGAGCCGGAGCACTTGGGGGAGTGGCCCAGCTCCTCGAACGCGGCCCGGCGATCGTCGTCGACGGCCAGGGCGGCGCCGCGCCGAACCAGGTCGGCCACCTTGCCCCGCTCGTCAGGAGACGGCGTCCGCTTGTGGAAGGTCACCTCGTCGATGCCGAACGCATCCGATTGTCGGCCAGCAGCCCGATGAGCGGCTCCCCGATCGTGCCGGTGCCGACCACGTGAACGATGCTCATCGGACCATCCGCTCGAGCTGCTCGGACCTTCCGCTCAGCTGTCGACCCAGCGATCGGAGAGCGGCGCCGACGGAGTTGTCCGCAGCGTGTCGTCGGCGCCCAGCCCGCGGGGCGGATCCTCGGGTGGGATCGGCTCAGGCCGTGACGCCTGTGTCGCGTCGCGCCTCCTCGTAGAACTGCTCTTCCTCGGTCGATCCCACCAGCGCCAGCGTCGACGAGAGTCCCGCCGTGACACGGTTTCGCTGACCTTGTCGAAGTAGCCCGGCCCCGACCTCACGCTGATGGCGGGTGGCCGTGTAGCCCGGCTCCTCCATGCCGAACTCGCGCTCCTGGAGCCGCACGTAGGCGGTCATGCCTTCCTCGGCATACCCCTCGGCCAGCTCGAACATGGAGGCGTTCAGGGCGTGGAAGCCGGCCAGCGTGATGAACTGGAACGTGTGGCCCATCTTCCCGAGTTCCTGCTGGAACACGGCGATGGTGTCGTCGTCGAGATGCTGCTTCCAGTTGAACGATGGCGAGCAGTTGTACGCGAGTCGCTTGTCGGGGAACTCGGCGTGAATCGCCTCGGCGAACCGCCTGGCCTCCTCGAGGTCCGGGCGTGCCAGTCTCGCACCAGATGAGGTCGCAGTACGGGGCGTAGGCCAGTCCGCGAGCGATGGCCGCGTCCATGCCGTTCTCGACGTAGTGGAAGCCCTCGGGGCTGACGCCCTCCTGCACGAAGCGCTGGTCGCGCTCGTCGACGTCGCTGGTCAGCAGGTGTGGCGGCCAGCGAGTCGGTCCGGGCCACGATGAGCAACGGGATTCCGAGCACGTCGGCCGCCAGGCGGGCCGAGGTGAGCGTGCGGATGTGCTGGGCCGGTCGGCACGAGCACCTTGCCGCCCATGTGACCGCACTTCTTCTCCGACGCCAGCTGGTCCTCGAAGTGGACCGCGGCGGCACCGGCCTTGATGAAGCTCTTGGTGAGCTCGAAGACGTTGAGCGCGCCACCGAATCCGGCTTCTCCGTCGGCCACGATCGGGACCATCCAGTCGATTGAATCGTCCCCTTCCATCCAGGCGATCTGGTCGGCACGCTGGAGGGCATTGTTGATGCGCTCGACGAGCTTGGGGGCGCTGTTGGCCGGGTAGAGACTCTGATCGGGATAGACCTCACCGGCCAGGTTGGCGTCGCCGGCCACCTGCCAGCCGGACAGGTAGATGGCTTGGAGACCGGCCTTC
The DNA here is from genome assembly GCA_963752075.1 of uncultured Acidimicrobiia bacterium. GTDB lineage: Bacteria > Actinomycetota > Acidimicrobiia > Spongiisociales > JAENVV01 > CBDUEV01. Next base: position 374,459 of record CAVVWO010000002.1, read on the forward strand.
ACCATGTTGACGGCCTGGCCACCGGTCATGGCGCCCAGGGCGTTCACGTAGGGCGAGTCTGTCCATCTGGCGCCACAGGCGCTCGGCGCCGTTCGCGGCTGATGGCGAAGTCCTGGCGGAGGCTTCCGCGCAGCCGGATCACGTCCTCGGCGGTGTAGTCGCGGCGGACGCCCTTCCAACGGGGGTTGGTGTCCCAGTCGTGCTGGAGTTCCTCGGCCTCTCGGCGAATACGGTCTTCGATGCTCATTCGGTCTTCCCTTCCGGTTGGATTTTCAGTTGATCTCGTCGTAGGCGGCCAGCGTCAGGAACTCCACGAATTCGGGAGCCAGGGCCACTTTCTCGAATACTCGACGCGCCTGCTCGAAGCGGCCAGAGGCAAAGGCCTCGTCACCGACCAGCGTTCGGATGGTTTCCATCTCCTCGTCGGCGATCCGGCGAACCAGGTCGGCGGAGACCGTGACTCCCTCGGCCGTCTGCGCCTGGTTGTGCACCCATTGCCAGAGCTGTGACCGGGAGATCTCGGCGGTGGCGGCGTCCTCCATGAGGTTGTAGAGCGCGGCGGCGCCGTTGCCGCTCAGCCAGGACTCGATGTAGAGGATGCCGACGTTGATGTTGGTGCGGATCCCGGCCTCGGTGATCGTCCCACCCTCGATCGTGGTGGTCAGCGAGGTCGGACGGCCTTGACGTCGACGTCGGGGCGCTGCTTGTCGATCTGGTTGGGGCGGTCCCCGAGCACCTCGTCGAACTCGGCCTGGGCGACCGGGACGAGGTCGGGATGGGCGACCCAGGTCCCGTCGCACCCGTCGGCGGCTTCGCGCTCCTTGTCCGCTGCCACCTTGCCGAGGGCCCGCTCGGTGACTTCGGGATCGCGTCGGTTGGGGATGAACGCCGCCATGCCGCCCATGGCGTGCGCTCCACGTTTGTGGCAGGTCTGCACGAGCAGCTCGGTGTAGGCACGCATGAAGGGGACGGTCATCGTGATCTGGCCCCGGTCGGGCAGGAGCCGGCTCGGGATCGTTGCGGAACTTCTTGATGACCGAGAAGATGTAGTCCCAGCGACCGGCGTTCAGACCCGCCGAATGCTCTCGCAGTTCGTAGAGGATCTCGTCCATCTCGAAGGCGGCCAGGATCGTCTCGATCAGCACGGTCGCCTTGATGCTCCCCTGCGGGATGCCGAGCTGCTCTTGGGCGTGGACGAACACGTCGTTCCAGAGACGCGGCCTCGAGGTGGCTCTCCAGCTTGGGGAGATAGAAATACGGGCCCGAGCCACGCTCGACGAGCAGTCCGAGCGTTGTGAAACATGAACAGACCGAAGTCGACGAGACTGCCGGCAACCGGTTCGCCGTCGACGGTGACGTGCTTCTCGACGAGGTGCCACCCGCGGGGCCGGATGAACAGCGTGGCCGGGTCATCGTTCAAGGTGTAGACCTTGCCGTCCGGTTGCTCGAGACGGATCGTTCCTCGCCACGGCGTCCCGGGCGTTGATCTGACCTTCGGTGATGTTGTCCCAGCTCGGGGTGTTGGAGTCCTCGAAGTCGGCCATGAAGGTCCGCGCCCCCGAGTTGAGGGCGTTGATCATCATCTTGCGCTCGACCGGGCCGGTGATCTCCACCCGGCGGTCGGCGAGATCGGCCGGGACCGGAGCCACCCGCCAGTCGCCGGAGCGGATCGATTCGGTCTCGGGAAGGAAGTCGGGCAGCTCGCCCTCGTCGATGCGCAGCTGACGGGCCGCCCGTTCGGCCAGCAACGACCGGCGCCGATCGTCGAAAGCGCGATGTAGACCCTCGACGAAGGCCAATGCATCCGGGGTCATGATCTCGGCGACGGTGCCGCTGATCGGGCCGTGCACTTCGATACCACTCATCTGGGCTCTCCTGTCGTCGCTGACGACTGAACTGTTGCTCAGAGGAACAATCGTATCTTCTTACGCCGATACAGATTCCTCTGCTACCTTGGCGTCGAAAGATCGGTGCTTTTTATCGTTTTCGTGGTAACGAAAGGTATGTTGCGATGGCCGAGACCGGATTCGATCCGCTTCTGTTCGGTCAACACTTCGTCATGCTCGGCGCCAGGCGGGCCTCACTCTCGAGGAGCTCGGCACACGGGTCGGGAAACCGGCGCCCTATCTTTCGATGGTCGAGAACGGCAAGCGCGAGCCGAAGCTGTCCCTGATCACGACGCTGGCTGCCGAACTCGACATTCCGGTGGCGGCCCTGCTGTCGCAGGAACCTCCCACCCGACGTGCCTGGCTGGAGGTGGCCGTCGAACGTGCCCAGGAAGAGCCGATGTACCAGGGCTCCACCTGCCTCGCATCAAACCGTCCACCAAGGTTCCAGACGAGATCCTCGAGCATCTGGTGGCGCTCTACGACGAGTTGAAACGGCGTTCGCAGATCAGCTCCGCCACACCGGAAGAGGCTCGACTGGCCAACCTCGCCATCCGACAGACGGCCGAGGAGGCCGGGCAACTACTTCGAGGACATCGAAGCTGCTGCGGCCAAGGCAATCGCCGGCATCGACTACACCTCGGGACCGCTCAGTCAGCGCGACCTCCTCGACATCGCGGCCCTGTACGGGTTCACGATTCACCCGTGCAGGACTTCCCCAGCGCCGTGCGTTCGGTGGCCGATCAGCGAGCCGGGAAGATCTACATCCCGCAGCGCAACGAACTCAGTACTCGGGCCGCCCGATCGGTGGTGCTTCGCACGTTGGGCCACTTCGTCCTCGGGCACACTGACCCGACCAGCTACGGGGAGTTCCTTCACCAACGTATGGAGGCCGCCTATTTCGCCTCGGCGGTCCTGGTTCCCGAGGCGGCTGCGGTGCCCTTTCCTCCAGCAGGCCAAGGCAGACCGGGACCTGTCGGTGGGTGACCTCCGCGAGATCTTCTACGTGGCCTACGACATGGCTGCCCATCGCTTCACCAACCTCGCCACGGAGCACCTCGGACTGCAGGTACACATGGTGCGCTCCGACGAAGAGGGAATCATCTGGAAGGCGTACAGCAACGACGAGGTGCCCTTCCCCACCGACGCCGAGGGAGCCATCGAGGGCCAACGACTCTGTCGCCAATGGGGCACTCGGCAGGTGTTTCGCTCGAAAGAGAAGTTCGCCACGCATTACCAGTACACGGATACGCCGGTCGGGTCGTTTTGGTGCGCCACGCACGTGGAGGAGAATCGCGACCCCCTCCAAGCGGTCACGGTCGGAACGACCTTCGACCAGGCCAAATTCTTTCGCGGTCGAGACACCGACCTGAGGACGAACTCGAAGTGCCCCGACGGAGAATGCTGCCGGCGTCCTCCGGTCGAGCTCGGCTCCAAGTGGGAAGGCGCCGCCTGGCCATCTCCCAAAGCAGCCGGGAGGATCGTGGCGGCGCTCCCCGCCGGAACCTTCCCGGGAGTCGACATGAGCGAGGTCTACGAGTTCCTGGAGCGCAACTCCTGACCTCGCCTCGATGGTCGAGCGGGCTCGTCAGACGGTGAGCACCACCTTCCCGGTCGCGGTCCGGGAGGTCGAGTTCTCCGATGGCAGCGGCCGCCTGCTCCAGCGGATACGTGGCCGAGATGTGCGGCTTGATCGTTCCCTCGGCGAACATGGCCATCAGCTCGGCGAGATTCGCCATGTTCGCTTTGGATTGCGTGCCACGAACGAACCCCAGAAGACGCCGCGGATGTCGCAGCCCTTCAGGAGGGTGAGGTTGAGCGGAATCTTGGGGATGTCACCGGCGGCGAAGCCGATCACCAGCAAACGCCCACCCCAGGCGGTGGCCCGTAGAGCCGCTTCGGTGTAGTCGCCGCCGACCGGGTCGTACACGATGTCGAATCCTCCGCCCGAGATGGCCTTGGCCCTCTCCTTGAGGTCCTCGGTGCGGTAGTTGATGGTGTGATCGGCGCCGTGCTCGACACACACAGCCAGCTTCTCGTCGGTAGAAGCGGCCGCCGTCACTTCGAGGCCCATTGCCTTACCGAGCTCGACGGCAGCCAGTCCCACCCCGCCGGCCGCGCCCAGCACCAGCAGCTTCTCGCCAGGCTGGGGATCGGCCCGGTCCTTGAGGGCGTGATAGGACGTTCCGTACGTCATGACGAAGGCCGACGCCGTGACAGAAGTCCATGCCATCCGGGATGGGAATGACACTCCGGGCATCGGTCACGAGCAGCTTCTCGGCGAAACCTCCCCATCCTGGCGCGGCGATCACCCGATCCCCCACCGCCACGTTCGTGACCCCTTCTCCGATGCTGGACACCGTCCCTGCCGCCTCGCCACCCGGCGAGAAGGGGAGCTCCGGTTTGAATTGGTAGAGACCCTGGACGATCAACGAGTCGGGGAAGTTGACCCCGCACGCCTCCACGTCCACGACGAACTGACCGGGCCCGGCAACGGGATCGGGCACGGCTTCGATGACCAGCGCTCTCCGGTGGTCCCCATTCCTTGCACAGCACTGCTCGCAACGTCACTCCTTACGTCGGCGTGAGGCCACGCTACCCGAGGACGATCGATCCTCTCGCCCATACCGCTCCCAGTCCGTATCGTTGGACTCGAGGAGAAGGACCCACCCGGAGGGGACGATTGAGCCGCCAGATGCCGTCAGTGCCAAACACCAACCCTCTCTCAGGACGTCTTCTGCTCGACCTGCGGCACATCCATCGCCTCGAGAGGCAGGTCACGGGCCCGGCCGGATCAGGGGGTGGCTGCCCCTGGTCGCTGTGGCACTGGTGGTGGCTGCAGCCGGCCTGGTCTTCTCCTCTGGTCCTACGCTCCGCGCCGGCACCCCGCCGTCCGGTGGACCGCCTGCGACGTTCACGCCCGTCGCCTCTGGCTCGATCCCCCGTGAGTCGAGTCCTCGCTACGAGACCCTCGCCCGTGTCACGGGGTACACCGCTCTCGTACTCACCCAGAGTCGCCTCGAAATGATCGACCTCGACACCGCTCAATGGACGACCTTCCCCCTTCCCCAGCAGATCGGACTGAGGCAGGTCGGGGCCTGGCCTTTCCCTGCTCGTACACAGGGAAGCCTTGGTGGTACCGAGCGGACCGGTTGTCTGGGCCATCGATCTCGCGACCGGCGCAGGTCGTCGAACTCGGGCCTGGTGATCGGGTCGCCCCCGCCCGCACCACCGATCATTTCTGGGTGCTGACGAGCAGAGGAGGAGGTCTGGGTCGAACTCGATGAGCATGGCGAGTTCGTCCGCGCCATCGACGTGCCCCCGGCACGCTTTCCCGTGGGATCACGGGTCGGGCTCACCGGAGCTGGCCTGGCTGCCGGACGGCGGCATCTATCGGCTGGAATCCGACGGCGGTTGGACACTGGTGGTCGACGGTATACCGATCGCCGGCACCAACAACACTGCCCTGGTGCGGCAATGCTCCGACTTGACCGACTGTCGTACCCGATGGGTCGATATGGCGACGGGGCTCACCATCGATCGCGACTTGCCCTATGCGGCGATCACTCTCGGCGAGAGGCCCTACCGGCTTTCTCCCTCGTCGGAGATCTTCGTCGAGGTCGTGCCAACCCCGGACGCCCGATTCGGCGTGTTCACGTGGAGAGACGGCCAGGTGAGAAGGGCGTCATGCGGAGAGGGCTGGAAGACCGCCTCGTGGTCTGAGGACGAGGACTTGTTCGCCTGCGTCTCCGAGCCAGGGAGTGACCGTATCCGACATTCGGACCGGGTTCGTGGCGGCTTTCGAGGACTGGTCCGAGACGCCTCTCGCCGTGATGCTGATACCGTCCGACGCCGTCGGTTTCGGCGAATTGACCCGGCCGCTAGGCGAGGAAGAGGGCGGGCTCTTCGAGGTTCTCGATGAGCAACGCGGTGAAGCGTCGACCCGCCGCCCCGTCGATGATGCGGTGATCGTAGGACAGCGACAGCGGCATGATCGGCGCCGACGTGACCTCCGTGCCTTCGACGATGGCCTGGGGGGTCGCCCGTCCCCACCGAGAGGATGGCCGACGTGCCGTGCGGGATGATCGGTGTGCCAAAACTTCCGCCGACGGCACCGATGTTCGACACGGTGAAGGTGGCTCCTGCAGAGCGGCCGCATCCAGACGGCGGTCCGCGGCCGCTGCAGCCAACTCCGCCAGCCGGTGGACAACTCGAGGAGCGACAGTTGGTCTGCTCCTTTGACCACCGGAACGATCAAGCCTTCCGGGGTATCCACGGCTACGCCGATGTCGAAGCGACCTCGGTAGACGATGTCCGTCCCGTCGACGGCCGCATTCATCTCGGGGAAAGCCGCCAGGGCGGGAGCACGGCCATGATGACCAGGGCGTCGATCGAGATCGGTCGATCATGGCGTTTCGTCAAGGCCGTTCGGGCGTCGAGGAGTCGTCGCACGTTGGCCGTGTCGAACGTCGTCACATGGGGAATCTCGGACCACGATTGCATCATGTGCTTGGCGATGGCCTTGCGGCGCGGCGACATCGGGAGCGCGCCGATCTTCGCCGGACACGCACGAGCGGCGGCGGGCGCCATGAGCTGCCTCTCCCTGAGCCGCGCCCATCACGTCCTCCCGGGTGATCCGTCCGTGCGGCCCGGTGCCGATCACGGCGGTGAGATCGATCTGATGTTTGCGGGCCAGGCGGCGAACCAGCGGGAGGGCCAGGACCCGGTCGGTGTGGGAGCGCGCTTCGGGTCGGGACCTCGGCCGGGCAGTTCTTCGGCATCCTCGACCAGGGTTCCGACGATCGGCGCCGCTGCGGTCTGCGCCTCTTGGGCCCTGCGTCATTGGGCCCGGCCTCATGGGCCACGACTCTCCGGGCGAACCGATGACCGCGAGTATCGAGCCGACCGCCAGCACCGTCCCTTCGTCGCCGCCGTGATGACAGCACCACCCCGGCCGCGGGCGACGGCAGATCCACGACCGCTTTGTCGGTTTCGACCTCGACGAGCGGTTCGTCGAGACCGACGCTGCCGCCCACCGGGATCAGCCATCGAACGATCTCCGCCTCGGTGAGGCCTTCGCCGATGTCCGGAAGCACGAATTCGTAGGCCACTTCATGCCTCCAGGGTGGATCGGGCGGCGGCAACGATGCGCGCCACGGTGGGTAGGTAATGAGCTTCGGACCGTTTGAGAGGAAACACCGTGTCCCATCCAGAGACCCGCTGCACCGGGGCAAGGAGCGAGTACAGCGCCTTCTCCTGGATCTGGGCCACCACTTCCGAACCGAAGCCGGCCGGTGCGTGGGGCCTCCTGGACCACCACCGCCCGACCCGTCTTCTCGACCGAGCCGATGACCGTCTCGATGTCGAGAGGGACGAGGCTGCGGAGGTCGATCATCTCAGCCGAAACGCCTTCGCCGGCGAGTTGTTCGACGGCACCCCTGGTCTCCTTGGTCATCGCTCCGTAGGTGATGAACGTGACATCGGTGCCCTCGGTGACGACCCGTGCCTGTCCGATCGGGACGGTGTAGTAGCCGGCGCGGCACCTCTTCCTTGATGGCCCGGTAGAGCCGGATCGGTTCCAGGTAGACGACCGGGTCGGGATCGTCGATGGCGGCACAGGAGGAGACCCTTGGCGTCGTAGGGAGTCGACGGCACGACGACCTTGAGGCCGGGGATGTGGGCATAGATGGCCTCAGTCGACTCGCTGTGATGCTCGGCGGCGCCGAACCCTCCGCCAAAGGGGATCCGGATCACCATCGGCGCCGTGAAGCGGTGCCGGGAACGGTTTCGGATCCGAGCCACATGGCTGATGATCTGATCGTAGGCAGGGTAGGAAAACCCCATGAACTGGATTTCTGCGACGGGACGGAGATCGGCCACGGCCATCCCGAAGGCGGCGCCGACGATCCCCGATTCGGCGACGGGGGTGTCGATGACTCGACCGGCGCCATAGCGTTCGAGGAGCCCGTCAGTGACCCGGAACACTCCTCCGGTTCGGCCGACGTCCTCGCCGATGATCACGACTCGCTCGTCTTTGTCGAGTGCGACGTCCAGCGCATCGGTGATGGCCTGGCTCAGGGTGAGTACCGTCACGACTCACGCTCCTCGCCGGCCAGCATCGTCGGCCTGCTCTCGGAGCTGGATGGTGGGTTCCTCGAACATCCCCTCGAAGATCTCGTTGCCCTCGAACGGGGCGACCCCTTCGGCCAGTTCCACGGCCCTCTCGAGATTGTCGACGGACTCCTCCTCGATGGAGTGCTGCCATTCGGCCGTCCATGCCCCCTCCGCTTCGAGGTAGCGACGGATCCGTTCCAGATGGGTCGCGGGAGCGAGCGGCGGATTCCTCCTCTTCTGCGCGGTAGCGGCGGGGATCGTCGTTGGTGGTGTGAGGACCGATCCGGTACGTCACCGCCTCGATGAGGGTGGCGCCATCGCCGCCGGCGGGCTCTCTCGACGGCGGCTCGGGTGGCGGCGAAGACTGCGAGCAGATCGTTCCCGTCGACCTGCTGACCCACCATGCCGTAGGCGTCGGCCTTCTGAGCGATGGTCTCGGAGGCGGTCTGTTCTTCGCGGGACAGCGAGATGGCGTACCCGTTGTTCTGGCAGAGGAAGATGGTCGGTGTCTTGAACACGCCGGCGAAGTTCATGGCCTCGTGGAAGTCGCCTTCGGAGGTGGCCCCGTCGCCGAAGTAGGTGATGGCAACCCGCTGGTCCGCCTTTGAGTTGCTCGGCCCATGACAGTCCAACGGCGTGGATCATGTGGGCTCCGACCGTGATCGAGGGCGGGAGAACCGGACACATGCTCCGGCGGTCGGCCACCTCGTTCGTCGCCCGACCCGACCCAGGATGAGTAGCTCCCACGGGTAGCCCTGCATCCACATCGCCGCAGCATCTCGGTAGGTGGCCACCATCCAGTCGTCCGGTTCGAGTGCTGCGGCGCTGCCCACCTGCGCGGCCTCCTGGCCTTCGAACGGCGCATACGTGGCCAACCGGCCTTGTTTCTGAAGGGCCGTGCACTTGTGGTCGTAGGTGCGTGCCTCAACCATCGCTCGATAGAGTTTCTTGACCAGGTCGGTTTCGATGGGTGGCGCACCGACCAGCTCACCGGCGGGCGTGAGAATCTGCAGCATGATCTCCTCAGGCTACCCGCCCGGGATCATCTCGCCAGCCGACACCATGGGCAGCTTCGGCGGTTCCGCCCGCAATGGTCACCTTCGAATAGACGGCCGTCCGACACTCGCGGTGCCGACGCCCCCGGCAGCCGGTTCCCCCTGATGAAGAGAGTCCTAGAAGGAGGAACTCATGGCACTTATCACGACCGCTCGCGTCCAAGCAGCCGGCCGAGGTGACCACCGAAGTACGTCACGAGAGCGACAATTCGGGGTGGCCATCGCCGTGCTCGGCTTGGCGCTCGCCACCGTGACACTCGTGGCGAATATCTACGCAGGCAACCTGGTGGCCGACGGACAATCGGTCTCGGCGATCCTGCCGTGGTCGTTTGGGCTCACCACCCTCGCATTCGGCACGGTGAAGCTCGGGATCGCCGCGATCCTGGTTGGCATCCTGGTGCGTCTCTATATGCGCATCGCTTCGGTGAAGGAGGCCCTGCCGGCGTTGATTCCAGACGCCGACGGCGACCGTCGGACCGTCTTGGGCGACTACGACAGCCCCCACGGCCGCGGCAACGGCGACGGCCAACCGACCCAAGGAATTGCCGGTCCACACCGTGGCTCAGAAGCTGTGGGGCCCGATGCTGGCCATGGGAGCGATGGCGCTGGTGGCCGGGTTCGTCGTCAGCCTCAGCTGGAACGCCACCGGCTCGACCACGGCGCTGGCGTGGACCCAGGGACTCCAGTTCCTGGGTGAGGGTTTCCTGTTGAGCGGGATCAGTTTCTTGCTCGCCTCGATCCTGGCTGCCATCCGCAATGGCGGCGGCGAGATCCAGCAGAGTCTCGGCGTGACGGTCAAGACACTGAGGATGCCGAACATCGCCAAGGCGTTCATCGGGCTCATGATGGCCGGCCTCATGGCGGCCATTGCCCAGTTCGTGCTGTACGTGGCATTGGCCGCCAACGGCACGCTCGACGCAGCGGCGCTCGCCTGGCTGGGACCACTGCGTGAACTGTCCTTGGGACTCCTGCTGTCCGGCATCGTGCTGGCATTGGCGACCATCGCCACCGCCTTGGGGTTCCAGTTCGGTCGTATCCGCGAACTCATCACGACGGGAAGGTAACAACCATGGCCACCACACTCTCACCAAGGAAAGACTTCAACGTGGAGGTGTCCGAGCACGGTCTCGGACGCAACCTCCCCCAAACGGTCGGCAATCGTCTCTGGCTACCCATGTTCGCCATGGCTGTCATGGGATTCGTCGGCGGCTTCGCCATCGCTCTGGTCCGGTCGAACCTGATCGCCACAGGCGGAAGCGAAACGACCATCGCATCGTTGAGCCACTTCAGCCCGGCCGTCATGTTCGTGGGCTTCGCAGCGGTGTTCGCGGCCATCTCGTTCGCCATCGCCCGGATCCTCGGCGAGTTCAGGACCGGTGGGGGCGTGGTCCAGGAGTCGACTCATGCCGCGGTGCAGACTCTGCGTATGCCGCCCACTGCCAAGGCGTTCATCGGCCTCATGGCCATGGGGATGATGATCATCCTGGCAGGCGTCATCGGCCATGTGATCATCGGCGCCCAGATCGTCGGCGGTAGCGCCGATGCACTGGCCACCTCAGAGCAATGGGCCATCTGGCTGGAAGGCGTCCGGCGCACGGGTGTCGCCGTCTACCTGACCTCGATCGCTCTTGGACTGGCCACGATCGTCACCGTTCTGCGTTTCCAGGCGACTCGGATTGGCGAGCTGGCCGGGTAAGAGGATCGATGCATCCGTGGAGGTCCGGCCGTCGGGTCCCGGACCGAGCCAGGCCTCCACGGACCGGGTTGTGCGACTAGAGCGGACTCATTTCGGGAACTCCCGCCAATCCGGAATGTCGGGAGCGTCTTCTTCCCACGTCCGGAGGAAGGTGGTGACGGCTCGGATCTGCTCGGAGGTGAGCGGACCGGCAAAGTCCTGGCTGTAGGCGTTCATCTGACTACCGGGAACGCCGACGGCGACGAGAAGCTCGATCTGGGCGTTGCTCGCCGACTCCAAGAACCCTTTGGCGTTCAAGGTCGGGCCCGACACCACCTTCGCCGGCCAGTCCATGACACGCCGCGCAGTTGAAGCTGTAGATCGACTCGCCTTGTTCCGCCAAGCTCTGGAGCTGAGCGTCATACGCCGCTTCGCGATTGTTCGGCTCCGTGAGGCGGTACGCCGGGAATATCAGGACCATGAGAGCCATGAGTCCGGCCCCCCACAGCATCCATCGGTTGGTCTCAGCCTCGAGTTCTGGGTCGGGCGGGCGTTCGGGCATCAGTGACCTCCGGCCTCACACGAGGGACCGCGTACCGGCTCGTCGATCTGTTCTGCGTCTCCCGGAGCTGGTCCGGCGATCACCGCTCCCGTGTCGACGTGAACGACCCCGTCGATGACCTCGACCTCGTACCGGTCCATTCCACGCGGCGCCGGCCCGGCCCGGTAGTCACCTGCTCGGTTGAAGAACGATCCGTGACATGGGCACTCGAACTGGCCGGACGTTTCACACCACGGAACCCGACAGCCCAGGTGCGTGCACTTCTCGGCGATTGCCACCACCTCACCGTCGATACTGGTGAGGTAGGCACGAGCGGCCGGCACCTCGAGCACCGAGTCGGCGGGCACCGCATCGGCCGCCACGGTCTTGACCTTGCCACCAAACCCGGAGGCGAGTTGGGGGCGGAGGAGATCCCAGGTGGTCCATGCTCCGGCCGCAGCAATGAGCCCACCACCCCACGCCCAGAGCCTCGAAAGGAATTGTCGACGGTTCAGAAGATTGTTCATAGCTCTCCATACCAATCTTGCCAGGGCCAGACCCAACCCCAGTTGGGCCCGCGGAACATGAAGCCGACCAAGGTCAGAATGATCCAGATCACCAGGAACGCCGTGAAGGCGGCCACGGCCACCTTCCGCGTGCCGGGCCGATTCACGAGATTCCGGTCCACATATGGGAGCGACACGAGCCCGATGATGATGGCGGTGGGCACCAAGACGCCGGCCACCAGCGGGTGGAAATGGGCCAACAGCTCTTGGAGAGCCGCAAAGTACCACGGTGCCTTTTCGGGATTGGGGGTGAGCGTCGGATTGGCCATGTCTCGCAGCGGGGCGTCGAAGAGCAGGGCCAAAGCCATCACGATGAGCAGGACCACCAGGGCTGCCACGGCGTGACGCACGAGGAGGTGTGGCCAGACCATCACGGGATCTTGTTCGGACAGCACCTTTCGGTCACCTGCGGCCGGTTTCCCCGGGACGATGCCGAGCACCCGCTTGCCGTCGACGATCTTCGGTTCGCCGTCGCTCATGCGTCATCTCCCATGTCGAGCATGCTGTCTTTTCTCCAGCGCCACAGGTGAATGGTGAGGGCCGCCACCACTGCCAACGGCAGGATGGCGACGTGGAGCACGTAGAAACGCAGCAGTGTGGCGGATCCGACGATCGGACCGCCGAGCAGGATCTCTTGGACGGTCTCGCCCATCAGCGGCACATAGCCGGCCATTCCGGAACCGACCGTCACCGCCCAGTAGGCCAGTTGGTCCCAGGGGAGCAGATAGCCGGTGAAGGAAAGCAGGAGCGTCAGCACCAGCAAGACGACCCCGACCACCCAGTTGAACTCGCGAGGCGGTTTGTAGGCACCCCGATAGAACACCCTGCGCCATGTGCGCCGAAACGGCGAGGACCATCAGGTGCGCAGACCACCGGTGCACATTGCGGATGTACTGGCCGAAGGCCACTTCGGTTTGAATCGCCTGGATGTTGGCGTAGGCCGAGGCGGGTGAAGGGACGTAGAAGAACATGAGGTAGACGCCCGACGCCACGAGAGAGCCGAACAGGACCACCGAGGCGACACCAAGGAAGGCCGAGTACCGGAAGGTGAGTTCTTTTCGGCGCACTTTGACCGGGTAGATGTGCAGCAGGAAGTTCGACCAGTGCCCTGCGGCGCGGTCTCGCTCGGTCGCCCGGTCGGGCGCACCGGAAGATCGAACGGCCAACCGTGCTGCGGCGGACCCGGTCGATCATCCGGCTCCCGTCCGGGCTCGACTCTCTGTCTTTCACGTCCATGCGGGTACTCCTATTCCTTCCCAAACGCCCATCGAGAGGGCGTCGGTCGGACAGCGTTCGATACACAAGGCGCAGCGGATACACGAGGTCTCATCGAGGGTGAGCGCCGTCCCACCCGGTGAGGCAGGGTCGATCTCCTCTGACGGCACCAGGGAGATGAGGTCGAGTGGACAGACGTCAGCGCACAAGGCGCAGAGCACACATTTGGACGTGTCGAGGAGGATATTGGCGAAGCATCGAAGGCACCGGTTCGCCTCGCACCGGGCCATCTCCTCGGTGAAGCCTTTCTCTACTTCGGCGAGCCCGATGCGGCGTTCTGTCGGCATCGTGGGAACGTCGACCCGCCCGATGCGATCGTAGATGTCGTCGAGACGATGGAACTGCTGCAACTGCACCATCTGCCCTGGTCGGTCCTCTTCGACTTCGCCGCCAAACCACTTGTGGATATCGGCCGCAGCCTTGCGACCGTCGGCGATGGCTTCGATGAGGGTGCGCGGCCCCTTGGCTGCGTCGCCGCCTGCCCAGATCCCCTCGACGGACGTGGTCAGCTTCTCGTTGTCGACTGCAATCGTCCGCCGCGGGCTGATCTCGGGACCCGAATCCCCGAGCACCTCGACGTCGATGGCCTGGCCGATGGCCAGGACCACGGTGTCGCATTCGATGACCTCACGGTCTGATTCGTCGAACTCGGGAGCAAAGCGACCCTCTTCGTTGAAGACCGAAAGCGACACCGATCGTCTCGAGCCCCACCACCTTGCCGTCCTCGACGAGGATCTTGGCGGGACCGCGCCGGTGGTGGAAATCGATGCCCTCGTGCATGGCTTCTTCGATCTCGAACGGCGAAGCGGGCATTTCCTCTTCCGACTCGAGGGAGAAGACGCTGATGTGTTGTGCCCCGGCTCGGGCCGCCGAGCGGGCCGCGTCGAGGGCTTCGGTCATCGACGCCCGTTCGTCGCTCTCGATGTCACCCTCCGACATGCCGTGACGCGGCCTCTTCGTAGGCTGACGCCCGCAAGGCGCTGCGCGCCGCGTCCATGGCGACGTCCCCGCCACCGATCACGACGACCTTCTCACCCACCTCCACCTCGAAGCCTTGGTTGAGGTTCATGAGGAACTCGATCGCCTTGAACACGCCGTCGGCATCGTGGCCCGGCATGTCGAGTCCGCGACCCAGGGTGGCCCCGATCGCCAGGAACACCGCATCATGGCGGGCTCTGCAGTTCGTCGAGGGTGACGTCTTCGCCCGAGCTTGGTGTTGAGATGGACTTCGACGCCCAGATCGACGATCGCCTGGATCTCCGCGGCCAACAGGTTCCGGTCGAGGCGATACTCGGGGATCCCGAGCAGCATCATGCCGCCCATGATCGAGGTTGCTTCATAGACCGTGACTTGGTAGCCGTGCCGGCGGAGGTCGTGAGCCGCTGAGAGGCCGGCGGGGCCTCCGCCCACGACGCCAATCGATTGAGGCCGATCCGGGCCGGTGGGAGCAGCGACCTTCAGCCACTCCTCGCCCTCGCCGCTCTCCACACCGTACTTCTCGGTCACGAACCGCTTCAGCGCCCGAATGGCGATCGGCGAGTCGATCTCTCCGCGCCGGCAGGCGTCTTCACACGGCGCCGCACACACCCGGCCGCACGCCGAGGCGAAGGGGTTGGGGAGTCGGGCCGTCAGGTAGGCGAGTTGGTCTTCGCCGTCGGCGATGGCAGCCACGTACATCCCGGCGTTGGTGTGAACAGGACATGCGGCCAGGCAAGGGATGTTCTCATCGAAGAACTGGAGACCTGCCATCAGATCCTGTCGTCCCGCTGCGCCCACCACAGTCCGTACAGCCCCACCGCCAGCGCCACGAACCAGATACCGGAAGCGAGGAGGTCCTGCACGATCCGAGGAGCAGTCGAAACCGGCCGGAATGCGATGACGGCGGAGGGCAGCCACATCGTGGCCACGGCGAAGAACACGACGATCACCGCTGACTTGAGCCAGGCAGATGTCCACGTGATGGTGTCGCCCTCTCGGCGCGCCATCACCGTGGGCACGGCCACGGCCAAGACGGCGAGAATGCCGATCCAGATGCCGATTCTCCACACCGATTGACGCTCCCGGCGGGCAGCTCGGTGCCGGCCACGGGACCTACGGCGGCAGCGGGGCCGCCGATTCGGTCGGTTGGCCGAGGTCGTTCTGCACGTAGCCGACCACCGCGGTCACCTCGTCGGCGCTCAGCGTCGAGAAGGCCGGCATCACTCCGTTGTAGGTTTCACCACCGACGACGATCTCACCCTGGCGGCCGTTCAGGATGACTTCTTCGAGGTAGGCGGCATCCGCCACGTTGGGGTTGTCGACCAGCGGCGGAAATGCCCCGGCCAGCCCCCGACCGTCGGTCTGATGGCATGCCGCGCACACGCTCGAGTAGACCTCGGCGCCGAGCGGGTCGGATTCGGTCGTCTCCTGCGCGGTCACGCCCGATCCGGATCCAGCCGCCAGCAGAAAGAGCGGAGGCGGTGACTGCGAGTAGACCCGCTCGACGAACCGCACTTCGCATCGTCTTCCCTTCCCGTGACTCGTTGCAGCAGACCCTAGGCCATCGTACGAAGGCCGCTCGAAGCGGTCCCTTGGGTCTTCTGACCCTCTGTCCGGAGCACTAAGGCCCGTCTCTGAGATTAGAACCCGTGAGTACCGTGGCGGCGGCTTTGGCGTGATAGTTTCTCAACGACCTGACGTGATAGTTTCTGGATGTCTGGCGTGATCGTTCTCCAGCGGAGTCATACGGTCAGGCGCGACGACACAGGAGGGGATGTGACGATCGAACACGATGCAGACGACGGGCAGCCGTCGCCGGCCCAGGTGGCCGAAGAGGAGCACTTCGTGCCGACCGGGACGATGACCATCCTCGGGACTCTTCGTGGTCACCCTGATCCTGCTGTGGGTCTCGATCTACCTCATCCTCATCGCCCGGGGAGTCACCGTATGAGCGACGCACCTGCCAAGGCCAAGGCCACGATGGGCATCGACCCATTCGAACGAAACTGGATGGTGATCGCGCTGGTGTTGATCCTCGCCTTTGGTGTCACGGTTGCCGTGGCCGGATTCGCTCTCGGTTTCCAGGTTCCCGGCGAAGAGGCTCGGGTCGACCCGAACACGGTCGCCGACACGCCCCCTTCAACAACACCGGGATCCGCGAGGTTTCGCCCGGCAAGTACGACGTGTACATGCTGGCCAAGACCTGGGCGTATCGAGCCCCGCGACCTCACCTTCCCTCAAGGCGCCGAAGTGACGTTCTACATCACGAGCGTCGACGTCCAACACGGATTCAAACTCCAGGACACCAACGTGAACGTGATGGTGATCCCGGGGGAGGTCTCGAAACTCACCACCACGTTCGACCGAGTGGGTGAATACCCGTTCATCTGTCACGAGTACTGCGGGCCGGCCATGCGGCCATGTTCGGCTCGCTCATCGTGGAACCAGCGGAATAGGGGGAGGACCATGCTCGCTACCGAGACTCGCTATGAACTGAACAAGGACGAACGGCGCTTCATCGGCGCTCCATCTCGGTTTCGCGATCTTCGCGCTCTGCCAGTCGGCAGCCTCTTCGGACCGCTCCAGGCATTCAACTTCGCCGGATGGGACCTCTATCCCGTACCTCTCGCCGTCTGTTCAAGTCGTACTACCAGGGCCTGACCATCCACGGTGTGCTCAACGCGCTGGTGTGGACGACGGTCTTCATCACAGGCTTCCTGACCTGGACCACCATCGTGGGGCTCCAGCCGACCTCTCGTCTATCCGAAACTCAACAAGACCGGGTTCTGGGTGATGATCGCCGGGGTGGTCATGGCCGGGATCCCCATCCTCGCCGACGAGGCCACCGTCCTCTACACGTTCTACCCGCCCATGCAGGCCAACTGGGCCTTCTACCTCGGTCTCACCCTGGTGGTGGTCGGGTCGTGGATCGAGGGCTACGGAATGTTCTTCACGTACCGGGCGTGGCGAAAAGACAATCCGGGTGTACGGACACCGTTCATCAGCTTCGGCGGATTCATCACGATGGCCATGTGGCAGATCGCCACCCTTGGGATCGCCGTCGAGATCCTCACCATGCTCCTGCCGGCCTCCCTCGGACTCATCGAAGGAACCGACCCGGAGTTGGCCCGAACCTACTTCTGGTTCACCGGCCACCCCCTCGTGTACTTCTGGCTGCTGCCTGCCTACGTGTCGTGGTACGGCATGCTGCCGCATCAAGCCGGCGGGAAGCTCTTCTCGGACAGCCTGGCCACGACTGTCGTTCTGGTTGTTCCTCTTGCTGTCGGTGCCAGTGGGTTTCCACCACCAGTTCGCCGATCCGGGCATCCCGCAGGCTTGGAAATACATCCATGCCACCATCACGTACGGTGTTGCCTTCCCGTCGTTCATGACGGCCTTCACCGTCATCGCCTCGCTCGAATACGCCGCCCGCCAACGTGGCGCCACCGGTCGCATCAGTTGGGTCCGGAAGCTGCCGTGGGACAACCCGTCGGTGAGCGCCCAACTCCTGGCAGGCATCTTGTTCTTCTTCGGAGGCATCGGCGGCATCGCCAACGCCTCGTACAACCTCAACCTCGTCATCCACAACACATCCTGGGTTCCCGGCCACTTCCACCTCACGGTCGCCACCGCGGTCACCCTGTCGTTCATGGGGATCAGCTACTGGCTGGTGCCTTCCTTGACCGGCCGGGCGTTGTGGCGGCCCAAGTTGGCCGTCTTCCAGACCTGGACCTGGTTCGTGGGAATGATCATCTTCTCCAACGCCATGCACGTGCTCGGCTTGCTCGGAGCTCCCCGCCGCACCCCCCTCGGCCAGGCTCCCTACGTACCGGAAGAATGGTCCGGCCATCTCCTCCGGGTGGGCATCGGCGGGGCCATCCTGCTCGTTGGCGTCACGTTGTATGTCGTCATCATGATCAAGTCGGTGTGGGGCAAGACGGAAGAGGCGTACACGGAGTATCCCGATCGCCGAGTCGTTCCGAGATCCGCAGCTCACTCCCGGAATGGCTGGATCGCTGGAAGCCCTGGTTGATCGCCACGGTGGCACTCCTCATCCTGTCCTACGGCCCGCAACTGTTCGACATGATCGCCAACATCCAGCTGACATCTCCTGGTGTCAAGGTCTGGTGATCTCCCGATGCGTCCGCCCCTGGACGCGCATTCGGTAGCCGACAGCTCGGCCGGCCGCCGGCCGGACCGATCGACTGGGATCTCCGCCTGGGAGCTCGGCTGCGGCGAGGACTGGCCACGCTGGAGCGAGCCACCATGGTGGTCGATCGTCAGGTCGATCGAGTCGCCGGAGTCGGGCGACTGAACCCGCTGCACTACACGGGCACCATCACCACGTTCCTCGTGGTGGTCATCATCGCTCACCGGCGTCTACCTGACCATGTTCTATCAGTTCGGGTTCGAGGCCTCCTACGGGGCGGTCGAAGCGGTCGAGTCTCGCTGGATTGGGCGGATCGTGCGAGCCGCCCATCGGTACGCCTCGATCGGGGCCGTCGCCATGACGCTCATCCACGCCTGGCGCACGTTCGTCATGGACCGTTTCAGAGGGCGCCCGCTGGGTACCGTGGATCTCCGGAATCGGGATGACGTGCTGCTGTGGATCGCCGGCGTCACCGGCTACTGGATGATCTGGGACACCAGGGCAGGACCCCTCAACGACGCGCTCGGCCGCTGTCGTTGGGATCAGCCGGATGGGGCTTGGACTTCCTGCTCGACATCGTGATGACCGAGACCGCGGGATCGGGATGGGTGTTCCTTCTCATCCTCTTCTTCGGTCCACCTGCTCCTCACGGGGGTCATCGCCTGGTTCTACTGGTACCACGTCAAGCGCCTCACCCGCCGCCGGGTTCCTTCCCGCCGCGAGAATGGCTCTGGGTGATCGGGCTGGCGTTGGTGGCGGTCTCGGTGGCGCTGCCGGTTGGGATGCTCGAGCCGTACGATCGTTCGCGTTTCGTCGACTCGATACCCTTCGACCCGTTCTTCCTCTTCCTGCTCGAACCGGCTCTGGACTGGGCGGCCGCCGTTGACTTGGGGAGCCGCCGGCCTCGTGTCTCTCGGAACCCTGGCTCTCCCCTGGTTGCTCCGGCGGCGCACGCCCACTGCCCCCGATCGTCATCGACGCGGAGCGATGCACCGGCTGCACCCTCTGCGTCGAGCGATTGTCCGTATCGTGCCCTCCAGATGGTCCCCCAGCCCGAGGGCCACCACCGCCAACTGGCGGTGGTCGACAACGAGCTGTGCGTGAGTTGCGGCATCTGCATCGGTTCCTGCCCAGAGCTCGCCATGGCGTTCGAGGAACACCTCGGCCGAGTTGCTGTGGGACGACCTCGCCCTCCGGGTCCAGGCGGCGTCACGAGGCAGGAGGCTCGGTCGAAGCGGTGTTCACGTGCGAAAGGCACATCCTCTCCTCGGATGTGGATTGGCGGAGCCCGGTTGCGACCGACGACCGAACCACCGGTGATCACGCCCTCTGCCGTGCATCGGTATGGCTCATCCCGATCTGGTGGGAGCGGCCAGAGAGGCCGGAGCCGACACCGGTGCGGTTCGTCGGATGCCCGACCGACGACTGCGCCAACCTCGAGGGCAACACCTGGCTGGGTGCGTCGACTCGACCGGACCGCGGCTCCCGCGCCTGTCCAAGACGTCCTCGATGTTCCCGTTTCGATGGCCTGGACCACGCCCGGCAGACGTCCCCAAGGTCGCGTTCGACCCCATCCCGCCCCGACGCCCCGCCGCTGGATGACGCCCACGGGTGCTCCTGACGGTCGGGCTCGTCGCTCCTCGTGGCTGCCACCTGGTGGAACTACGAGCCGTCGGCACCCGAGGCAGCCTTGGACATCACGCCTGGACCACACGCCCGGCGTCGCTCTGGTCGGTTTCGAGGCGCCGGCCATCGAAGGTACCGGCGGCCCGGCCGCCTGGTGGTCGACATCGATGGCGATACCGTGCTCGACGAGAGCTACCCGCTCACCCGAGCCGATGACGCTCCAGCCTTCCTTGCACTGGAACGTGTCCCGGTGGCAATCGGGACCCACGAGGTGCTGATCGTATGGGACGAAGGGGGTCCGCCTTCCCTGGTCCTGTTCGATGACATCGTGGCGTTGGAACGGGGCCAGGTCCTCAGCCTCCACTATCGCGACCAACCCCCGAGCGCCGACGCCGATGAGGGCCGCAAGATCTTCACCGCATCCTCGATCGGGGCAAGTGCCGGATGCCAGATCTGTCATTCCCTCGAACCCGAAGTGACCCTGGTGGGCCCATCGCTGTACGGAATCGCCGATACGGCAGGCTCCCGCGTGCCAGGCCTCGACGCGGCGACGTACCTCCGCCAGTCGATCCTCGATCCGGACGCCTACGTCGTGGACGGGTTTCCGTCCGGGCAGATGCTCCCCGACTTTGCCACCAGACTGAGCGAAGATGAGCTCGGCAATCTCGTCTCCTATCTCCTGACGCTCGAAAAGGACCAATGATGAACGTTCCAATCCCATGGCTGCCGGTGGCGCTGGTAGGTGCCCTGGCGCTGTCGGCGTGCGGCGGCACGACCAGCCAAGTCGAGGGCAGCACCGGCACCACCGCCGAGACCACGGTCCCGGAGGGGCCACCGGACGGAGAGGAGATCTATGCTCGCACACTGCTCGACGGCCGACCGGGGTGTATCACCTGCCACTCGCTCGCGCCGGGAGTCGAACTGGTCGGCCCTTCCATGGCCGGAGTGGTCGCCCGCGCCGAGGCTGCGTCGCCCGGCGATCCGGCCGCCTACATCCGAAAGTCCATCGCAGTCCCGGACGCAGAGGTCCTGGAAGGGTATTCGGCTGGTTCGATGCCGCAATCAGAACTCTCCGACGCAGAGCTCGACGCCCTCGTCGACTACCTCCTGGAGGTTGGTGGGTGAATCGAACGGATTCAGAGGTCGGGAAACGCTTCCTCAGTGCCGGTTCCTGCCGAGCCCGCCACCGTACGTGTGCCCGTCAGGACTCCGTCCGCGTCGAGGACATAGGTGGCAGTGCCTTGCGACGACACCGCAAACTCGTCCAACGTCACCCACTCGACTTCGAGTTGATCTCCGGTCAGGACCCCATGCCCTTCTTGCACGGCACCGGTCACCACCCAGTGGAGGGTGTACTCGTCGGGTCGCTCTGCCGGTTCGATCGTGAGCACCCCTCCGTACTCGATCCCGTCGGGATCGAAACCGTTGACGACGTAACTCCCTCCCAATTCGCTCCGGTCTCCCTGCACCGATGGCACGTAGCAGGCAACAAGCGTCAAACAGAGCGCCAGAGAGGATCCAGGTGCTTCGCATCCGTGGGATGCTAGAGGCTCACGAAAGGCCATTCGTAGAGGAGTGGGGCCATGAGCCGGGGAACGAAAGTCACACTCTCGATACTCGGCCTGGTCGTGGTCTCGGTCATGGCGTTCGCGATCTTCGAACCCATCCAGGTCCTCCCCCGAATCCGGCTCGCTCCGGGATTCTCGCTCATCGAGGCGGACGGTTCTCCCCTGACGAGCGAAGACCTGCGCGGCTCGATCGTTCTCTACCACTTCACCCACCTGTCGTGTGGGGCCGACTGCGACAGTGCAACCGAGACCCTCGCCGAGGTCACGGCTCGGGCAGACTCTATCGACCTCGCCGGCGCTCCATTCGAGGTCGTCACGGTGTCGTTCGATCCGGCTCACGACACTCCGGAGGCCATGACCGCCCGGCTCCAAGAACTCGGCGCTCCTCCCAATTGGCATCTGGCCACCCAGCAGAACACGGACCTGCTCCGTACGGTGATCGGTTCGGGGTTCGAGACCTGGTACGAAGAGCGGGCCGACGGGTCTTTCGCCTTCGACCCGGTCTTCGTCCTCGTCGACGGTTGGGGCGTGATCCGAGGTGAGTACCGCTATCAGGTCCTGGTCGACGACGTCGACCGAATCGCCCGCCACATCGACGTTCTCGGCCAAGAGCTCCGCAACAGCGACGGGGCGGCCACCCTGGCCTACGAAGCCGCTCATCTCTTCCTGTGCTACCCCTGAGGAGGCAAACGTGATCGAAACCCAGGACGCGCCGGCGCTCCCACCGCCGCCGGCCAGGCGGCTCTGGCCCTGGATCGTTGCCGCCATCATCGTCGGCGTGATCGCCGCCTTCTTCGTGGTCCGGGCATTGACCCCCTATGTCTTTCATGGGGCCATCCTCCAGTCCGATTCGACCGCGCCCGCCATGGACCTCACCGCCACAGACGGCTCCGCCACTCGATCTCGACCGCCTTCGAGGGCAAGGTGGTGGCGTTGTACTTCGGGTACACCTTCTGTCCCGACGTGTGTCCCACCACCCTCTCCGACGTCGCCAAGGCGAAGCGCCTCCTCGACACCGATGACGTGCAGGTGATCATGGTCACCGTCGATCCGGTCCGGGACACCCCGGAACTGTTGGATCGATATCTGACGTCGTTCGATCCGTCCTTTCTCGGTGCCTACGGGACCGACGAGCAGGTCGCCGAGGCCGCCGCCCTCTATGGGGTGTACTACGAGGCTCAGGGAAGGGACCAAAGCCACTGGCTACCTGGTCGACCACACGGCAACCTTGATGGTCATTGACCCGCAGGGACACCTGAAACTGCTGCTTCCCTTCGGCGTGAGCGCCGAGGACATGGCTGCGGATTTCGAGTACCTGCTCGACTGACAAGACCCGACTGGCAAATCTCGACGGCAAATCTCGACCGGCAAAGGAACCACCATGTTGACCAGAACCCTGCCCTGGATCGTTGCACTCCCTCTGACACTGGCCGCCTGCGGAGGCGGATGGATCGATCTCGGTCGACGAGGCGTGGGGACGACCGTCGCCGGCCATGGCAGCAGCAGCGGCGTTCTACATGCACCTCGACAACGCGCACCGATACCGACACCACGCTGATCGCCGCCACCGCTGAACCGTGTGGGACTGTCGAACTCCACATGTCCTCGATGAACGAGGACGGCGTGATGGCGATGCGCCGAATGGAGACGGGAATCGCCGTCCCGGCCGACAGCACGGTGACGTCTGGAGCCGGGCGGTCTGCACATCATGTGCATCGGCCTCGACCACGAGCTCGCAGGTCGGCGAGGTCGATCGAGGTCGGCCTGGAGTTCGAGAACGGCGAGACCCAAACGATCGAAGTCGAGATCCGCGAGGAGTGATCCTCGCCAACCGGCACGCGGCAGCGCGCTCGTTCCATTGGGGTAGTCCCCAACCTCGAATAGCATCCCCCGCATGAGCGGACCTTCGATCTCGAATCACCAGGTGGAGATCGCCCGAGTTCCTGCAGCCGGCGTCATTGCAGCGGGCTTCTTCGTGGCGGCGATGTTCGTGCCACCCCTCCTCAGCGACGCCCTCCCCGCTCCCGTCCGAGTGTTCTCCGCAGCACTCGGACTCCTCATCGTCGGGCGCGTAGCGAAGCTGCGACTCACCGTCACGCCCGAGGCGGTGATCGTCGTGAACTTCTTCCGAACCGTGGCCATCGCCGTCGAAGACGTCTCTGTGGCCCCAACCTTACCGACGCCCGGCTACCTCGAACTCGAGGACGGCAGGGGCCGGACGGTTGCCGTTGCAGCGGCTCCCAGCTGGGGACACCGCCAAGAGATCATCCGCAGCGAGCTGCTGTACCGGATCCGCGCCTCCTTGGACCGGCGCCAATGAGGCGCCAGTAGGCGTCTGCGGACGACAGATCTCTGCCGGCCGCTACGTGGCTCGAGCCTCTTTCGGACCCTCCGGCGCCCGCACGACCACGGCATCACTTGCCGAATCTTTTCCAGTCTCACCCGCCGATCGCCGACGAGACTGCGTAGTGTCGCCACAAGGCGGTCCCATCAGCGTTGCAGTTTGCCACGTTCAGAGGTCGCCAGAACAGGTGGCGGGAAATGGCCTTGGGAGGCTTCGCTCATACCCGCGCGGTGACGTTCATGACCGCGTTCTTGGTGATGGTCAGCGTGCTCAATATCGTTCCAATCCAGGCGGGTGCACGAGCCCAGGCGCAAGCCATCGTCACCGTCGATACGGTGACCACCCTCGAGAACGCGGTCGCGGCTGCGTCCCCGGCACCACGGTCCTCGTGGAACCGGGTATCTACCCCCTCACCGGGCCCCTCGTGATCACTGCGGCCGGTCTCACGCTGCAAGGTCTCGGGAACCGAGCCGGCGACATCCAACTGATAGCCGCCAACAACAAGCGGGTGACTGCTTCTCTCATCGACCGCGCACATCTGTCGCTCGTCCGTAATCTCTCGATCATCGGCGGCAAGGTCAACACGGGCAGTGGCGGAGGCATCCGCGTCGAGGCCGGCGCAGAACTCTCTCTCATCGAGGTGGAAGTGCTCGACAACTTCGCCGATCAGGGCGGGGGTCTCTCCAACGCCGGCACGACCACCATCATGCGAAGCCTCCTGGCAGGAAACGATGCCAGGGGAAAGGGTGGCGGGATCGAGAGCAGCGGCGTGCTCACAGTGACCAACACGACCTTCACCGACAATGAAGGGAAGGGCGGAGGGGGGCTGCTCGACGTCGGGCGTCGCCAACCTCTCGTTCGTCACGATCTTCGCTAACCGCTCGACCAACAAGATCGGGGCCGGAACCCAACGAATCGGCGGAACACTGTTCATCAAGAATTCGATCATTGCCAACAACCTGGGCTCTGACAACGAGTTCCACGACTGCTCCGGATCCCCCAACGCTCACCAACGCCATCGTCACCTCGAGCCAAGGGTGCAACCCGTCCGGTCCGGTCGATGTGCACGGACCGACCACGGTGTTGGAGGCGACTGCCACCCGTCGACAACGGGGGCCCTACTCGTACGCTCGCGCCCTCCTCGGACCTCGCCCGCCATCGACTTCACGGCCGATTGCGCCGCCATCGATGGCACGACGATCGCCGTCGATCAACGAGGCGTCTGGCCGAAGTCGACGGCCTGTGCGACCTCGGCGCCTACGAGGTCGATCGGATTCGCTCCCGACGTCACGGTGACGGCCGCTCCGCCTCCCAACACAGCCGGCTGGAACAACACACCGGTCACCGTCACGTCGCTCGCAGGCGAGGCCGGATGCCGTGACCGAGTACAGCACCGACGGCGGCGCCAACTGGACGCCTACGGCAGCCCGCTGCTGGTGACCCAGGAAGGCACCACCGACCTTCGCTTCCGAGCGACCGACTCCGACGGCAACACCACCGATCCACCGGCGAAGACTCCAGGTCGATCTCGATGTGACCGCTCCCGTGGTGACTCCCTCCACCAGCGACGGAACCGAGGATGGCGACATCCTGCTCTCGTTCGACTGGTGACGACGACCCAGGGACCGGGATCAGCTTCTCCGGCGTCGGGACGATCGAATACACGACCGACTCCGGTCGATCTCGACGACCCTGATCGCGCCGACTGGATGGTCTTCGATGACGACCTGCTCATCACGAGCACGACAACCGTGTCGTTCCGCGGCACGGACCTGGCGGGCAATACCAGCGCACCCGGCCGAGGTCACGCTCACCATCGAGCCGCTTTCGTTCGCGATCTCGATGGTCACCAGCGTCCCGGAAGGTGGAAGTCGGCGCGGTGGTGGTACCGGTCGAGAACATCCAGAGTGCCATCCAGGAAGCCGCCGGCGACTGCCACGTCAACCGGTTCGACTCCGCTGGCCTCCATCCCCATCGCCAGCATCCCGCTCGCCTCGATCCCGCTGGCCAGTCCATCCCGCTGGCCTCGATCCCCCTCGCCTCGATCCCCATGGCCAGCATCCCGCTCGCATCCATCCCGCTGGCGTCAGCATCCCGCTGGCCTCGATCCCACTCTCCTCGCATCCCCATGGCCAGCATCGCCGACGTTCTCGACTGCTCGACCACCTGTCCCGACGACACCGGACTCGAGGTGCTGCTCATCGGCACGCCGCTGCAGGGCACTCCACTGCAGGCGCTCAATTTCACCGGACCTGGTCTCGGTTCCCCTGGCCAGTCTCCCGACCTCGAGCGTTCCGTTGGCGTCGATCCCGCTGGCGAGTCTGCCGCTGGCATCGATCCCGCTGGCGAGCATCGGACAACGTCGTCGACTGCAGCCTGATCGACTGTTCGGGATCGGCCACGCTGCTCGACGCCTTCGACGCGCAGAGCGGTGATCGGCGGAACCCTGGGCGACGTGCTTTCCTTCGAAGACGTGAGCTTCGGCGCGACGCCACTCGCCTCGATCCCGCTGGCGTCCATCGCCATGGGCACCACGCCGCTGGCGTCGATCCCGCTCGCCTCTACGCTCGTCCCGCCGGCTTCGGACGCGAACGTCTCGCAGAGTGGTGCGCCGTGCTCGGTTACGCTCCCGGCTCGGACGGATGCAACCTGGTGGAAGCCGACGGGGCCAGCCTGATGACCCTCGCACTGGCGGGTGTGCCACTGGCGTCGATCCCGCTCGCCTCCATACCGCTGGCCTCCATCCCTCTGGCCTCGATCCCCCTCGCCTCCATTCCCCTGGCCAGCATCACTTGGACCTCAACGCCGCTGGCGAGTCATCCCGCTCGCCTCCATCTCACTGACCGGCACCCCGCTGGCGTCGATCCCGCTCGCCTCGATTCCCATCGCCTCGATCGGGGACGTCGTGGACTGCAGCCTCGTCGACTGCACCAACGGCACCCTCGGAGATGCCGCCACCAGTGGAGCATTCCTGGTGGAGACGCTCGGTGAGCTCGGTCCGTATCTCACGACCGCCACCATCGCCGACCTCGAAGGACTGAGTGGATTGGAGGACTTCTCGCTGGCCGACCTCCTCTTTGGATTGCTGGCACCGGGCTCGCTCCCCTGGGAAGAGATCGACCTCAACCGTGCCCGGCTCCCCGATGCCGCCGATCCCAAGCAGCCCGCCTTCACGTACGACATCGAGCTGGAGGTGGGAGGCGCCCGCAGCGCCGACATCGCACTCGAACTGGATGCCGCCCGACGGCTTCTACCTGCGCTCGCGACCTCGGGACCACGGGACCCATCCATCCCACCGACCCGGACCATCCGACCACGCTCGACGGAGTCCAGGTCGCCGACCCGGTCGAGGACCTCGCCAGACGGGACACTCAGCCGATGTTTGGCGACGTCACGCCCGGCACCCACACCCTGTCCATCGCCATGCGGGCCGGTATCGTGCTCGGCACCCACACCGCAACGGCCACCGCCACCGCAACGACCACCCAGGAGGGACCACTGGAAGCCGGACCGGCCACCGCCTCGATCGTCGTCATCGAAGCGGGCGAGGACGGCGGGCCCGTGCCGACACTCGTCGATGGGGAACTGAACCTGTCGCACATCTCGAGCTCCGACGACATCGACCTCTACGAGTTCTTCGTGGACGACGGACTCGCGGGTGCCTCGGCGAAGATACTGCTGAGCAATCTGCCCTCCGACTACGACCTGGTTCTGTACGGGCCGCCGGTGGCCGCTCCGCTCCGGGGCACCCCAGGACCCGGCTTCGGTCTCGTCGAGGATTTCGTATTCGACCTGAGCCCCGATGACGAGGTGCTCGACACCGACACTCTTCAGGACGTACCGCACGATCCGGCCGCGTTCGGATTGACCGATGAGGTCCTGAACAGCATCTCGGGCAAACGAGGCACGACCAACGAGGAGATCTCCACCGGTACCCTTCGGGCGAGGGCCGATATGTGGTGCAGGTCTCGTCCTACAACGGGGCCACCAACGACCTTCCGTTCGGCCTGCGCATCAAGCTGAACCAATCGACGGAACGTCCCTGCACCGCGCTCCCCTTCACGCTCGGGACGCCAGGGACCCTACCCCCGGTGTTTCCGGCCGACGTCAACACGCTCTTCCTCTACAACCACGCTCGATTGGTGGCGCAATACCCGAATGACCACCAGCAGGTGCTCACAGAGCTGGGCCGCCTGGCCACCGCCGACTGGACCGACTTGGGCGTGATCGGTGCCGCCGTGCCCGTCGACGGCGACGGCCACGTGTTGGCCGCCCTGGAGACGACTGGCCGACGATCGATGCAATCCTCAGGCATCGAACGACGTCGTTCGAGAAATCGGATCACTGATCGACGACGATCCTCGCCGACCACCCGACCGTCGACAACATCGTCATCATCGGCGACGACAGCCCAGATTCCCATGGCCCGCATCCCCGACGGAACCGCCATCTCCAACGAACGTGAACACGGATTGACCTTCAGCGGCAACAACGAACTGATCGGCTCCCTGCTGGGCGGCTACTACCTCTCCGACACCCCCTACGGAACGTCGGCGGGTATCGCCGTCAACGACCACGAGTTCTTCGTCCCGGAGCTGGCGGTCGGCCGCCTCGTCGAACACCCGGACGAGATCGCTCTGGCGCTCAACAATTTCGTGTTCTACGAAGGCCGCCTCGATCCGTCCACCGCGGCGGTCGCCTCCGGGTACGACTTCCTCTCCGACTCCGCCGAAGCAATCAAGGAGGCGCTCCAGAATGAAGGCTTCGCCATCGGCGACACTCCCGTGGCAGGATTCCTCAACAACGAGACCTGGGATCGTCAGAGCCTGATCGACCTCCTGGCCGACGGCCCAGCCGTGGCATCACTCAACGCCCACTTCGACGAGTCTCGCGCCCTGCCCGGCCCTCGGCAACTCGACCGGCGACGAATCCGACCTGTTCACGATCGCCGACCTCCCCACCGGGCTCACCAGAACCGTCGCCTTCAGTGTCGGGTGCCACGCCGGGTTGAGCGTCTCCGATGTTCAGATCGGCGCGCCCGCCATCGACTGGGCCGAATCCTTCAGCGGGCTGGAACAAGCGATCTGGGCAGCCAACACGGGCTACGGCTACGGAGACACCCAACTGGTCGCCTTGTCAGAGGACCTGGCCACCGAGTTCGCCGGACGCCTCGGTGGGTTCCCGGTTGGGAAGGCATGGCAGCTGGCTATGCAGGCGTACGTGTCGGATCTCTTCACGTTGACGCCCTACGACGAAAAGGTCCTCCAGGAGTTCACGCTCTACGGGCTCCCCATGTATGTCACCGGCCCGGCGACCGGCGCCGTGCCGGCGACGCCCCGGCCGCGGGGACCGGCCCGGTCGTCTTCAACGACCCCTTCACGGGCTCTCACTTCGAGCCCCCTCGCCGTCGACCTCCAGCTGGGCGGAACCGCCCTCAGTGGCCCCGGTGTTCTGCACCTGGTCGAAACACCCGACGGCGACTATTACGAAGTCGACGGAGAGACACTGCAGGTCCGGTCCCGGCCCGTTCAACCCCTCACCGGCATCGACGTCACACAACCGGACGGCGGTCGGGGGCCTGGAGAGCGGTGGCAGGAGGAGCGCTGATCACGGGACTCACAGGGCTCCAGGAGACCGACTTCGACCCGCTCACCTTCACCCCGGTCGTGGACATCGCAGACGCAACGGCCGGCGCCGCCACGGACGCCCATCGTCCAGAAGCGGCAGACGCCACTTTCCCGGCAGGTATTCAACGCATCTCGACCTTCGAGGACGACTCAGGCCAGCTCCGACAACGCCTACTGCTGGTGCCGGGACGCTTCGTGGCCGACGGCCCGGGCGGATCGCCGACCCAGGAACTGTTCACGGAGATCCGGTCGCTCGTCTACTACCGCGACCCGCCTCGACCGATGTCACCGCCCCCTCGCTCCGACGAGAGCATCGGCCGCTTCGGCGACGAGGTCGTGCATTTCGAGATCGACGTCACCGGCGAAGGGCCGGTCGGGAACGACGATGTCGAACGCGTCTATGTCCTGTTCCGGCCCGAGCGGCGCCGTCGGTCGTCACCACCTGGCAGGGAGTCGACCTGTCCAGAGTGCCCGGCACCAGCACCTGGCTCGGTGGCCGGCCGGTCGAGCCGTTCACAGGGACCGAGTACGAGTTCTTCGTCCAGGCAGTCGACTCGAACGGGAACGTGGCGATGTCCGACGCCAAGGGCAGTCAATTTCCTCACCTCCGAACCGGTCGAGTCCGACTTCATCGTCATCACGGTGGAGGGCGACTACTCGGCCACCACCGGCTGGTACCGCACCGCCGGCGCCTCGGCCGTCACCCAGGCCGCGGGGCAAGTCCATCGTGAGCTACCGCCTCGACTTCGGACCGGACACCCCCTGGACCGGCGACCTGCTGCCCCATCCTGGGCGATGGTGGACACCTCCTCCAGGTCTTCGACAGCGCCGGCAACCAAGGCGTCGCCTTCGTGGCGGTCGACGCCTCCGGGCCGATTGTCTACGGGAGTTTCGCCCCGCCCGCCACCGAGAGCGGATGGAACGGCGGTGACGTGATGGTCACGCTGGAGGCGGTCGATCCTTTCGGTTCGGGGGTCGCAACGATTCTCTACAGCACCGATGGTTCAACACCGTCCCTCGAGTACACTCGGACCCTTCGGCGTGTCCGAGGAAGGGAGCACCACCGTTCGGTACTCCGCCATCGACGCGGTCGGGAATCAGGGCGAAGAGGGCGTACCGCTGGTGATACAGGTGGACCTGACCGCACCGGACGTGACGGCCATCGTTCCGTCCACCACTTCCGGGTGGTACAACGAGCCGATCCTGGTCACCCTGACGGCAACGGATCCGGGCTCAGGGGTCCAATCGATCGAATACCGTCTCGATCCGGCCGCGCCGTGGACGAACTACGAGAACCCGTTCGAGGTGTCCACCGAAGGAGCGACCACCGTCTACTTCCGAGCACGAGATGCGGTCGGCAACACCGGGGACGGCCAGTTCGACGTCGGCACCCTCCAGGTTCAGCTCGACCTCACCGCCCCGACCGTCACCATCACCAGTCCGAGCGACGGTGCCCAGTACCCGCTGGGTTCGACACCGCCAGACCCCGACTTCCTCTGCCAGGACGAAGCGGGCGGCTCGGGAATCGCCACCTGTGAACCAGCGGAACCCATCGATACCTCGACACTGGGATCGAGGACATTCGCAGTGACCGGCACCGACGTTGCCGGCAACACAACCACCGAGACCGTCACGTACGAGGTCGCCGATACGAGCGCTCCAACGGTGAGCGGGACCGTCGCACCGGCGCCAAATGCGGCCGGATGGAACACCACCGCCGTCACGGTGACGATCACCGCCGATGACGGAGCCGGCTCCGGCGTCGCCGTCATCGAGTATTCCCTCGACGGAGGCGCGTCGTGGATCACGTACGGCGCTCCCTTCGGTTGGGACACAGAGGGCGAGACGACCATCTCGTTCAGGGCTACCGACGAGGCGGGCAACGTGAGTTCAACCGGTTCGATCATCGTGAAGATCGACACCGTGGCTCCCTCCGTCCAGTCTGCCCAGCAGGGCGCCTTCTACGTCATCGGACAAGCGGCCACCGTCGACTTCGACTGCGCGGATGACGGCTCCGGCATCGACACCTGCACAGGGGGGTTGCCCGACGGCAGCATGCTGGCAACGTCGAGCGTCGGGACCTTCTCGTTCGACGTCACGGCAGTCGATCGAGCGGGCAACACTGACGTGACGACGGTGACGTACACAGTCGGCTACGGGATCTGCCTCTTCTACGACCCGCTCAAAGAGCAGCCGGCCACCGGCACCGTGGTCATCAAGCTGGAACTGTGCAACGCGGACAGGAACCCGCGTGACCGGGCCGGCCCGCACCCTGATCGCCACGCAGATCGACTCGGACATCGTTCCGTCGCCAAACGACACGGGCTCATCCAACGACGGAATGGAGTTCCGTTACGACTCCAAGGCGCAAGAAGTACACGTACAACCTCAACGTGGACGAGCTGACCAATCCCGACGGGTCACCGGTCGCCCTGCCGCCCGGATTCCACACGATGGGCTTCACGATCGACGGGGTCGCTTCGGACACCTATGTGGCCGGTTTCACTGCGAGGTGGCGCTACCGGCACATCGACAACCGGGCGTCACGGGACCATCGGCCTGGTGCACACCTCGGCCGGCGCATCGCCATGGCCATGACCTTCGAGTTCTTCGAGCGTCACGAGAACTTCGCGAGCCTTGGAGCCCTGAGAGGGACCGACCACGCCTCGGTTCTCGAGTCCGTCCATGATCCGTCCGGCCCGGGCGAACCCGACCCGGAGCTTCCGCTGCAGCATCGATGTCGATCCGAGCCCGGAACGAACGACGAGGTCGGCCGCCTGCCGGATGAGCTCGGCATCTTCGTCGTCCTCTTCGGCGGCAGCGGCCTCCTGCGCCTTCTGCACCGTGGCGGCGATCACCTTGTCCTGGTACTTCGCCTCACGCTGCTTCTTCACGAAGTCGACAACGGCGTGGATCTCCTTCTCGGACACCCACGCTCCCTGAATCCGTCTGCGGCTTCGGATCCTTGGCGGTGACCAGCAGCATGTCGCCCATGCCCACCAGCTTCTCGGCGCCGATCGAGTCGATGATGACCCGGCTGTCGGTCTGCGACGCCACCGAGAAGGCCATCCGGGATGGCACGTTCGCCTTGATCACGCCGGTGATCACGTTCACCGACGGACGCTGGGTGGCCACCACGAGGTGGATGCCCACGGCTCTGGCCATCTGGGCGATGCGCACGATCGAGTCCTCGACTTCGCGACCGGCCACCATCATCAGGTCGTTGAGCTCGTCGATGATCACGACCAGGTACGGGAACCGGTCGAAGCCGTCCGGGTCGAGGTCGCCCGGCATCGTGCTTCTCGCGATACCCGCCGATGTCGCGCACCCCGGCATCCGCCAGGAGGTCGTAGCGGCGGTCCATCTCCTCGACCGCCCATTTGAGTGCCTCGGACGCCTTCTTCGGATTCGTGATGACCCGCATGAGGAGATGGGGAACCCCGTTGTACTGGCCGAGCTCGACCCGTTTGGGGTCGACCATGATGAGCCGGACGTCGTCGGGAGTGGTCCGCATGAGGATCGAGGTGACGAGGCTGTTGATGCACGACGACTTGCCGGCCCCGGTGGCGCCTGCGATCAGCACGTGCGGCAGCTCTCCCAGGTTGACGCAGCGTCGGCTCTCCCGTGGATGTCCATGCCGACGCCCACGGTGAGCGGATGGGTCTGCCTTGGCCGCCTCGTCACTGGCGAGGATGTCGCCGAGGGTGACCATGCGGCGCTTGCGATTGGGCACCTCGACACCGATGGCGCTCTTGCCCGGGATCGGAGCGAGCAGACGCACGTCGGGGGTGGCGAGGGCGTAGGCGATGTCGTGGGCCAGGTTGGTGACCCGCGAGACCTTCACGCCGGGGGCCAGTTCGATCTCGTAGCGAGTGACGGTCGGACCAGGGACGATCTTCGTGAGCCGGGCGTCGACACCGTGCTGTTGGAGGGCCTCTTCGAGGTCCCGGGCAGTCGCCTCCAGGGCGCGCGATCCTGGCTCTCTCCGCCACCGAGACCGAGCAGATCGAGCGGCGGCAGCGTGTAGGTGCCGTTCGGCCCTGCGGCCGGCTTCGACGGCGGCTTCTTCTTGGCCGGCTCTGGCCGGGTCTTGGCCAGGGCCACGGACTTCGGCCTTGGGCTTCTGCTGAGTCGGGCGCTTTGAGCGTCGGTTTACGGCGAGGCACCGGACGCTGGTGGATCGCCGGCTGATGCACCGGGCGTGGGGTTCTGACCGATTGGGCCCACCCTGATCGCGCCGGCCGATCTCACCGAACGCCAGGAAGAGCTCCCGGACGGTCACCTGGGCGACGATGAGCACGCCCATCGACGTCGCGGCAGCGAGGATCACGAAGGCCCCCCAGAAACCGACGACCCGGGTGAGCGGGAAGGCGATCAGCGAGCCGATGGCTCCGCCGCGCTGACGGACGAGTTCGATATTGCCGTCCAAGCTGACGGCTCCGGTGAGCAGGTGGAACAGCGCCATCGTGCCGAAGAACAGCAGGGAGAGCCCGAACGGTCAATCGGCCGTAATCCGTGCGAGGCTTGCCGACGATGAGGGCCACTCCCGACTCCGACCAACGCGACGGGAACGAGGTAGCCCCAGAGACCGAGGAGGAAGCCGAGAGCCGAGACGAGGCCACGGCCGAATGGTCCGGCCTTGTCCGAAGAAGGCGAGGGCGATGAGGACCGCCAGCACGATCAGTACGACACCCCACACGTCGTCGGCTTGGTTACCGAGACGGTGGCGGATCCAGGCACGCACCGTTGCCAGCGTGGAAGGTGTGGCCTGCTTTCTTCTTGGTTGTCTTCTTCGAGGACACCCGCTTCCGACCGTTTGCCCCTCGGCGGGTGGGTGTCCGAGATGCCATATGTGATCACCTTACACGACCGTGCGAGACCAACCAATCACTCCGCGCGATGTTTCGCGCGCTCCGCGCGAAGCCACTCCGGAGCGGGGCGATCAGACCTCGAGGACCACCGGGATGACCACCGGCTTGCGCGAGGTCTCCGCCCGAATGATGCGCTGGGTGGCTTGCCGGACGGCCTTCTGCAGTTGCCCCATTTCCGGCTCTGGTGCTCGGATCGATCGACTCGAGGGCAGAACCGGACCGCATCGGCGGCCTTGCGATGCACGGCATCGGGGTCGTCGGCGAATCCGTGACTGTCGACGTCGGGGCCGAGGATCACCTTGCAGGTAGCTCAACTCCACGCCGACCGTGACCACGACCACTCCATCGTCGGCGAGGTGACCCCGGGCGCGCAGCACGGAGGACTTGACGTCGTCCACGCCTGAGCCGTCGAAGTAGACGTACGAGGCGTCGACCGCCCGATGGATGACCCTGGGTCTCGTCGCCGTCGAGTTCGATCGGCGTCACCGTCCTCGCAGGATGTGGACCTCGGGGATCCCCATCTGGTCCGCCAGGTCGGCGTGGGCGCGCAGGTGGCGATACTCGCCGTGGACCGGCACGAACGCCTCGGGTCGGATCACGTTCATGAACGTCTTCAGCTCGTCCTGGGCGGCGTGGCCCGAAACGTGCACATCGGCGTTCCGTGCCGTGATACACCCGGGCTCCCGGTTCGGTTGAGTTTGCTGATCACCCGGCTCACCGACTTCTCGTTGCCCGGGATGGGGGTGGCGGAGATGAGGATCGTGTCTTCGGGATCGATGTCCACCCATTTGTGACGCTTGGCGGCCATCAGCGACAGCGCCGCGAACGGTTCGCCTTGGCTGCCCGTCGTGATGAGCAGCTGCTGCTCGGGCGGAAGTTTCATGAGATCGGTCACGTCCATGATGGCCGAGGCGGGGATGTCGAGAACCCCGAGATCGGCGTCCGATGGTGGTCACCCGGTGCATCGACCGTCCCAGAAAGGCGATCTTCCGCCCTTCGGCCAGGCCGGCGTCGGCGATCTGCTGCACTCGATGCACGTGCGAGGCGAAGCAGGCGGCCACCACTCTTCCTCTCGGCCCGGCTGATGATCTGGCGAATATCGCGAGCCGAGCGACAACTCCGACGGGACGAATCCAGGGCGCTCGGCGTTGGTGCTGTCAGAGAGCAGCAACCGAACGCCGCGCCGTCCGAACCAGGCGAACTGGGGAAGGTCGGTCGGGCGGCCGTCGACCGGGGTGGGATCGAGTTTGAAGTCTCCCGAGTGAACGACGAAGCCCTCTGGGGTATCGAAGGCGACGCCGGCGCCTTGGGGTATCGAGTGCGAAACCGGGACGAACATGAACTTGAAGGGCCCGTGCTGCACCCAGGTGTTGTCGGCACAGCCGCTGAATTCGGCGTCGACACCCAACTCGTCCACCCGTCCTCGCGCCAGAGCCACGGAGAGGTCGGTCCCGTAGACCGGAACGTTGAAGTCCTTCAGGAAGTAGGCCAGGGCACCGACGTGATCCTCGTGGCCGTGGGTGACGATGACGCATTCGAGGTCATCGCGCCGGTCCTGGAGCCAGTCCCAGTTGGGGAAGACGAGATCAACGCCCAACATGTCCTCTTCAGGGAACATGAGACCGCAGTCCACGAGCGCGATCTTCCCGTCCTGTTCGATCGCCGCGCAGTTCCGGCCGATCTCACCGAGGCCACCTAGGAACGTTATCCGAACACTCATCTCGACACCTTCTCTGGTTTTGGTCGCCCGCTAGAGGGCTTGGGCTTTGCCGACGGCGGCAACGAGGGAGGAGATGGTGTCGTCGGCTGCTGGGAGGAGCGGGAGCCGGGGCGGACCCATCGGCTCCCATGTCTGGTTCATGGCGCCCTTCAGGGGCATGGGGTTCGGCTCGAGGAAGCAACCGTCGAATACCGGCAGCAGACCGGTGTGGAGACGTCGGGCCTCGGCCAGGTCACCGGCCGCGGCAGCCGTCACCATCTTCTTGATCTGCGGGCCGACCAGGTGCGAGGCGACCGACACGACACCCACCGCACCCACGGACATCATCGGTAGCGTCATCGAATCCGAGCCGGAGTAGATGGCAAAATCCTCGGGAAGGGCCGCTCTGCTGCGCATCGAGAACGTCATGTCGTCGACCGCGTCTTTCTCGGCCACGATGCGGGGGTGACGCGCCAGTTCGACCAAGGTGGGTATCTCGATGAGCCGGCTGGTCCGACCGGGGATGTTGTACATCATCAGGGGCAGATCGGTGCTGTCGGCAATGGCCGTGAAATGGGCCACCAGGCCCTTCTGGGACGGCTTCGAGTAGTAGGGAGTGACCGCCATCAGGCCGTCGCATCCTGCCTCGGCGGCGGCTTGGCTGAGTTCGATCGACTCGGCGGTGTTGTAGGTACCGGTGCCGGCGATGACCGTGGCCTTGCCCCCTACGGCGGCCACCACGGCTCGATAGAGCGGCCATCTTCTCCAGATGCGACTGAGGGTGGGCGACTCACCGGTCGTCCCGGTGACGACGAGACCGTCGGACCCATTGGCGACCAAGAACTTGGCCAACCGATCGACCTGCTCGTAGTCGACTTCACCGGACTCGGTGAAGGGGGTGATCATGGCGGTGAGTACTTCACCGAACGGCGCCATAGCGGCAGCTCCTCCATTGGGCTCTCTCGATCGCCAGGATAGTGCTCGCGTTTCTCGACCCTGTGCATCCAAGGCCACTGCGGCGCGGGTCAGCTCCATCCGGTGACCGGCGAGGATCGCCTTCACTTCTGCGTCGCTGGTTTGGCGGAAGTCGTCGTAGAAGTCACCCACCGCCATGAAGTCCATGGGCGTCTCGACGGCGATCACCCGTTCCACCGACTCCGGCTCGAGGACCGCCACGGTGCGAGGCGACGCGACGGGCACTGCCACCACAACCTGGCGGGTTCCGGAGTCTTCGACCGCCTCGATGGCTGCTCGCATGGTGGCACCGGTCGCCAGACCGTCGTCCACGAGCACCGCGGTCCGTCCGGCCAGTTCCGGACGGTCGACCCCGCCTACGTAGGCATCGACTCGTCGTTCCATTTCGACGCGCTCGCGCCGTTCGACCGCCTGCCATGTCGGCCTCGCTGAGCGCGTACATGGCGACTACTTGGTTGTTGAGAACTCGGGCGCCGTGCTCGGCGATGGCCCCGAAGGCCAGCTCCGGGTGGCTCGGCACACCGAGTTTTCGCACCGCCACGATGTCGAGCGGAGCACCGAGCGCATCGGCGACCTGGGCGGCCACCGGAACCCCGCCGCGCGGCAGGCCGAACACTACTGGGTCGGGCAGCGCCAGATCGGCGACCATCCGGCACCGAGTCGCCGACCTGCGTCTACCCGATCTCGAAAGACCATGACACCATCATGGTCGTCTTCGCCGAAGCCACGGGCAGGGAAACAAGCCTCGAATCTGGACCATACTTGGGTGGGTAGTCTCTCTCAGATCAATCAACCATGAGGTTTCCTGTGAACGCGCTACGTCAAAGAAGTCGGAGAGGCGGATTTCCAAACCGCCGTACTCGAACGATCGACCCAAGTACCTGTCGTGGTCGATTTCTGGGCCGAATGGTGCCAGCCCTGCAAGCAGCTCGGACCACTACTCGAACGAACCGCCGCCGAGTTCGAGGGAGCCTTCGAGCTCGTCAAGATCGACGTCGACGCCAACCAGACGCTGTCGGGCCAGCTGGGCATTCAGAGCATTCCCACGGTGATCGCCTTCGTCGACGGCCGGCCGGTCAACCAGTTCCAAGGTGCGATCCCCGATGCCCAGCTACGGGAGTGGCTCGGCTCGTTCGTCACGCCGCCCACCGACCCGGAGGTGGCGCAGGCGATCGCCCTGCTCGATCAGGGCGATGAAGCGGGAGCCGAAGCGAAGCTCGCGATCGATCCTCGGCGAGCGAGCCGAGCCTGAGGCCGCCCTCACCCTCGCCCTCCTCTACATCGACCAGAACCGGCTCTCCGATGCACTCGACGTGCTGGGCACTCTTCCCTCGTCGGAAGACGTCGATCGGCTCGATTGCCATCGCCGAGATGGGCCAGGCCGCAGCCGGAGCGAGCGAACTCGAAGCCCAGCTGGCAGCAGATCCCGACAATACGGCTCTCCGGATTCAACTCGCCCGGGCCATCGCCGGTCAGGGCCGATACGAGGACGCCCTCGATATGCTGATCGAGATCGTGGCTGCCAAGACCGACGAGAGCGACGACGCTCGCTCGGGGATGATCGAGATCTTCGGGGTGCTCGGCCCAGACCAACCGATCACCCAGACCTACCGGCGTCGCCTCGCCAACGCGTTGTTCTAGTTGGGAGCCGGCGCCACGCCGGCAGGTCGGCTATCCCGGCGCCACGGGTTGTCGAATGATGGTCTTCAACCTCGCCGGTTCAGACTTGCGTGGGTCGCCCAGATAGATCTCGTGGTGCTTGCCTACGAGCCGCAGCCCTTCCGATCGAATGAACTCGTGGAGTACATCGATGGTCGGCCCCTCATCGGCGTACGGCCCGACGTGCATGCACCTGTGCCGAAAGCCCCTCGCCGAAGACCTCAAATCTGACTCGCTCTCCAGCAGCGGGCCTCTTGTTGGCGATCACCTGCGGAAACACAACGGCGGCCATCTCGGCAGTGGCGACCTCGGGCAGACGAATCATCATCGTCCACTTCCACGCACCCTTTTCCTCGACCGAGAAGGTTCGCATGTCGTCGACCCACCACAAGGCCTCGAGGGGCATCACCGTATACGCTTCGCCCGTCTCCGCTTTGATGGCCTTTCTCAGGCCGTAGGCCATTGGATACAGCGCCTCCACCGCATCCCGGTACTCCCCCGCCGAGTTCGGGATCACCTTCTCCGTCGATCATCAGATAGGGACTGGTCGACACATCCACCAGGGAGGGCTGCCCGGAGCCGGCGTCATAGAGATGGCGATGAGTCTTCTTGAGGTCGATCGTGGCCACCATGCCCCCTCACGCCACCGGGAACCGAATCTCGGTGATAGGCCCGGCCGGATCGTCCGGGGCGGAGAGATACGCCTCCTGCGGTGGTCCGGAGATGTGGAGTCCGTTGTCGGCGATCCATTCTCCGATCGCCGCAGTAGGTCACGTCCAGGGTGTCATACGGGCCTTGATGCACGGTCACCGCCGCTTGCCCGCCGGGCACCACCCGATGCCTGAAGGTGCGGCCGGCCGTGGTGACAGGCGCCTCGAGAACATCCTCTGGCACAGGGAAGGCGATCTCGACGTCCAGTTCGGTGGGCTTGAACTCGGGATCGTGATACAACGAGAAGAGAGGAGCAGTCGGCATGATCCCGGCCGGTAGCAGGGCCGCCAATCCGTCTTCGATCATGGTCCCTACCTCTCCTCGGATCGGACACGACCTCGCGCAACGACAACACGTGGACCGGATTCAATCTCTTCAGCACTACTTCGATCGTGGGCATGTTGCCCTCACTTTCTATCACGCGGAGGCGGTTTTCGACCCGGACGAGGCGAGCTTGCTGCTCGGCAACGAGTTGGCTGATCTCGGACCGCTTGAACCGGAGCATCCCTCGCAACTCTTCAGGAGAGAGCTCGTCGTCGAGCATCGCTTGAATCTCATCCAGCGAAAGGCCGAGATCCTTCAGGGCCAGGATTCGGTTGAGGCGGGGAAGCTGCGACACCGAATAGTGCCGGTAGCCCGAGTCGGGGTCGATGGCGGCGGCAGGGAGCAGACCGAGGTCGGAGTAGTAGCGAAGTGCCGACACCGGCACCCGACACAACTTCGAGAACTCGCCGATCCGATACACAACCACCTCCACTGGGCTTCTCGTGGCCGAAAGCCTCCATGTTCAGTATGGAGTCTCCAGCTGCTCGAGAGTCAAGTCCGATCATCGAACGGCTCGCCCAGCCGCGTTGGGAAGGTTCAGGGCCGGCGATCTGCTCGCGCCGGGAACATCGTGAACATCCCTGTCAGGAACGTGCCGGCAATCAGGGCGAGCGGCACCCACCATCGAAGCGGGAAATCGTCGACCCGGGCGATCCCGAACGCAGCCGACGATGCCAGGGCGATGGCGGAGAGCACGATGCCGATGGCCAGCGCGATCGGTCTCGGCGTCAATTCTCCGCTCTGGGCGCGTTGTTCGAACCGACCGAAGATGGCCACGAGGATGAGCAACGGCACCATGAGCACGGCAAACCACACCGGTCGGGTCGCCCACCACACGCCGGTGAGCGGTTCGACCCCGAATCCCAGGTTGCCGAGAGCGGCACCGATCCCGATGGTGAACACCATGGCGGTGAGGTGCCAGACGTAGAGAGACATGATCATGCCGCTCACCAACACCACCGCTGCCCACACCTTCCTGTTGGCCAACCAACGCTTGAGAGGCACCGCCGACCACGCTGATCAGCCCGATCTGCACGAGCGTCTGCGCGAAGAGAACGATCGAAGGGGGCGTCGTGTTCGAGAAGGCTTCACCTTCGACGCCGATGAGCGGGACCGGGAAAGGACCGAAGACCGTCAAGCCGATCAGGCCCGCCAGCCCGACGCCGGTCACCGCCCATCCCGTCTTGGGAGCGAGTTCGCCGTCCCGCTCGGCCCAGGCGTACCCGATCTGGTGCACCGTCAACCACACCCAGATGTAGTTGGTCCACGACGGATACGTCGCCCACGAAAACCAGTCCGGGTTGACCCGAAGAATGTCGAACGCCACGGCGATGAACACCGGCACCCACAGCGTCTTCCACCGCCAACGCTGCCACGCCCGGAACGTCCAAGGCGCCAGAGCGACCGCCAGGAGATAGACGGCCAGGAACCAAAGCGGCACCGCCGCCACCTGCGAACCCAGCTTCAAGAGTTCGAGATCG
This sequence comes from uncultured Acidimicrobiia bacterium, assembly GCA_963752075.1. GTDB lineage: Bacteria > Actinomycetota > Acidimicrobiia > Spongiisociales > JAENVV01 > CBDUEV01. The sequence continues at coordinate 415,584 of CAVVWO010000002.1, forward strand.
ACGAAGCCTCCGAAGATGGGAACCAGAACGCTCCACACGATGAGGAACGGAACGATGGGTGTGACGAGACGGACGTAGCGGGCGGCCAGCCAGGTGCGGCGCTTGGTGCCCTTGCGTTGGGCAGCCGACAGCGACTTGGCGTTCGAGTAGCCACCGACCATGAAGAAGATCGGCATGATCTGCAGCAGCCAGGTCAGGTAGTGGATGCCCGAGTCACCGATGTCGAGCACATGGCTGAGCGTCAGCTCTCCCCCGGCTTCGTAGGGTGCAGCAGCCAACCAGTGTCCGAAGACCACGATGGTGATCGAGAAGACGCGCAGGAAGTCGATGAGCCGGTTGCGGGATTCGGGTGTCCGGTCGGCCACTGACAAGGCCCGAGTCCACACCGTACGCTTCGGTGCCGCTTCAGCCATAGCCCGCCGCCTCTCGATCCACCTGCAGAGTACGGGCCAGATTACGAGGCGGCTCACCGCCGGTCGTGGCAATCGTGGTGCCTGTCCTTTCCGCCTTGCCGGCGGAACGGACTACATTGCTTCCGGTCCCGCTATCCGATGAGAGGCATCCCCCATGTCCAAACAGTATGACTCCGCCCCCGATCTGCTGATCGACCTCGACAAGTCCTATTCCGCCCTGCTCAAGACGAACCATGGCGACATCACCATCGACTTCGACCCGGTTCGCGCTCCCTCTGGCCGTCAACAACTTCGTGTTCCTGGCCCGAGACGGCTTCTATGACGGGGTCATCTTCCATCGTGTCATCGAGCGGTTCATGATCCAGGGTGGAGACCCAACCGGCACCGGCCGGGGCGGCCCCGGCTACAAGTTCCGCGACGAGACCGAAGGCAAGCGGCGACTACAGCCGGGGCACGGTTGCCATGGCCAACGCCGGACCGAACACCAACGGCAGCCAGTTCTTCATCTGCCACGCCGACGCCGGGCTACCCCACAGCTACACGATCTTCGGGAAGGTCACCGACGGGCTGGACACCGTCGACTCGATCGCCACCACGCCGCACCGCTCCCGGCGACCGGCCGCTCGAAGACTGCGTCATCGAGTCGGTCACGATCACCGAGAGCTGATCCATGCGTGCCCATCTCACGGCCTCGTTGGCGGCCCGTCGCTCATCTTGGCCGCGTGCACGACCGGAGGCACCGAGGAACCCGTCACCGAACCGACCTTCGCTCCGTCCAGTCGACCACGTCGATTCCCACCCCGACGAGTGCGGCGCCGGCCGTCCAGCCGGCTCGCGAGGCACGGCTCTACGATGGCGCCGCCTCCGATGACGATCGACCCGACCGCACCGTATTCGGCGACGATCACCACCAACTTCGGAGACTATCGAGGTGGCGCTGTTTGCGGACGAGGCGCCGCTGACGGTGAACAACTTCGTTTTCCTCGCTCGCGACGGTTACTACGACGGCGTGATCATCCATCGAGTCGCGCCGGGTTTCGTCATCCAGGGTGGCGACCCCGAAGGGACCGGCCGGGGCGGACCCGGCTACGAGTTCCAAGACGAACTCGACACCGACCGTGGCTACACCCGCGGGCATCGTGGCGATGGCCAATGCCGGACCCGAACACCAACGGCAGCCAGTTCTTCATCATGCTCGACGACGTCGATCTGCCGAACGCCTACAGCATCTTCGGGGAGGTCACCTCCGGCCTGGAGGTGGTCGATGCCATCGCCAGGTGCAGACTCGCGGGGAACGTCCCCTTTCCGACGTGGTTATCGAGACCGTGGAAATCTCCGGACCATAGGGAAGAATCCCCGGAACCGCCCTCGCTGGTCGCTACGTTAAAGAGGCATGCCAATTCGCCGGTTACTCGCCCCCGCCCTCGCCGTTCTCCTCTTGCTGAGCGCCTGCGCCGGCGACGATTCGACCGAGACGACCGCCGGCATCGTCGCCGACGACCATCCGGCAGGCTGCCCAAACCACCGACCACCGAGCGGCCTGCCGGCCGCCACCGACCGCAGCCGAGACACCGAAGCCACCTGCCGTCACAGCAGCCGGAACCACATGGCCGCCACAGAAGACCACGGTGGCCGCCCAGCAACCCGAGCATCAACACGACCGGGGAACTCGCCCACGTGGTTCTGGTCGAACCCAACGATGTGCTCAACATCCGTTACGGGCCCGGCGTCGGGTTCGACATCGCCGGGACGTTCGGACCGACCGCTCGGGACCTTCCCCTCACCGACGTGACCGACGTCGTGAACGGTTCGCCTTGGATTTTCATCGACGGGAACGGCTGGGTCTCCGGGTTCTTCCTCACCAAGGCCGTCGATGCGGCTGCGGCAGAAGCAAACCCGGCCACACTCGAGACGGTCCAGGACGCTCTCGGACGTCATGGCCGCCACAGGGCGACCTCGGAGAGGTGGTTGGATGGCGGGGGTTGTTCGTTGCTCACTTCGGTCCGGTGGTCCGGTTCAAAGCCGACCAGCTGTCCGAGCTCCTCTCCGAGCCCACGCTCTACGAATGGGGATCCCAGGGGTGTTCCCCCGAGGAGTGTCCGGAGCGCACCTTCTCCGAGGCCGTCGCGCAATCGTTCGTGGGCGCCTGGGAGGACGACGACAAGATGGTCACCTTCGATGAGAAGATCCCCGGACCAGGTGGGCTCGGCGAGTCGGGCATCATTCCCCAGGAGTTCGCCAACTACCACTACGTGGCAGTGCACGACCCCGGCGACGACCCCCAGTACGAGGGTCTCGACTGGGTCACCTGGTACGTCTACCTCGATTACTCAGAGGCCCGTCCGGTCGTCGTCGGAATGTCCGTCGACTCCTGGGGACCCTGACCACTCGACCGAAGCGCGTTGACTCAGCCCTGGGGACCGGCCTTCAATACTTCGTCGCCAAATCCGTCCGCGTACCGCTTGAAATTCTCTCGGAACATCCCGGCCAGTCGACTCGCCTGAACGTCGAATGCGTCTTTGTCGGCCCACGTGAGTCGCGGTTGTAGGATCTCGTCCGGTACCCCCGGCACCGAGGCGGGAACCGACAGCCCGAAGACCGGGTCGGTCACGAACTCGACGGACGCCGAGCTCGCGGTTGAGAGCAGCTGTTCAGCATGGCCCGTGTGTAGGGAATCCTGATCCGGCTACCCACGCCGTAGGGTCCACCCGTCCAACCGGTGTTCAGCATCCACACGTCGCACCCGAACTCGTCGAGACGTTCGGCGAGCCGGTCGGCGTACCAGGACGGATGGAGCGGCAGAAACGGCTCACCAAAGCATGCCGAGAAGGTCGCTTCGGGCTCGGTGATGCCGCGTTCGGTTCCGGCCAGCTTCGAGGTGTATCCGGACACGAGGTAGAACATCGCCTGTTCACGGGTGAGCTTCGAGATCGGAGGCAGCACGCCGAAGGCATCGGCCGACAGGAAGACGATGTCGGTCGGGTGACCGGCCACGCCTGATGGCAGGGCATTGGAAAGGCGCGCCAACGGGTACGAGCAGCGGGTGTTCTCGGTCTTCGATCCGTCGTCCCACTCGGGACGTCGCGGTCGTCTCACTCACCACGACGTTCTCGAGGATCGTTTCGAAACCGTTGGCGGCGTCGAAGATGAGCGGCTCGTCGTCGGGCGACAAACGGATCGTCTTGGCGTACGAACCGCCTTCGATGTTGAAGATGCCGTCTTCGGCCCAGCCGATCTCGTCGTCGCCGACCATCATCCGCTCCGGGTCGGTGGCGAGGGTGGTCTTTCCGGTCCCCGACAGGCCGTAGATGACAGCCGAACGGTCGTCCTTGCCCACCGAGGCCGAGGCGTGCATGGAGAGCGCTCCCTGCTTGGGCAGCAGGTAGTTCATCACCGAGAACACCGACTTCTTGACTTCTCCGGCGTACTTCGTGCCACCGATGAGCAGCACCTTGTCGACGAACGAGATGATGATGAAGGTCTCCGAGCGCGTCCCGTCACGCTCGGGGATGGCCTCGAAGAACGGGGCGTGGACGATGGTGAAGTCGGGCATGAAGGAGTCGATGGCGTCGTCGAGCTGGAAGTGCCGGGGCAGGATGAACATGTTCCGGGCGAAGTGGGCATGCCACGGGCTCTCGGTGATGGTGCGCACCGCGATCCGTCGCTTGGGATCGGCCCCGGCGTACATATCCTGGACGTAGATGTCACGCTCTCCGAGGTAATCCGTCACCCGGTCGTAGATCGCGTGGTACGTGTCCCGATCGATCGTGTGGTTGACGTCACCCCACCAGATCTCTTCGTCGTAGGGGGGCTCGTCGACGACGAACTTGTCCTTGGGGCTGCGACCGGTGTAGGGAACGGTGTCGACGACGAGAGCACCCTTTGTGGGCAAGCCGGCCGTGCCCCTCGGTCCAAGCGTGTGCTCTACGAGAAGTGGGGTCGAGAGGTCCCAGTGAACGGCGCCGCGTGGCGTGATTCCGTGGGCTTTCAGGTTTCTCATGTCATCTCCGGTACCGATAGCTGTGTGAGTACCCCTTGACACTAACGGAGCCAGGGCTGCCAGAACCCGGGGCCGATGGGGCGATTCTCGCCGGGCCGAAGGCCCCGTCCGACGGGACCCGCGGCGGTGACGACGCGGCCGAAACCTTGGTTAGCATCGCCCCGGTGACCACACCATCACTGAGGAAGAGGGCGTCGGCTGCGGCCTCGTGGCCGGAGCGCTCGGCGCCTTCGTCCTCTTCGCCGTGGCGACGGCCGTCTGGGGCTTGACTGCCACCAACTTCACCCTGCTGTTCGCGGCGTTGCCGGTGTCCGCCTTCCTCACTGCCCTCGGCGGGGAATTCGTGCTCGCCTGGCCCGTCGACGCCGTTGGCATGGATCGTGCTCGCCTATTTCACCGCTCGATTCGCCGAGAGCGCCGCCGAGAACGCGACGGTCTCGTCGGTGGTGGTTGCGGTCGTGGCGGCGGCACTCATCTACGGCCTCGCCCTGGGATCGGCAGTTGAACCCAGCGGAGAGTTCTTCGGTCGCTGAACCGGGTCAGAGACTCAGGAGAGCGTCGAGCCCCACGGTGACCCGATCGGGAAGCCGGTGAACGTTCCGGGCAGCAAGGAGCACCCCCGGAGCGAAGGCGGTTCGATCGGTCGTGTCGTGACGAATCGTCAGCGTCTGGCCGGGACCACCGAAGATGACCTCCTGATTGGCGACGATGCCCGGAAGCCGAACCGAGTGCACGGCGACACCACTCGACCCGAGCGCCGGTGGCACCTGCTCGAGTTCGTGCGACGCCACCGCCCGCTCCTGGTTCGGTTGGGCGGCCCCGATCCGGCTCGCGGTGGCAATAGCCGTCCCCGAGGGAGCATCCGCTTTGCGGTCGTGGTGGAGCTCGATGATCTCGGCGGCCGGGAAGTGGGGTGCGGCCAGTTCCGCGAAGCGCATCATGAGCACGGCCCCGATGGCGAAGTTGGGAACGATGAGGCAGTTGGAGGCGGCGTCGACCCAGAGACTCGCGCACCTCGACCGAGCCGCTCGTCGGAGAAGCCGGACGTGCCGACCACGGCGTGGACGCCCATGTCGTGCCACATGGCGAGGTTGCGCCATCACGACGTCCGGGTGGGTGAACTCCACGACGACACCGCTGTCCGCGACGAGGTCGGGATCGGGCGAGATCTCGTCGCTCGCCGACCAGTGCTCCATGCGTTCGGAGGGTCGTAGAGATGTCCGAGATGCGAGGTCGGCGGCTTCGGCTATCGCCGCCGCCACCATGCGCCCCATGCGTCCGCCTGCGCCCGACACCGCCACGTTGATCACAGTACGAACCCCTCGAGTTGCGACTCGTCGAGAGGACCGACGGCGCCGATCACCCGGGGCCCGTCGAGTACCGCCTGTGCTACCTCTAGGACGTCCTGGCGAGTGACCGCCTCGATCTTGGCGATCCGTTCCCCGACGGAATAGTGATCCCCACCGGTCAGCTCCTGACGGCCGAGCCGGACCATTCGGCTATTGGCGTCCTCGACCGACAGCGCCAGGCTTCCCCGCACGTGACCCTTGGCTCTGGCCAACTCGTCGGCACTCACCCCCTCGGAGATCATCGAGTCGACCTCACCGACAGATGAGCTCCAAGACTACTCCGGTGTTCTCGGGATTCGTGCCTGCATAGACTCCCCATCCGCCCACGTCGGCGGCCGGCATGGCGAAGCTGTAGACCGAGTAGGCGAGCCCTCGTTCTTCTCGAATCGTCTGGAACAGACGCGAGGACATACCTCCGCCCAGGATGTGATTCATGACCTCGAGGGCGAACCGGCGTTCGTCGTCGCGCTCGATGCCCTCACCACCGATAACGAGGTGCGATTGTTCGGTTTCCCGCTGGACGAGACTTGACGCCTGGTTTGCAGCGTCGAGGGGAGCTCGCTCGTGGTCGACCCAGTCGCCGGACCATTCACCGAAATGGGCCAATGGCGAGATCGACCGCCTTGGCGGTGCTCGATTGAACCCGTCGATGGCCAGCACGGTCGATCCGACCCCGTAGCGTCGTTTCCAGTATCCGAGAATGTCGTCGCGAGTCATGCCGCGTATCGACTCCCGGGTCCCGAGGATCGGCCGTTCGAGCGGGTGACCCTGTGAAGATGACTTCGGAGAAGGCCTCGAATGCCACGTCGTGCGGGTCGTCCTCAGACATGTTGATCTCTTCGATCACCACGAGACGCTCCGAGTCGATTTCGTCGAGCCGGAAAGCCGGACGCTGAAGCATCTCGGAGATCAGACCCAAGCCGGTGTCCAGGTCGTCGTCGACCATCCGACCCCAGAAGCAGGTGTACTCCTTGGATGTGAAGGCGTTCGATTCTGCTCCCATGGCATCGAAGGTGTCCGAGATGTAGCGCGCCGACACGTCTTCGGAGCCCTTGAAGAGCAGGTGCTCGAGGAAATGGGAGCACCCGGTTTCGTTCGGCAGCTCGTCGCGGGTGCCGGTGTCGACCCACGCACCGACCGCTACCGACCGGACACCGGGCATGGTCTCGGTGATGACCCGAAGGCCATTGGGAAGCGTGGTGAGGTCGTAATGCATGCGCCCCGATGATAGGGCAGCGTGATCTCTGTCCGGCCGGACCGAGATCACCATCTCGGGGCTGGACAACGCGGGCGATAAACACACCTGCCGATTACTCTGCCGGTCGTGACAACGCCTTCGACAGAACCGACTCCGACCGCCCGACCGTGGGTCATCGTGGTGCTCACCCTGGCAGTCGTCGGAGTGCTGCTCGTCGCCTCGGTTCTCTCGTACCTGGCGGGCCGGGCCAGCGAAGTGGTCAGCGATCTGAACCTGATCCCCGCCGAGGAGTTTCAAACGCTCGGAGACGTCAAGGTGCAGTCGTTGCAGGAGCTCGCCGAGTTGACGACGGTGGAGATGGTGCTCGCCACCACGGTTGACAAAGGCACCGATCGAGGCTGGCTCAACTGGGCGACCGGCGACTCGATCTCCATGTTGGTGGTCGCCGAGATAGGGGCAGGGGTCGACCTTTCGCTTCATCGACGGAGACGACGTCATCGTCGATGCCGAATCGAGAAGCGTCGAGATCCGTCTCCCAGAGGCAACCATCACCAACATCACGGTCGACAACACAGCCACCGGTGTCTACGACCGATCCACCGGGATCTTCACCAACGGTGACCCCAATTTGGAGCGGGCCGCCCGTCTGGCCGCCGAGGAGATCCTCGTCGAGGACGCTCTCGAGCGAGGCATCCTGTCAACGGCCGAACGGTCTGCAGTCACCGCGCTCACCAACTTCCTGGAAGCGTTGGGATACGAACAAGTCGAAGTGATCGTCGGGGGTTGATCCCTCACGGCCTCATGCCGGCGGGGATGCCTTTCGTCCACCGGTTTCCGGCGCCCTACGCCACACCCGACGAGCAGCCAACCCGGCCAAGAAACCCACGCCGACGTTGAGCACCGCCAGCCCCAGAGCATTCACCAGAAATCCGGGACCCGAGCCAACGTCGGCGCTGACCAGCACGACCGGCCACAACAGGACCGCGGGCACGCTGAGCCACACTCCCCGGCGACCGAGAAGACCGCCTACCAGACCAAAGATCAGCATGATCGGAATCACCCCCTGACTCTATCCCCACCGGTCGCCAGGTGAGCCCCGGTTCATTTGACACAAGTGAGACAATGGCGCGCTATGCAATCGCGCGAACGTTCGTTCCTCACTGAGGTTCTTCCCCCGGAGGAACGCGCCATCGAGCATGTCGTCGGCCGGTATTCACGAGTCGCACCGGCCGTGACCCGTTTCGCACGAACCCTGTGTGGCAACGACCAGCTTCGGGTCCGTCTCGGCGCGGATGCGTCATCGTCTCCGGACGAGGTGGTCATCAACCCCGGGGTGTTTCAGTCCGCATACGCACGCCGGGCGCCCGTGACCCCGAGTGAGGTGGCGCTGGCATCGGCGCTTCACGAGGTGGTGCATCTCGTGTCGACCAACCTCGACGAACGCCGGCCGCTCCCCAAGGATTGGTTCTCGTCCGACGAGGAGATCGACGACACGCCCTTCGAACTTCTCGAAGCCGTCAGCCGGGCAGGCGGCAAGGCGGCCGAAGCGCTCTTCTTCGCTCTCGAAGACGCCCGACAGGAACGGCAGGGTCTGGCGGTGTACCCGGGCGCTCGCTCGGTGTTGACCGATCTCTACCAGGCCTCCTTGACCGAGGCCCTCGCCAACACCACCCCGCTTGGTCAGTATTCGGTCGACTGTTTCCTTCTCGTTGGAGGTCACGCGGACCGGGAGCAGCTCGAGGGGAAGTCCGACGCTCGGGTGGCGCTGGCCTTGGCGGACGCCACTCCATTCCTCGAAGCCGCCGGCGAAGCCACGGACCCGTGGGAGATCGCCGACTTGGCCCTCCAACTCCTTGCCGTGGCTCGCCTCCACCGCATCGTCACGCTCGGTTCCGAGGCCGAGGACACCGAAACGAAACGGCAGAAGGACGCTCGGGACGAGGCCGACGAGTCGGCCATCGCCGAAGGAGTCGATCGGGTCCGGCTGATGAGCCCGATCCTTCAGGATCGCCAGAGCTACGAGGAGACCTCCAACGCCGGCGGAGGCCAGGGCCGGGGAGGCTCTCCGCAAGGCTCCCTCGGAGGTGGCCGGCCAGGAGTCAACCGATCAGATACTCAAGGTCAGCCAGGCACCCACCATCTACCTGCCCAACGGTCACGGAGGAAAGCTCGTCGTGACCGCCTTTCCAGATCGCGTTCCGCCAATTCTCGGCGGAAGGTCGCACCCGGATCGGTGAAGCCGCCCAGGAGTGGGGCGTCGCCCAACGACACATCTCGGGCGAGCTCTACCCACTCTTCGCAGCCAACCAGCGACGCGGCCTCCAATCCGGGTTCGACGCCGGCGACCTGTCGCCCGCACGCACCGCTACTCCTCGCCGGGCGGTCTCTACGAGCGGATGTACGAGCGACGGGCCCTGCGGACCCGTCGCTCCTACGCGGTCAGCGTGCTCATCGACGGGTCCGCATCGATGCTCCAACCGCAGGCCGTTCGACCTCACCAGCCGCCGCCGACCCTGGGGTCTGGCCGCCGCCACCCTGGGCGCATGGTCGCTGGCCCGCCTCTGCGACGAACTCCAGATCGAGTTCGAGGTCGCGCTTTTCAATCGTTCCTTCGCGGCGGCGGTCGACGACACCGAGTGGGGGTACACCCGCCGCCAATCCCAGGCCATCGCCGGACTGCAGACGAACCCAGGGCTCTGCCTCGGATCGTCTCTCCAGCACCGTCAACCACTACCTCGTCAAAGCGCTTCCAACAGCGGTGGCGGTCCACCGAGGACATCGATGGCCGGCCTGTTCTTCATGGCGTCCGACCCTCGCAAAGCCGGCGACATCGCCCGCCGGAACCCGCAGGACGCACCTCCCCTGGCGATGTTCGCCAAAGGCTCCAACGTCGACGAGTTCAACGTGACCTATGCGGCCGAACGACTCAACCAGACGGGGGCGGCGGTCAAGGTTCTGGTCGTCCTGGCGGACGGGATGACTCGGGGCTCGGTCGCCGAGCTCGGAGACATCCGTGCACTGCGGTCGAGGCAACCGGGGTGACGGTGCTCGGCATCGGCATCGGAGACCGTACCGTGGAATCCGCCTACAGACGCCATCAGATCGTCGAACGCCCTGCGGAACTGGCCAGCGCCATGGTGGACGGGGTCCGCGGCGCTCTCCGCCGCAGCCTCACCCTGAGCGGGATTCGACGCCTGGTGGGGGCGCACCACCACGACCCACGATTCACTATGGAAAAAGGAGGCCGCCAGTGCCTGACACGATCGCTCTTCGAGGACCCGACCGGGGAAGGTGCGCCGATCGAACTCACCGCCTTCGACATCCCCAAAGACCTACCGGACTATGCGCACCGCGTCTGCCAAGATCCCCGAGCCCGACCCGCACTACGTGGATCTCGGCATGCTCTACAAGTTCGCCCAGATCGAGCAGGTCCGTCGCCAGGCCACCGACTCGTTCGTACCGCTGCACGTCGCCGTCCGGGGCCACATGGGCACCGGCAAGGACCACGACATCGAGCAGTTCGCTGCTCTGCTCCGACTCCCCTACTACCGGATTCCCCTCACCGGCGAGGTTCGCGACATCACCTTGATCGGGTCGACCAAGCTGCATGGCGACGGCAAGGGAGGCACCGAGTCCCGCTGGGAAGACGGTGACATCACCCGGGCGCTCCGCGGGCCGTCGCTCGTCAACCTCTCCGAACTGAACGCCGCCGGCGCCGAAACGCTGTTCGCCCTCCACGGTCTCTTGGATCGCTACCACGCCCTGGACCTCCCCAACGGCGAGAACGTCCCGCTCGCGACCCGATGTCCGCCTCTTCGGAACCATGAACCCCACCGACCTCCGCGACTACGCGGGAACCCAGACTCTCAACAAGGCTTTCGCCGACCGCTGGGTGATCTGGGAGAAGGCTTTCCCGGCGGTGGAGCAGCTGAATGCCATGCTCGAGATCCGATACCCGACAGCTGCGGGAGGACTTCCGCGACGCGATCGCCCGCCTCGCCACCGAGGTCAACGAGTCGTTCCAGGCGCAGGACGCCGGCGTCCGGGTCGAGACACCGATGAGTCTCCGCAGCACCCTCGACCGGCTCCCAACCGGTCTGTGGATGTACGCCGAAGCCGACGACAGCCTCCTGCGAGCCTGGGAGGAGTTCGTGCTTCCCCATATCGATGAATACGACCGGGATCACTACGAGACGGTCTGGAACGCCGTCGTCCGAAAAGGCCCGGAAGGGCAGACCGTTCGCGCTAGCGTCGGCTCAGGAGCCGCCCACGCCGGGACCGGAAACCCCGATTTGGCCACGACGTAGTAGGCACCCCAGGGCCCGACGCCGGGGAGGTCGCTCAGAGCGCGCCAGCCGAGCCTGCGTGGTCTGTGGCAGGCTCTCGAGCCACTTCCGAGCCGAACCGTGCTGTCGCCCCATCTCCGCCGAGCGCTCGGCGCACGCGACGACGGACCGGATCTTTCTCTCATTGTGGATGACACCAGGCGTGGCGAGAATGCGCTGCACGTCGGCCTCCTGATAGGCAGCGACCTTGCGCACCGAGAACCGCTCGAAGGCCTCTCTGGTCGCCGGCCAGGAACGCTCGACGACCGCCCAGGCGAGGCCGGCTCCGAAGATCGGCTTGGCAACGCAGTTCGAGCATTCCGTCGGCGGTGCGGGGCGGGTTCGGGGTCAAATCTGCTGGCATGGCTCTCCTTGTTCGGTTACTCCGAAGGTATGACCCAGCCTGTGACGAAAGCTGCGCCGGGTGCCACCACGCAGTTCCCGGGACTACCGTGTCGCCCACACCTCGAAGAGGAATGCCGATGCGTAGCTATGACATGGGAAACCCGGAACTGGACGCGGCCATCGCCGAGCTGGTCGAGCGCGCCTCGGACGAACGGCAACTCGGATCTGATCGCCGAGATCATCACCACGGCGCTGAAGCTCCACCGCGACTGCCCCCGACCGAGGGGAACTCAAACTGGTCAACACCGCCCTCAAGGAAATGCGCTATTCGATGCTGGTGTTCAGCCGTCATCGCGTCACGGCCCAAGGTGACGATGTACGGTTCGGCTCGGACGCCGGAGGACGACCCGGAGTACCTCCTCGCCATGGAGTTCGCTCGCATCATGGCCGAGGAGCGCGACTGGGACGTTCTGACCGGCGCCGGCCCCGGCGTGATGGAAGCCGGCAACAAGGGCGCCGGCCTCGACGCGTCGTTCGGAGTCAACATCCGACTCCCGTTCGAAGGTGATGCCAATGCGCACATCTCGCCCGACAAGTTGATCAACTTCAAGTACTTCTTCACCCGCAAGCTCGGGTTTGTGAAGGAGTCGCAGTGCATTCGCTCTGTTCCCTGGCGGTTTCGGGACCATGGACGAGGCATTCGAACTCCTCACTCTCATCCAAACCGGGAAATCCGATATGCATCCGATCGTGATGATCCAACCGGAGGGCTCCGACTATTGGGACGCGTGGGATCACTTCGTCATCGAACAACTCGTCGGGCGAGGGATGATCTCGCCAGAGGATCGCGGTCTGTACTTCGATCACGTCGGATCCTCACGAGGCGGCCGACCAGATCTGCAGCTTCTACGCCAACTACCAGTCCCAGCGCTACGTGGACGGGAAGTTGGTCCTCCGTCTCAACCAGGCGCCCGACGCCGGAGCAGGTCGCTGCTCTGAACGAGGAGTTCTCCGATATCGTCGCCAAGGCGACATCGCAGTGATGGACGCCACCGATCCCGAGGTGCGAGACAACGACTCGGTCGAGTCCGCCAGGATCGGCTTCGTGTTCGACCGACGCCATTTCGGTCGGCTTCGACTTCTCATCGACCGTCTCAACGGTTGGGTGGAGACGCCGCCACCGCTCGTCCCGGAGCGGCCTTCACGGACGAGCAGCAGGAAAGACCCTGGTAGAGCGGCCTGAGAAGAGTCGGCCTCCAATGGTGGCCGATTCAACCAACGGCTAGCATTCTTCTCGTGCGTGAAATACTCTCCGACCTCGTAGCCGAAGAGCAATCTCTCGATCAGTTCCTGCAGAGGATCAATCCTCGCGACTGGAAACGGACGAAGGTCTGGCACGGCTGGACCGTCCAAGAGGTGGTCAGCCACCTCGCCTCATCCGAGGAGTACGCCTTCGACGCACTGAGCGCCGGGGGCGGACCGGCTGGAAGAACTCGCCGAGTTCGGCTCGATGGATGATCTGAACATCGCCGGTATCAAACCAGGCGACGAGATGCGACCCCAGGACGTCATCGAGTGGTGGCGCGGAGCCCGAGCCAAGGTCGTCGAGGAGCTGTCACGCATCGACGCCAACGACCGGGTGCCGTGGTTCCACGGAGATATGTCGGCCCGGAGCTTCGCCACGGCTCGTTTGATGGAGAGTTGGGCCCACGGCCTCGACTTCTACGAAGCCGTGGACGCCGAAGTGGAGGACACGCCCCGCATTCGGCATATCGCCTGGTTGGCTTGGAGGTCGTTGCCCCATGTGTTCCGCGAAGCCGGCGAGGACTATCCATCCGAGGTACGGGTCGAGTTGATGGCGCCCGGGTTACGCCAAATGGGTGTTCGGACCGGAGGACTCCGACAACGTGATCAAAGGTCAGGCCGGCGAGTGGTGCCGGGTGGCGGTCGGCAGACTCAACCTCGAGGATGCCGGAACCCTCAAGGCCCAGGGTCCACTGGCCGAACGGGCCCTCGAACTCGTCCGCGCTCACCTCTGATCGAGTTCCGCCCGCGCCGGGCCGCCGGACACCGCCTGGCGAGACGGCCACCGTTCGACGTTCTAGGCTGCCGGCATGGATCCTGCAATCAGCGGCAGTCCCCGAAGACCTCGCCGATGTGATCGAACGGTTCGATCACGTCTCGATGGCGGTGGACAGCATCGAAGGCGTGTTGCCACTCGTCGACTCGTCGGCGGCACGTTCTACCAGGGCGCCGACCACCCCCGCAACGAGTTCCGATGGGTGCAGTTCTGGGTTCCCGGTGGAGGCAAGCTCGAGTTCATCGCCCCGCTCACCGAGACCAGTTTCCTTCGCCGCGACCTCGACCGGCGAGGCGAGGGATTCCACCATGTCACCTTCAAGGTGCGCAGCATCGAGCACGCCACCGCTCGGGCCGTGACCTCGGTTACCGGATCACCGGACTCCATCGCCACGAGATCTGGTCGGAGGCGTTTCTCCATCCGAAGACCACCCACGGGATGCTCATCCAACTCGCCGAGTGGACCGATCCCGTTTCCGCTCGACGGCACGCTCGAGGACGTCTTGGCCGGCCGGGTGATCGACCCCACCTGAGCTGGTTCGACGAAGCGGATTTCATCCGGCGACTCGGGCTGCCTCGGGCGGTTCGCGCGCCGGGCGGTAGAACTCCTCAAACGCCTCGATGATCTCGCCGAGGATCTCCGGGCCCCCGTTTGCAGGTACTCCATCGCTCGCAGGGCTCCTTCGTGGGCGTCGAGGCTGGACCCGCGACGGCGTCTTCTACCACACGGCAGAAGTAGTCGTGTTGATGCCCGTCGACGAAGGTGTAGTGGACGCACACGTCGGTGTGCCCGCCGATCAGGATCAGCGTGTCGGCTCGCAACCCCTTGAGGAGGATCTCGAACTCGGTGCCGAAGAAACACGAATAGCGACGCTTCCGAATGAAGTAGTCGTCCTCCTTCATGCCGAGCGCCGCGGATACCTCCGTACCCGGGTCACCTTCGAGAAGATGTACGGATTCGGCTCCGTCCAGTTCCCGACCGAAGTCGACCAGGTCGCGCCGATGTGCCTCCTGGAAGAACACGACCGGCACGCTCGCAGCGCCGCGCCGCCTCGATCAAGACCGGAGCACGGTCCATGCGCTCGCCTGGTAGCCGCTCATGAAGGGCAGGGCGGATGGCTCGGACTCAGCGGGCGCCCCTCCCTGAATGTCGATCACGACGAGAACCGGCCTGCCCTCGATGATGTGGCGTTCTGCCTTGTGTCGGACATGGAGTCCTCCCGTCGATCGCGAGACCGGCCTCCTCGAGATCGACGGAGGCGGACGCGGCCACCGAACAGGCTACAAGGCGCCGAACGAGAGAAAGCTCGAAGGCGCGACGAGACCGCAGTCGGCCCGGACGTCGCAGGTACCCTTCGGACTGGTGGAGCAACTCAATGGCGTAGATGCCGGTTTCTTGAACATGGAGACCCCAATCCAACAGGGCCACGTCGGCGGCGTCGTCGTCGTGGATCCGTCGACCGCTCCGGAAGGGTGGGGCATCGACACGATTCGGCAACTGATCGAGGAGCGCCTCCATCTTCTTCGCGGTGTTTCGGCGACGGCTGTTGACGGTGCCGTTGGAGGTCGACAACCCCTACTGGATCGAGGACCCCAACTTCAATCTCGGGTTTCACCTTCGACATATCGCGGTGCCCCCGCCGGGCGGCGACAGCAGAACTGGCCGACCTCGTGGCCCGTATCCACGAACGACCACTCGATCGGTCTCGGCCGTTGTGGGAGATGTACCTCATCGAGGGTCTGGCCGGCGGTCGTGCCGCCACCTATACGAAGCTCCACCACGCGGCGATCGACGGTATGTCCGGCGCCGAGATCCTCACGGTCCTCCTGGACCCCGATCCGAACGGCCGGGACGTCCCACCGCGGAGGACGAATGGACAGGGCGACCGGATCCCGAGTCCGCTGGAGATGCTCGCCCGGAGCGCCGTTGAGCACGGCACTCAGCCCGGCGCGGGCGGCGCGGGTGGGATACGAGTTCGCGCGGTCGATCCCCGGCCTCAAACCTCTGCAAGCGCTCCCGGCGCTCGTCGGTTTGGGCTCCGACCGCGAGGAACTCCTCACCCGTCCGTCGCTCGTGGCGCCACGCTCGATCCTCAACGAACCCATCACCGCCCACCGCCGATGGGCGTTCGGTGCGATTCCGCTGGCGACGGTGAAGGCAGTCAAGGATGCCGCCGGCGTGACGGTCAACGACGTCGTGATCGCGATCTCGGCAGGTGCGGTTCGTCGCTGGATGTTGGAACAGACCGGCTCCCGACACGTTCTCTCCAGGCGATGATCCCCATCTCGATCCGCACCCAGGAGGAGGGTGACGTTCTCGGCAACAAGGTGTCGGCGATGATCGCTCCCATCGGGACGCAGATCGCCGATCCTCTCGAACGGCTCGAATTCGTCCACAAGACGATGCTCGTGGCCAAAGAGAGCGCATCAGGCCACTCCGGCGACCCTGCTCCAGGATTTCGCCCAATTCGCTCCCCCGGCCATCGCCGCACGAGCCGCCCGGCTCATCTTCCGCAACGGCAGGGCGGGGCGGGTGACCCCGTTCAACCTGGTCATCTCGAATATCCCCGGACCCCATTTCCCGCTCTACCTGGCCGGGGCACAACTGGAGGGGCACTATCCCGTCTCGACCATCGTCGACGGCGCGGCTCTGAACATCACCCTCCACAGCTATATGGGGCAGCTCTGCTTCGGCCTGATCGGCGACCTCGAGCTGGTACCTGACGTCTGGAACATCCTCGATCTGATCCGATCCGAGCTCGACGAACTCGAGGAACTCCTGACGTGAAACGACCGCCCGTGGCCAGAGCCTTGATCGAACCCATGCGAGCGTCCGGTGAGTTCGCCACTTCGGTCGGGTTACTGCCGCTCAGGTCGCGGCTCCCTCACGGCGACGGCCACAGCGTGATCGTCTTCCCCGGATTCATGGCGACCGATCGGTCAACGAGCCCCCTCCGGCGGCTCCTCGCCTGGCTCGACTACGACGTCCACGGGTGGGGGCTGGGCCGCAATGTCGGTCCCACCAAGAAGGTCGCCGACGAGATGCCCAACCTGCTCGATCGGGTGGCTCAACGATCCGGAGCCTCCGTCTCACTGGTGGGATGGAGTCTGGGAGGCGTCTACGTACGCCATCTCTCGGCGCGCGCTCCCGACCTGGTGCGGCCGACCGTCACCCTCGGCACCCCGTGCGCGGGGAGGCGAAGACGTCCAGCAACGCATCGGCGTTGTTCGACCTGCTGGGAGCGGTTCACGTTCCCGGGACATCCCATGCTCGACGAGGGTATACCGCTCGACGTGCCGGTCACCGCCGTCCACACCCGGAGCGATGGCATCGTCCACTGGCAGAGCTGCCTCGTGCAAGACGCCGACAACGCCGAGAATCTGCGGGTAGCCGGCAGCCACACCGGGCTCGGGTTCAACCCAGCCGTGGCGTACGTGGTCGCCGATCGTCTCGCCCAAGGCGCCGGAGATTGGCAGCCGTTCCTTCCACCGCCTGCCTACCGTCGGATCATCACCCGTGTGCCGGGTGGATGAGTCCATGCCCGGGGGTTGCCAAAGGCCTGCCCTTCCGGCGCGGTGACCCGCGGCCGCCGCTGGCAGGACGGCCACCGTGACGGCTCCGATCCGGCAACCGACCTCATGGGGCGCTGCGCACCCGCTGGTCCGCCGGGCTACGTGGCATCGGGTCTCTCGATACTTCGAAGCCCGTCTTGGCAAGGAGCCTGAGCAGAGCCAGTGGCCGGCTGCTTGAACTGGGCCGGGTCGAAGCACCGAGTCGAACTCGTTCATGAAGGAGATCATCGTTTCGATGATGTGCGAGAGGCTGATGGTGTTGATGTTCGACTGCGGAGCGCGTCCGAACGCCACCAGCCGGGTCCGGACCTGACCTCCGCTCCGGGCCTTCGAATGCGCGACTCCGTGCTCCTGAAGACGGTCGATCACACTCGTCGAGCCCGTCCGCGTAGATCCACGCCATGCGCTGAAGCACCGAGTGGAGCACTTCGTGGCGGGTCAGCGAGTCGTTGAACACGGCCTCGCCCTGTTTGACTTCGCCGATGATCAGGTCGATGGTGTCAGCTTCCAACCGGAGTTCGTCGTCTTGGATCAGCAGCAACCGAGCAGTCTTCGTCGGTGTGGGCATCGGCAGCGTAGATGTCGCCCGGGAACCGGAGCGCCACCATGTCGACGTCGGTGAGTGTCTCATAGATCCCGTTCCTGTTCTTCTTCTGGATCTCGAACTCCGACAGGGTCAGGTACCCGTTCAGGCGGAGATACGACTCGACGAGGTTGACGGCAACATCCATCGACCCATTCTGGTGCCTCAGCCGCGCCACGGTGCGGATATCCGCACACCCGGCCGACGGAACGCGGCGTGGCCTCGCAAACACTCTACGTGTAATTAGTCCGATCGCCCCATGGACCCATGGTCACTCAGCCGACCAAGATGAGGGCCTGAGGAGATGACATTGTTGGACGAATGGCTTTTGCAGGCACCTGAGGACGAACTCACCCGCCACGGATGGCGGGTCGCCGAGATCGCCGGAATCCTCGCCACCCACATGGGTCTCTCGGGCGAGATGATCGCCCGGACCACCCTGGCCGGGCGTGCTTCACGACGTCGGCAAACGAGGCCTGCCCACGACGATCCTCGACAAGCCCGCTCCGCTCGGCCCCGACGAGTGGCTCGTCATGATGACCCACCCGGCTCGCGGCTACTCGATGGTGATGGACAAGGTCCACCCCGACATCGCCGAAGCGGTCCGCAGCCACCACGAACGCTACGACGGCTGCGGATACCCGCGGGGCCTGGCCGGCGAAGAGATCCCCCTGTCGGCCCGAGTGCTGCTGGTGGCGGATGCCTTCGACGCCATGACGAGTGACCGCCCTTACCAGGGTCCGTTGTCGACCGAGGCGGCCCTGGACGAACTCCGAGCCCACGCCGGCAGCCAGTTCGACCCGGGGGTGGTGGCCGCCATGCTGGACCTGACCAGCCGCGTCCACCTCGCTCGCCGCCTAGAGCATTCTCGATCACCCTGACGACTCCTCGCCCTCCACGCGAGCGACCCAGGCGTACAGGCGTTCTACAGTGGCCGTATGCAGCCGCTCGAACCGTTCAGCCCGGCCACCCGCGCCTGGTTCGAATCCTCTTTCGCGCCCCCACGCCGCCCAGGTCGAGGGTTGGGCTGCCATCGCACAGCGGCCAGCACGCTCTGATCCATGCGCCGACCGGATCCGGCAAGACGCTGGCCGCCTTCCTGTGGACGCTCGATCGGCTCATGCACGAGCCGCTTCCCGAGCCCGCCCAACGGTGCCGGGTGCTCTACGTCTCGCCGCTCAAGGCACTCGCCTACGACGTCGACCGAAACCTGCGCGCCCCGCTGGCCGGAATCCGGCATGCCGCCGAGCGCCTCGGACTCGAGGCGGTCCCGCCCATCACCACGGCCCTCCGGACCGGTGACACACCGCCCGATGAGCGCCGCCGGATGCATCGCCGGCCACCCGACATCCTCATCACCACACCCGAATCGCTCTACCTGATCGCCACGTCGCAGGTCCGAGAGATGTTCGGCTCGGTCGAGTACGTCATCCTCGACGAGGTCCACGCCGTGGCCGGTACCAAGCGAGGTGCCCACCTCGCCCTGACGCTGGAGCGACTCGAGGAACTCACCGAACGACCGCCTCAGCGGATCGGCCTGTCGGCCACCCAACGACCACTCGACACGATCGCCCGGTTTCTGGGCGGCGGCACCGTCGACGGCGACGTCGTGGACGCCCCGGCCGGTGACCATCATCGACATCGTCGGAGACAAGGATCTGGATATCGACATCGTGGTTCCCGTCGAGGACATGACCGCCCCCGTCGAGGCCGACTTCGACCCGCTCGGAGACGAACCACCGAGTCGGTCGATCTGGCCGGCCGTCTATCCCGAACTCCTCGACCGGATCCGCGCCCACACCTCGACCATCGTCTTCGCCAACAGCCGCCGGCTCGCCGAGCGGATCTCCGGTGAACTGAACACCCTGGCGGGTGAGCCGATCAGTCGAGCCCACCACGGATCGGTGGCTCGAGAGCAACGGATCGAGATCGAGGAAGGCCTCAAGAGAGGCGAGCTGCCGTGCGTGGTGGCCACCTCGTCGCTCGAGCTGGGCATCGACATGGGCGCCGTCGACCTCGTGATCCAGGTCGAAGCCCCGTCGACGGTGGCGTCGGGTCTCCAGCGGGTCGGTCGCGCCGGACACCAGGTGGGGCGCGCCGAGCCGTGCCACGGTCTTCCCCAAGTACCGAGGCGACCTCCTCGTCGCCACCGTGGTGGTCGACCGCATGCTGCAACGAGCCGTCGAGCAGACCAAGCTTCCCCGCAATCCTCTCGACGTCCTCGCCCAGCAGACTCGTGGCGATGACCTCGATGGATACCTGGTCGGTGGACGATCTCTGGAAGGTGGTCCGCCGAGCCGCCCCCTACGCGGAGCTGGGACGAGGTCCTTTCGAGGCGACCCTCGACATGCTGGCCGGCCGCTACCCGTCGGATCTGTTCTCCGAGCTGCGACCCCGGCTCGTGTGGGACCGGGTCGAGAACACGGTCACGGGACGCCCGGGCGCCCAGCAACTGGCCGTCCAGAACCCCGGCACCATCCCGGACCGCGGCCTGTATTCGGTCAATCTCCCCGAAGGCGCCAAGGTCGGTGAACTGGACGAGGAGATGGTCTACGAATCGCGACCCGGCGACGTGTTCGTCCTCGGGACCACCACCTGGAGGATCACCGACATCACGCCCGATCGGGTCGAGGTCGTGCCCGCCCCCGGCGAGCCAGGCGCCAAGATGCCCTTCTGGCACGGCGACCTGCGTCGGGAGACCGCTCGAGACCGGTCGAGCTCTGGGTCGCTTCACCCGCCGGCTCGTCCGAGCTCGAACCGGATGCCGCGCTCGCCATGCCTCGCAAGACGAGTTCCATCTCGATCCCGCGCGCCGCCCGGAATCTGGTCGCCTATGTCGAGGAGGAACGTGCCGGCCGTCGGGTCGGTTCCCGACCGACATCACGCTGATCGTGGAGCGCTTCCGAGACGAGATCGGCGACTGGCGGCTCGTGCTGCTCTCTCCGCTCGGAGCCCGGGTCCATGCTCCGTGGGCTCTCGCCCTCCAGCATCGGTTTCGCGATCGCTTCGGACACGATGTCAACGTCATCTGGGCGGACGACGGGATCGCCTTCCGCTTCGCCGATTGGACGATCCGCCCGTCCGTCGACGATCTCCTCGTCGATCCCGAGGAGGTCGAATCGCTCCTCATGGACCAGCTCCCCGACTCGGCCCTGTTCGCGGCCCGGTTCCGAGAGGCGGCCGCTCGAGCCCTCCTGCTCCCCCGGCGTCGACCCGGCCGTCGAACCCCACTGTGGCTCCAACGCCGCCGCTCCGCCGACCTCTTGGGCGTTGCCAAGCAGTTCGGGTCGTTCCCCATCATGTTGGAGACCTTCCGGGAGATCCTGCAGGACGACTTCGACCTCCCCGCCCTCGTCGAGGTGCTCGGCGACATCCGGGCCCGGCGAATCCGGGTGATCGACGTCGACCTCGACCAACCCAGCCCCTTCGCCACCTCGCTGCTCTTCTCGTTCGTGGCCGCCTATCTCTACGAAGGCGACACCCCGCTGGCCGAGCGCCGGGCGGCTGCCCTCACCCTGGACCGGGAGCTCCTCCGCGAACTGCTCGGCGAAGGCGAGCTGCGCGAGCTGCTCTCCGAGGACGCCATCGCCTCCATCGAACTCGAACTCCAGTGGCTGGCCGACGATCGGCGGGCGCGGTCCGCCGAGGGCGTCGCGGACATGCTCCGGACCCTCGGGCCGCTCTCCACCGACGATGTCGACGTCCGAAGCGAAGGAGATGGCGCAGCCTGGCTCGAGGAACTCCAGAACGTCGCGGCGGGTGGTGGAGGTCACCTGGGCGGGCTCGCCACGATGGGCTGTCATCGAGGACATCGCTCGGCTCAGGGACGCCCTCGGTGTTCAGCCGCCGGCCGGCGATGCCCCATACGCTCCTCGAACCGGTGGACGACCCGCTGGGCGACGTGATCGGCCGATACGCCCGCACCCACGGACCGTTCGACGAGGCCCAGTGCGCGGCCGCTCTCGGCCTCCCACCGGCCGTGGTCACCACCACCCTCGACCGTCTCGCCGAGGCGGGCCGGGTCGTGCGAGGTGCCTTTCGGCCAGGGGGCGTCGGTCACGAGTGGGTCGACACCGAGGTTCTGCGACGGCTCAAACGTCGCTCGCTGGCTGAGCTCCGCAAGGAGATCGAACCGGTCGACGCAGCCGCCTACGCCCGGTTCACGACCGCCTGGCACGGCCTCGATTGGGCCCGGCCCCGACGGGGCATCGCCGCCCTCACCGATGTCGTCCGCCAGCTCCAGGGGAGTGCCATCCCCGCCTCGGTCCTGGAGACCGACGTGCTGGCGGGACGAATGGAGTACTCGCCCGAGTGGCTCGATCAACTCATGGCGTCGGGCGAGGTCGTCTGGGCGGGGCGCGGGCCCGCTCGGTCCGCGCGATGGCCGAGTCGCCCTCTACTTCCGCGATTCGTTCGACCTGCTGGCCGTTCCCGCCGTCGGCCGAAGCTCCGTCGGCATCCTCCACGACGCCCTCCGAGATCGACTCGCCGAGCGAGGCGCCTCGTTCTTCGCCGACCTCTACGAGGCGGCCGGCGGCGGAGACCCGGCCGAGGCGCTCGACTGCGCTTTGGGATCTGGTGTGGGCCGGCGAGGTGACCAACGACACCCTCGGTCCGGTGCGCGCCATGCTCGGGAGTCGGCGCCGTTCCAAGCCGCGCGTCGCCGACCGAGCCTTTCGCTCGCGCTTCCCCCCGACGGCTGCCGGGCGATGGTCACTCACAGACGACCTCCGCATCCGGCGCGACCTCAGCGACCGAGCAAGCCACCGCCTGGGCCGAGCAAACCCTGGAACGCCACGGCGTCGTGACCAGGCTGGGGGTGGCTTCGGAAGGGATCCCCGGTGCCTTTTCGTCGCTCTACCCCGTCCTCGCTCGTCTCGAGGAGACCGGACGGGTCCGACGGGGCTACTTCGTCGAAGGCCTCGGAGGAGCCCAGTTCGCGCTCCCGGGTGCGGTCGACCGGCTGCGGACCGACGGAGGTGACGAGGCGGTCCTGCTGGCCGCCACGGATCCCGCCAACCCCTACGGGGCCGCCCTGCCGTGGCCCGAGGTTCCGACGGTCGACCGTCGCGGACCGCGGGAGCGTACGTCGTTATCGTTGGTGGCCGACCCGATGCTCTTCGTAGAACGAGGCGGCAAGCGGGTCCTCGCCTTCACGGACGATGCCCAGACAACTCGCGCAAGGCGGCCGCCCGGTTGGCGAGATCGGTCGGCGGCGCGGGAAGCTCACGGTCGAGACGATCAATGGCGAGCCGGTCAGCAGAACGCCCCTGGCATCGACGCTGGTCGAATCCGGGTTCGTGCTGGGCCCCAAGGGGCTCGTGTTTCGACGCGTGACGATCTGCACCTAACCTGTCGGCATGCCCGAGGGCGACACCATCTACCGGGCGGCCCAGCGGGTCCGCACGGCGCATCGAGGGACAGACGATCGTCGGTGTGGACGGTTCCGACCCCGGTCTCCGAGCTGCGTCCGGACGACTCCTCGGCTCCCAGGTGGTCACCGTGAAGAGCTACGGGAAGCATCTCCTCATCTACACCGATATCGGTCTCGGCATCCGCACCCACCTGGGAATGCCCGGGCGTGTGGAGAGTCTATCGGCCGGGTCAGCGCGTGGCACGAACCGACCGGGGCGGCCAGGGTCGTCATCCGGGTGGAGGGCGCCGAGGCGGTCTGCTTCTCGGCGCCCGACGTCGAGGTGGACCGGATTGCTCGGACTCGAAGCGGGTCTGGCCGAATGGGGGCCCGACCTGGCCGACCCGGAGTTCGATCTGGCCGAGGCGATCCGCCGGGCTCCGCCTCCTCCCCGCGACCGCACGGCAGCCGACCTGATCCTCGATCAGCGGGTGGCTGCCGGCGCCGGCAATGTCTACAAGAGCGAAGTCCTCTTCCTCGAGCGGGTCCACCCCGAACCGACTCGGTGCCGGACCTCGGGCGACGGCGTCCGGCGCATCCTTGGCCGTCGCCCACCAGCTTCTCCGGCTCAACCTGGATCGGGCCGTCCGGGTGACAACGGCCGATTCCAGACGTGGCCACGAGCTGTGGGTGTACGGCCGGGCAGGGCGGCCGTGCCGCCGGTGCGGAACCGCCATCGAGACGGATCGGCGCGGCGACCACGATCGCCAGACGTTCTGGTGCCCGAGCTGTCAGCCGATCACGATCCCAGCGAACGGAGCTGATCGAAGCTGAAGATCCCCGTCCGGTGGCCGTCGGGCGCGAAACGTGAAGTTGATCCCGTAGCTGCCCACCAGTTTGGCGTCGGCGATCGTGACCAACATCGGGGCCACCAGGCGGAGGGTCGACCTGCGTTCCTCGGCGGCGGTTCGGCAGTCGGCGCACGAACAGGCATCGCGTGAGTTGTTGGGCTGTCAGCGTTTGCGAGACTCCGTCATCCCATGTGATGGTGAGTACACCACCGTCTTCGAGTTCGAGCTTGGTCGGGGTCTCCATGGTGAACCAGCGTACCGTGGTGAAATGGACGGTGTGGCGGCCGGCACCTCTAGCCTGGTGGCATGCCTGATCTGGTCATCCGCCCCGGACATCCCGATTTCCTCGATCTTCCCTGGGACACGCCCCTCGAAGATTGGCGCATCACGATCGGATCGTCGAGCTCCCCAAGGGAATCTCGCGCCATGTGGTCCGGTTTGTGTGCTACCCGGAGGGCATCTACGCCATCAAGGAACTGGCGGCACGGCCCGCCCAGCGCGACTACGACGTTCTGCGGCAGCTCGAGACCGACCGCCGTGCCGGTCGTCGAAGCGGTCGGCCTGGTTGGTGATCGATCGACCGACCGACACAGTCAGGATTCGGCCGCACTGATCACCGCCTACGAAGATCACTCGTTTCTCCTACCGGGAACTCCTCGAGGGACCGGACTTCGGTCAGCGTCGCGACAAGATGATGGACGCCCTGGCGGGACTCCTCGTCGACTTGCACCTGGCCGGCTGCTTCTGGGGCGACTGCTCGCTGTCGAATGTGCTCTACCGCTGGGACGCCGAGGGTCTCGACGCGGTGATGGTCGACGCCGAGACCGCCGAGATCCACGAACAATCTGACCGACGGGCAACGAGAGGAAGATCTCCAGATCATGGTCGTCAACGTGGCCGGCGGCATGGCCGATATCGCGGCGGCCGCAGGTCGAAGCCTCGACGACGCCGACCTCTTTCTCGGTGAGGACATCATGGCGCGATACGAGGCGTTGTGGGACGAACTCGTCCACGAAGAGGTGATACCGCACGAGGAGGGCTATCGGATCACCGAACGGGTCGCCCGTCTCAACGAGCTTGGTTTCGATGTCGACGAGATCGATCTGGTTTCCGGCGAGGAGGGCAACACCCTTCGGATCCGGGTGAAAGTCGGAGGGCGAAGCTTCCACACCGAACGTCTCCGATCACTGACAGGCGTCGAAGCACTCGACCGCCAGGCGCGCCAGATCCTGTCCGATCTGTACTACTTCCAGGCCAAGCGAGGCGCCGAGTCACCTACCAACAAGTCGGTGACGGCTGTTCAATGGAGGATCGGAGTGTTCGAGCCGATGCTGGATCGACTGTCGTCGATCGGGACCGACGCCAACCCGGTGCAGCTGTATTGCGACCTGCTCCACCACCGCTACCTCAGGTCCGCAGAGCTCGGCCACGATCTCGGCACCGAAGCTGCCTTCGACTCCTGGATGGCCGCCGGACGACCGGGGTTCTTGCCGACGAAACAGGAAGCGTCGCAAGCCTGAACCAGACCCAGGTCAGGCCCGAATCATATACTGGCAGAGGGGTTCCGCCGATGGGCAAGAGGTAGGAATGAAGACCGGAACGGGATGAGTCATCCAGGGAACACGCCCGATCGCGCCAGACGGCTTCGTTGGGATGGTGTCCGCATCGTCGTCGCCTCTGCGCTCTTTGTCCTGTCGGGGGCACTCGCCACCACCCCACCGCCAGTGTGGGAGGAGTCGCTGTTTCGGTTCGTCAACGAGCTGCCCCGCCAACTCGAATACCTACTCCTGCCTGTCCAACAAACTGGAATGGTCTTGGCGTTGCCGGTCGGCGCGTTGTTTCTCTGGTGGGTGATCCGGGAGTGGAGATCTCCAACCGGACTGCTCGTCGGGGGCCTTGCTTTCGGGTGGGGGGCAGCCAAACTCGTCAAGGAGTTCGTGGGACGAGAGAGGCCCAGCGCCTTCTACGACCCAATCCAGCTCGGCATCGATGCCCCAACTGTCGGGCTCGGGTTCCCCTCTGGCCACGCCGTGGTCGCATTCACGCTCGCAACCGTTCTCTCGCCTTACCTATCGAGGTGGCAGCGATG
Source organism: uncultured Acidimicrobiia bacterium (assembly GCA_963752075.1). Lineage (GTDB taxonomy): Bacteria > Actinomycetota > Acidimicrobiia > Spongiisociales > JAENVV01 > CBDUEV01. The sequence goes on from CAVVWO010000002.1 coordinate 441,742, forward strand.
GTTGGTCTACGGACTGGCCCTGGCCACGTGTGTCGCCCGGGTGTTCAACGGCGCGCACCTGCCGCTCGACGTGACGGGCGGCGCTCTGTTCGGAACGCTGGTTGGATCCTCCATCAATCTGGTGATGGGCATCAACCGAGACCGGGCCACCATGAGTCTCCCTCCCGAAAGCAGTTGACCTGCCGGGACTCCGGTTCTGCAAGATCACGAGGAGTACCGTAGAAGAAGGTTCTTGGGACCTCGGACGCCCCGAACGGACAGGCGGGAGAGAATCGGATGAACGCTTCGGACCAGGACGCTCCGACTTCCGGCATTTCATCGAAGCGGGTTCTCCAGGGTGCGGTCTCGCTGGCATTGGTCGCCGCCATCTTCCTCGGAGTCATGCCCCGCATTGCCAGCTATTCCGACGTTTGGGCGACGATGCAGGCGATGACCTGGTTGGAGATCACCACCTTGCTGGCCGTCGGACTCTGGAACCTCGTCACCTATTGGTTTGTTCTCGTTGCAGCCCTTCCGAGCCTCACTTATCCGCAAGCCGCAGTATCCAACCAAGCCTCGACGGCGGTCTCCAACACGGTTCCCGGGGGTGGCGCATTGGGTGTCGGGGTGACCTACGCCATGTACTCCTCATGGGGAATCAGCGGGGAGGATACGGCTCGATCGGTGGTGGTCTCGGGGGTCTGGAACAACTTCATCAAGCTCGGCCTGCCGGTCGTCGCGCTGGCGTTGTTGGCGATCACCGGTGATGTCAGTGCCGCTCTTCTGACCGCCTCGCTGGTTGGAGTGGCGGTGTTGGTGGGAGCGATCGTCGCCTTTGGCTTGACGCTCCGCAGCGACCGACTGGCAGCCCGAGTAGGGGGAGCATTGGGACGAATGGCTTCCACCCTTCGCAGGTTGGTACGTAAACCCCCGATCGAAGGTCTCGACGAGGCAGCCGTGCGCTTCCGGGGACGCACCGCCGAGTTCCTCCACAAACGGTGGCCTCGTTTGACCGTCACCTCGATCGTGAGCCATCTTTCCCTCTATGCCGTCCTCTTGTTGGCGTTGCGCCATGTGGGCGTCTCTGATGAGGAGGTGAGCTGGATCGCCGTGCTCGCAGCATTCGCATTCGTACGGTTGATCTCGGCCCTTCCCATCACGCCCGGAGGCCTCGGCGTGGTCGAACTCGGCTATGCGGCTGCCTTGTCGATCGGTATGGATGAGGCGACAAGGGCACAGATCGTGGCGGCCGTTTTGGTATTTCGGTTCATCACCTACTTCCTGCCGATCCCGCTGGGCACGATGTCGTATCTGTTTTGGCGCCGGAATCGCAGCTGGCGAAAGGAAGAGCCGGAAGCAGCGCTTCTCGAGCCTTCCCAATCCGGGGACTCCCCTACGTGAGGCCACGGGCGTCGAGGGCGTTTCCTGGCCCACCCCGTAACCCAACGGTGAACAGCTAGCCGGCGCCTACGTCGAAACCCTCGGCCTCCGCCAAACGCCTCAGCTCGAAGGCTGGAAAGAATCCCAAAGCATCGCCCGCATCGGCGGCAACCGTCTCCGCCAGCCTCCCCTCGGCATCGAATTCGTAGGTGATGCAACCACCATCGAATGTGAAGTACCAATGGCCCCGATAGAAGACTTCAGGCACTCGATCCTCGATCAGTTCCAGTGCGTCTTCCGGCTCAATCCCGCGTGCGCTCAGGTCGGTTTCGTTGCTGCGAAGCTCGACCGTACCTTCCTCTGCGTCGAGTTCGTCGATGATCCACACGTAGTGGTCGCGCATCAGCGCCAGGTTGACTCGCGAAATGACCGGCTGATCCAATCGCTCGTCGATGGTGAAGTTGATCGGCCGGTCCTCGAGCTCTACACCTGCGAACCGCTCGACGAGCGGGCCGGACATCAACAACGGCTGTCGTCCCGCTGGAACTATGGTGATCTCGATTTCGGCGAGCTGGTAGTCGACTGCTTCATACCTTTCAATGTCTGGATATCCCGATTCGACAACCGTGGCATCGGACACGTCACACTTCTCCGTGACCGTGACTATCAAGAACGGTTCTAGCGACCGGGCTATGGCGATGCTTGCCTGCCCGTCTCGCGCCTCCCAATCCACCGAGTCCCAGCCCAACCGCAGTTCGTTGATACAGGGGGTGTACTTGGCTGTCGGCACCGCTTGAACGGTCAACACATTGGCCGATGAAATGCCACGATCCGGTGGGGTGCAGTCGGGCTCGCCGAGGCCCAGGTTCGAGCAGGCACCGAATCCGATCATCAGGAAGAGTGGGAGGACAGATCGACGTTTCATAGTATTCCGGTTCCTGAGATCTCGTTCACGATCTGGGCGACAACGAAGAGCAAGAGAAGCACAGCCGCAATGGCCAGCCTCAGCCGCCGATGACTCCAACGCTGAATCGAAATCGGCTCCGCCGGTGGCGCCAGCCCTCGGAACTCCTCCACCAGGTCGATACCGCGCTCCTTCTTGAAGAGAGCGAGCGAGCTGCGTGACTGGGAGGGCAGAGTGACGCTCCGGGTGGCTGCAAATGCCTCTGCAATGTCTTGTGGGGCAAACTTGAGCAACGCTCGCTCGTACACTCGTTCTGCGCTCGTCCGGAGGCCGAGGATCACCATCATGTTGGCGAGGTCAACGGCCTGGCGCCAGGGACTCGGGCGGACGGTGCCGAACGCCACATCGATCAGGACGACGTGGCCATCATCCAACATGACGTTGGCGGGCTTGACATCCCGGTGCGCCAATCCAGCGTCCCACATGCAGCGGATCACGTCGAGGGCTTCGTCGATGATGGCGTCGTCGATCTCGGCGTTGGTCAGTTCCTCGGAATCCTCCAGGAACTCGGTCACGATCAGGTACTCGCGTTCGGGGTCGAGTTCGACGATTCCGAACGGCTCGGCGCAGGGAACACCGGCATCGCGCATCAAACGCTCGATGTAGTCCTCGTACTCGACCAAGCGACGCACCGAAGCGAATCGGACCTCGTCTTCGAGCGACCCATAGAGGATCGTGCGTCCCACCTTGTACCACCGGTCGGAACGAAGATGGGTCTGGCTGTACAGCTTGGCGAAGACGTACTGATCGGGATCGCCGGCCACCTTGAGGCGGAGATGGTGTCGATCCGCCTGATCCCTCCAGACCGAAAGGCTTGATCTCGAGGACCTCCAGGCCCGAGCTGCTCGCCGACGCAATGGCGGATGGCCTCACCCCGGACACCGGTCACGTCGAGATGGGCGGTCGACGCCGCGTTTCCAAGTCACGGGAAATGCAGATTCCGGAGCGAACCACCGGAACAGCACAACGACAACTGCAAGAGAAAAGATCGCCGATACCACGGCGTCGCTCGGATGGTCTACCCCGAGGTAGAGCTGGGCCAGGATCAGAGCTACGACGAGCAACCCAGAAGCACCCAGGACCCAATGGCGTGTGCGCCCCGTCGGGACCAGGGCATATGCCATGGCGCCGAGCGTGACGCCAAGGCCGGCGACAGGACCGGACGGATGCGAAGGCCCCACCCACGCGCCAATGATCGGCACAAGAGGCCGTGGTCGTCCCACGATCTCTTGCAGGATGGCGACCGTTCCCTGAACCAGGATGATGGCCAGAAGTATGGCGAAGAAATGCCGCCAGCGACGCACGACGACCAACCCGATGAGGGCGCCGATGCGCAGCGCCCGAAGGAACCAGGGTGACCCAAGGGTGGCGACGGCATCAGCGATGGAAGTGAGGGTGCCGTTGCGAATCTCGACGAAATGACCCAGAATCGAGAGGTCCTTCTGGGTCCACCAATCGGCCAAACCAGGGACAGCAAACAGCGTGATCCAGATCACGATCATGACCATCCCCCCGACCAGCCAGAGGATGCCGGCACCGCGCAGCTCCCGCTGGAGAGGCGCCTTCTCGCCACTCGGTCGTCGACGTCGGCCGGCGATCCGAATCCCGGCGATCCGGAGCTCCCGCCGAAATCCAATCGAGGGAAGGCCAGGCTCGATCGGATCTGGGCGTTGGACCTCTGGTGGCGTCTCCATGGTTCCCGCCTCGCTGTCAATTACCGAACCTACCACCAGCCGTTCGACGGTCCGGCTGATGGGGACGACTCGCCGGTCGACCGTGACAGCGGCGTTACCATCCGCCCACGTGCTCACTCCACCCTCGCGCTCGCTTGTTCCAGGCAAGGTGGCGTTCGCCACGTTGGCCGGAGTTGTGGCGTCTTGGTTCCTCGCCGCGCCTGGAACCGTGCCGCAGTTGGAGCAGTCCATCTTCTCCTGGGTGAATGGGTTACCGGATTGGTTGTTCCCCGTTCTCTGGGGTCCGATGCAGCTCGGAGCGCTGGCCGGAGCCATGTTTCTGGCGGCCGCCTTGCTGGTGGCGCGAGGAGGTCCGCCGGGGTGACCTTTGCCACCGCCTCCTTGCTGGGATGGCTGGCGGCGGTCCTCGTGAAAGAGATCGTCGCACGGGAACGCCCGCTGGGTGCAGGAGTCGACGTCGTGGTGCGGGGTGCCAACGCATCTGGGTTCGGATTCATATCGGGCCATGCCACGGTGGCGTTCGCCGGCGCCACTGTGATCTGGGTGTTCTACGGGCGCCGGTGGGGTCTGGTCGCCTATGCCCTTGCCGCGGTGACGGGGTTGGCTCGGATGTATGTTGGCGCCCACCTCCCTCTCGACATCGTGGGCGGAGCAGCGACTGGCGCCCTGATCGGCAGCATCATCACCTGGACCGAGCTGCGGCTCGTCCGTAGGTGGTCACGAATGAGTACCGTCCCCTGACGACCGGAACGGCACCGATCAGAAGCGCCGGCGAGGGGTTGAGTCGGGTTCTCCCGCTCAATCGACTTGCCAGGGATCGCTGTCCATTCTGCGCGCTCGATCGATCGCTGCTTGGCGCGACGACGGCCCATCGCGGGAGCCGTCCGGCGGAGGAGCATCGAGGAATCGGGCGGCGTCAGGGTCGGACCGCGGATCGCTTCGACGAACCCGATCGTAGAACGCCAATCGCTCCGCGTTCCGTTGCCGCCATCGACTGTCCTCGGTGCGGCGGCCTGCCCTGGCGATGAGCCAGCCGGCCAACAGCATCCCGGCAGCAACGAAGCCGCTCCAACCGATCGTGGAGACCGATCCGATTGTCAGAACGATCAGCCCGAGCACTGACCGAACGTCGAGTTGGTCCCCGTCCGAGTGAAGGAAGCTCCACCCGGCGAGGACGGAGAAGGCGACACCGAAGGTGAAGGCGGCCATCCCGAGGACCCACACCAGCAGGCCGAAGTCCATCGTTCCCGAGAAACTCCGGACCAGCACGAATACTCCGACGATGGTCGAGCCACCGAAGAGCACCAGGGCGATGTGCCGGTACCACTTGTACACCAGCGTCGATGGAGTTGCCGAGGCGGATCTCATCGATCCCCCTCAGGGCTGCGGCCCCCGGCCACAACCAATCCGCTGTCGCACGTCTCGGTCATCTGCGGTCATTATCGTCGGTCGACGTCCGCCGCCACGGTCTCTCGACGCGGCGGGGCGCCAAAGGGCAGCTACGGCCAGACGAGCACCCGGCCGTCGGACAATCCAGCGACGAGGACGAACCGCCCGTCGGCAGTCGTCACTCCGGCCAGGTTCGAGGTCAGCTCAGCGCCCAGATCGAAGGCCCAGACCTCCTCGGCGCCGGTCTCGGTCCGCTGGACTCCGGCCAGCGAGGTCCATCGACCGATGCGGAACCACCACCTCGGGTCGCCCATCTCCGTCGGCGTCGGCCGCCAGGGTCTGGTCGAGGTTGCGTGATCCGATCGTGTGCGACGAATACCCCTCGAGCGACGCTGTCATCTGGAGTTCGCTCGTCCGACCAGGCGAAGAACTCGACCGTCCCGCCGATGTGCGGAGTGCGCACGTCGGCCAGTTCGATCTCGCCGTTCGGACCGAAGGGAGCAACAGCTATCTGGTGGCGCCATCGATTGCCCAAGACCGATCGGTCCAGAATCGGCAACGAACTCGCCTTCTGCCGAGAGGACCGCGAGACGAGCGCCGCCCTCCGCGTCGGAGACGGTCAGCACGACCTCCTGACGTCCGTCGTCGTCGAGATCCGCCCACATCCCCGAGATGCCCTTCGACGACCCGACCATCCGGCACGACGATGCTCACCACTTCGAGGGTGGCCATATCGATGAGATCGATAGCGGCGGCCTCGATGCGGATCGCCGGCGATCCCGTGCGGGTAGCGATCGGTCGGTTGGGTCAGGACCGCCATCACACCCTTCCGACACTCAGGACGAGCCGCCCGTCCGGAAGGGGTCGATCTCGAATCGTGCGGTTGCCGGTCGCCTGGGTCACCACCACCGCCCCGTCGTCGGTCACGAAGGCCAAGACCACCCGACGAGAGGGCGAGCGGGCTGGTGAGCAGCGAACCCGGTCCCGAGCGGCGGACCAAGGAGAAGAGCGCCTTCGTTGACCACCAGCGCCGGCGGGGCGGTCACTGGGAGCGCGTGAGGTTCAGTTCGGTGGCTTACGACCGTCGCCTTCGTCGATGTGAGCCGCCACCACGCCGTCCTCGCGCACCGCCACCACCAGGAGCCGGCCGTCGATTTCGGCGGCCAGCACCCATGCACCGGGCGCGTCGACCGGCCAGTTCCAGATGGGACCGCCCGGCATCGACCCGACTCCCTCGTGATACCGATTGCCGGTCGGATCACCGCTGGTGGAGACGGCCACCAGCGGGCCTTCGACAGGACCGCGCCGGCGAGGCCTCGCCGACCGGGTCGGTCGGGCGACCGTCGGAGTCTCCGGACGGCACAGTGACACACGCCGCCACGGTGACCGCCGCCGCGAGGAGCGCAGCCAACCGATCCATCGGTCATAGCCCCCCGGGAGCGGTGGCACCCGAGGATCCCCCGTCCACCGGCAAGGTCACGGCGGTGATCCAGCTCGCCTTGTCGGAGCAGAGAAACACCACGGCATGGGCAACGTCCTCCACCTCACCCAGCCGGCCGAGTGGATGCATTCCGGCCACGCGCGTCTTCGCCGTTGATCCACAGCATCTCCGACAGCTTCGTCTTCACCACGGCGGGCGCGACCGCGTTGACGCGGACCCCCGGCGCCATCTCGAGCGCCAGTTGGCGGGTCATGTGGATGAGGGCGGCTTTGGAGATGTTGTAGGCGCCGATCACGGAGCCGGGCATCAGCCCTCCCACCGACGCGGTGTTGACGATCACGCCGCCGTTGCGCTTCATCCATTGCTGCCAGACCTGCTGCGACCAGATGAGCGGGCCCGCGCTGATTGACCGCCCAGGTCTTGTCGACGGCCTCGAGGCTGACGTCACCCGAGGTGACCTGGCGACGGATTGGTGCCGGCGTTGTTGACCAGGATGTCGCACGAACCGAATCGCTCGATCGTCTCGCGCACTGCTGCTTCGGCTGCGACCGCATCGTCGGCCCGAGCGGCGATGCCGTGGATGCGATCCCGGCGTGCACCCGATGACTCGGCGATCTCCTGGACGGCGGCGTCGATGTTCTCCGGTTTCCGGGAGGTGATCACCACACCCCTGGCACCGCTGGCGAGCAGCTCGGAGGCGATCGCCTGGCCGATTCCCCGACTTCCCGCCGGTGACGATCGCCACCTTGTCGTCGACCCGCACGTCCATGAGAGCTGCTCCTGATTCGGTGTTCGTCGTGCGATCTTAGGGTCCGGAGGGGGGACGAGCTTCCTCGCCGGTAGTCCCCGTCGTCACCGATCGGGGCCACGTACCCTGGGCGGTATGCCCGCCAATCTGACCCCTGACTACAAAGCGGCCGAGGCAGCCTTCCGGAAGGCCAGAGATCCCGAGGAGCAGCTCGGACACCTGCGGGAGATGCTGCGGACGATCCCGAAGCACAAGGGGACCGAGCACCTCCGCGCCGATATCAAGACCCGCATCAAGGAGCTGACCGAGCGCCTCGGCGGACCTCAGCGCGGTCCGGCTCGCACCGGGCCCGCCACCGTCATCCATCCCGAAGGGGCTGCTCAGGTGGCTCTCCTGGGCCCACCGAACAGCGGCAAGTCGGCGCTCCATGCCCGCCTCACCGGGTCTCACGCGGAGTCGGCACCATACCCCTTCACCACCCAGTATCCCCTGCCCGGGATGCTCATGGTGGAGGACGCCGCCATCCAGCTCGTCGATCTGCCTGCGGTTTCACCTGACCATCCGGTCGGGTGGATCGCCAACGCTCTCCAGCCGGCCGACGCAGCGCTGCTGGTGGTGGATCTCGGCCACCCCGGATGTGTGTCGGAGGCGCTGGCTCTGGCAGTCGATGTTGTCCGAGCGCCGGGTCACCCTCACCGAGTCGTGGACCGGGGATGCCGGAATCCGATCGATGACGACCCGTTCGCCATTCGTCTTCCGACTCTCTTGGTCGCCAACAAGGCGGACACGATCCCGCACCTCGCCGAAGAAGCAGCCGTGTTCGAGGAGCTGGCCGAGATGGCGTTTCCGGTCATGGTGGTTTCGGCCGAGACCGGCGAGGGGCTCGACCAGTTGGGGCCGTGGCTGTTCGCCCACCTGGGGATCGTGCGGGTGTACACCAAGGTTCCGGGCAAGCCGCCCGGACCTGGAGCGGCCCTACACCGTGCGCACGGGTGACACCGTCTTGGACGTGGCGCGTCTGGTCCATCGCGACTTCGTCGAGACTCTCAAGTTACGCCCGCCTGTGGAGTCGGGCCGGGATCGATGGTCAGCAGGTCAGTCGCGACCACCTCGTGGCCGACGGTGACGTGGTCGAGCTCCACGCCTCTTGACGAAACCGTCAGTGACCGCCGCGACGGACACCGCCGTATTTCATTCTCGTGTCGCTCATGGCGGCGGGACGCGGTCTCGTCGTCGGGGATGTCGCAATCAACGAGTTCGCCGATGAAGAAGGTGTGGGTGCCGCAGTCGACGGCCTGCCACACGCGGAGGTCCATCCACGCCACCGCTTCTTCGAAGATGGGTACACCCGTCGACGACTCCCGGATCGGACGGTCGTTCAGGGTCATGCCTTCCTTGGTCGCCGGCTTGGAGAACTTGACGAAGGTACGGGTGTCCTCGCTGCTCCAGAGGTTGATCGAGAACGCTTCCCCTTCGGCGATGAGCCGGTGGGTGACGGCACTCTTGTCCACGCCCACGCCCACCAGCACGGGCTCCATGGCGACTTGGGTGATCCAGGACGTGGTCATGGCGTTCCACTCGTCCCCCGCCCGGGAACCGACCAGCGCCAACGCGTTGGGGATCTTCCACGTCACTCGGTTGACGAGTTCGTCTGTCAGTTCGGCCATCGAAACGTCCTCTACGGTCGATCCCGTCAGGCTACCTCGCCCTCGATCACACGGCGGGTTTCGACTCACGTATCGGTCCGAGGTGGGTTAATCTGACGTCGTGCACGTGCTGGTAGCAACCGCCGGAGCTCTGCCACCTGGATCAGTGACCTCGCTCGTCGAGCATCTGGTTCGTTTCGGAGGCACGGTTTCGGTCATGACGTCGATAGGGGTTCCCCGGAGTTTCCTCGAGGAACTCGCCACTGAGGAGTGGAGACCTTTCGCCGAGGAGATCCGACCGCCCGAGACGGAGGCGGCTGTCGCCAAGTACGTGGAGGAGCGTGGCCGACGTTGGTCGAGCCGTTGATCGGGGCCATGGAGGCAGCCGGTATCGCCTCGGAGCCGATGTTCATCGAGGACGAGGACCCGGCCAGTGCGATCGTGGATACGGCGGCCCAGATCGAGGCGGATCTGATCGTGATGGGTTCGACTCGGCCCATCTTCGATGCCGATTCCTGGGCCAGCGTGTCGGTCCAGGTGATGCAACAGTCGACGATCCCCCTGCTGCTCGTCCCAGGGGTCGCCCGGAGCAGCGACCGAGAAAGACGAGGACTCGCCGCTCGAGTGAGTCGACCCACTCGTGGGGCTACCAGGTCACTTCTGCGCAGCCGTGATGGGTATCTGGCTCCACCTGGAGGGTGGCATGGACGATCCGGTAGCTTCTCCTGGAGCATCGCCCGCGCTCGGTCGAGCACCGGATGGCGTCGGTGCTCTCACGTGTCATGAGATGCACCGTTGCCACGTCCATCTCGGAGGTGAGCGTCCAGACGTGGAGGTCGTGGACGTCGACCACACCTGGCAACGGCCAGAAGGTCACGTCGCATCTCTTCCAGGTTCAGGCCGGCCGGAGCAGCTTGCACGAGGATTCGAATCGCTTGATGACCGAGGCGCCACGCCCTTGGGATGATGAAGAGGCCGATCACAGCCGGCAAAGAGCGGATCGGCATGGGGCCAGCCGGTCGTGATGGTGATGAGGGTGGCGGCGATCACGCCGAGCGAACCCGCCATGTCGGCGATCACCTCCGAGTAGGCGCCCCTCATGTTGAGGGACTCGGCGGCACCGGGAGCCAGAAGTCGCCATGCGATCAGATTCACGATCAGTCCCGTCACCGCGACCACGAGCACGGGGCCGGTCAGCACCTGCGTCGGTTCCCGCACTCGGGATCCTGCTTCATAGAGCACGAACCCTGCCATTGCGAGCAGCAAAACGGCGTTGGCCAGCGCGGCGAGGATCTCCAGCCGATACAACCCGTAGGTCCTGCCGCCCCGGGTGGCCGCCTGGTTGGCTGCCACGATGGCAGCCAGAGCCATTCCCAAACCGAGCGCATCGGTAGCCATATGACCGGCATCCGACACCAACGCAAGAGAGCCCGTCAGAAACCCGCCGAACACCTCGACGACCATGAACACCACGACCAACCCAAACGCTATGGACAGAGGTCGAAGGTGGCGTTCTCCTGCGCGAGGAGCGTGGCTGTGGCTGCCGCTCATCGAGGGGGCTCGCCGTCGTGACGGTAATGCTCGATCGCCACGTCGAGCAACAAACGTACATGCAGGTCCGCAACCCGATAGAAGACCTCCCGACCGTGCTTGCGCGATCGCACCAACCCGGCCAGACGCAGCTGTCGGAGTTGGTGGCTGGTGGCAGATTCACTGCTCCCGACCATCCCAGCCAGCTCACCGACGCACAGCTCGCCGGCCTCGAGAAGCAGGTAGATCATCAGCAGCCTGTTGGCGTCAGCCAGCAGCTTGAAGCGGGCAGCCAGGTCCCCGGCGGACTGGGCATCCAAGGTGGTCCGCACGGGCCGATCGTGCTGGTGTTCCTCTTGGCGTTCCTGCTGGTGTTCCTCTTGGGGCGCCTTCACAAGCACGAGCCTAGCCCGTCATATGAACATATGCTCAGATATTCATGGTTATGGAAACCCGACCCTTTCCGAGAAACACCCTGCCGTTCACGCCGGCTACGTGCCGGCCCTGCGGAGCGTTCGCTCCATCGAGGGCTAGCGGAGTATCGACGCCAGGAAGACCTCACCGCAGAAGCCGGCAACGCTATCGCGAGCGGCGATTTCGACCTCGGTCGTCCCGGCCGGCAACACCACGCCGGAGAGCGAGCGGGTGAAGGGTTGCTCGGTCTCGTGGGGATGGGTGAGGACTCGCTCGCCGACCACCACGCCGGCGACAGAGACGGTCCACATGTCGGCGTACTTCTCCCAACCGGTGTCGGCCGAGCTGACCGTCGCCGAGACGGTGTATCGCCGTTGGCGTCCGCCTCACCGTGACGTCGATCACATCCGCACAGCCCTCGCCGGCACGCTCATCGGTCGTCGGTACTGTCGTCGTGGCGAGCGGTTCCGCAGGGCCGGGGCCGTCGGTGGCGACAGGTGACTCCGTGGTGGCCGAAGCGCCGGGGTGGTGACTGGTAGGGGGGGCTCCGTTGGTTCGGTTCCCGAGGCCGTGCCGGCCGAGCAGGCCGTCAAGGTGATCAGAATGGCGGTGAAGCCATCGCATGCCGCCGATGTTAGGGACTGAATCCGATCAACCCCGGTGTAGACGTTGCACCCGCTCCCCCGCAGGAACCCGATCAGCGTCATGCCCAGTTCTTCGGCGAGCTCGATTGCCAGCGAAGAAGCCGCCGAGATTCCACAGACCACGGGGAGGCCGGCCACGGCCGCCTTCTGGACGATCTCGAATGAGATCCGACCCGAGACCACCAGGACCAGCTGCGCGGGACGGGCTGTCGGCTGCCGAGCGCCCCGATCACCTTGTCGACCGCGTTGTGCCGGCCGATGTCTTCGCGAAGCAAGAGCATCGCTCCCGGAGGGATCGAACACGGCGGCGCCGTGCAGACCACCCGTGTCGTCGAATGTTGCCTGTCCGGCTCGTAGGCGCGTCGACCAATCCGAACAAGACGTCATAGCGAGGACCGGTCCTTCGGCTTGGCCGGAGCCGCCGTCAGGCGAACCGCATCGATGCTCGCTTTACCGCAGACGCCACACGACGAGCTGGTGTAGACGTTGCGCTGGAAAGCGGGACGGGTCGACGTGCACACCGTCGGCGAGAATCACCTCCCACCGGTTCTTCTCCGGATCGCCTTCGACCGCCCTCACGTCGGCGATCTCGTGCTCCCCCACGACGATCCCTTCGGTGATGAAGAATCCCTTGATCAGTTCGGCGTCGTGGCCGGGCGTGCGCATGAGCACGGCCAGCGGGACCGTGCCCAGGCGGATCTCCAAGGGGCGCTTCGGCCACCACCACGTCCTCCACGAGGCCGGGCCGACCCATCGCGAATCCTGAGGATCGGCCGGGAGACCGAAGGCATGTCGCTCGACATTGTCCATGGGCAGAACTTCTGACGCTGCCGCGACCCTACCGGGCATCGCGCGCGACTGACACAAAAAGTGTCACACCCTCCGGCCATGATGGAGCCATGAACAGAGTTCGAGTGCCGTCACACCATCGTCGAAGTCGGAGGGACCGGCGTGAGCGCCTGCCCTGGCTGCGGCACGGTCGAGTGGTGGAACGCCCATCGGCCACTCGACCCGGCCGAAGGGATGGCTCGCCTGTTCGGTCAGTTCGATCTACTGGGAGCCATTCCGGCTGTGCGGGCACCGGCGGCCGAGGTTCTGGTGTATCGGGCACCCAACCGTCGAGCCCGCAAAGCCTTTTCGCCGTTTCCCGCCGGGGTCTGGCTCGAGGCACATCCCGGTTTGTGGTTGACCCACGACGGCGAGAATCTGCTCCTGGCGCCCGCCGACCCGATTCTGGCCCGCAACCTCGTCGGGATGCGTGATCGCCGCTCTCGGCTCGATTCCCAACACTCGGCAAAGCTGCCCGGATCGGTGTTGGCGCCACACATCAATACGCCGATCCGTTCGCCCGGCCGGGCGACGTAGTGACCTGCCGAGGAGAGCGGCCAACGCCGTTGCACCGCCCGGCTCGGTCACGAGACGGAGATCGTCCCACAGTGTTCGCATCGCGACCTCGACCTCGTCATCGGACACGAGAAGCACCTGATCGACGTGAGCTTGGGCGAGCGAAAAGGCGATGTCGCCGACGGTCCGGGCTCCCAGCGCGTCGGCGGCCACCCCACTCACCTCGACTGACGGTTGGAGCACCCACCGCCAGGGCGGTGTGGAGTGTGGCCGTGCCGTGGGTCTCGACCCCGAGAAGCCGGACCTGTCGTCCCGATCCAGGCAGCTGCCCCGCCGATGAGCCCGCCACCGCCGACCGCCACCACCACCGTATCGAGGTCCGGGTACTGAACGTCGAATTCCTGAACGTCGTCCCCTGCCCTGCCACGACGGCCGGGTCGTCATAGGCGTGGATCGCCAGTGGCACCGGTCACTTCGGCCCGTTCTGCGCTGGCCGCCAACGCCTCCGAGTAGACATCGCCGGCGATGGTCACGTCGGCGCCGATCGCCCGGAGACGGTCCAGTTTGGCCCGGAAATGAGAGCAGGCACGAAGATCTCGGCCAGCCACGCCGAGTGCGTCGGGCGGCGTACGCCACCGCCAGGCCGTGGTTCCCGCCCGAGGCGGCAATCGACCCCGCTTTCGGGAACGGTGGCGGTGAGGAGCTTGTTGAACGCGCCCCGGACCTTGAACGACCCGGTGTGTTGCAGCATCTCGAGCTTCAAGCCAACACACTTCCCGCTGTCGGGGAGCCGGTACGAGATGACTGGAGTGGACCGAATGTGATCGGCTATGCGGGTGGCCGCCTCGGCGACGTCGCTGGATCCGATCATCACGCAGACGTGGGCTGAGCTCGAAACTGAGTCTCGTAGAGGTCCCGGTACAGCCCGTCCGAATCCATCAGTTCATCATGGCTGCCCTGTTGAACGAGCTGTCCTTGGTCCAACACCAGTATCCGGTCGGCGGCGAGGATGGTCGATAGACGGTGGGCGATCACCAGCGAGGTTCGTCCCACCATCACCGTCTCCAGGGCATCTTGGATCAGTGCCTCGGACTGGGAGTCGAGATGCGAGGTCGCTTCGTCGAGGATCAGGATCTCGGGGTTCTTGAGGATCACCCGCGCAATGGCCAGACGCTGTTTCTCGCCACCGGAGAGCCGGTAGCCACGTTCGCCGACCATGGTGTCGTAGCCAGCCGCCAGTGAGCTGATGAACTCGTGGATATTGGCGGAGCGGCAGGCGTCCTGCAGTTCTTCGAGAGTTGCGTCCTCTTTGGCGTATCGCAGGTTGGCAGCGATCGTGTCGTGGAACAGATAGCTCTCCTGCGTGACCACTCCGATTCCGTCGGCCAGGGAGCCGAGCGTGAGGTCGCGTAGGTCGTGGCCGTCGATTCGGATGGTGCCTTCATTGATGTCGTAGAGGCGGGGAACCAGATAGCTGATGGTGGTCTTGCCGGCCCCGCTCGGCCCCACCAGGGCAACCATTTCTCCCGGCCGCGCCGAGAACGACACGTCCGAGATCGCCCATTCCCTGGTCGATGCCGAAGTGACATCCACGGCATCTCCTACCACCGGACCCGACCCCCACGGGCTGAACCGTTTCACCTGTTCGAGGCCCTCCGGTTGGTCGGTCTGGTATCGGAAGGACACGCCATCGAACTCGACGGCGCCTTCCAGTCTTCTCGAGAGCGATGGCGTCGGGACGCTCGATGATGTCGAGCGGCAGGTCGACCACCTCGAACACCCGCTCGAACGACACCAGTGAGGTGGCGAACTCGACGCGAGCGTTGGACAGCGCCGAGAGCGGCCCGTACAACTGGGCGGTCAGGGTCGAGAACATGATGATGGCGCCCAGGGTGATCACGTCCTGGATCACCAGAAGCCCCCCCACCCAGAACACCGCGGCGGTACCGACGGCACTGACCAGTCCGAGGGCGGCAAAGAACCAGCGGCCTACCAGCGCTCGCCGCACCCCGAGGTCGCGCACCTGAGCCGCCTCGCGCCCGAAGTGCGACCGTTCCGAGGCCGCCCGATTGAAGATCTTCACGAGCAACGCCCCGCTCACATTGAAGGTCTCCTGGAGGATGGCCGACATGTTGGCGTTGTGCTCCATCTGCTCCTCGGTGATCCGGCGCAGGACCTTGGCCACCTGTCGAGCGGGAAAGATGAACAGCGGGAGCGCGGCCACGGCGAGCAGGGTGAGCCTCCACTCCGTGCGGAACATCACCACGAGGATCACGCCGACCGACACGACATTCGACACGATCGAGACGAACGTGCCTGTGATGGCTTGCTGAGCTCCGACCACGTCGTTGTTGAGTCGGGAGATGAGTTCGCCGGTTCGGGTCGCCGTGAAGAACCTCAGCGACATCGACTGCAGGTGGGCGTACAGCTCGCAGCGGAGGTCGAAGATGATCCCCTCGCCCGCCTTGGCCGAGAGCCACCGCTGCACACCGCCGATCACGGCGTTGGCCACCGGGACGATGATCATGCCCGCCCCCAACAAGGCGAGGTATCCGAGGTTCTTTTCGGGGATGGCGGTATCGATGAGTTCTCGAATGAGGATGGCCGGAAGCACCGAGAGCGTCGAGATGAACAGGATCGTCAGCAGCACCCCCACCATGGCGCCCGCATAGGGACGCCCGTAGCCGATCACCCGCGTCAGGAGGTTTCGATCGACCTTCGGCCGATCCTGCGTTTCGTCGTATTGGAGCCGGGCATACCAGCCGCCGGAATGGAACAAGAGAACACCGTTCTGAGATGGGAACCCAGCCTATCGCCGAATCCCACGCGTCCGAACCATGGACGCTACGTGGCCCGGCGCTACTATCCGGACGAACTCTCGACGCTCGAGGCGGCACCAACCGGCTCGAGGGCCAAGGTCGCCTCGCTCGGGGTGACCGAAGCAAGAGGCACCATCGAGGTCGCCATGGCTTCGATGACTCCTCTCTCCGCATTCGGCCGGAGGGTGAACTCGTATCGATACTCCTCCTGCAGGAGGATGAGGTTCTCGCCGTCCAGGCTGATGATCCACCATGCGGGATGACCGTTGATCTCGAAAGGATCGCAGCTCGTCACATCGCGATCGGCAAAACGGCCGCAGCCCCCGGTCGGATCGGTGATGTCGAGCGGTACCTCTTCTTCGATGGCGACCTTGAGCGTGGCCGCTTGCCCGACCTGGCTGCTCGAGGTGTAGGGCTCGAGGCGCCAGAAGCCGAATGCAGCCACGAAGAAGTTGGTCAGGTTGCCGTTGGAACGGGCGTACACGAGTTGGCTCGTCACTGATTTGACGCCCGGAGCCACCTGACCCGGGATCATCAAGCCGGGCAGCGCGGCCGCGATCTCGTTCGGAGAGCTTTGGACGTACGCATCGAGACCCTCGGTTCGGCTCCACACGCTCGAAACGACTTCGTCCGGCTCCGCCGGCACCTGGCGTGCCCAACCGTTGTACCAGACGATGTCACCAATGGGGCGAGGAAGGTCGAGAGGCACCGTCGTGGCCGGAGCCTGTGTCCTCGTGTCCTCGCCTGCTCCGGCGTCGACCCACTCGTCGACCTTCCCGAGTTCGGCGAACGGCGCGTCACCACAGGAGGCAAGAAGAAAAACGGCGGCCAACACCATGGCCCGTGTGCTGGATTGCATCCCACCTCGTCGTTCAGTAGGCATACGGTAGAGACGTATATGGCCTTAGCAAAGTTCCGCCCGGTAGGCTCCCCGGCGTGTCGCGGACCATCACGCTCATTCGAGAAGACCACGCTTACCGTCCCGCTCTCGACACGGCCATTGCCCGAGCCATGCTGCTCGAAGTGTCTGACGGCTCGCGAGGCGAGACGCTGCGCGTGCACCGGCCGGCCAAACTGGTCGCTTTCGGACGTCAAGACGTGATCGCCGACGGCTATGTGAGAGCCGTGGGAGCAGCCCGCCGGTTGGGGTTCGCGGCCATCGAACGCCTGGCAGGCGGGCGGGCTGCCGTCTTTCACCCCGAGACGATCTCTTTCTCGTGGACGATTCCCGAGCCCGACCCCAAGACGACCATCACGCCCCGTTTCGAGGAGATCGCCGCGATCGTGAGAGACGCCCTCGAAGCGCTTGGTGTCGATGCGCGGATCGGCGAGGTGCCCGGTGAATACTGCCCCGGCGCCTACAGCGTCAACGCGGAAGGCAACCGGAAGCTGATGGGAGTAGGCCAACGACTCACCAAGAAGGCAGCCCATGTCGGTGGGGTGTTGGTGGTGCACGACCGCCCTGCCGTCCGAGATGTCCTGGTCCCCGTGTACGCGGCCCTCGATCTCGACTGGGACCCCTCCACCGTCGGTGCCGTGACCGACCATGCCCCGGGCGCAACCTTCGAATCGACGGCCGAGGCGCTCATCGCCGCCTTCTCGACTCGCTACCGGATCGAGGCAGGGGTTGTCGGAGAAGCAACGCTCGGCCGAGCCGCAGAGCTCGAGAGCGATCACCTGCCGACCTGATCACACCTGGCAAATCACCGCAGCCCGATGCCTGGTTCGATACCCTGACGCCCGATGCCCACCACACTGCGATTCCTCGTGATCAACGGACCCAACCTGAACCTCCTCGGGACTCGTCAACCCGAGGTATACGGGTCGACCTCCCTCGAGGAACTGGAAGCGCAATGCCGCCAGTGGGCAAGCGGACTGGGCGCCGAGATCGAGACCTTTCAGTCGAACTCGGAGGGGGCGCTCATCGATCGGCTCCACGCTGCCCGGGCCAACGCCGACGGAGTCGTACTCAACGCAGGGGCATACACCCATACCTCCTACGCTCTGGCCGACGCCATCCGGGCGATCGGGATTCCGACGGTCGAGGTGCACATCTCGAACGTCAAGGAGCGCGAAGCGTGGAGAGGGATCTCGGTGCTCGAACCCGCGTGTGTGCACACCATCTACGGACGCGGCATCGAGGGTTATCGCGACGCGCTGCGGCATCTTGCCGCCCGTTCATCCGGACCGTCGACCACCATCGCCTACGGTTCCGATCCTTCTCAGGTCGGTGACCTGCGCGTCCCGGCGGCAGGAGGGCCCCACCCGGTCGCCATCCTCCTGCACGGAGGGTTCTGGCGGCACCAGTGGACGCGCGACCTCATGGATGGCCTCGCTGTCCACCTGACGGGGCGAGGCATCGCCACCTGGAACCCCGAGTACCGGAGAATCGGGGCGGGCGGCGGGTGGCCGGAAACGTTTCTCGATATCGCCCAGAGCATCGACTTTCTGGCTGAGATCGCCGCCGACCACGCCCTGGCCCTCGATCGAGTGGCGGTGATAGGTCACTCGGCAGGAGGGCACCTGGCGCTCTGGGCGGCAGGACGCCGAACCCTCGCCAATACCGATCTGGGCGGGGACCCTGTGGTCCGACCGCGGCTGGCCGTGGGTTTGGCTGCGGTCTCCGATCTGGCGGCTGCCCAGCGGGCCGGGCTGGGCGACGGAGCGGTCGACCCACTGCTGTCGGGATCCCCTTTTCATGCCGGTCTCTACCGTACGGTTTCGCCGATCGAGATGCTTCCGCTTGGCGTGGAACAGATCATCGTGCACGGCGAGGTCGACCAGGTTGTGCCGGTCTCGATGTCGGTTGCCTACACCCGTGCCGCCACTGGCGCCGGAGACAGGGTCCGCTACGTCGAGGACGCCGATGCCGATCATTCCGAACTCATCGATCCCGCTTCTCGTGCCTGGACCACGGTTGCCGAAGCCCTGACCGAACGGTTGTGACGTGGCTGATCGGCACCACCCTGACGGTCGTGGCCACAGCCGCCCTGGTCGGGTCCGAGCGCGCTGACTCCCCTCTCCGCAAACTATGGAAGCCCCTTGCTTCGGTGGGTTTTCTGGCGGTCGCTCTGGTAGATGGCGTCCCCGAAGATCTCTTTGGGCGCCTTCTCCTGGCCGGGCTGATCTTCTCTTTCGTTGGCGATGTAGCCCTGTTGGGTTCGTCCGAATGGTCGTTCCTGGCGGGCTTGGCGGCCTTCCTGCTTGCCCATCTCTGGTATGGAGGCGCGTTCTGGGCGGCCGGCCCGTCATGGCCATGGGCGCTGGCCTCGGTTGTGGTCCTGGCCGGGGCGTTGGCGGCGGTCGGTCGCTGGCTCCTTCCCTCTGTGACAGGGCGGCTGCGCGTCCCGGTGATCGTGTACATGGTGGTGATCACGCTCATGGTGGCTCTGGCCTTCGGCACCGTCGGAGGGGGATCGTCGCTCTGGCTGGCGATCGGAGCCGGGCTGTTCTACCTCTCCGACCTGGCCGTGGCTCGCCAGGAGTTCGTTGCGCCGGGGTTCGTCAATCGAGCCTGGGGTCTGCCGGTCTACTACGCCGCCCAGTTGATTCTCGCTGCGAGCATCTGAGCATCACCCGGCGCGCGATCAACTTGGTCTCACCCCTGCTCTGAGAGCGTGTAGATCGCAGCGTTTCCCTCTTTGCCCACCACCATCGCGGCATCTGCCTTTCGGAGGCAATAGGCGGCTTGCTGAGCGAGCCGCCGCGAGATTCCGGCGGCGACGGCCAGATCGGCCGTGGTCCACCGCTCCGACAACTCGGGAAGAAGACCAACCAGTGCCTGTGGGTTCTCGATGACCACACTCTCGGTCACCTCGATGAGCCGTCGCTCGAGGGTGGCCCAACCCCGTCTCCGCCAGCGGGTGCCGGGTTCATGACGCCGAAGCTCGTCTTCGTGGATGATCACCGCCTCAACGGAGAGGTTGGGATGGCCGAGCAGCAAGGGGATGCCAACCAGCTCCGCAAAGATGTCGAACACGTTCCCTCGTTTCGGGGACGCCCGCCTCTCGAGAATCTCGCCTTGGTCGTCGATCTTGGTGAGCCACTTGCGAGCTGCGATCGGCACCAGGATGTGGACGCCATGGTCGAGGGTGAGCGTCTCGAGCTTGCGTCGCATCGCCCCGACGTTGCGGGTTTGAATCTCGATGAGCAAGTCGCCCCGGACCAGGTCGATCACGAAACCATCGACGGGCACCTCCCGGCGGTCGCCCGGGCGCTCGTACCAGTCTTTCAGCTGCGCATGCAGCGACTTCTCGTTGAGAGTTCCCACGCCGGACATGGTCACCATGCTGCCACTCTCGCCGGCACAGGTCGAGGACCGCCGGAGTCAGCGGAACACCCCAACGGGAGGGGTGCGGTTGGCCCTGCCTGCCGCCACCGTGAGGGCTGCGGCGATCGCCAACATGACGGCGGCCACACTCAGAGGGATCCGGTAGCTCCCGAGAAGGTCCCGCGCCGCTCCCATGATGAGGGCGCCTGACGCTCCCACCAGAGTGACTGTCGACCATTGAGCGCCCATGATCGCGCCATAGTGTTCACCGCCATACCACTCGGTCATCACCGAGGCGCGGAGCGGAGTCAGCGCGCCGAACGCCACGCCGAAGACCACGAAGTGACCGACGAGAGAGAGGGAGGTGTCGCCCGGCACGGCGAGGGCCGTCGAGATGGCGATTGCCGCAATGACCGCGGCGGTGAGGCGAGCCGAACCGATGCGCGGCGCCATGACCGGAGCCAGGTAGCGGCCGGGCATGCTGATGAACGACGCCGCCCCCGCCCACAAGGCAACGGTGGTCGCAGCGAAACCCACCTCGGAGAACCGGTCCACCCGATGGGCCAGGATCCCCTGAATTGGCAGGAAGGTCAATACGAGCGCCGCCGTGAACAGGGTGAATCTGCGGTCTCCGTAGAGAGCCCGGAGCCGTGGTCGCGGCGTGGGCTCCGCCGACGGCCTGTGCGGTTGCACTCCGGCCGGGATCACCGTGACAGCAACCACTGACGCAACCACGAAGATGAGCGCACCCAGCGTGGCGGCGGTCGGACGCCATCCGTAGCTGTTGACCATCCATTGGATGAGCGGGATGAAGACGCCACCCGCCAGACCCCCCAAGAGCGTGAGCACCCCGAAGGCGCGCGGCTGGTGACGAAGGGGAACCCAGATGCCGATCGCCACGAAGGCCGGTTCGTAGTAGAGCAATGCCCCGGCCGGCCCGAGGAGCAGCCACCACGCCGCCACGACATGCCAAGGCTCCTGCGCTGCCGCAAAGGCTGCCATGCCGAGACCACCCAGCAATGCCCCGGCCAGGAGCACCCCTCGAACCCCTCGCCGATCCATCAACCGGCCCAGCGGGACCGCCAGGAGGCCTCCCACGATGCCGGCCCCCGTCAAACCCAGGGAGAGCACCGACGTAGAGAACTCTGCGCCGGCTGCCGAGTCGGTCACGAATACGCTGAAGCCGTACAGGATCGAGCCGAACGCCACCACGATGACCGCAGCCACACCGAAGACCAGGGACCATTCACGGCGGGACATGACTCAAGAGCCTACGCCTGGCCGACCTGATCGGGGAATCTCGCTCGATCACCGAAAGTCGCGGGAGGTGACACCTGCCACCGGCCAAGGGGTGAACCGGCGGGCCACCAGGTTGGTGACACCGTCGCGGTATTCGAGCACTCCCTCGATGACCAGACCCGGGTTCTGGCGGGCCACTTTCTGTTGGCGCTCCCAGACGGGCGGAAGCACCACGACGTTGAGGAGACCTGTTTCGTCTTCGAGGTTGAAGAAAATGACACCATTGGCCGTCCCTGGGCGTTGTCGATGGGTGACCACGCCTCCCACTTTGACCCGCACCCCGTTGCGTTTCCGGTCGATCGCCTCGGCAGTGGTGATGCATCCCATCTCCGCCAGGCGTTCGCGAACGAACTCGACGGGATGTCGGGTGGAGACTCCGGTGGCCCATCGTTCGGCCTCGGACATCTCCTGGTCGCTCATGCCGGGCAAGGTGGGTGCCTCCACTCCGGGAGCGAGGGGGAGCCGATCGGGACCGATCTCCGCCAGGGCTCCAGCCGCCCACAACCCGGCGCGGCGCGGCAATCCGACGATCTCCAAGGCGCCCGACACTGCCAGCGCCTCGAGGGCGCCCACCTTGAGGCCGGTGCGATGCGCCAGGTCTTCAGGCGAGGAGAAGTCGCCTCCGATCTGACGGGCAGCCTCGATACGCGTCACTTCATTGGCGCCCAGGTTCCGGACGTACCGAAGTCCCATGCGAAGCGCTACTGCACCGCGCAACGGGTCGTCGACGGGACCTCTCCCCCGTCGCCACGGCTGCCCGAGGTAGGTCACCACATCGTCGGGTTCGGCGTGGTGAGGCTCGATGGTGCAGTCATGCGACGACACGTTGATGTCTGGCTGAAGGACGATCACGCCATGCCGAAGACCGTCCTGAACGAGAGAGTTGGGGCTGTAGAAACCCATCGGCTGAGCATTGAGCAGGCCGACGAGGAATTCGGTCGGATAGTGGTAACGCAGCCACGCCGACATGTAGACGATGTAGGCGAAGGACACCGAGTGACTTTCGGGAAATCCGAAGGAGCCGAACCCCTGGAGTTTCGTCCAGATCTCGTCGGCCGCCGCCCCGCTCACTCCTTGGGTCTCCATGCCAGAGAAGACTTCGCCCTGGAGTCGAGCCATGGCCTGTTCTGAGCGCTTGTGCGTCATCGCTTGACGGAGGCGGTCACATTGGGCAGGACTGAATCCTGCACAGACTCGAGCCAATTCCATGAGTTGTTCTTGGAAGATCGGAACGCCCAGAGTCTTCTCGAGATACCGATTCGGACAGCGGATGAGGGTAGCGAACGGCTCGTCGCCGTTGCGACTGCCGCAGGTACGGATGCACGGAGTCGCCCTGGATGGGACCAGGGCGAATCAGCGCTACCTCGACGGCCAGGTCGTAGAACGTCTTCGGCTTCATCCGCGGCAGCGTGGCCATCTGGGCCCGCGACTCCACCTGGAAGAGGCCGACCGTGTCGGCTTTGGTGAGCATCTCGTAGATGGCCGGTTCCTGCTCGATCGTGGCGAGGTCGACATCTACTCCATGCGTCTCCGAAATGGCGTCGACCGCCAGGTGCAGGGCGTTGAGCATTCCGAGCCCGAGCAGGTCGAACTTGACGATGCCGATGGCCGCGCAGCTTTCCTTGTCCCATTGCAGAACGGAACGTCCCTCCATGCGCCCCCACTCGAGCGGTACGACCTGCCAGAGCGGACGGTCGGCGATCACCATTCCCCCAGAATGGATACCGAGGTGGCGGGGAAAGCCGTCCAGTCGCCAACACAGGTCGTAGATGCGGTCGGCGGTCAACCCGTCCGGGCAGCGGAACATCGAAACGGAGCCGAGCCGGATCGCGGGTATCGATGTACTTGGCCAACCCGTCGACCTGGGCCTGGCTGAACCCAAAGGTCTTGGCGACGTCGCGGAGAACCGAACGTGCCCGGTAGGTGACGACATTGGCGACCATGGCGGCGCGCTCTCTTCCGTAGCGCCGGTAGCAGTACTGGATGACCTCTTCACGGCGGTCGGCTTCGAGATCGAGGTCGATGTCGGGGGCCCGACCTCGATCCTCGGAGAGAAAGCGTTCGAAGGGAAGCCCGAGCCGGATCGGGTCGACCTGGGTCAGCCCGATGCACCGACATACCGCCGAATCACCACCCGAACCGCGGATCTGACAGTAGATATCGCGACTGCGGGCGAACTGAACGAGATCCCACACCACGAGGAAGTAGCCGGGGAATCCGAGCTTCTCGATCACCGCCAGTTCATGTTCGAGCCGGGCTTGGGCGTCCGGGTCGATCCCCCCGTTCCGGCCGGGGTACACCTCCCGTGCGCCTTCAAACGTGAGATGCCGGAGGTACTCCATCTCGGAGCGGAAATGACCCGGCATGGGAAAGTCGGGCAACTGGGGTGCGACGAGTTCCAAGTCGAAGGCCAAAGCCTCCCCGAGTTCCGTGGCTCGCTCGACGGCCCCCGGGTATCGGGAGAAACGTCGGTGCATCTCTTCCGGAGCTTTGAGATAGCGCTCGTCGGTGGCCGGCCTGAATCCATCTTGGAGATCGAGTGTTCGCCGACCTGCGATCGCCGCCATCACTTCGGAGAGATGCGCCTCGGAAGGGTCGTCGTAGTGGACGTTGTTGGTGGCCACGGTGGGGATCTGAAGCCGGGCCGCCACCTCGGCGAGCACATCGTTGCGAAGATCATCTTCGGGCATTCGGTGATGCCACAGTTCGATCCGCAGGCTGGTCCCGAACACCTCCCTGAGCCGGGCAGCGGACGCCATGGCCCCGGGAAGGTCCCCGCGTTGGGCGGCCCTGGGTACCGCTCCTTGCCAGCAGCCGGTGAGGGCGTAGAGGTCTCCCACCTGGGCGGCGACGGCGAGGTCCTCCCACGTGTACACCGGACGATTCTTCTCTCCTCGGAATTGTGCTTGGGAGACGAGGCGACTGATCGCCCCGTACCCGCTCGGTCCGCCGGCGAGAAGGACCAGATGGTGCGACTCCGGAAGATCGGTGGGCTTGGTGCCGTGCATTCGCGTGCTCCGGCCGCGCCGCTTCGTATTGGGACCATCAGCATTGGGACCATCGGTGTTGGGGGCTCCGGCTTGATCAACTGCTTCGGCTCGGCGGAAAGGGTCAGCTCTCGGATCGACGTCGAGGTGTGAAGCCGGGTCGAGCCCGATCTCGGTGCCGTACACAGCAGGCAACCCCAACGCCTTGGCAGATTGGGAGAATCGGACCGCCCCATAGAAACCATGGTGGTCGGTGACGGCCAAGGCTCGGTATCCGAGTTCGGCGGCTCGTTCGACGAGAACCTCAGGGTGTGAGGCGCCGTCCAAAAAGGAGAAGTTGGTGTGGCAGTGCAGTTCGGCATACATGAGGCTGTCTCATAGTATCGAACATACGTTCGACATGTCGACTGAACGACCCAGACCTCAGAGGACCAGTTCGGCCAGGGTCCGGAGCGTGGTTGGATCGAAGCTGGAGACCTGGAGCGTCCCGACCCCGGCCGATTTCCAGACCTCCAGCCGTTCGGCGATCTTCTGGCGGGGACCGATCAGATTGAGTTCGTCGACGAGTTCGTCGGGAACCGCGGCAATGGCAGCCGCCTTGTCACCTGCCAGGTAGAGATCCTGGATCGTGTCGGCGGCTTGCTCGTAGCCGTACCGACAGGCCAGATCGTGATAGAAGTTCTTCCCCTTGGCACCCATCCCCCCGATGTAGAGCGCCAGTTGGGGTTTGACCATCGCCCGACCCGCCTCGAGATCATCCGTCACCACCGCGGCCACCGACGGAGCCACATCGAAACGTTCCTGCTTGTCCGGATCACCGCTTCGAGCAAAACCTTCCTCGAGATGAGGACCGAACACCTCGGCGGCGCGTTCGGGTGAGTAGAAGACGGGCAGCCAGCCGTCGGCGATCTCGGCGGTCAGGGCAACGTTCTTGGGGCCGATCGACGCCAGATAGATCGGAATCTCCGACCGAAGCGGGTGGGTGATGAGTTTCAGTGCCTTGCCGAGACCGGTCGAGTCGTCCCCCGCGTAGGGAATCGAATAGTGCTCGCCTTGGTGCTCCATTGGCCCGGAGCGTTGGAGTATCTGTCGTACGATCGAGACGTATTCACGGGTCCGACCGAGCGGCTTGCCGTAGGGCACCCCGTGCCAACCCTCGACCACCTGCGGCCCCGACAATCCCAACCCCAGCAGCATCCGGCCGCCCGATAGTTGGTCGAGCGTGGCGGCGGTCATGGCCGTCATGGCCGGGGTCCGGGCCGGCATCTGGAAGATGGCTGAGCCGAGCTTGATCGTCTCGGTTCGGGCTCCGATCCACGCCAGAACCGAGACGGCATCTGAGCCATAGGCCTCCGCGACCCACACCGAGTCGAAACCGAGTCGTTCGGCCTCGACGATCAGGGACGTATCCGTGCCCATGCCGGCACCCCAGTACCCGAGGTTGAGTCCAAGCCGCATTGTTCACTCCTGAGGTCAGATGTCCGGGGCAACGCTAGCGTCACGCAGATCGGTCCCACACTTGGTACATTTTCCTGATATGGCTGCACCCACGCGTTCCACTCGATTGGTCCCGAGGACCCTGGCAGCCGCGGGCTTGTTGTTGGCTGCCCAGGTCGCCTACGTCGTGAACCGTGACCTCCCTTCGTTCGAAGGGCTCGATGCCAGCGCCAGCCTTGGGGACCGCACCCTGCCGACGGTGCGCATCGTCGCTCTGGGCGATTCCACGATGACTGGCCCCGGGCTCGACCGCCCTGACGACATCTGGATCAGGCAAGCGGCGGCGCGGCTCACCGACCGCTACCACGTGGACCTCGTTTCGCTGGCGATCGGAGGAAGCCGAGCGGCAGACGTCGCTCGCCAGCAAGTACCCCTCGTCGAAGCCGCCGACATTGCCCTGGTGACGGCGGGGAGCAACGATGCACTCCACGGAGATCCTTCAGCCCGTACCGAACGGTACCTACGGCAGATTGTGGCCGACCTCCTCGAGAAATCGCACATCGTGATTCTGACGGGGGTCGGTGAGCTGGGAGGCATCCCCCGCCTTCCCCCGCCTCTCTCGTGGCTGGTGCGGGCTCGCGCCGACAGCATGGAGCGAGTCCATGCCCGTGTGGCCGAGATGTCGGACCGGATCATCAAGGTCCCGATCCGCCAGACGGCTGCCCCGAGATTCCGCACCGAGCCTGACCTCTTCGCCGCGGACCTCTTCCATGTCAATGCCCGCGGCCACGCTATTTGGGCAGACGCCTTGCTGCCCAGCCTGGAGGAGGCCATCCTTCGTCTCCCGCCCCGATGAGGGATGAGCAGGCACTACGAAGGATCTCGGAAGCGCGAGTGGGCACCCTCGCCACGCTCAACCCTGACGGAAGCCCTCACCTCGTTCCGTTCGTGTTCGCGGTGGAGGACGGCAGGATCGTCAGCGCGGTCGACCACAAACCAAAACTGAGCCGGCGTCTGGCTCGCCTCTCGAATATCGAGGCAGATCCTCGCGTCTCGGTACTCGTCCATCACTATCACGACGATTGGGGCCGCTTGTGGTGGTGTCGTGCTTCGGGGACGGCCACGATCGCCACGGAGCCGGCCGTCGCCCTGCGGTCCGCGCTCGTCATCAAATACCCTCAGTACGCCGAGACGCCGCCCGCCGGGCCGTGGATCGTCATCGACATCGAACGCATCAGGAGCTGGTCGGCGTCATAGACTGCGCCGAATGTATCCCGACTCGACCATCGAACGCACCAGGACCCGCCTCGTGTGGGCGATGTTCTCCGGTGTGGCGATCGGGCGAACCGGGTTCATCATGGCTGTCACCGTTGCCACACTGGCAGCCGGCGAGATGGCATCGACCCGATGGACGGGTGTTCCTGCCGCCATCGGAACAATCGGGGTGGCGATCGGCGCCACGGTGTTCACCCGCCTCTCGGAGCGACTCGGTAGGAAGGAATCCTTCACCATCGGCTACGCAGTGGCTGCCGCCGGGACGGCGGTGGCCGCCTTGGCGGTCATCCTCGAATCGTTCCCCTTTCTGCTCCTCGGCATGTTCTCACTGGGGCTGGGGCAAGCGACCAGTCATCTGGCCCGCTACGCGGCAGCCGATCTCCGGACCAGCGATCGGCGCGCTTCGGCCATCAGCCTCATCGTCTGGGCGGGGACCATCGGGTCGGTGCTCGGACCTCTGGCGCTCGAGCCGGCAGGCGACCTCGCC
The DNA here is from genome assembly GCA_963752075.1 of uncultured Acidimicrobiia bacterium. Classification (GTDB taxonomy): domain Bacteria; phylum Actinomycetota; class Acidimicrobiia; order Spongiisociales; family JAENVV01; genus CBDUEV01. The sequence continues at coordinate 469,489 of CAVVWO010000002.1, forward strand.
ATCTCCCGCGGACTCCATGACCTGGTGGGCCCCTACGCGGCCGCCACTCTGCTCTTCGGCCTGGGTGCCTTGGTGTTCGCGGCCTTCCTGCGCCCCGATCCGCTTCAACTGGCCGTCGACGACCCGACGCCGGCCGGCGGTGTGGACCTCGGCGAGGAACGATCGCGTGCGGAGTTGTTTTCGCTGCCGTCGGTCCGGTTGGCGCTGACGGCCATGGCGCTCGGACAACTCGTCATGGTGTTGGTCATGACGATGACCCCGCTCCATCTGCGCAACGCCGGAGAGAGTCTGAGCGAGATCGGATACGTCATGACCGCTCACACGCTCGGCATGTTCGCCGTTGCACCCTTGACCGGATGGCTGGTGACCCGGTTCGGCGCCCTGTCCACGATCCTGGCGGGTTCGGTGACGTTGATCAGCGCGTGCGGCTTGGCCATCGTCGGCGCCGGCGACGTTCGACCCACCGTGCTCATCGTGGCGCTCTTCCTACTGGGGATGGGGTGGAACTTCTGCTTCGTCGCAGGCAGCACCTACCTTCTCACGGGCCTCAGCCTCGCCGAGCGACTCCACATCCAAGGCCCCGCCGACACCCTCACGTGGGTGGCCGGCGGTTTCGCCAACCTCGCCTCCGGACTCATCGTGAGTGTCTCGTCGTACGCAGTGCTGAGCATGCTCGGGGTCGGCCTTTCGGTCATCCCTCTGGTGGCGCTGGCCAGGTGGAGGGCACCGGCGCCCGCCGTGGCCTGAAACGAAGACGCAAGCACCGCCGCCCGGTCGCTAGACGGTGCGCACGCCCGACTCGGTCGCCAAGTGGGTCATGGCGACGTCGTGAGCTTCGGTAGGCAGCTCAGGCACCACCAGGGCGTCGAACGTCACCCCAACCCGTTCAACCCCCGGCCGCAAGGTCGCCAGAAGCCGGTCGTAATAGCCCTTTCCGTGCCCGAGCCTCTCTCCCGTCACAGAAAAGGCTGCACCGGGTACCAGGACGACGTCGATCTCCTCGGGGTTCACTTCGGGGGTTCCGGCGGCGGGCTGGGAGTATCCCCACGGATGGGTCTCGCGGGCAGCATCGGCGCTGTGAACGGTGAGCGGCCCCGTTTCGGGGGTACGGGTCAGCAGTACGGGCCCGCGGTGGTGCAGGGCAGACAGATCCGCCTCGCCCGGCATCGCCGAGAACACGAGGAGGGTGGCGTGAGGTCTGATCCAGGCTTGCAGATGGTCGACGACCAACCGAGACAGGGTCGATGCGTCCTGGCTGTCGGCGACCTGTTGGGCCCACCTGCGCCATGCCTTCTTGTCCGAGCCATCAGGGGGATACATGGCGCCAGGCTACCAACCGGCGGGCTACCCTCCTCCCATGCTCCAGACGGCCGGCCACCTTCTTCTCACCGCCTGGGTGGCAGTAACCGCCGTGACCGTCACCGGGTTGGCCTGCGTCTCGATCCTGGGCGTCGCCATCCGGAACCCCCGCTCGCCGATCATGGATCGGATCATGGTGCGCTGGGCGCGGACCGTGCTGAAACTGACCCGATCAACGATCGAACGCCGGGGTGCCGAGGACCTCGATACGTCCCGACCGTACGTGGTGGTCTCCAATCACCGGTCGGATCTGGACATACCGGTCAATGTCGTGGCAGTCGACCTTCCGATTCGCTTCATGGCCAAAAAGGAATTGTTCGATGTGCCCGTATTCGGCCAGACGCTGCGCGCCCTCGGCATGATCGAAGTGAACCGACAACGCGGCGCTGCTGCGCACCTCGAAGTCAACGAAGCTGCCGAAGCCATCTCCGGCGAACGGTATTCCATCATGGTGTACCCGGAGGGAACCCGCTCCCGGAGCGGCCAGATGCTCCCGTTCAAGAAGGGCGCCTTCGCTGTGGCAATCGACCGCGATATGCCGATCCTCCCGGTCACTATCTTCGGCACCGATCGGGTTTGGAAGGCCGGAGGTCTCGTCAGAGGCGGCCATGTCATCATCGAAGTCGGAGAACCGATTCTCACTGAAACGCTGACCCGCCAGGACATAGGGGATCTCTCCGAGCGGACCCGTCAGGTGGTCGAGACCACTTACGCCAGGCTCGCCTCATCCTGAACAGGTGCCCCGGCAACCAACTTCTCCAGGACTGCGGTGAGCGTAGCCAGCTCGTCATCGGTGACGCCGGCGAACACATGAGTCCGGAGGCTCGAGGCCTGATGCGGCATGGTTTCTGCGAGGACTTCCCTGCCGGCTTCGGTGAGCACCGTATAGGCTCCCCGCTTGTCTTCGGGGGCCGAGCGGCGCACGACGAGCCCTTGCCTGGCCATCCGATCCACCCTCCGGGTCAGGCCTGACCGGCTGGCGTGCACCTTGTCCGCCAACACGCTCATTCGCATGGTGCCGCCGTTCTCCTGGAGGTGACTGAGCACTTCCAGCTCACCTAGCGAGATCTTCCCGATGGCGGCTAAATCAGCCTCGACGCGCTGCGTGATGTGGCTCCGGGCGGCCAGGAAGGCTCGCCAGGTCCTGCGACTGCTCGTCTGTGAGTTCTTCCATATTCGGGCTCCCCTGATAACGGTGCCATCGTACGATTTCCTCGGTCTTCTTGCACGGCTATGCCGGACAACCAACCTTCCCCTGGCGAAGGGACTAGTCATACACCCCCGCCAGCCACGTAACCCCGTCTTGCACTTCGCAAAGCAACGCTCCTACCGAAGTGACGATCTGATACCGGTCCACGGTCATCTCGTCCTTCCACCAACGCCCGGTCAACCGCCATGGTCCTGCCCAATTGAGAACCGGTTCCCACCGGCTCCTCAGCCTGATTCGCACCGGCATCCCCTCCTCCCATTCCACCTCGAGAGAAGGACGATTGGGCGGAATGAGCGCCGGAGCCGGCGACGGTGTTCCTCCCGGCCAAGGTGCATCCTCCGTCTTCGATTCGGGCATCCTCGCCCCATCGATGCCATTGCACCCGGTCAGCTGCGGTCCGGCCTCCCGAGGTCGGGCGCTCAGGACCTGCTCGGGCCCGACCAGAGTCTGCGACGCCGCGCCAGGGCCCGTTCTGCCTCGATGGTTGCGACGGTATCTTCGAGAAAGCCAAGCTGACGGCCCGCTCCCGACACGTCTGCCGGCGCCAATCGAAGGCGAACGATGCCACCGCGAACCCCTCCCGAGTCGATCCAGGCACGAAGCTGCCACCAGCACGCGTTCAGCCAACATCTCTTCGGTGAAAGGGTCCGCGCTCCGCCACACACGAAGACGCCGGTCTCCTTGCTCCGTCACTGCCTCCACCTCGATCCGATGAGCAGCAGCCCCCACCTGACGAAGGTTGTCGACGAGTTGATGCGCCAGGGATCGAGCGGCAAACCCCACCCGATCCAAGGTGTCGAGCGGCTCTTCGTAGTTCTGCAAGACCTCGGTGTCTTCGGGCACCATCCGGGGAGAGGCCAAAGGCCCTTCGCCTGCCGCCAGCCGATGAGCCTCCAAACCCACCTCTCCGAACCGCGACGTCACCGTGGCGCGAGGTAGCTGAGAAAGAGCCCCCAACGTGGTGATCCCCAGCCAACGGAACGTGGCGGCGACATCACGATTCCCGAGGACGGACACATCCTGAGTGGCCAGAAATGAGGCGTCGTCATCCACCACCACCATCTGACCCGGGTCGGCCGACATCGCCGCCAATCGGGCAGCAAACGCCCCATGTGCCACGCCAAATCGGGCACCCTCGTCATCGAGCTCTTTGCTCACCAACCGCAGGAGCTCTGTCTCTCCCCCATAGAACCGAAGAGCACCCGAGATCTCCACCAGAACGAGTCCGGGATCAATGACGTCGACGCGCGGTACGAGGTCTTCGATTCGACGCACCACCTGCTCAAAGGTGGTCGCCTCGCGTTGACGATCACGCTCGAGGATCACTCCCCCCGGACACAATGCCTCACCTTCGCGGCGGCGCATCCCAGAACGAGCCCCGGCCTCTCGGGCCCGCTCGTTGACGGCGACCACCTCGAACCGATCGACCACCAGACATGCTTCAACCGATGGCGCGTCCGGTCGGCGAAGCGGCCAGTCCTCCCACCAGATACACAGAATTCTTCCCATCGTCCTCTACTTCGATCTGGCGCTCGATCCCCGCTGCGCCCTTCCCGGATGCCTGTGCCGTGATCCGGCGACTCAGCAGTTGTCCATGACCATGCTCCGGCCCTTCCCACCTGACCTGGTCCGCCGCGATTCGGAGGTAGGAGATTCCGGCGGGTAGTTCACCGTGGAGGGACCGCAGGATCAGACCGGTCCCTTCCTTTCGGGTCACTGCTGCGATACGACGCAACGCCTCGTACGAGATACCCGCCGGAACCTCGGCATAGACAGCACGTACCCCCGCTGCCAACGTGGCGATCACCTGCGGCCACACCGCTGAGTCGGGACAGCGAACCACATACAGTCGCTCAGGAGGTATGCCCACTTCCCATGCCGCCACAGGGCAGAGCCACCCGCGACTGTCCACCACCACCACAGGAGCCGTCTGGGAAGGCTCCACCAGCAAAGAAAGCCCCCACCGGGTCAAGCCGGTACCGGCAGAGCCGATCAACCCAACGATGCGACCAGGCTCCACCACTACATTCAACGAGCGTGCAGTTGATTTCGTCTGTATCGCCGCCACGTCCACTCCACCAGAGAACGTTCATAGTATCGAACATATGTTCGATACGTCAAGAGCGGACGGAAACCGGCTTCCCGATGGATCCAAGCGCGGCGTGCGCCGCATGCCACCCCACCATTCCATGCACTCCCGCCCCTGGCGCAGCCGAAGAACCACACAGAAAGACACCCGGAATCGGAGTGGCGTAGGGGTTTGGTGAGAGGCGAGGGCGGGCCACGATCTGCTTCAGAGTGAACGCTCCCCCGATGATGTCTCCGCCAACGTAGTTGGGGTTGTAGCGGGCGTAGTCCTCGCTCGACATGAGGTGCCGTTCCAGGATGAGGTCCCGGAAGCCCGGGGCGAACCGTTCGATCTGGGCCTCGATGGCGTCGCTTCGGTCCACCGTCGAGCCGTTGGGCACATGGCAGTAGCCCCAGGCGGTGTGTTTGCCGGCGGGAGCGCGGGTGCCGTCCACGAGCGTGTGCTGGACGAGTAGCACAAACGGACGGTCGGAGTGTCGGCCCTCCCACATGGCCTGCTCGGACTCGGCGATCTCGGCCAGCGAACCGCCCACATGCACGGTCGCCGCCTCGCCCACCTGAGGTGCCGTCCAAGGGATCGGACCGTCGAGAGCCCAATCCACCTTGAACACGCCGGGCCCGAAACGCCACCGTTGCATGGCCCTTCGGTAGGCACTCGGGAAACGGTCACCGAAGAGGGAGTCCACGGCGGGAGGCGTCATCGAGAGCAGCGTGAGGCGGGCCTGAGGCAGATCGGCTACGGATTGCACTCGATGGCCGGTCACGATCTCCCCGCCCAGCATGACGAAGAACTCGGCCATGGCTCGCGTGATGGCGGCGGAGCCACCCACCGCCATGGGCCAGCGGTAGGCGTGTCCGGCCATCATGAGCGCGAAACCGATGGCCGCCGACCCGGGCGCTCGCAAGGAGGTGGTGTTGTGGGCGGCATTACCGGCGAAGAGCGCCTGGGCCGCCTCGGTTTCGAAGCCTTCGGCGAACCGCCGAGCTGACAACAGCCCGGGGATCCCGAATCGGGCCAGCAGGACGGGGTGGGCGGGGATTCGGAGGAGCGGGCCTAGGGTGTCGCCGAACAATTCGTCGGCGTGAGCGGCGAACTGTCCGATCGTGCGACGATACCGACGAGCGTCGACGCCGAGGGCATCCGCGGTCCGGTCGACGTCTTGCCACAGTGACACGCTTCTGCCCCCGTCGAGCGGATGGGCGACCTCGGCTTCCGAGTATCCCCATGCCAGTCCATGATCCTGGAGCGGCATCGAACGAAAGGCCGGCGAGCCGGTCCCGAATGGGTGGATGGCGGCGCACACGTCGTGCTGGAAACCGGGCAACGTGAGTTCCGCCGTTCGGGTCCCGCCGCCCACCGTGTCATGGCCCTCGATCAGCTGCACAGAAAGACCGGCCCGGGCGAGTTCGATGGCGGCGGTGAGACCGTTGGGGCCTGACCCGACGACCACCGCGTCATAGCTCATCGCACCATCGCTCTCACGACCGCAGGTCCTCGAGGTCTTCTATCGTCTTCGGCCAGTCTTCTTTCAGCAAGCGCGAAAGTGAACGATCGGCGAGAAGCTTTCCGTCGGTCTGACAGGTGGCGCAGTAGTTGGTTTCGTTGGAGGCGTACACGATTCGCTGAACCGGCGAACCGCACACCGGACACGCTTCGCCGTACTTCCCGTGGACGGCCATGTCGGGCCGGAAAGCCGTCACCTTGTCAGGGAACCCTTCGCCCAGGTCTCCCCTGAGGCGCTCGGTCCACTCCGTCAGCGAAGCTCGGGTGGAGTCGAACAAACGGACCATCTCGTCGTCCTGGAGCTGACGGGTCCTCTTCACCGGCGAGAGCCGTGCCCTGTGCAGGATCTCGTCGGAATAGGCGTTTCCGATCCCCGAGAGGATGCGCGGGTCGGTCAAAGCCCGTTTCAGCGTCCTGTTCTCCCTCTGGACCGCACCGGCGAAATCCTCGATAGAGATCTCGAGAGGTTCGATGCCGCCTCGATCCTGCTCGGCAAGCGACTCTTCGCCTCGAAGGATGTGCAACGAGGCACGCTTCTTGGTGCCCTGTTCGGTGAACAGCAACGAGCCGTGCTCGAAGTCGAAGGCGGCCAGGCCCACCTTGGCGGGCACGGCGACCCCCGGCGCTTTCCATCGCAGTCGGCCGGCCACCATCAGGTGGATGACCATGAAGAGGTCGTCGGGGAACTCGAAGACGATTCGCTTGCCGATCCGCCTGAAACCCTGCACCTCCAAGCCCTCGACCGCCGAAACGGGCGGATCGTAGGTCCGGAGCAAGGACACGGAGCGCACTCGGACCTTCTGGAGAGGGCGGCCGGTGCAGTAACGCTCCAGCGCCTCCAGGTAGACCACGACGTCGGGAAGTTCGGGCATTGTCGGGAAGTGTAGAGCCAGGGGTGTTCCAAGGCGCCGGAGAATGAGAGAGGCCGCCCAGAAGGCGGCCTCTCTCATCTCGACAGTGTGCGGCTGCTACAGATTGCCGCTCTCGAAGTCCTCTTCGAAGGAACGGATCTGGCGACGTGGGCTGGATGCCTCGTCGCCGGTGCTCTTCTCACCACGGTCCGAACCACGATCACGGTCGTTGCTCGTTCCGCGGTCGGCACCGCTATCACGGCTTCCGCCACGGTCGCTGCCGCCCCGGTCGCTGCCGCCACGGTCGCTGCCGCCACGGTCGCTGCCGCTCCGGTCGCCGCCACGATCACGACCACCACGGTCTCCGCCGCGTCCGCCACGATCACGGCCACCACGGTCCCCGCCGCGTCCGCCACGATCGCCACCGCGGTCGCGGTCACGACCTCCACGGTCACCGCCGCCGCCGCCGCCCTTCGGACGGTTGGCCACCTCTTCGGAGACCTCGATCGGCTCGGCGAGCTCGAGGCTCACTTTTCCGTTCCGGTCGATTTCTCGAACGACGACCTTGACCTTGTCGCCGAGCGACAGGTAGTCCTCGACGTTGTCGACGCGGCGTTCGGCGTCCACCTTGGAGATGTGGAGCAGGCCATCGCGACCCGGCAGGATGTTGATGAACGCACCAAAGGTGGTGATGTTCACGACCTCGCCTTCGTAGGTCTCGTCCGACCTCGGCTTCGGGCGGGTTGGCGATCATCTCGATACGAGACTTGGCCAACGCCAACGCGTCACCGTCGGCTGCACCGACCCGGACGATCCCGAAGGCGCCGTCTTCCTCGATCTCGATGGTCGCTCCGGTTTCCTCTTCGAGTTCGCGGATGGTCTTGCCCTTCGGGCCGATGATCTCGCCGATCTTGTCCTTGGGGATCTTGATCGCTTCGATTCGAGGAGCATTGGGGTTGAGTTCGGGTCGCGGTCCGTCGATCGCACCCTTCATCGCCTCGAGGATCTTGAGACGGGCGTCGCTTGGCCTGCGTCAAGGCCGACGAGAGAACTTCTGCCGGCAAGGCCCTCGATCTTGGTGTCCAGCTGCAGGGCGGTGATGATGTCCGCCGTTCCTGCCACCTTGAAGTCCATGTCACCCAACGCGTCTTCTGCACCGAGGATGTCGGTCAACGTGACGAACTGGCCGTCTTCGGCAATGAGACCCATGGCGATGCCGGCAACCGGAGCAATGATCGGCACGCCCGGCGTCCATCAGCGACAGCGACGAGCCACACACCGAAGCCATCGACGACGAACCGTTCGACGACAGCACCTCGGATACGAGCCGGTAGGCATACGGGAATTCCTCGGCCGTCGGGATCACCGGATGGACAGCCTTCTCAGCCAACGCACCGTGGCCGATCTCGCGGCGCTTCGGACCACGCATGAAGCCGGTCTCACCCGTCGAGAACGGCGGGAAGTTGTAGTGGTGCATGTACCGCTTCGACGTCTCGATGGAGAGGGTGTCGAGCATCTGCTCCATCTTCATCATGCCGAGGGTGGTCACGTTGAGGACCTGGGTTTCTCCTCGTTGGAAGAGCCCCGATCCGTGGGCGCGGGCGACCACGTCGACTTCAGCCTGAAGCTCGCGAAGGTCCGTCAGGCCGCGGCCGTCGAGTCGAATACCCTCGTTGAGCACCCGAGCTCGCATCATTTCCTTGGCGACCTTGGCAAAGGCCTTCTTGACCATGCCGAGATCGGCGTCGTCATCAGATCCGAATGCCTCGAAGACTTCGTCGCGGGCGGCCGACTGCGCCAGACCACGCTCCTTCTTGCCGGCGATCGTGATCACCGACTCGAGCTTGGGAGCGGCCAGTTCCCGGACACGGTTGTAGACGTCGTCCGTGTAGTCGACGGCCAGCGGCCATTCGACCTCGTCCTTCTCGACCATGGCTGCGAGCTGATCTTGCAGATCGATCGACTGACCGATGAAGGGCTTGGCCTCCTCGAGACCGCGAGCCACTGCTTCCTCGTCGGAGGCGGGCTGACCATCGAGGATCATGCGGACGCCTTCTTCGGTGGAGCCTGCTTCGACCATGATGATGTCGATCTCGCCCTTGTCGTTGCGGACGCCGGCCACGGTCAGTTCGAAGACCGACTCGTCGAGGTCGTCATACGTCGGCATGGGAAGCCATTCGCCGTCCTTCAACGCCAATCGAACGGCGCCGATGGGACGCTCGAACGGGATGGGGCTGACCGAGAGGGCAGCCGAGGCGCCGTTGAGGGCCAGCATGTCGTAGGGGTTCACGTCGTCGACCGACATGACGGTACCGACGATGTGAGTCTCGTTGCGGTAACCCTTCACAAAGTTGGGTCGCAAGGGGCGGTCGATGAGACGGCACACCAAGATGGCTTTTTCCGTCGACCGGCCTTCTCTGCGGAAGAACGATCCGGGAATCCGACCCGCTGCATACATCCGCTCTTCGATATCAACGGTGAGCGGGAAGAAATCGACGCCTTCCCGCATGCTGCGGGCGGCGGTGGCGGTCACCAGAACTTCGGTTCCGCCCATGGACATTTTGACTGCTCCGTCGGCCTGTTGGGCCAACTTTCCGGTACTGATGATGACTTCCTTGTCACCGATCAGACCGCGTACCACATGTTCCGGCACGCTTTCTCCTTCTGTTCAGGGAGAAGGCGGCCAATTGGCAGTGGTCAACGCTTCGCCGGGCGAAACGCTCTCCACTGACAACTGGGCAACCCTCTCCTCATTGGTTGTGAGATGATCCCGACCGAACGGTCGGACCTGGGGGCGTTCACGAGACGTGAAACACCCTTTCGCACCCGGGTCATTGCTGGGGACACGGGTGGCTGTGCAGAATCCCGCACAGCAGAGAAGCGGCCGTAGCCGCTTCTCCAAAACCCTATCGACGCAAACCGAGGTTTGCAATGAGCGCACGATAGCGCTCGACGTCCTGACGCATCAGGTAGTTGAGCAACCTCCGACGCTTACCGACCAACATGAGGAGGCCACGCTGATTGTGATAATCATGCTTGTGGACCTTCATGTGTTCGGTGAGGTGTTTGATTCGCTCGGTCAAGAGCGCGACCTGGACCTCGGGCGACCCGGTGTCCGATTCGTGTTGGCCGTGCTCGGCGATGATTTCTTGCGTCGTCTTCATGAATCCAGACTTCTTCGAGGTGGCTCACGGCAAGGCGTCGATGCACATGCCTGGGAACGGCCGGAAGTGTACCACTGTCGGCCAGAACTCCAAGTTCACCCACTATTCGGCCCATTTGTTCAGGCCAATTTGTAGGCCCAATACTCGTAGGCATAGGAGACCCGGAAGCCTCGGCCAGTATACAGCCTGTGGGCGATTGTGTTGTCGGCCACCACCTGTAGGTACGCCGACGTGGCGCCCTGCTCGGTGCCCCACTCCAAGAGCGCGTCGAGGATCTCGGTTGCCTTGCCGTGTCTTTGTGCGGCCCGAACCGTGACCATGTTGAACACCCCGAGCCGGCCGTCACGAACGATGCCGAGGCCGATCGCGTCGCTCCCCAAGGAGGCGGCCCCGATCACGGAGCCGGCTGCGGTATATCCGGCTCGCACAACAGAGGGGCTCACCGATCGACCCCTGGTGTAGGCATCGAGCCACTCGTCGGTGAAGTGATCGACGATCTCCACGTTGACTGACCGACGTTCGGGCGCAGGGTTGAGCGGTCTCGTCATCACATCCGCTCCGTAGCTTCCGACCAGCCCTTCCTGCTTCAGCGCAGCGCGCACCGAGGCGGGGGTGCCGGGCGAGAGCTTGAACAGCGGGGCCCGGTCGTGCGCCTCGAAGAACCCGGCAACCTCTCGAATCGTGGCCCTGGCGTTCTTCACCTCCGTGAAGGGATGAGCGGAGTTGGCCCGTCGGTTGGGAAGATCCGAGACGAGGGCGCGCCAGCCGTCCCGCTCCCAGGTTGCGTCGCCCACGAAGATCGCCGACGACACCTGTTCGAGTCGGGTGATGTCGTCTGGCGTCACCGGATGAGCGCCTCGACTTCGAGTTCGACCTTCCACGCCGGATCGAGCAGGGCCGCCACCACCACCATGGTCGCCACCGGCTCACTCTCGCCGAACAACGCGCCATGGGCTCTTCCCACCTCTTCGGCGTCGACCGGGTCGATGATGTACATCCGAGTTCTCACCACGTGGTGGCGGTCTCCGCCCAGTTCTTCGATCGCATCCAGGGCGATGGAACCAGCCAGGAGCATCTGATCGTGAGCGCCGCCAGGCGGCGGGCTTCCATCTTGGGAGATGGGAGCGGTCCCGGCGACATGAATCACGTCACCGACCCGGAGGGCGCGACAGAACCCGTAGGAGGCTTCGTACGGCGACGCGGAGCGAACCCGCCTGGTCATGCCAGGGCTGCCCGGGCGCCTTGAATGTCTTCGTGAATCTGAGCAACGAGTGCCTCGACACCGTCGAACTTCCGCTCATGGCGGAGATGACGCAGGAAGGCAACGTCGATGGTCTGCCCATAGAGATCTCGATCGACGTCGAGGAGATGCGATTCGACGGTCACCTCCTCTCCATCGAAGGTCGGGCGCGTGCCGACGTTGGTGACGCTGGGAAACATCGTCTCCCCCACGATGACCTGAGAGGCGTACACCCCCCGAGCCGGCAAGACCAGGTCTCGGCCAATAGCCATGTTGGCGGTTGGCACTCCGATCGTCCGACCCCTTCCCTCGCCTTGCACGACGACGCCGCGCATGGTGAACGGGCGGCCCAGCAACTCGGACGCGCCCGTCACGTCTCCGTCCACCACGAGCCTGCGGATGCGGCTCGAGGACAACGGGCTGAGCGCCTCGGAGAGGAGGGGAACTCCGTCGACCGCAAAGCCGAGTTCCTGACCGGCAGACCAGAGAGTGTCGACATTGCCCGACCTCCCGACACCAAACCGGAAATCCACTCCCACCACCACAACCTTGGCCGAGAGGGTTTCGCACAGCACTCGTCGGATGAAGAAGCCCGGCTCCATGTCTCGCACCGCCGGAAAGGGCAACACCCCAACCGTGTCGACTCCGGCGGCCTCGAGCCATTCGAGGCGCTGTTCAACCGTGCCGAGCAGATGAGCTGTGGATTCGGGTTCGAGGATCGCCCGGGGATGCGGATCGAACGTGAGCACCGCCTTGTCGAGGCCTCCCAACTCAACGGCCTGCTCTGTCAGATCGGCCAGGACTTCCTGATGCCCGCGATGCACTCCGTCGAAGACCCCGATCGAGACCGCCGAGTCGCGACCGGCCGATCCCTCCCAAAGGAGCGGATCTCCACGGAGCACCTTCACGACAGCACCACCTCCGGAACGAACTGATCTCCGGCGACACGGTACACGGCGATCAGGTCGCCCGAGGACTGGTCGAGCATTCGATACACGGTGTCGTCCGGCGAGTCGGTCAGGCCGAAGTCGTCGGTCCGGAAGCGGCGTCCATGAGATACGAGCCGCACCGTCGGCCCATCGCATTCGACGGCCGAGAGGTCGACCAACGCCGCCGCCGGTGTCATCAAGACTTCCGGCCACCCCTCTCCCAGCTCGGCGAGATCCTCGAGGCTCGTGCCGTCCTGGGCGACGGTCAGGCTCCCGTTGGCGAGGCGACGGAGCGCCGACAGGTGCGCCCGCCCGCCCATTGCCCCGGCCAGATCGTCCGCCAGGACCCGGATGTAGGTGCCCTTCCCGCAGGTCACCCGGATCACGGCTTCGGGCTGTGGACCGGCTTCGAAGTCGAGCAGGTCGATCGAGTGGACGACCGCGGGGCGTGCTTTGCGCTCGACTTCGATGCCCTCTCTGGCGAGCTTGTAGAGCCTTTGGCCGTCCAACTTGACCGCTGCTGACCATGGGCGGAACCTGGCTGATCTCGCCCACGAAACTCGGGATCACCGACTCGAGGTCGGCGCGGGTGACGGGCATCGGCTGGTCGGAGATGATGCTGCCGTCGGCGTCGAGGGAGTCGGTGGCGATGCCGAACTTGATCTTGGCGACGTAGACCTTCGGGAGATCCTGGACGAACCTGAGGAGCTTGGTGGCGCGACCCACCCCGAGCACCACCAGGCCGGTGGCCATGGGATCGAGGGTTCCGGCGTGGCCGACCTTTTTGATTCCGATCAGTCGCCGCACCTTGGCGACCACGTCATGCGAGGTCCACTCCGAGGGCTTGTCGACGAGAAGAAACCCGATCACTCGGCGGGGTCCCCGGAAGGCAGATCGGCTGAGCTGTCCTCGGCGCCATCGAGAGCGGCCTCGGCTTCGTTGATGTCATGGATCAGCTTCGAGATACGCGTACCCCGCTCCACGCTCTCATCGATCCGAAAATGGAGTCGCGGCGTGAACTTCATGCGCGATCCCGCTCCGACCGCATGGGTGACCCTCGGGGCGGCAGCATCGAGCGCTGCCTTGGTCTGGCGCTTCTGGTCGTCGTCGCCCAGCACCGAGTAGTACACCGTGGCATGGCGGAGGTTGGGGGCGGTGTCCACTCCCGTGATGGTCACGAAGCCCAGTCGCGGGTCCTTGAGTTGCTCGACCTCGTTGGCAACCGCCTCCCGCATCACGGAGTTGACGCGGCGCATTCGATCACTCATGGGGGTCCTCCAGGTAGTTGAGACGGACATCCAGCACCTCGATCTCCACATGTTCGTCGAAATGGGAGCGGACCGCGTCGATGAGACTCTCCAGGTGAGGTGCGTCGCTCGCCACGAATGCCACCGCCACCGCAGCCCGCTGCCAGGCATTCTGATGATCCACCTCGGCCACGGCAACCGGGAAGGTCCGGGTGAGGGACGACAAGAGCGGTTTCAGGACGCGGCGTTTTTCCTTTAGTGACCGCGACACAGGGATGAGGAACTCGACCCGCATCACCGCTGCGTGCACCATGACGAACCACCCCCGCCGACCTCAACCGGTCAGACGCGCGTGATTTCTCGAACCTCGTAGGCCTCGATCACATCGCCCTCCTTGAGGTCGTTGTAACCGGCGATTCCGATGCCACACTCGAAACCGGAGTTGACCTCGCGGACATCGTCCTTGAACCGCCGCAGCGATTCGATGGATCCGTCGTGGATCACGATGCCATCACGCAGCAGACGCACCTTGGCACCCCGGGTCATCTGACCCTCGGTGACGTACGAGCCGGCGATGTTGCCCTTGCGCGGCACCTTGAAGATCTCGCGAACCTCGGCCGAGCCGAGCACCGCTTCGACTTCGTCGGGCGCCAAGCGGCCGACCAGCATGGCCTCGAGATCATCGAGGAGTTCGTAGATGATCTGATAGGGCCGGATCTCGATGCCTTTTTGCTCGGCGAGTTTGCGCGCCTGACTGTCGGGCCGCACGTTGAATCCGAAGATCACGGATTCGGTCACCTCGGCGAGACTGACATCGTTCTCGGTGATCCCACCAACGGCGGCGTGGATCGTGGTGATCTTGCCGCCTTCCCTCGTGATCTTGACGATCGAGTCTCGAACCGCCTCCAATGAACCGTTTGCATCCGCCTTCAGGATGATCCGCAATTCCGCCTCGTCGGCGGTGCGAAGCTGATCCAGCAGTTGGGCAAGACGCTCCCGAGCAGTCGGGATGACTTGTTGAGACGCCCTCAGCTCCTCGAACCGCTCCTGAGCCATGGAGCGTGCAGTCCGTTCGTTTTTGACAACGTCGAACGGGTCGCCGGCCGTCGGAACATCGGACCAACCCATCACCAGGACAGGAGTCGAAGGTCCCGCCGACTTCATCTGGTCGCCGGTGTGATCGAGCATCGCACGGACACGGCCCGACACGGGGCCGGCCACGAGAGCGTCACCCTGCTTGAGGGTGCCACGCTGGACGATCACCGTGGCGACCGCGCCACGTCCTTTGTCGAGTTGGCTCTCGACAACCACCCCGGAGGCAGCGGGCTTCGGGTTGCCTTTGAAATCTTCGAGTTGGGCAACGAGGTCGATGACCTCGAGCAGCGTGTCGATCCCCTCGCCGGTAGTGGCCGACAATTCGACCGTCGTGATGTCACCACCGAGTTCTTCGGCGACCAGCCCATATTCTGTCAGCTGAGCTCTCACTCTCGACGGGTCGGCGGCTGGGAGATCCATCTTGTTGATGGCGACGATGATGGGCACGTCAGCGGCCTTCGAGTGGCTGATCGCTTCGGCCGTTTGGGGCATGATGCCGTCGTCGGCGGCCACCACCAACACGACGATGTCGGTCACCTCGGCGCCTCTGGCGCGCAGTGCGGTGAAAGCCTCATGACCTGGCGTGTCGAGGAAGGTGATGAGGCTGTCTCCGGACACCACTTGGTAGGCGCCGATGTGTTGGGTGATGCCACCCGCTTCGCCGCCCACCACATTGGTCGAGCGGATGGCGTCGAGGAGGGTGGTCTTGCCGTGATCGACATGACCCATCACCGTCACCACAGGCGAACGAGTGACCAGGTTGGCCGGATCGTCTTCATAGGTCCGCTTCGCTTTGGGCGTGGGCGCGGCAGGCTCTGCTTCCTGATCGATGACGATCTCGACCCCGAAATGCTCACCGAGCAGTTCGATCGCCTCGTCTGGGATCGGCACTCCGAGTCCGACCATTTCGCCCATCTGGATGAGCGTCGTGACGATCGAATTGGCGGGCTCATCGATGACCTCGGCCAGCTCTTTCGGGGTGATACCTGACGCAATCGAGACCGACCGACGGTCGGCTTCCTCGGCAGCGACTTCTCCATCAACCTCGGGCTCGACTCCTGCATCAGCAGGTTCTTTGGACTCTGGGGCCTCGGGCTCGACCACTGCCTCGGGCTGGGCCGGTGCCTCGGGCTGGGCCGGTGCCTGGGGCACCTCGACCGGGACCTCGGGCTCTGGCTGAGGCTCGGGTGCCTTCTCGGGTTCTGGGCGGCTTGGCGCCTTCGACTCCGGCGTGGGCTTCGCTCCTTCGTCAGAAGCGGCCTCAGGAGCAGCCGCCGGCGCTGGTGCAGCCAGGGAGGCGCGCAAACGCGCAACATCGTCCGGCTCCAGGCCCGACGATGCCGTCTTGACAGCTAATCCCAGCTCCTGGGCGTGCGCCAGGACATCCTTGGACTCGAGTTCGAGTTCCCGTGCTAATTCGTAGATCCGTACTCTCGCCACGCTGCTTCGCTACTCCTCTTCGGTGTCGGTGCTCTCAGCACCATCCGCCGTATCCACTGGATCGACTTCTGCGGCCGGCTCGTCGCCGCTTTCTTCCGTAGCCGTGTCGACCGTCTCGGCGGCCACTACTTCTTCTTCTGATGGTTCTTCTGATGGTTGATCCGCTGGTTGATCTGCTGGGTCCTGATCGAGAACAGCAGCAGCGACTCCCGCCACGGCAGCCGTCGCTGCCACACCAGCAGCCTCTGTGACCGGGTCGGCACTGTCCACCACTTCGGCCGCTTCCGAAGCATCTACCCCTTCGACCGTATCCACCACTTCAGCCGTATCTGCTGCTTCGGCCACTTCCGGAGCGTCCGCTGCTTCGCCGTCCGGCACGTCGCCGGCGGCTTCTTCGGCCACGGCTTCTTCGGCGACTGGCTCCTCGGCGACGGCAGGTCGAGCCGGCTGGTCCGATTGAATGTCGACCCGGTAACCAGACAGGCGGGCGGCCAGACGGGCGTTCTGCCCCTCCTTGCCGATCGCCAGTGAAAGCTGATGCTCGTTGACGATGACGGTGGCGGTCTTCGTTTCCTCGTCGATTCTCACTTCCTGGACCTTGGCCGGTCCAAGCGCCTCGGCGATGAACTGCGGCAGATCTTCGCGCCATTCGACCACGTCGACCTTCTCGCCTCGCAGCTCATTGACGACCTGTCGCACTCGGGACCCACGGGCACCGACACAGGCGCCCTTCGGGTCGACGTTCGAGTCGTTGGACTTGACGGCGATCTTGGTCCGATGTCCGGCTTCCCGGGCGATTGCCATGATTTCGATCGTGGAATCCACCAGTTCGGGCACCTCGAGTTCGAGGAGCCGACGCACGAAGTCCGGATGGCTCCGACTCACGACGATTTGTGGCCCTTTGGCCTCGTTGCGGACCTCGAGGATGATGGCCTTGACCCGGTTGCCCCGCTCGAGCCGTTCGTAGGGGATTCGTTCCGATCCTGGCATGAGAGCCTCGGAGTCCCCGAGGTCGAGAATCGTGTACCGATTGTCGACCTGCTGAATGATTCCCGTCACGAGATCGCCGTCGCGACCCTCATACAGGTCGAACACCTGGTCACGCTTCGCCTCACGGAGCCGCTGAGCGATCACCTGCTTGGCCGTCTGCGCAGCAATACGTCCAAAGTCGTCGGGTGTGTCTTCCCATTCCTTGGTGACATTTCCGTCTTCGTCGAGTTCCTGGCCGTAGACGACGATGTCCCCGGAGTCGGAATCGATCACGACTCGAGCCTCTTCGGCAGCTCCAGGGCTCCGCTTGTAGGCGGACACCAACGCATTGGCTAGCGCGTCGAGAATCGTCTCGACGGACACACCACGTTCACGTCCAAGGACCTCGAGGGCCTCCATGACTTGGGCATCCATGCGCATCGCAGGTCCTCCTACTTCTTGCCCGGCTTGGCGGGCTTCTTCCAGTTGTACACGGTCTTTGCTGACGTCACCGTGTCGTAGGCGACCGTCCGGGTCACCCCGTCGACCTCGATGACACATTCCGTATCACCGGCGGTTTCCAGCAGGCCATCATGGCGCCGGAACCCTTCGACCTCGACACGGGTCTTGACCCGCACATCTCGACCGACTGACTTCTTCCAATGCTCTGGCCGGCGGAGCTTCCGCTCCAGACCCGGTGTGCTCACCTCGAGGTGATAGGAGCCGGGAATCAGGTCGTGGGAGTCCATGAGGCGGGAGACGCCCTTCGAAACGGCACCGAGCAGCTCTGAACCCACCCCTTCGCCGTCGATCGTCACGCGCAGCGTCTTTCCGCCACCATGCGCTCCGACGACCTCGAGGTCATCCAGCTCCAGCCGTTCCTCGGCCAAGTACTGTCCCAACACGTTCCACAACTCCTCTGGAGCGTCCGACACGCTCCACCTCCAAAATCTACGACCCCACGGCAAAAAGTGGGCTGGGCGCCCACTTTCCTAGGTAGCGTCCTCAAGATGTCGACAGGAGTATATCAGAACCGGTGAACGGCGAGATCTGAGAACGACCGGGCTTCCGGCCGCCGTCAGGAGGAACGCATCAGGTCCGTGACACGGTCGACCACATCGGCCACGGCGACCTCCACGGTCTCCCCGGTCTTGCGCTCGGTGAGCTCCACCGTTCCGGATTCGAGCCCACGCGGGCCGACGGTGATCCGATACGGGATGCCGACCAATTCGGCATCCGCGAACTTCACGCCCGGCCGCTCCGCTCGGTCGTCGAGGATGGTCTCCACCCCACCGTCGGACAGGTTCCTGTACACCAGCTCCGCAGCGGCGAGCGTCGCTTCGTTGTCGGCGCGCAGCACGGTGACCACGGCGTGGAAGGGCGCCACCCCGACTGGCCAGATGATGCCCTTGTCGTCGTGAGACGACTCGACGATGGCCGCCAGGTTCCGCTCGACTCCGATGCCGTACGAACCCATGAGCATGGTTCGGGTTTCCCCATCGGCATCCAAGACCGCCGCCCCCATCACTTCGGCGTACCGCGTCCCCAGCTTGAAGATATGTCCCGCTTCGATGGCTCGCCCAACCGTGAGCGGCTCACCGCACCGGGGGCACGCCTCACCCTCTCTCGCAGTACGCAGGTCGACCCACCGACTGACCGCCATGTCGCGACCGATGTCGACGTGTCGAAGGTGAACGTCGTCGGTATTTGCCCCGGTGGTGAACCCACGCCTCCCCTGCAACGCCAGGTCGGCGAGAATCGGCAACTCGCCGACGCCGACGGCTCCCAGCGAGCCGGGCAAGGCACCAAGCGCCTCGGCGATCTCGTCCGGCTGCGCAGCACGCGCCGTTATCGCACCCGTGGCGTCGGCCAACTTCTGCTCCTGCAGTTCGTGATCGCCTCGCAGCAGGACGAGGGTGAGCTGGTCATCGAGAACGTAGACGAGGGTCTTGATCTGCCGCTCAGCAGGCGCCTCGGCGTCGAACTGCGCCAGCGCCTTGATCGTTCGCACATCGGGTGTATCGAAGCGCTCGGGAAGTGGAACCTCGGGCGGGTCCTCGACCGGGTCGAGAGCACTCGTCGCCGTCTCGAGGTTGGCGGCATACCCACACGCACTCGTGGCGATCAGGTCCTCGCCGGCTGACGAAGCGACCATGAACTCGACCGAGCCCGACCCCCCCATGGCCCCCGAAGACGCCTCAACCATGGTGGCCGTCAAACCCATGCGGTCAAAGATGCGCAGGTAAGCGGCGCGATGCGCCTCGAACTGGGCGTCCAACCCCGCTTGATCGACATCGAACGAGTACGAGTCCTTCATCGTGAACTCCCTGACGCGCAGGATGCCCGATTTAGGCCGGGGCTCGTCACGGAATTTGGTTTGGATCTGGTACCAGAGCTGCGGGAGCTGACGATAGGACTTCATCTCGGTGGCCAACGTCGCAAAGATCTCTTCGTGCGTCATGCCCAGACAGAGATCGGCGTCCTTGCGGTCACGCAACCGGAACATCTCGTCGCCCATGATCTCCCAACGACCCGATTGCTGCCAGACCTCGGCGGGGTGGAGCGCAGGCAAGAGAAACTCCTGGCCACCGATAGCGTCCATTTCCTCGCGAATGATGGCGATGATCTTCTTGCGGACGCGCATCGCCAGAGGCAGCAGGGTGTAGGACCCCGCCATGAGTTGCCGGATGTAACCGGCGCGAATGAGCAACTTGTGACTACTGGCCTCGGCTTCGGCCGGGTCGTCACGCAGGGTTGGGATGAAGGCTTCGGACCAGCGCACGGCGACGATCGGCTCCTCGGTCAGGGTTCGGCTCGGGAACGGTACCACGACTCGAAGGGCGGCCTCGATCGAGTCGATGAGACCGCGGCCCGAGAACTGGACTCAGCCCTGAGCCTTCTCGGCCACCGCGGCCCGACGGGAAGCGGCGTTGTTGGCGTCCCCCTGGATCTCGATGAGCTGCTCCCGCGCCTGGGCGGCCAGTTGTTCGGCATTGGCATCGGCGGCTGCCAGCCGCGCCTCGACGCCTTCCTCCACCAGAAGGCGGGCTTCCTCGACCAGAGCGTCCACCATGTCCGCCTCGGGCACCACCCTCACGACCTGGCCCTTGATGAACAAGTGACCCTTCCCTTTGCCCGCCGCGATCCCGATATCTGCTTCGCGAGCCTCACCCGGACCATTGACCACGCACCCCATGATGGCAACCTGAATGGGTAGCTTTTCGGCTTCGAGGCGGGTCTGGGCGGCCTTGGTCACTTCGATCACGTCGACGTCGGCTCGGCCGCAGGAGGGGCACGCAATGAGGTCGAGTCCCTTCCGCTCCCTGAGCCCGAGGTACTCGAGCAGTTGGCGTCCAGCCTTGGCCTCCTCCACGGGGTCAGCCGTCAACGAGAACCGGATCGTGTCGCCGATCCCTTCGTTGAGGAGCGTGGCAATTCCGGCGACCGATTTGATCAGGCCACCAGGCGGAGGTCCAGCTTCGGTGACACCGAGATGGAGTGGATAGTCGACGGTGTCGGCGAGCAATCGGTAGCTCTCGACCATCGAGGGCACGTGGGAATGCTTCACCGAGATCTTGATGTCGGTGAAATCGACGTCTTCGAGGTAGCGGATCTCGGTCACCGCCGACTCGACGAGCGCGGCCGGAGTGGCTGATCCGTATTTCTCCAAGAGATCCTTGTCGAGGGAACCGCCATTGACTCCCACCCGAATGGGGACACCACGTTCCTTGGCAGCGCGCGCCACCGTCTTGATGTGGGCTTCGTTGCGGATGTTGCCGGGGTTGAGTCGCAGCGCCGCGACACCCGCCTCGAGGGCCGCCAGCGCCAATCGATACTGAAAATGGATGTCGGCCACGATGGGCACCGGCGAACGGGGAACGATCTCCGCCAGACCTTGGGCCGCCTCCACCTCGTTGCAGGTGATCCGAACGATGTCTGCGCCAGCACCGGCCAACGCATAGACCTGCGCCAGAGTCGATTCGACATCCGCCGTCTTGGTGGTGGTCATCGATTGGACGGAGACCGGTGCGTCACCACCAACCGGTACCGGACCAACGTGGATCTGGCGAGTTTGGCGGCGGGGAAAGGAGGGGTTCGACGGCGAAACGGTCATGGGGTGATGGTACCGGGGCCGGCTCAGAAGTTCGTGAAGTCGAACGGCTGGGCGATATCGAGATACACGGCCACCACGCCGAAGAAGACGAACAGCATGATCACTGCGGCCGCGACCGGCACCAGTCTCCGCACGTCCACTTCTTTCCTGGTGATTCTCTCGACCACGGCCACCGCGAAATGACCTCCATCGAGCGGGAAGAGAGGCAGCACGTTGAGCGCTCCGAGCACGATGTTGAGGCTGGCCAGGATGTACAACATGTTACCGAGACCGATGTCGGTGCTCTGCGCTCCGATCTGCGCCAGTCCGACCACGCTGGTGGGCCTCTGCTCGACGGCAACTTCAGATCCCGTGAACAAGGCGCGGGCAAGATCGTCGATTCCCGCCACCATCGACCACATGAACTGGAACGAGAGCTTGGTGAGCGTGCCTACCTCGCTACCCGCTCGACCGGCCGATGCGAAGAAGCCGAGATCGACCTCCACCACATCAGGGCTCACACCCAGGAAGCCTTTCGGCTCGCCGTCACTGCCGGCTTCGGCCAGGGTGGCTACCAGCGTGAGGGTCTCCGTCCCGCGTTGGACGACGATGTCGACCGTCTCGCCCGGGTTGGGTGCCACGGCTTCTTCGAGGTCTTCCCAATTCTCGATGGGCGCGCCGCCGATCTCGAGGATGGTGTCGCCCACCTCGATTCCGGCCTCGAGTGCCGGGGTCGGCTCACCGTTCGCTTCCGGAGCCACTTCACGGATGGTGGTGACGACGTCGAAATCACCGTACGCTCCAAAAACGCCCCACAGGATCAGGAAGCCCAGACCGAAGTTGATGACGACTCCCGCCAAGACCACGAACGCCTTTTCCCAGAACTTCTTTTCTCGGTAGGTGCGGCCGACGTCGGCTGGATCGACCTCCTCGTACGGATTCATGCCGATGATGCGGACATATCCGCCTGCCGGGATCGCCTTCACCCCGTACTCGGTCTCGCCTTTCCGCATCGACCAGAGGCGAGGGCCGAACCCGAAGAAGAACTCCGTCACCTTCATCTTGGTGATCTTGGCGGCGATGAAGTGCCCGGCCTCGTGCGCCATGACGAAGAGAAACAGGGCTCCAATCATTCCGATGGCACCAAACGCAGCCATAGCTGTTCCTCTCAAGCCGGAGCCGTCAGGTTAACACGACCCGGAAACCAACCGAGCGGCCACCTCACGCGCCTCGGCGTCACATTCGAGGACGTCTTCGACCGTGGCAAGCAAACGAAGGTCGACCGAGGAAAGAGTGCGTTCCACGATTTCCGTGATGCCGAGAAACCCGAGCCGACCATCGAGGAATGCGCCTACCGCCACTTCATCGGCGGCATTGAGAACGGCTGGAGCGCTCCCGCCCATGCGACCCGCTTCGTAGGCGAGGTCGAGGGCCGGGAACGTTTCCCGATCGGGAGCCCGGAAGCTCAGGTCGCGGCCGGCGAGACTCTGCGAACGGCCGTCACCCTCTAGGCGGTCTGGGTAGGTCACGGCGTACTGGATCGGAACTCGCATGTCCGGCTCTCCCACCTGGGCCTTGACCGAGCCGTCGACGAACTCCACCATTGAATGCACCAGGCTTTGTGGGTGGACGACGACGTCGATGCGGTCGTAATCGATCCCGAACAGGAAGTGGGCCTCGATCACTTCCATTCCCTTGTTGAACAATGTCGCCGAGTCGACCGTGACCCTCGGCCCCATGGACCAGGTGGGGTGCGCAAGCGCCTCCGATGGGCCAACTTCGGCCAGCTCGTCCCGGGTCTTTCCAAAGAAGGGGCCTCCGGAGGCCGTCAGAACCAGCTTGTGGATTTGGTCGACGGACTCGCCGACCAGGCACTGAAACAGAGCGGAGTGTTCTGAGTCGACGGGGAGGATTTCGCCGCCGCCGGCCGCCAGGGCCGCGAGCACGACAGGTCCGCCCGCCACCAGGCTTTCCTTGTTGGCCAGGGCGAGGCGATTCCCGGCCTGGAGGGCAGCCACCGAGGCAGGGAGCCCGGCGGCGCCGACGATCCCGTTGACCACCGTGGAACCCGACGTGGCCGCTAGCTCGGTGACCGCCTCGGGGCCAAACCGGACCCGGTTCCCGAAGGCGTCGGTGAAGCGTTCCTGTTCGTCGGCGTCGGGGGCGACGACCACGACCCGGGCATCCGGGTGGTGTTGTCCGATCTCAAACAGGTTCGTAGAGCCACGGCGGGCCGCCACCGCGGCCACTTCGAGCCCGTGCCGTGCCGCGACATCGAGGGTTTGCTGTCCGATGGAGCCGGTCGCACCCAGGACGACGAGCGGGGCGCTCAATCCAGGTACCCGAGAGCCAGGTAGATGTAGTAGGCGACCGGAATCACGAAGAGCAGACGCGTCGATCCTGTCGAGGAAGCCTCCGTGTCCGGGCAAGAGCGATCCCATGTCTTTGATACCAAACGACCTCTTGACCATGGACTCGGCCATGTCTCCGAGCGGAGCCATGACGCTCACGCCGAGGGCGAGCCAGAGGGCGCCCTGGAAGGTGATGACGTCGAAGAGGAGGGACGCCAGCACCGCCACACCGAAGGCGACCGCCACACCGCCAACGAGTCCTTCAACCGTCTTCTTTGGTGAGAGGATCGGGGCGAGCTTGCGCCGGCCGACGGACCGGCCGATGAAATAGGCTCCGATGTCCATGAAGGCGGCGGTGAGCACGAGGGTGACCAGCAGTTGCTGATAGTCGGGATGACGGGCGATCGGCGCTGCGAAAGCGAGAAGTCCGCCTACCCATACCAGCCCGAACACGGTCACAGCAGCGTTCTCCAGCGGGTCGCGCCGCACCATCACGGAGTACCACAACAACACCAGCATGGTGAAGATGGCGATGGCGCCGGCGATGCCTCCGGGCCCGCCGAACCAGCCTCCCACCATGGTGCCGATCGTTCCCGCCAGGCCAAAGGCGGCCACAGGGACGTAGCCGATCCTTCTTGCTGCGGCGTAGAACTCCCCCGTTGACAGAACGGCAACCACTCCAACGAGGAGCATGAGCCATACGCCGCCGGCGAGCAGGGCCCCGATGAACAGGCCCGCCAGGATGACCCCGGTGATGATCCGCGCCGGGAGGTCACCGCGCCCGGCCTCAACCGGCTCAGGTGCAGCTTCTCCGGTGACGTCTTCGAATCCAACCACACCGCTGTCCATGCCCGGCATCGTGGCAGCCACCGCGTGAAGTTCGTGGGTTTCGGTCTCCGAACGGAGAACCGCTTCGGCCAGCCCCTGATACTCCATGGTGGTGGCCGCCAGATAATCGCCAGATGTGAAGTCATCCATGACCGACGGCCCCTCGTGCCAATCGGCCTCATCGGGTGGTTCCGACGGGTCCGGGATCGACTCGACGTCGTCCGAGGTGTCCTCGAGAGGGTCCACCAGACTGAGGCTCGGCTCGCGCGGTTCGGGAGCGGGCTCCTCGACCGGCGCAGCGACCTCCTCCGTGGAAGCGTCCGACTCGTCGGGACCCCAGGGCGCGACATCGGTGAGTTCCTCCCACACCACCTCTTCGGTGTCGTCGGAGGATTCGACCACCGCCGAGGCGAGGTCATCCATTTCGATGGTCCCATCGGGATCGTGCACACCGGTTCCCGGGACGTCGTGGTTCTCCAACGGCAGCGACTCCTCGCTGTCTCCGGACTCTCCGTTCATCTGCTCACCGTCGGCCACCGTCACACCTCCAGGAGCTCTTGCTCCTTGTGCTGGAGTAGCTCATCGATGCGGACTGTGTGCCGATCGGTGGCATCCTGCAGGTCTTTCTCGGCTCGGCGAATCTCATCATCGGAGACGTCGCCGCTCAACGACTCGATGTCGTCTTTGACGTGGCGCCGAACCTGGCGGATGGCAATCCTGCCTTCTTCAGCGATGTGGCGCGTCATGCGGATCAGGTCCTTGCGACGCTCTTCTGTGAGTTGCGGAAAGACGAGGCGAATGACGCGGCCGTCGTTGCTCGGCGTCAGGCCGAGGTTGGCCTCGTTGATGCCTCGTTCGATCTCAGGAATGGTGTTGGGGTCGAACGGGGTAACGAGCAGCATCCGCGGCTCGGGCACCGAGAAGCTGGCGAGCTGCTGAAGAGGGGTCGGAGCACCGTAGTACTCGACCGTCACCCGGCTGAGAACGGCCGGACTAGCCCGACCGGTACGGATCGTGGAGAACTCCGCCTGGGTATGTTCGACGGATTGGTCCATCCTGTGCTCAGCGTCATCAAGCAGGTCTTTGATCATGTCCGCTCCTAGTGCACCAGTGTGCCAATGTCCTCACCGACCACGGCAGCTGTGATATTGCCTGGGCCGAGGATATTGAAAACCCGTATCGGTAGACCGTTTTCCTTGCACATCGTAACGGCGGTTGTGTCCATCACATCGAGTTCTCTGACCACGACGTCCATGAACGAGATGTCGGGGATGAGAACGGCGTCCGGATTGGTCTTCGGATTCGAGTCGTAGACACCGTCGACCATGGTGGCTTTGAGCACCACCTTGGCACCGACCTCGGCGGCACGCAGCGCAGCTGCCGTGTCGGTGGTGAAGAACGGATTGCCGGTTCCGGCCGCGAAGACGACGACCATACCTTTCTCGAGTTGTCGGATGGCTCGGAGTCGGATGTACGGCTCTGCCACCTCTTGCATGGCGATGGCGGATTGGACCCGGGTCTGTACCCCCAGTTTCTCCAGCGCATCCCGCAACGCCATGGCATTGATGACCGTGGCCAACATTCCCATGTAGTCGGCACTCGCCTGGTCCATACCGGCGGCCGCGGCCGAGACGCCTCGGAAGATGTTCCCTCCGCCCACCACGATGGCGATCTGGACGCCCTGGCGATGAGCTTCAGCGACCTCGCTGGCAACTCGCCGCACGACCTCGGGGTCGATGCCATATTTGATCTCCGGGTCGGCGAATGCCTCGCCCGAGAGCTTCAGAAGTACGCGACGAGGCGCGGGGTTGTCGGCCATTCGGCCTCCTACTCTCCTACGGCGAGCCGGGAAAAGCCCTTGATCGAGATGTTCTCGCCCATCCTGGCCGCCAACTGTTGAATCATCTCTCCGACCGTGCCCTCGAACTTCTCAGGTCGGACGTAAGGCTGCTCGAGCAGAACGTTCTCGGCATAGAACTTCTCGATGCGACCGTCGATGATCTTGGGGATGATGTTTTCAGGTTTGCCTTCGTTCGCCGCCTGGGCGGCAATGATCTCCGATTCCGCGACGATCTCAGCCTCGGGAACCTCGTCCCGACTGAGCCACCGGGGTTTGCCCCAGGCGATGTGCATGGCGACGTCACGGGCGGCTTCGTTGAACTCGTCGCTCTTGGCGACAAAGTCGGTTTCGGACGCCAGATGGACGAGCACGCCTGCGATGCTCCGGCCTGCCTGCTGGTGGAGATAGCTACCGATGGCACCCTCTGCAGCGTCGCGATCGGCGCGTTTCGCCGTTGCGGCGAGACCCTTCTCGCGGAGGTAGATGACAGCCTTGTCGAAATCGCCCTCGGCCTCGGTGAGCGCCTTCTTGGCATCCATCATCCCGACACCGGTCGACTTACGGAGCGACTGAACGTCTTTGGCGGTGAATGTCGTCACGAATCCTCCCTACGAATCCGTTCCCGGGGCAACGGCTGTGACCGTTTCCGGATCGTTCTTGGTCTTCTGTTCGGCGTCGGCGGTCATCTTGGCGACTTCGTCCTTGCCGACGAACGCCTTGCCGGCCGCACATGCGTCGGCGATGACGCCGGCGATGAGCTGAGCTGAACGGACCGCGTCGTCGTTGCCCGGGATGATGATGTCAACGTCGTCGGGGTCGCAGTTCGAGTCGACCAGGGCAATGACCGGAATCCCGAGGCGCGAGGCTTCCTTGACCGCCGTGTGCTCGACGTTGAGGTCGATGATGAAGACGGCCGACGGAAGACTGGTCAGGTTTCGCACCCCACCGAGGTTGCGTTCGAGCTTCTCGAGTTCGCGCCGAAGACGAAGCCGTTCCTTTTTGGGGAGGGTGTCCATCTCGCCGGACTCTTCCATCCGACCCAACTCCTTCATATAGAAGATCCGTTTCTGGATCGTCGAGAAGTTGGTGAGCATCCCGCCCAACCAGCGAAAGTTGACATAGGGCATGCCGACCTTGTCGGCTGCTTCGGCGATCGACGTGGCGACCTGCTTCTTGGTGCCGACGAACATCACGTCGCCGCCTTTGGCAACGATGTCTCGAACGAATTCGAAGGCTCGGTCAGCCTGCTCGTAGGTCTGACGCAAGTCGATGATGTGGATGCCATTCCGCTCGCCATAGATGAACGGACGCATTTTTGGGTTCCACCGTCGGGTCTGGTGACCGAAATGGACACCCGCCTCGAGCAGCTGCTTGATGGTGACTGCTGCCACAGCATCTCTCCTTTGTGGTTGATCCTCCGCCTCAGCGGTCCGAAGACTGGAACCCGGTGAGGTCCCTCCCGCAACGGCTAGCCGTTTCCGGCGAATCGTTGACCGTGGGATTCAATCTGAAGCGTGCGTAATGGTGGCTCCGTGAGCCACGTGTGAGTGTAGCGAGCTGTCGCGCTGGTCCGCCAAGCGGCCGAGGTGCGCCGGGGTGGCGTCAGCGACCCGCCGGTTCGGTCATCCGGTTCCGCAACGACAGGACCGACTTGGTGTGGATCTGACAGACACGCGATTCGGTGACTCCGAGCACTTCGCCAATTTCGGCGAGCGTGAGACCCTCGTAGTAGTACAAGGTCACGACGAGACGCTCTCGGTCAGGCAGACGATTGATGGCGTCCGCCACGACACGTTTGGTTTCTTCGATCTGAAACGCCTGTTCAGGATTGATCCCGCGTGGATCGGGGAGCACGTCACCGATCGACGACGAATCGGAATCCCGGCCGAGGAGCTCGTCGAGAGCCACCAGACCCAACTTCGAGATCTCGCCGAGGGTGCTTTGCAGATCTTCGAGCGGCATGTCCATGTGGGCCGCGAGCTCGTCTTCGGATGGAGTGCGTTTCAGCTTGTGTTCGAGTTCGGCAAGGGATCGTTCTATCTCTCTGGCCCGGGCACGGACAGAGCGGGGTACCCAGTCGAGAGCTCTCAGCTCATCGAGAATCGCGCCCTTGATCCGATTGATCGCATAGGTCTGGAACTTGAAGCCACGTTCGAGATCGAACTTGTCGATGGCATCGATCAGTCCAAAGATCCCGTACGACACGAGATCCGACTGCTCGACATTGCGAGGCAGTCCGACGCCGACACGACCGGCAACGAACTTCACCAGAGGTGAGTATTGGAGGATCAAGGCCTCGCGAGCCTCTTTCGTCTCCCGTTGCTTTGAATTCTTCCCACAGCTCTTGGACATGTTCGTCCGAGGCTTCACGCCCGCGGGTGGCTTCGCTCATAAGTCGCCTTGAGATGGTCCCGTGTTACTGAAGTGTAAATCTGAGTTGTTCCCAGATCAACGTGCCCTAGGAGTTCCTGCACGGCTCTGAGGTCGGCGCCACCCTCCAAGAGGTGGGTCGCGAACGAGTGACGGAGCGCGTGTGGGAAGGTTCCCGCCCTAGATCGTACAGCGCGACGGACGCCGCGTGCGTCAATTGGCCCTCCGCGTGCCCCTACCCACAGCGCGTCGCCCGCGTCAGGTCCGGCCAGAACGGGCCTCCCCAGGGCAACGTAACGGTCGATGGCAGCCTGGGCAGGCTTGCCCAATGGCACCACGCGACCTCGTCCCCCCTTCCCGAGAACCCCAATCATGTCCCGCTCGGCGTCGCGCACTGTCAGTGATGCCAACTCGGAGACGCGCAACCCCGTGGCATAGAGCACCTCGAGCAGCGCTCGGTCGCGGAGTTCGATCGGCTCGGTGCCATCGAGGCTGTCGAGGATCGAGGCGACGTTGCGTTGCGGCAACGCTTTGGGAAGGTGGTGCGGCCGCTTCGGGCGGGCCAATTGTTCGGCCGGGTTGACGGGAATGTCGCCGCGCCGAGCCGCATCGGCGAGGAACCCCCGCACCGACGATGCCTTCCTGTTCATGGAGCGCCGGGCGTATCCGGCCGCGTCGAGGTGGGCGAGGAATCGCCGGATGATCCTTCGGTCGACGTCGCCGATCGACAGAATGCCCTTGTCATCGCAGAAGGCAAAGAACTGTCGCAGGTCTCGCCGGTAGGCCGCCACCGAATGCGGGGAGAGATTTCTTTGGGTCGTCAGCCGCGAGGCGTATGCCTCGACGGGCGGCTGGGCCCACGGAGGGAGGGGCGGAAGCGTTGCCATGGGGCCATGGTGGTCGTCATACCCCGGGCGGTCAACGATCTACCGCGCCCGGACAGCGGCGACCGCCGCCTCCAACACTCGTTCGGTCGTTTCCCAGCTCACGCAGGCATCAGTGATCGAAACCCCGTATTCGATCTCGCCGTCGGGCGACCAGTCTTGGCGGCCCTCGTGCAGGTGGCTCTCCACCATGAGTCCCATGATGGCCGATTGACCGTCCCGAAACTGTCGCAGCACCTCGTCGGCCACCGCCGGTTGGCGACGGTGATCCTTCTCGGAGTTCCCGTGCGAGCAGTCCACCATGATCGGCCGGGGTGCCCCCGAACCAGCAACCAGATCGGCCGCTGCTTGGATGGACGCCTCGTCGTAGTTCGTTCCGTTGGAGCCACCGCGAAGCACCATGTGAGTGTCGGGGTTACCGGCCGTGCGAACCATGGCCGCAGACCCTGAAGCATCGACTCCGAAGAAGCTATGAGGACGGGCGGCCGCGTCCATGGCGTGAGCCGCCACCGAGATCCTGCCGTCTGTTGCGTTCTTGAAGCCGACCGGCATCGACAACCCGGAGGCGAGTTGGCGATGGGTTTGGGACTCGACGGTTCGAGCGCCGATCGCGGCCCATGCCACCAGATCGGCGTAGTACTGCGGCGTGATGGGGTCGAGGAGTTCCACGGCACACGGCAGGCCGAGTTCGTTGATGTCGACGAGGAGGCGTCGGGACACTTCCAGTCCGCGGGGGATCTCCTCGGTGCCGTCGAGATTCGGGTCGTAGACGAGGCCGGTCCATCCAACGGTGGTGCGAGGCTTTTCGAAATATGTGCGCATGACGATGACCAGGTCGTCGGCGAGCGCCTCCCGAGCCTCAACGAGCCGCCGGGCGTACTCATGGGCAGCAGGGACATCGTGAATCGAGCAAGGGCCCACGACGAGCACCAACCGGCGGTCATCCACTCCGTGGATCACATCCGAGATCTCCTGGCGGGCGGCGGCGATCTCAGCAGTGCGACCGTTCGGAATCCGCCGCTTGAGCGATTCGGGCGGCTCGAGGGCGACGAGCTCGCGGACATGGGTGTCCTCGACTCGGTGGCTCGTGTTGGTCGACATGCGTGCTCCTCGGTTGGGTCTGGACCGACCCGGAAAGAAGAAACCCGAGCCGGTGGCTCGGGATCGAGTGACTCGTCAGCGGACGGCGACTACCTCGACCCCGAAGGACCAAAGAAGGAGAAGTCGAAAAACCAACGAGCGTTCACGGGCTGCATGGTGTCGGGTCGGTCGGCGATTGTCAAGGACGACGGAACGCTCGCCCTGAGGGTCCGAGCCGGTTGCGACCCTCATTCTGATTCACGAGCGCCTGCCTCTGCACCAGCCACGTGACCCGGTTACGTTCGCGCGCAAACGCGCCCATGTTCCACCCTGACCACTCCGTGGGCCTCCAGACGGCTCACCTCAGTCAGGATGTCGCCGATCGGTCGTCCGGTCACTTCCACGATCCAGTCGACCGGCTTGCCGACTACCCCGACCAGATCGACCAAGCCCCCACCGTCGGGGGATTCCATCACCAGATTCGGCGCCGGTCCCATGATTCGTTCGACAGATTCGACGAGATCATCCACACCCATGATCGGCCAGGCCCCATCGCGAATGAGCAGGTTGCAGCCCTCCGAGGTGGGTCGTTCCAGATCACCCGGCACGGTGAATACATCGACTCCGTGTTCCAGTGCCGCTCGAGCCGTGATGAGAGCACCACCCTGAGCGGCCGCTTCGACCACGACGACTACCGACGACAACCCGGCAATGATCCGGTTTCTCGGTGGGAAACGCCAGCCGTTGGGTGGGGTGCCAGGCGGGTACTCGGAGACCACGGCGCCCCCGCATTCGAGCAGTCGAGCGCCAAGATCGGAATGTTCCACCGGATACCAGCGGTCGATGCCACAACCGAGAACGGCCACCCCGGCGGCCGCCGACTCGACGGTCCCCCGATGAGCGGCTCCGTCGATTCCCCTGGCCAAACCGCTCACGACGGGCCAGCCGTGCCGTCCCAGCACACTTCCGAACGACCGCGACAGCGACAGCCCGTAGCGGGTAGCTCGTCGAGAACCGACCACCGCCACGCCTTGCGCTCCCGGAATCTCGCCGAGCACGAAGAGACCATCTGGGGCATCAGGCAGACGCCCCAGGTGGGCAGGGTATCGAGGATCATCGTCGTGCCACCCACGATGCGCCGAGTCGCCCCAGCTCCGTCTCGCGTTGTTCCGCCGGCACCGAGGCGGCGCGTTGAGCGTGATCGGGCACTGCGCAGGCGCCGGACCTGATGGCGGTCAACACCCCTTCGGGCCCGCCGTACTTCCCGAGGACGGTGCGCTTTCGATCGGGATGCATACCGACGAACGCCAGCCGGAGATGGGCATCACGGTTCACATCGAACCTCGGAATGCGAGGGCTTCGCCAATGTGGGGCTCGCCCACCACGTCGGATTCGTCGAGGTCGGCCACCGTTCGCGCCAGACGCCTGATGCGGTCGTACCCTCGCCCCGTCAGGGCAAGCCGGTCGATGGCTGAGGTGAGCAGTGCTCGAGCCTCCGTGGTCCAAGGCTCCGCGTCCAACTCGTCTCGTCGGAGGCTCCGGTTGAGGGACCCACGGTGAATCTGCCGTTTGCGCGTCTGCCACGACCCGCTCCCGAACGGTGGCGCTCGGTTCGCCACCGTTTCCCGTCAAGGAATCCTTGTCGAGCCGTGGGACCTGAACCCGCAGATCGAATCGGTCCAAGAGCGGCCCCGACAGCCTCCTGCGGTACCGGTCGCGAGCGGAGGAACTGCACTCACACGGCACGGTGGTGTCCTCGCGGTAGCCACACGGGCACGGGTTGGTGGCTGCGACCAATTGAACCGAGCTGGGGAACTTCGCCGAGACCCCCTTCCGAGCGACCGTGATGGAGCCGTCCTCGACCGGTTGGCGCAACGTGTCGAGGAGGGCACCGCCGAACTCGCCGAGTTCGTCGAGAAAGAGGACGCCCCGGTGCGCCAGCGACACCTCTCCGGGCACGGGAATCCCCGAGCCCCCGCCCACCAAGGCCGCCCTGGTCGCCGTGTGATGGGGACTCCGGAAGGGTGGCCGAACTCGCGAGGGGATGCCTCTGGCCGCAGCTGCCCACACCTTCGCCACATCGAGCGCTTCGTCGGGTTCGAGTTCGGGGAGGATCCCCGGGAGGCATCGAGCCAGCATCGTCTTTCCCGAGCCGGGGGGTACCCCACATGAGCAGGTGGTGGCCGCCGGCGGCCGCGATCTCCAGTGCTCGGCGCGCCATCGCCTGACCTCGCACCTGCGCAAGGTCATAAATCGAATCTTCGACGAGTTCTCGACCAACGACCGGACGTGCCGGCCGCGTCCGCCTGCAAGACGTCGACTGCCTCACAGAGCGTGTTGACCGCCCGCACGTCGGCGCCTTCCACCAGCTGCGCCTCGCGAGCGTTCTCAACGCCCATCACGCAGGGGACACCTGCTTCCCTGGCGAGCAGGGCGGCAGCAAGCCCGCCACGAGCAGACCGGACGGCGCCGTCGAGGGCCAGTTCTCCGAGGATGACGGCGGAACGATGGAGCGGCTCGATCAGACGGGTTCCCGGCCAAACAAGCCAGAGCAATCGGGAGGTCGTATGCCGAGCCGGCCTTGGGAAGGTCGGCCGGGGCGAGATTCACGGTGTGGGTTTGTGAAGGCAGGACGTAGCCGCTCGAACGAAGGGCCGCTCGAACCCGATCACGGGCCTCGCGGACTGCGGTGTCCGGGAGACCAACGATGACCAGAGCCGACTTGTGGCCGCCAACATGGACTTCGACGTCGACGGGTTGGGGCTCCACTCCCACCAGCGTCACTGAGGTAACTGATGCGTACATGGCTCGAAGGTACGGGTGCCGTGTGACAGAAAAGCATTGAAGGCCCCGGACCGGGGCCGACCGCAGCGCGTGGCCCGCCCCGGCCGAGACCACGACGCTCGCCTCGGAGGGCTCGCTTCGGTAGCCCGTTGAGACCCGACCCGTAGGGCCGAATGCAGGAGATCGACGGTCGCCCGAACCGTTGAACTCCTCCGACGCAGCGTCTCCGCTGCTGACCGCCAGCGACGACCAGCGCGGGACCTTACCTGTGTGGACTATCGACATCGGTCCCCGAAACCTGAATCGGTGGCGACCGAGAGTCGCTGGAAACTCAGCTACGCTGTCAGCCGTTTGCGTCCCGACCTCGACCGAGAGCACCATGAAAAACGGCACCCAACCCGGGATACTCATCAGCGATCTCATGTCAGGTGACGGGCCGCATCTCGGCGATGGCTGAGCATTTCGTGCTCCGCCGGTGCCAGATGTGCGGCGATCAGACGGCCGGTCAACTCGTCGCCCAGGATCATCGACTCCATTGCGCAACCTGCCTCTCGGCTCACGCAGGTCTGCTCGTCGGGGCCTGACGCTCGAATCCGCCCGTCGGTCTGGAAGATGAATTACACTGGTGTCATTCTTCACGTCGGAGGAACCGATGGCACTGGCAATTCATCTGAACGAAGCTGAGGCCGTGGCCGAAGCCAGCCTGGCTGCCCATCGTTCGCATCGACTCGAAGCACACATCGACAGCGACGGATTCCTGCCTACCGTTGTCTGCGCGGAGACGCGGTCGGTCGAATTGGCGTTGGGCGAAGGGGCGGACGTCCGAGAACTCGAGGCGAAGGTCACAGAACTGGCCTCCGACGGATGGGAGCTGACGCTTCTCGTACCGAGTCGCCAGCTCGGTGTCGCCCACGCAGTACTCCGAGGCTCCCCGGTGCTTCTCCAGCCGTGGTGGACCGAGGGTGGCCTGGTGCATTTCGGCCGTCCGGAAATCCCGTAGCGTGGGACCCCGGATGACCGGCACACCGTCGCCGCTCACGAATCGTTAGCTGATGCCTCCCCCGCTCTATGCCCAGAATGTCATTGCGTTTGTCTGGGACTATGACCGAACGCTCATACCCGGCAACCAGCAGGATCCCATCTTCGAGGAGTACGACGTCGATCCGGAGGCGTTCTGGAGTGAGGTCGAAGGCCTGGTCGGCTACTACCGCGATCGAGGGATCAGAGCGGCCCGAGATCTGGCGTATCTGGGCCACATGCTCACCTACGTCGCCGAGGGTCACTTCGAGGGACTGACCCGGGCCAAGCTTCGAGAGCTCGGGGCATTGGTTCCCACCGCACCCGGAATCCCCGAATTCTTCGAAGCAACGAGAACGGTGATCGCCGCCCACCCCGACTACAACCGAGAAGGGATCACCGTCGAACATCATGTGGTGTCGACGGGGATCGTGCCGATGATCGAAGGGAACCCCATCGCCGAGCACCTCGACGGCATCTGGGCGAATGACTTCATCGAGCGGCCCGCTCCATCCGGTTTCCTCGAGCGCTTGGACGTCACCGAACCGGACCATCCCATCAGCCACCTCGGATACGCCATGGACAACACGGCGAAGACGAAGGCAATCTTCGAGATAAACAAGGGGGTCAATCGAAACCCCGAGATCGACGTCAACTCGAGAATGTCCGAGGAGCAACGCCGGGTGCCGATCGCCCACATGATCTACATCGCCGACGGCCCCTCGGATGTGCCGGTGTTCAGCATCCTCAACTCACACGGTGGCAAGACGCTCGGCGTGTACACCACCGAACCGGCCAACAATTTCAGCCAGGTCAAGAACCTTCAGGAACAGGGGCGCATCCAGGGGATGGCGAAAGCCGACTATCGAGAGGGCGAAGCGGCCTATCTCTGGCTCATGGACTCCATGACCCAGATCGCTGACGAGATCGTCATGGCCAGGCGCGAGGCCTTCTCTCGGATTCCCAGAGCGCCCGGGCACGTCTGAGGTCAACGACCGGCAAAATCAGGGTCGCGTTTCTCGAGAAAGGCTGAGACCCCCTCGATGGCGTCAGCACTCGAAAGGCAAATGGCCTGGGCTTGACCCTCGAAGGCGAGCGCTTCCGCGAAGCTCATCTCCATCGAGACACTCAAACCTCGTTTGGCAAACATCTGGGCGACCGGAGCCCCTTGCAGGAAGCGGCCTGCCATGGCGTCCGCAGCGTTGCGGAGGTCGTCGGGCGGAACCACCTCCAGGACCAACCCGATCGCCAGCGCTTCGTCCGCTTCGACGACCCTGCCGCTCAATGCCAACTCCTTCGCCCGCTGTAGGCCGACGTGGCGAGGTAGCAGCCAGGTCCCTCCGAAGTCCAGCGTCAACCCCCGCCGAACGAAGATCTCCGAGAAACGCGCCCGGCTGCTGGCCACGACCACGTCGCATCCCAGCGCCAAATTCAGTCCCGCCCCCACCGCCACACCGTCGACGGCTGCAATGGTGGGCTTGGTGATCCGGTGGAGGGCCAGCGCGGCGCTCTCGACGTTCTTCATCCCGGCATAGCGCTCCATCACCCCTGTGGGAGGTCGAATGGATCCATCTTCGCCTGCCAGGTCGGCGCCGGAACAGAAATCTCCGCCGGTGCCGGTCACGACGAGTACCCGCGCTTCCGAGGTCTCGAAGTCGGCGAACGCGTCGGCGAGCTGCGACCACCCCTCGGGGGGGATGGCGTTCTTGCGATGGGGTCGGTTGATCGTCAACCAACGAACCCGGTCTCGGTCTTCGATGCTCAGCATGCCGTCACACTATCGCGCCATGGTCGGAGCCGAGCGACAGGGGCGATACCATGGCATGCATGGGACTGAATCCGTTTCGAGGCGGCGACCAACGAACCTCCAAGGCAGACATCGCCATGGTGGTGGGAGCGATCGCGGCCACGGTGGCGGTCATCGTGTGGGCGTTCGTCGGATGAAAGAAGTCGTGTTTCCGATCCAGCCCTACTCGGCGCGCAAACGCTACCTGTGCCCTGGCTGTCTCGGGCTATCGAACCTGGCGTTGGGCATCTGGTCGTCGTGCCCGATGAGGCACCGGACCTCCGCCGGCATTGGCATCGGGGGTGCTGGCACAAGGAATCGCGCCGGCGTCACGGGGCGGAATCTCCGAGATGACGATTGGTGGGTCGTAGCGTCACGAGGCGTTCGGCACCCATCGCAGCAAGACGCCGTCAGGCTGGAACGAGACACTCACCACGTCGACGCGCCGACATCGCACGATTCTCGCCAGGTTCCACACCTGCTGGGACTTGAGGAGATCGAAATGTGCGAGAGGGTCGGGCGCATCAGGCGAACCGTCCGTGACGAGGGACTTGACCTCGACCGCGACCCTGATCTTCCCGAATCGGACGACGAGGTCGATTTCACCACCGTCGACAGCCAGATTCTTGGATTCGATCTCGCCCCCATGCCGCTGGAGAAGTTCGGCAGCGAGGCTTTCACCCGTCCGGCCGACTCGGAACCGGTGACGGGCAGACTGACTCAGAGCTGAACGCTCGGCTCCAGCTCTTCGATGTTGACGTCCCGGAAGCTGAGAACCCGCACCTTCTGCAGGAACCGGGCCGGCCGGTACATGTCCCATACCCACGCATCCTCCAACAGGA
The DNA here is from genome assembly GCA_963752075.1 of uncultured Acidimicrobiia bacterium. Classification (GTDB taxonomy): domain Bacteria; phylum Actinomycetota; class Acidimicrobiia; order Spongiisociales; family JAENVV01; genus CBDUEV01. Next base: position 506,460 of record CAVVWO010000002.1, read on the forward strand.
TCTCGAAAAAGACGGCACCGTTGGCAGACCGCTCGTTCAAATCGACCTGATTGGCCAGGTAGAACCGGCGTTCGGTCTCGACCACGAAACGAAACATCGGAAGTACATCGCGGTACTCCTTGTAGATCTGAAGTTCGACCTCAGACTCGTATCGTTCCAGATCCTCTTCGTTCATCGAGTTCGCTCCTACGCGGACGGATGGTAGGTCGTTGCGCACCGATCATACCCTGTACGGGGAGTCGGCCAAAGGCTGTTTGCATGGGTTTGTAGCACAACGGTGCGACAGAACCGGGCGGTCAAAGCCTACCCCACCGATCGCTCGGCCAGATTCGGACGAAGGCTTTCCCGACAATGTGTTCCATCGAGATTGCGTCGAAACGCCGCGAGTCGGAGCTGTTGTTGCGGTTGTCACCCATCATGAAGACCTCGCCGTCACGCAGAGTCACGGGCGGGTAGTCCGCCATGTTCGTCGACGGGTGCAGGTAGGGCTCGTCGAGCGGGACGCCGTCGATGATGACCTGGTTGTCGCGTATCTCCAGCGTTTCACCGGGTAGCGCGATCACCCGCTTGATGAGGTCATCGGGTACCGCCGCCGTGGAAATCCCAAGCGACTCCTGCACCGTTCTCCGTACTTTCGTCGGGATCGATTCATTGCTGTTGTCGGCCGCAAAGGGCGAGTCGAAGACGACAACGTCGCCGCGTTGTGGTTCGTCGAACACGTAGCTCAGTTTGTTGACCATCACCCGATCGTTGATCTCCAGTGTGGGAATCATCGAACCGGACGGAATCCAGAAGGCCTGTACGAGGAAGGTCTTGATGACAACCGCCACCACCAACGCCACCAGAACGAGGATGGGGAGTTCAGCCAGGAACGACGGCTTTTTGAGTTCAGCGTCGTCGTCGGCTCGATGGAGCGGCTGAGATCCCTCGACCCCGAGATCATCTGCGTAAGGGTCGCGCATGAACGCTCAGCCTTGGCAGGGTATGCGAGGCGGCTTCAGCGCTTTTCCTTGATCCGGGCGGCCTTGCCGACCCGATCCCGGAGGTAGTAGAGCTTGGCCCTGCGAACATCGCCTCGTCGGGCGATCTCGAACTTCTGAATGATCGGTGCATGGATCGGGAAGATCCGCTCGACGCCCACACCGAAGCTCACCTTCCGCACGGTCACGGTCTTACTCAACCCGGCACCATTCATGGCGATCACAACGCCCTCGAAGAGCTGGATACGCTCACGGCCGGCCTCTGCGACACGGACATGCACTTTGATATTGTCACCGGGAGCAAAGTCCGGAATGTCATCGCGCAGGAATGCGCTCTCGACGTGATCAAGCTTGTTCATGAAGGGACTCCTTGGAACACGCGCCGGTGAGGTCCAATTCCAGCGGTTCGGAATCATACCACCTCAGGGGTCGTCGTTGTCCAGGAGGTCGGGACGGCGGTTGCGAGTTCGGTCGCGACGCTGTTCCTTGCGCCATTCCGCCACCTTGGCGTGGTCACCGGACAACAAGACCTCGGGCACTGTCCAGCCTCGGTATTCGGCGGGCCTCGTGTACTGCGGTTCCTCCAGGAGCGATTCACGGAACGACTCGCTGCGAATCGAGTCTGGATTCCCGAGCACTCCCGGAAGCAACCGGGCAATTCCCTCGATGACCGCCAAAGCCGCCACCTCTCCTCCGGCGAGCACGAAGTCCCCCAGCGAGACCTCTTCGTCGATGAGGTGTTGGGCAACTCGCTCGTCTACCCCTTCGTAGCGGCCGCAGACGAGGGTGAGGTGAGGCACGTCTGCCCAGCGATCCAACATGGCCTGGCTCAATGGTTGGCCGGTAGGGGTGAAGAGGATGCGGTGCGTTTCCGATAGGGGCGCGAGCGCCTTGTCGAGGGGTTCGACCATCATGACCATGCCGGCTCCCCCACCGAATGGCGCATCATCGACTTTGCGGTGAACGCCGGTGGCGTGTTCTCGGAGATCTCGTATGTCCACTTCGAGGGCGCCCGCGTCGAGGGCGCGCTTGACGATGCTGATCACCAGGGGGCTCAAAAAGAAGTCCGGAAAGATGGTTATGACAGAGATCCTCATTGCCGATGAAGGTAGTAGGTATCGACTACTCGGTCGGGTATTCTCGGCTGCCTAACCACATTGGAGCAATGACGTGGCTGACAACGAACTCACGAGCGACCCCTGGGACGACCTGGGGAGCCCAACCCCCGAAGGGACGGACCCCGAGTCCCCTGCATCACCGATTCAGCCGCCGACGGCGGAGAGCACCGATGTCCATCCTGGACCGCCGCCCACCCCGCCGCCCCCGCCGGCCAGTCCCGGGCTCGCGGAGCCCGAAGCACCGGTCGTGGACATCGATCCCTCGGTTTCCGATGACTTCGCAACAGCCGTCAACGAGATCCCTTCCGACCCGGCCGGCGCCGACCAGTCGGACCCCGGGGTATCGGACCTTGCCGCTCCCGACCTGGCGGTAGGCGAGTTCGGTGTCCCTGAACTCGGTGTCCCTGAACTCGACGTCCCTGAACTCGACGTCCCTGAACTCAACGTCCCGGAACTCAACGTCCCGGAACTCAACGTCCCTGAACTCGGAGTCCCTGACTTGGAGATTCCCGACCTCGACCTTCCCGACCTCGACGCCGCCCATGGTCTGGAGATTCCCGACCTCGACTTCGGCGAGACAGCGACGGCTCCGGCGTTGTCCGCCGAGCCCGAGGCCCCTCTGGAGCAACTCGACGCCCCGGCCGAGGTCACCGATCGGTCGACCCGTTCCCGGTATTCCCCCCTCCTCGCCGCAACGGGACTCTTCGGCGACAACAGCCCGCCAACGGACGAATCGGCAGGATCCGAGGCCGCCGAAGGTGCTGCACCCGAAGCGATCGAAACCGCCCTCGCCGACGAAGATACGGATGATTTTCAGCTTGGTTCTTCCGGGCCTCCGTCGGTGTATGGGGAGCTCGAGGACATCGCCGGAATCGGAGACGGGGAGACGAACCTCACCGATGAGCCTGTCGATGAGCCCGCCGTCGGACGGTCCGACGAACCATCCAGCGACCCATCGTGGGAACTCGAGGAGTCGGAAGGCCCATCCGACGATCTCCAAGTCGACGAATCCGGCGGGGAAACTTCCGCACCTCAGGACGAAGCGGCTACCGAAGGAGACGAGGAGGCCGTGGCCGATTCATCCGACGACAGCGCAATGGACTTTGCCGCCCTCTTGGGCGGTGCCGATGCGATCGGCCTCGGGGGGGATGAACCCGACCTGGCCGCCTTGGCCGCCTTGGTGGCCGACGTCGAGCCGGTGGTGATGGGCGAAGACTCCGCGACTCCCATACTCGAAGATATCGCATCGAAGGACACGGACGACTGGCTGGTCGACGCCGATGACCTCAGCGACGATGAGGCTGGATTCGATATCGGCATCACTTGGGGGTCTGGCGAAGAGACCGTAGACGCCGAGGAAGATGCCACTGCGATGGAGGATGGTCCACCAGATCTCGAGGTGCCGGATCTCGAGGTGCCCGACCTCGATGTGCCTGACCTCGATGTGCCTGACCTCGATGTGCCCGAAGTGGAGATTCCTGAGGACGCTCTGGCCGAGCTCGGCGGGCATGATGTCGGAATCCCTGACCTCGAGACGCCGGACACCGACGTGCCCGAAAGCGACATGCCCGAAAGCGACATGCTGGATTGGCCAAACGCCGAGACGCCGGACACCGACGTGCCAGAAGGCGACATGCCCGAAAGCGACATGCCGGACTGGCCAAACGCCGAGACGCCGGACACCGACGTGCCAGAAGGCGACATGCCCGAAAGCGACATGCCGGACTGGCCAAACGCCGAGACGCCGGGCACCGACGTGCCCGAAAGCGACATGCCCGAAAGCGACATGCCGGACTGGCCAGAAGCCGACGTCCCAGAAGCCGACGTCCCAGAAGCCGACGTCCCAGAGTTGGACCGGGCGGTGGGCGACGTTCCGGAAGTCGACATGCTTGGCATGGTCGGAACGCAGCTGGACGCGCCCGACTCTGATTCAGCCGAGCCGTACCAACTCGAATCGGATTCCCCAGGTGACGCCATCGCCTTCTCGGACGTGGACTCATCCTCGGAGGAAGAGGCCGTGGCCGGCGCATCCCCCGTTCGGATCTTCGATGAACTGGAGGACGTCTCCGCAGAGTCCATGCTGTCTGGAGATGGCGAAGCGTGGGGAGCCCGGTGGAGGGAAGCGGCTCAAGGGTGGGTCGAGGACGAATCTGGAGCGAGCACATGGCGTCCGATCATCACCACGAGTCCGACGCTCTCGGAATGGGACGTCGACACCTACCTCGGGGTGGTCATCGGTGACACATCCACCGACGCAGATGAAGTGACCGCCGAAGGGGTGGCTGCCGCTCGGGAGACGTCCACCCGGCACATGGTCGACGAAGCCTTGGCTCGGGGCGCCCACGCCGTGGTCGGAGTGACCTACACCGTGCAGCCCATCGGCGCCACCGTCCTGGTCACCGCTACTGGAACCGCCGTGACACTCAAGGCTGAATCGTCGAGCTGACCGAAGTTCAGATCAGTTTTCGGTCGGTCGCCCACCGTGTCAGCTCGTGGCGGTTGGACAGTTGGAGTTTACGAAGGACCGAAGACACGTGCGTCTCGACCGTCTTCACCGAAATGAACAGGCGCTCACCGATCTCTTTGTAGGTGTATCCCCTGGCGATGTGTTGGAGGACTTCCCGTTCGCGATCGGTCAGTTGATCGAGTTCCGGGTCGATATCCGCCACCGGGATGGCCGCAAACGCATCCAGGACGAAACCGGCCAGCTTGGGTGAGAAGACAGCGTCGCCGCCGTGGACGCGTTGGATGGCATCCGCCAGCTCAAGCGGCGAGATCGATTTGGTGACGTATCCGCGCGCTCCGCCCCGCACGATCTCCACGACGTCTTCGGACGCATCAGAAGCCGAGAGCGCCAGAAACACGATGTCGGGATGTTTGGCGTGCACACCCTTCAACACTGCCTTGCCCCCTCCGCCCGGCATGTGAACGTCGAGCAGCACCACATCAGGCGCCCGCTCGACGATCATCTCTATGGCAGCCTCGACCTCAGACGCCTCCCCGACCACCCTGATGGTCTCGGGAAGCTCGCTCCGGACACCCGACCGGAAGAGATCGTGGTCGTCAACGATGAACACGGAGATGGGTTCTGTCATAGGGGCATTGATAGCGCCACCTCGGTGCCGGCGCCACTCTCCGACCGGATTTCCGCGATGCCCCCGTGGCGTTTCATTCGAGCTCGAATGGAGGTCGCAATCCCCTCTCGATCGGCTGGGATGTCCGCCACTGCAAATCCCACGCCTCGGTCTCGCACGTAGAGGTCCGCCCGGTCATCGAGGATTTCTCCGTACACCGAAGCCGAATCGGCACCCGAGTGCTTGGCTGCGTTGACCAAAGCCTCCCGGCCGGCTGCCACGAGCGCCGCCAGGTCGCTGTCGAGATCGGCGTTTCCGACCACCACGTGGTCGACTCTGAAGCGAAAGGTGTCCTCCACTTCGGCACACATGGCGGTGACTGCGGTCTCGAATGTGAGCACCTCCACCGCTCCATCACCGAACAACCAGTCGCGCAAGTCGCGCTCTTGATGACGGGCCAGGGCCACCACTTCGTCGGCGTTCTCGCTGTTGCGTTGGATGAGAGCCAGCGTCTGGAGGACGGAATCGTGCAGATGGGCAGCCATCTCCGACCGTTCCTCGGCTCTCACCCGTTCGGCTCTCTCAGCTTCGAGAGCGGCTTCGGCCACTCGGCGGAGCCGGTCGCTTCGTCGGAGCACCCCGGTGCCCCAGATGACGGGCACGGCGATGAAGGGATACACGAGAATCGCCGAGCTCTCGACGGTCGCACTCCCATCGATCCCGCCGGTCCTCACCCTCCAGTAGGTCGCCAGGGTGAGGGCCACCACGGACCAGGCTCCACCCGTCAGACCTGTTGCGTAGGCCGCCATGAGGACGGAAGAAATCGGATACCCACCGTAGAAGTTGGCCGATCCAGCCCAATCAGGAGCGAGCAGCGTCACCAGCGCCACCGCGATGTCGGGAACGATGAACCAGGCCCGCTGGAAGTACTCGGCTCGCCGGAACGACACCACCACGGTCACCGCGCTCCAGGCGAAGACCAGCAGGACGGTCGCCAGGATGATGCCGGCACGATCCGGGGGATCGTCGCCGCGCCAGGTGATCACACCCAGGACCGCCAGCCAGATTGCCGCGATCACTCGATAGCCGACGATGATGCGCCGAAGGGATACCTCGAGGTTGGTCATATCGCTGCGAGTATCGCAGGTGGCATCGAGGCGACGGCGCCTACGTCCGTCGCCACGACGCACCGAAGCACCGTCGACGGGATGGTGTCAGCGCAGCCGCTCCACGATCATCGCCATTCCCATGCCGCCTCCGACGCACATGGTCTCCAGACCGTATGTCTTGTCCAACGTCTCGAGTCCGTTGAGGAGAGTCGCCATGATGCGGGCTCCGGTCATCCCGAAGGGATGGCCGAGAGCGATCGCTCCACCATGAGGGTTGAGCTGGTCCTCGATGGATATACCCAGCGCGTCGCAGACCGGCAACACCTGGGCAGCAAAGGCCTCGTTGAGTTCGACGATATCGATGTCCCCGATGCTCATGTTTGCTTGAGACAGGACCTTGCGAACCGCCTCGATGGGCCCGACGCCCATGATTTCGGGTGCCAGGCCGGATACCGCCGAGCCGATGATTCGAGCCCGTGGTTTCAGCCCGAGGGAACGCGCCTTGTCTTCGTCCATGACGAGAGCGGCTGCCGCTCCGTCATTCAAAGGACATGAATTGCCAGCCGTGACCCGGCCTTCCGGATCGAATACAGGAGGGAGCTCGGCAAGCTTCTCGACGGTCGTGTTGGCACGAGGGCCGTCGTCCTGAGTGATCAGGACGCCATCCGCAACCGGATAGGGAACGATTTCACGATCGAAGAACCCGTTCTTCTGCGACTCGACCGCTCTGTCCTGGCTCAGTTTGGCGAACTCGTCCATGCGTTGGCGGCTGATGTCGAACTGCTTGGCGACGTTCTCGGCGGTGTTTCCCATTGGGATGTACACCTGATTGATGAAGTCGTCGCGGGAGGGATCGGTGAAGCGTGGATTGAGGTCTTCGCTCGAGACGCCTTTCCCGAGGGTCATCGAGCAGCTCTCGACCCCGGCAGAAATGAAGGTGTCGCCCTCCCCTGCCTTGATGGCATGGAACGCCATGCGGATGGTCTGCAGCGACGAGGAACAGTAACGGTTGACCGTCTGGCCAGGCACGGAGTCGGGGAGGCCGGCGAGCAGGGCGGCGTTGCGGCCGATGTTCATGCCTGATGCGTGATGAGGAAGCCCGCACCCCATCATCACATCGACGATGGAGGCCGGCTCCACAGCCGGATTGCGTGCCATGAGTGCTTTGATGACGAATCCGCTCATGTCGTCGGGCCGCACTGCGGCAAGGGAGCCCTTGAAGGCACGCCCTATCGGGGTTCTGGCGGCATCGACGATGACAGCTTCCGGCATGTGAACTCCTCAGTCACGTGGTGTAGCGCTCAGCGTAGCGAATTCTCAGGAGAGCTTGTTAACGAACGTTTACAAGCCGACATTCGGGCGAGGTCGGAGTCGACTCGGCGCCGTGCGCCGTTGTCGCCGACCGGAAAGGACCGCCGAGGTCAGGCGGTTCCCATCTGGAGAACCTCGTAGAGGGTGTTGCGCCGAGCCGGTGTCCGGCCGAGGGAGCCGATGACGCTTTCGAAGTCTGCGGGTGCCATCTCGGTCCCGTGGCTGGCGCCGGCGGCGCGGGTGATGGTCTCGTCCATGAGCGTTCCTCCAAGGTCGTTACATCCAGCCTGAAGGAGCTTGGCCCCTCCCCCGAGGCCGAGCTTGACCCACGACGCCTGGATGTTGGGAATGAGCCCATCAAACGCGATCCGGGCCACCGCATGAACAAGGACCACCTCGTCCCAGGTGGGCCCTGGTCGGCTCCTGCCTCTCAGCCAGATGGGCGCACCCATGTGTACGAACGGGAGTGGTACGAACTCGGTGAACACCCCCGACCTTCGTTGCACGTCCCGCAACACCTCGAAGTGGTTCGCCCACGACGTCGGTCCGTCGACGTGACCGAACATCATCGTGGCGGTGGCCCGCAAGCCGAGATCGGCTGCGGTGAGCATCACCTCGGCCCACTGGGCAGTGCGAATCTTGTCGGGGCAGAGGTGCTCGCGAACCGAGTCGTCGAGAATCTCGGCGGCGGTGCCGGGAAGGGTTCCCAAGCCGGCCGCGGCGAGCCGTTCGAGGAAGGTCCGAACGGGCACCCCGAGCGTCTCCGCTCCTTGCCAGATCTCCAGCGGCGTGAAGCCGTGGATGTGCATGGCGGGAAGCTCGGCCTTGATGGCTTCGACCACCCCCACGTAGAAGTCGCCGGTGAACTCGGGGTGGATTCCGCCCTGGAGGCAGACTTCGGTCGCGCCGCGATCCCAGGCTTCCTTGGTCCTCGCCACGATCTCTGGAACGCCCATGAGGTATGGATCACCGCGTAGGTTGAGGCTTTTGGGACCCTTCGAGAAGGCGCAGAAACCGCACTTGAAGTAGCACATGTTGGTGTAGTTGATGTTGCGGTTCACCACGTACGTAACGGTGTCGCCGACGGATCGCCGGCGCAGTTGATCCGCCACCTCCGCGATGGCGTCGACCTGATCGCCGCGCCCACGGAACAGTATCTCGACTTCGTCTCGGGAAGGCACGATCCCTGCCAGGGAACGGTCCAGAATGCCGCGAAGGTCGGTGGCCAGGTCGGAGGCGGCCCGTCCGGAGACCCACCGTTCGTCGACCCATTCGGCCGAGAAACGCTCCGGGTGCATCGGGGGCTCGGCGTCTCGCCCGGGCGCCCACTCGTAGCGAGGCCGCGCCGCCCCACTACCGTCGGTCTGATTGAGCCACGCGGCGAATGCGTTCTCGGCGAGATGGCGGCGCGCCTCGTCGATGTCGATCCTCAAAGGAAGCGCAGTGCGCTCCACGAGCATCTTCTCGGCCAAGCCGTCGCGCAGTTCTCCGATCCGTTCGTCGTCCCAGTCCCGTAGCACCAGGTCCCCCGCCCCTGCCTCTACGGCGGCCAAAGCCTCGGGAACCGAGTCCGCAAAGACCGAAACCACCGTGTCGAGTCCCGGAAGCGAAGTCAGGGCGGCTGCCCGAGTCACGTTCGAACGGCGGGTACGCAGAAAGGCCGGCTTGGCGCGCACCAGGGCCTCGAGAACTTCGGATCGGCTTCCTTCTTCGATGAGCGTGATCCGCCACGGAGCCGCCTTCAGCTGGTGCGCCTGAGTCGGTGTGACGACCCAGGCGACAGGCTCGGCGTCGGCCAGTCCTGCCGAAATGGGCAAGAGCCCGCCGGCCAGAGCCTTCCCAACCGCGGCGGCACTCAGCGAGGGGATCTCGAGAGCGGTTGTCCCTTCCTTTCGGCGAGTGACGGCGGTGAGTTGATTGACCACCTCTGCCGGACGCGCCCTGAGGAAGGTGATGATGGTCATGCGACTCCTTCGAACTGTGGGGCGAGAGCGTAGCCCGACTCGTCTACGGCGGCGCGGGCTCGTTGGAGCATCCTCGGGTCGAGCCATTCGGAAGTCAGGTACTCGGGGTAGACGGGAAGCCTCGGCTTGAGGTCGAATCCGGCCCGGCGGGTGCGATCCCGGAGAGTGTCGAGGTGGGGCCACGGCTGTTCCGGGTTGACCCAGTCGATCGTGAGCGGGGACACACCACCCCAGTCGTTGATGCCGGCATCGAGATAGATCTCGAACGCTTCGGTGAGATTGGGCGGAACCTGCAGGTTCATCTCGGCCCCGAGAAACCAGCGGGCCACCGCAACCACCCGAGCGAAGTAGGCAGGGGTGGGTTCGGCGGACCGACGCATGCGGGTGTCGGCTTTGGCTCGGAAGTTCTGCACGATCACTTCTTGCAGATGCCCTCCCGCCTTCTGGATCTCCGCCAACGCCACGAGGCTGTCGATGATCTCACGGTTGTTCTCGCCAATGCCGACGAGGATTCCCGAGGTGAAAGGCACCTTCTGGCGTCCAGCAGCCTCGATCGTGGCTCTTCGCAGCGCCGGATCCTTGTCGGGACAGTTGTGGTGTGGCATGCCGGGCTCGAGCAGCCTCGGCGAGATGTTCTCCAGCATCAAGCCCATCGAAACGTTGGTCGGACGGAGGGCGGCCAACGTTTCGTCGCTCATCAACCCCGGGTTCGCATGGGGAAACAGCGACGTCGAATCGACAATCTGCTCCGACATCGCCACCACATAGTCGATGGTCGAAGAGACCCCCTGTTCGGCGAGGAACTCGCGCGCCTGCGGCCACCGGTCCTCAGGCCGGTCTCCGAGGGTCAGTAACGCCTCGGTGCATCGGTGGCTGTCGCCGGCCTCGGTGATCGCCCCGACGTCGGAAGGGGTGAGGTACTCACCTCCGGCACCGGGGGGTTTGGCGAAGGTGCAGTACGTGCAGGTGTCCCGACAGAGCGTCGTGAGCGGGACGAACACCTTGCGAGAGTAGGTGACGGTGCGTCCTTTGCCGGCGTCCCGAAGCCGGCGCGCTTCGGCGAAGAGAGGACCGGCGTCGATGTTGCCATCCAGGTAGGCGAGCGCCAGGTCGGGGTCAGGAACGGGGTGCGGCATGGGATGACGCTATCACGGTGTCAGGGCTTGGGAGCCGGTGGCCGCCTGTGGCACTCAGTGGTACTTGTTCATGACGTGGAGCAGTGCTGCGATTCCGCCGTAGAAGGTTCCACCGACCACCCCAGTCCAGACCGAGGCCATCGCGGATCGTTCGAATCCCACGCCGGCCACCATGAGGATCGCGAAAAACACCAGGATCGTGACCGGGGTCCCGAGTCCGATGCCCCACCGCAGGGCCTTGCCCATGTCGTTCGTCTGTTGTTCGTCGAGTTCGACCGCTTCAGCCTGCTCCACGTTGCTCATCGGTCTCCCCAAGAGTGCATCGGTACGGGCACTCTACTCCCCCCCGGCGGGTCCGCCGAACAAGCCGGGGATCTCGACGACGACCAAGAAACCGTTCTCTGGGTCGACCGTAGGCACGAGCGCATCGACGAAGGGCACATCGACGCGATCGCCGTCGGGGGTTTCCACCGTCAGGCGGTCCTGGGCGTCACCCAACACCACGGCAACGACGACCCCAAGGGTCGCTCCGGCTCGATCCCGGACATCCAAACCCACCAGGTCTTCTTGCCAGAATTCGTCCTCATCGAGAGAGCGGCGAGCGCTCATTGCGATCGTGAGTTGCTGGCCACGCAGCGATTCGGCGTCGTCGCGTGATGACACCCCGTCGAAGGAAACGAGATGTCCACCCTTCATGGGGTGGGCGCGCCCCACGGTGAGGGAGCGGCCGTCGGGGTCGGTCATGAACTCGTCGCCCGGCCCAAACCTGTGGGGGTCGTCTGAATAGAACTTGGCGACCACGTCGCCTCGAATGCCGTGAGCGCGTGCGATGTGACCGATGACGAGCCGCCCAGGGGGCGTTTCGTCATCAGCGGATTCAGTCGAGGAACTCAACGTCGGACTCGAGACCTTCTTCGTCCGCGGCTGCTTGAGCGATGTTCCGGATCGACTTGGCGACCCGACCACGACGGCCGATGACCCGACCCATGTCGGACTTGGCCGTACGCACCTCGGCCACGACCTCTTCTGGACCCTGCTCGATCAACGTCACTTCGACGGCCTCAGGGTCGTCGACGATGCTCTTGATGACGTAGCTGACTACACGTTCGACGATTTCGCCTTTACTCATCTTCGGTGACTTCCTCGGCTGGTGCGTCCTCGGCTACCGCTTCTTCTGAGTCTGGAGCGGTGTCGACGACGGGTGGCGTCTTCGGAGCGACGGTGTAGATCTCGCCCTTGGCGACCTTGAACTGCGACCAGGCCCCTGAAATCTCGAGAAGTTTCTTGACGGGGTCGGTGGGTTGGGCGCCCTTGTTCAACCAGTCAACGGCCTTGTCGTTGTCTATTTCGATCAACGACGGCTCTTGACGTGCGTCATAGCGGCCGATTGATTCGATATATCGTCCATCGCGCGGTTTCCGGCCGTCGGCGACGACGACTCGGTACACGGGCTGTTTCTTCTTGCCCAACCGCATCAGGCGGATCTTGACCGCCATCTGCTCACCTCTTCCTGTTTCGACCTGGCCGCATACCGGGCACCCCGGGGAGTCCGGGAATGCTCTTGCCGTCGGCCAGCATTTTCATCATCTTCTGTGTTTCCGCAAACTGCTTCAACAACACGTTGACCGCCTGCGGGTTCGTGCCGGACCCTCGCGCGATCCTGCGGCGTCGACTTCCGTCGATCATTCGGGGATTCCGCCGCTCTGTCGGAGTCATCGACCGAATGATGGCCTCGACCCTCGCCAGATCCTTATCGTCTACCTCGACGTCACGAAGTGCCGATCCGGCGCCTGGCAGCATAGCAAGCAATCCTTGGAGCGGCCCCATCTTCTTGAGCTGCTGGAACTGTTTGAGGAAGTCTTCGAGATTGAAATCGTTCTTTCGGAGCTTCTCGGCCATCTTCACGGCCTCGTCCTCATCGAAGGCTTCCTCTGCCTTCTCGATGAGGGTGAGGACATCGCCCATCCCGAGGATGCGCGAGGCCATCCGCTCCGGATAGAACACCTCGAAGTCCTCGAGGGACTCGCCTATTGCGGCAAACTTGATCGGGCGTCCGGTCACTTCGCGAACCGAAATGGCCGCGCCTCCTCGAGAATCTCCGTCGAGCTTGGACAGCACTATGCCGGTCAAATCGGTGTAGTTGAGGAACCCCTGAGCCACGTTGACCGCGTCCTGACCGGTCATGGCGTCGACGACAAGCAGCACCTCATCGGGATTCGAGATCTTTCGGATCGACGCCAGCTCATCCATGAGATCCGTGTCGATGGCGAGGCGCCCGGCCGTGTCGACGATCACCGTGTCGACGCTGAGTTTCTCCGCTTCCTTCAGCGCCGCCTTGACCACTCGGGCCGGCTTGGACTTGCGGTCGGCGAACACCCGCACGCCGACGCTCTCACCCAGTCGTTGGAGCTGGTCGACTGCCGCTGGTCGTTGGAGGTCGGCCGCCACGAGCATCGGGGTCCGGCCCTTCGATTTGAGGTGTTTGGCCAGTTTCGCCGCCGTCGTGGTCTTACCTGAGCCTTGAAGCCCGACCATCAGGATTGTGAATGGCGGTTTCCCCGGCTTGTTGAGGTGAGCCTCCGAACCACCGAGAGTCTGGATCAACTCTTCGTGGACGATCTTGATGACTTGTTGCCCAGGAGTGAGCGACTGGTGGACGTCAGCGCCCAGGGCACGCTCCTTGATACGGGCCAGCAGGTTCTTGGTGACCGACACGTTCACATCGGCCTCGAGCAGGGCCAACCGCACCTCGCGGAGGGCGCTGTCGACATCGCTCTCGCTCAGGCGACCCTTGCCGCGCAAAGAGGAGAACACACTGGTGAAACGATCAGACAGAGATTCGAACATGCGGACGGCCATCGTAGTCCGGTCCTGGTGGCTCCCCGATCCGGACAGGCCGGATCGAGCGTCGGTTCATACGCGCAGATGGTCAGTTCGCTGCCTCGAAGATCCCATATCTGCCGCTTCCCTACCAGGGATGGGTAATCATTCTCTAAAGATCGTTAACTATCACTATTGCCAGATCGAGTTCGAAGGTTTAGCATGCCCGACAAGGAGGATCGATGCAGGGATCGAATCGCATATTCGTGATGGCGCTGCTGACCGCGCTGGTCCTGACGGCCTGCTCCGACACGGCGACCACCACAACCGTTCCCCCGGCCACGGTGGCACCCACCACGACGACCCCGGCTCCCCCGACCACCACGACGACGGCAGCACCGCCGACGACCACCACCGTGGCACCCACCACCACGCTCCCCGAAGGCACCGTCGGAGACCCCGCCGCCCTGCAAGCTCTGGCAGAAGAAGTGGCTAGGGAGAGCGGCATCCCCGTTCGAAGAGTTCTTCGTTCCCAACATTACGCCAGCCCGATCCGATCGAGGCGTTGAAGGAACTGGTTGCGTACTCGTATTGGATGGTCGCCATCTACCCCGACAAGGAACTGGCGCGAGTTCACACGATTGAGAAAGTCCGGCACGCACGGCCGAGCGGAACGTCGTGGATCCGCTCGAGAGCTTTGGGTCGATTGCGGTAACACCGTCGACGCCCTCTGAAAATGAGGGACTTCCGGTGGCGTCGATTGATGAACTTCCAATGACGGATGCCACTAGGGCGGCCTGTCCCGACGATTCCGTTGCAATTCGCTTCGTTTCAACCTCCGACGGTTACGACATCGTCGACGAGGAAACCGGCGCAGTTGCCCGGAATGTGCCTGCCGTGGACCAACCTGGCCATCTAGTTGTGATTGCGCCTACAGAACTATGGCTGGCAGGAATATTGGTATGGAACGCCATGAGGAGTCTGCGGCTATTTGCGTCAGTTTTCGCAGCAATCATGCTCCTCACGGCCGGGACGGCGGCTGCACAGACTGAGGGCAACGGCAGTTCGTCGCTCAGCGGTTGGTCCATTGACGGCACCGTGATCGTCAGTGGTCTCCCATCCGACGTCCAAGCCGCACAGACATATCGGTGTGCATCCGTGTTCCAGGTGATTGATCACTACAACGCCGACGATCCGAGCGACGATGAAGACCTCGCCGGGCTCGGACCTCGCGAGAATGGCGAATGGCCCCGCCGGATCACCCAGTGGAATCTCTCCGACACGGAGGTCGCTGCGCTCAGCATCTACGACGACCTCGTGACCACCAGGGGCTTGGGATGGACCGAGATCAACTACTGCGGCGACGTTCACACGAACGGCTGGCTCCCGGCCAATGCGACCGTGATCTCCTACGCCGAAGACCCTGACCAACATCGGCTCATCACCCTCGTCATCGACGGGGAGTGGGAGTGCAGCAACCAACAGGTCGTCATGGTGTCCGCCACCTATTGGTGGTCGGACTTCCCCGAGCCCGGCTGGCACTCGGGCTATGGGACCGGCTGGGAGGAGAACTTCAACGGCGGTCTCAACGTCACCGGCGAATTCTCGTTCAATTGCCTCACCATCTTCGATGGACCCGATCCGGCCAACTTCTCCAGCGAGATCATCCCGGCCCAAGTGCAGCTCAACCCGGACGCCCGCGGCCTCACCGGCCTCGAGACCTGGATGTGGTACGAATTTCCGACCACCGACACGTTCCGAATCGACCAAGAAGTCATCACGATCAACGCCTACGGGCGGGAATGGATTCTCTCGGCGCACGCCTGGCTGAGCGAGATCCACTGGGATATCGACTGCGACACGAACTGCACGTATCGGGGACCGCTGTCGAGTTTCGATCTGAGCGGCTACGAATACGAACTCGACTTCCCCGACACCCCGCTCTCCCCCGCCCCCAGCTACGACGCCGGTTCGGGCACCGAGGGCGGGGCCGCCGTCGAGCACCTCTACGAAACCCTGGGCGACTACCAGGTCTCCACCGCCACGCTGTGGCAGGGCTACTGGACCTTCGAAGACCAACTCAACCTCTATCCGCCCGTCGTCGTCGCCGAAGGTCGCCCCTACCAAGTCATCGAAATCCGCCCCGTCATCGTCAACTCCGGCTACTAGGCGCGGCACAAGAAGACGATCCGGGATGGCGCGGGCCCGAGTTCGGGAGCTTCTCCGAGTTCCGGGCGCCGCACGACGGCGATGAGTAGCCTCGCCGCGATGACGGGACCACTACGACGAGACCTCGGACTCTTCGGCGCTGTGATCACAGGTCTTGGGTCGATTCTCGGAACCGGAGTGTTCGTGTCTATCGCCATCGCCGCGTCGGATGCCGGTCGCCTGATTCTGATCGCGGTTCCTCTGGCAGCGATGGTGGCCACCTTCAACGGACTCTCTTCGGCTCAGCTCGCCGCCGCTCACCCGGTCGCGGGCGGAACCTACGAGTACGGCTACGAGTTTCTGAGCCCTTGGCTCGGTTACACGGCCGGATGGCTGTTCGTCACCGCCAAGACCGCCTCGGCCGCCACCGCCGCCCTGGGATTCGCCGGCTACGCTCTGACGCTTTTCGGAGCGGATGCCCGATTCACGACGCCGGTCGCCGTCGGCGCTGCCGCCGCCGTCACGCTCCTCGTGCTCTCGGGAGTGCGACGGACGGCCGGAGCCAATGCCCTCCTGGTCTCGGTCACGGTCGTGGCTCTCGCCACGTTCGTTCTCGCCGGGTTGGTGCAAGGCGGGGGAAGCTGGACCGCCGTCGGGCAAGGATCTGCAGATCCCTCGTGGAACCGGCTGCTGACGGCCGTGGCCTTCATGTTCGTCGCCTACACCGGATACGGACGGATCGCCACGCTCGGCGAAGAGGTACGCGAACCCGCCCGAACCATCCCACGAGCCGTCATCCTCACGCTCATCGTCAGTGCCGTGCTCTACACGGCCGTCGCGTCCGCCGGCTGGTACGTCTCGAGCGGCACATGGGAGGTGGCGTCTCGTCTAGAAACGGGTGCACCGCTCGCCTCCCTTCTCTCGTCACCCACGGCAGCGCGGATCGTCGAGATCGGGGCCGTGGTGGCGATGCTCGGGGTGCTCCTGAACCTCGTCCTCGGGCTCTCCCGGGTGTGGCTGGCCATGGGACGACGGCGTGACATGCCCGTCGCTCTGGCGCACGTGTCGTCCCACGGATCACCAGGTCCGGCCGTACTGCTTTCAGGAATCCTGATCGCCGTCGTCGCCACCATCGGAGACGTGCGCCTCACCTGGTCCTTCTCGGCAATGACCGTCTTGCTGTACTACGCCATCACCAACTGGGCGGCGCTCCGACTGCCCGATGATCGGCGACGGTTCCCCCGCTGGGTGTCATGGGCCGGCTTGGCGTCGTGCCTGTCCCTCTCGGTTTTCGTCGAGGTATCCGTGTGGCTGACGGGCGTCGCGGTCCTCGGCCTTGGCTGGGCATGGCGGGCGGTCCGACTCGCCACCGCCGCCGATTCCTGAACCTCAGCGGCCGATGCCCCAATACCTGAGGTCGTGAGAGCGCACCTCGGTCGGGTCGAGGAGGTTCCGGGCGTCGATCACGGCGTCCCCGGCCATGGCCTCGGTGAGGGCAGCCAGATCGACGCTCTCGAATTCGGGCCACTCGGTGACGATCACGACAGCGTCGGCGCCGGAGGCGGCATCGATGGCCGAGGTTCCCCTCTCCCACCCGTCCATCGGTCCCTCAACCGCCGGGTCGTACGCTCGAATGATGGCGCCTTCCTCCGCCAGCAGCCGGCCCACCTGAAGCGCCGGCGACTCGCGAATGTCACTCGTCCCCGCCTTGAAGGCCATACCCCACAGGGCGACGCGTTTGCCTGCCAGATCGCCATCGAGAGCATTGCGAACCTTGGCGACCACCCTTCGCCGTTGTTCCTCGTTCTCGGCGATGACCGCCTCGAGCAGCGAGAAGGTGTAGCCGGCGTCGGCCGCCGACCACACCAGCGCAGAAGCGTCCTTGGGAAGACAGGTGCCACCGAATCCCGGACCTGGCTTGAGGAAATGCGAGCCGATCCGCGGGTCGTAACCCATGCCCTCCAGCACGGCGGCGACGTCGGCGTCAACCACCTCGCACAGGTTGGCGAGTGAGTTGGCGAAGGTGACGCGCAGGGCCAGATAGGCGTTTGAGCCGTACTTCACCAATTCCGCCGCAACCGGGTCCATCACGAGGATCGGTACTGCCTCCATCGGTTCGTAGAGCTTGTGGAGTACTGCGGCCGCATGTTCGTCACGGGAGCCGATCACGACGCGGTCGGGATGACGGAAGTCCGAGAGGGCGGATCCTTCCCTGAGGAACTCGGGGTTGGAGGCGAGGCTCACTCCCAGAGCGTCTGTGCCGTATTGATCGGCGATCATGTCGAGGGTGCCCACGGGGACGGTCGATTTGATCGTTGTCACGCTGCCGGCGGGGCAGGGACGGCAGGATCTCGGAGAGCACCGTTCGGAGGATGCGCAGGTCCGCGGACCCGTCTTCCAGGGGCGGCGTCGGCACGGCGATGAAGACCACCTCTGCCCCTTCGATCGCGGCGAGATTGTCCCCATGGAACGAGAGATGCCCTGACCCGAGGCGCTCAGCAATGACCTCCTCCAGCCCAGGCTCGATGATGGGCGACCGACCCGATTGCAGGATCTCGAGACGACCGGCATCGGCTTCACCGACCCGCACCTGGTGACCCATCTCGGCCAGGCCGGCCGCTTGTACCAGGCCGACGTAACCCGCACCTATGACGGCAATCTGCATCCACAACCCCCTCTTCGAACCCCGGTCGGGACCCCACCCCCGGTCCGTCGACACTCTAGTGCCGGACCCAAAGCCCGAGCAGAAGAGCTCGCCGGCCGCCACGCAGATCGGCGAGCGCTTCGTGTCGCCAAGACCGGAGGATCACTCGTTTCGGTTCAGACGGCCGACCAGGTCCGTTAGCCTGCCCGGGTGACCGCACCTGACCGGGATACCGCGCTTCGAGCAGACATCCGCCGCCTGGGAACCCAACTCGGCGAGACCTTGACCCGCCAGCACGGGCCGGAGCTGTTGGAGCTGGTCGAGAAGGTTCGGGCCCTCACCAAGCGTCTTCGAGATCAACCCGACGAAGCCGACGCAGCAGACCTCGAAGGGCTCCTGACCGGCCTCGATCTCCCCACGACGATACGGCTGGTCAGGGCATTCACCTCCTATTTCTATCTCGCCAATGTCGCCGAACAGACCCATCGGGTCGAGCAGTTGGCCGCCCGCTCCGAGCGAGAAGCCGAATGGCTCGAGGCGACTGTCGATCGCATCGTCGGCGGCAGAGGTGGACCGTGAGCAACTGGCCGACATCGTTGCCCGCATCGAGCTGAAGCCCGTCTTCACCGCCCACCCCACCGAGGCCGCCCGCCGCTCGATTCTCACCAAGCTGGCCGACATAGCCCTCCTCCTCGAGGAACGACTCGACCCACGAGCGTCGGAGGCGGATCGTCGGCGAATCGACCGGCGAGTTGCCGAGGTCATCGACCTCATCTGGCAAACCGACGAGCTGCGCCTCGACAAACCGGAGCCCTTGGATGAAGCTCGCTCGACGCTCTTCTACTTCGATCAGCTCTTCTCCGAGGTGGTCCCCCGGCTCCTCGAGGAATACGACCTCCAGGTGCAGCGGCTCGGCATCGATCAGCCGGACACTTCCAGCCCCATTCGCTTCGGGACGTGGGTCGGAGGGGACCGGGACGGGAACCCGTTCGTGACTCCCGAGGTGACCATGGAGGTGCTGGAAATGCAGCACGAGCATGGCCTCCGGAACCTCATCGCAGCTGTCGAGGCGCTATCCGCCGAAGTCAGCTCGTCAGTGGCGATCCACGACATCAGCGAAGAGTTCTCCGCCAGCCTCATCCGGGACAGGGCCGCACTCCCCGAGGTCTTCGATCGTTTTGGGACGATGAACGCCGAGGAGCCCTACCGGCTCAAGTGCGGGTTCATTCACCAACGTTTGCACGCCACCCGCACCCGCATCGCCGAGCGCAGCAAGCACAGGCCGGGAAGGGATTACCTCACTTCCCAGGACTTGATCGACGATCTGCAGGTCATGGCCCACTCGCTCGAGGCCAATCAGGGCGAGCTGATCGCCCAGGGTTCACTGGCGCGCCTCATTCGCACCGTCGGCGCGTTCGGTTTTCGGATGGCCACGATGGACATACGAGAGCACGCCGAGAAACACCACGATCTCCTCAGTGTTCTCTATGAACGACTCGACATCGACTTCCGCAGCATGTCGGCATCCGAACGACGGGCCGTGCTGTCGGAGGAACTACTCGCTCGCCGTCCGTTGTCCTCACCGACCGCCATTCTGGACGGCGAGCCTCGCACCACCATGGACACGTTCCTCACCATTCGAGAAGCACAGGAAAGATTCGGGGGCGAGGTCATCGACAGCTACATCATCTCGATGACGAGAGGCATGGAGGACGTGCTGGCGGCCGTCGTCCTCGCCCGCGAGGCCGGTCTGGTCGACGTCCACACCGGGATCGCCACCGTGGGCTTCGTGCCACTGCTGGAGACCATCGACGAACTCCGGATTGCCGGCACCATCCTCGACGAGATGCTCTCCGACCCCGGCTACCGACAGCTCGTCACAGTTCGGGGCGACGTCCAGGAAGTGATGTTGGGCTACTCGGACTCGAACAAACATGGCGGGATCACGACTTCGCAGTGGGAGATCTACAAGGCGCAACGCGACCTTCGGAACGTCGCCGCCCGCCACCAGGTCGTCTTGCGTTTGTTCCACGGCCGAGGCGGAACGGTCGGACGCGGAGGCGGCCCCACCCACGCCGCCATTATGGCCCAGCCCTTCGGCACGGTTGACGGTTCATTGAAACTGACCGAACAAGGCGAGGTCATCTCGGACAAGTACGGCCTCCCCAGGTTGGCGCGCCGCAACCTCGAGCTCACTCTGGCGGCGGTCTTGGAGGCGTCAACACTGCACCGGTCGCCCCGCCAGCCTCCCGAGGTCCTGGCGCAGTGGGACCAGACCATGGACGCCATTTCCGAAGCAGCCTTCCAGGCGTATCGAGACCTCGTGGAGTCCGACGACCTCGTCGAGTTCTTCCGCTCATCCACCCCTGTCGATGAGTTGGGTGACCTCAACATCGGTTCGCGTCCGGCCCGTCGCAAGCCCAGTGACGGACTCGACAGTCTCCGCGCCATTCCCTGGGTGTTCGGATGGACGCAGACCCGCCAGATCCTCCCCGGCTGGTTCGGGGTCGGGACCGGCCTCGCCCACGCCCGCCGCGCCGGCCTGGCCGACGAGCTCCATTCGATGTACAAACATTGGTCGTTCATGTCGACGTTCCTGGCCAACGTCGAGATGACCCTCCGCAAGACCGACCTGACCATCGCAAAACGGTACGTAGATCTCCTCGTTGCACCCGAGCATCGGGGAGTCTTCGACGTGATCCGCCAGGAATACGAGTTGACCGCCCGAGAGATCTTGGCCGTGACCGGCGAAACCGACCTCATCGACACCAACCCGACCCTGAAGCGCACCCTGGCGGTCCGAGACCGGTACCTCGATCCGCTCAACTACCTCCAGGTGGCCCTGCTGGCCCGCTCACGAACCGAGACGGGCGACGACCCCTTGCTGCGGCGAGCTCTCCTGCTGACCGTCAACGGAATCGCCGCAGGCCTGCGCAACACCGGCTGACACGGCAACCCACGCCTCGACCAACCGCCCCAACCAGGTGCTCGGCAGT
Organism: uncultured Acidimicrobiia bacterium; assembly: GCA_963752075.1. Taxonomy (GTDB): domain Bacteria; phylum Actinomycetota; class Acidimicrobiia; order Spongiisociales; family JAENVV01; genus CBDUEV01. The sequence continues at coordinate 527,760 of CAVVWO010000002.1, forward strand.
CGCCAATCGAGACCAAGTCGACTCTGGCGACCCGCGAGACTGCGTGCATTCGACACCGACACGCACGAGCTTAGGAGTCCCTCACGGCACGATCGGGATGGGAAACTCAGCACCTCGATCCTTCGGGTTCTGTCATAGGTGACTGATACGTTGAGGGTATGAGAACCGCTGACCTGATCGGCATCACAACCGACGCGTTGGAGGTGTTTCTGGCCGACACCGAAGCCCGAGTCGGTCAAGCCCGGGCCGTGCAGATGGCCGTCCTTTCGGAGTTGGACCGGCGTCGGGTCCCGACCGGAGACGGATGCCGCACCCTGGCCGAATGGGTGACCGGACGCCTTGACCTCGCCCCCGAAACCGCCCGCAACCTGGCCCACACCACCCGAACCCTTGCGGACCTTCCTGCCACCCGCCGGGCCCTGGCCGACGGTGACGTCACCTTCGACCGGGCCGCCCAACTGGCCCGCACCGCCACCGCCGCCACCGAAGACGCCGACCTCCAACAGGCCGCCCGCTTCGACATTGCCGGACTACGTCGCCAAGCAGCACTGCGCCGCCGTCTCACCACGGTCGACGAACGCCACGCCTACCTCGCCAGGGCGGTGATGCTCCAACTCAACCTGGACGAATCCGTCTGGAACTTGTGGGGCACCCTGCCCGGCTACGACGGCCGACTCGTCGAGAAGGCCCTCCTGGAACGGGGCGACCACCTCCCCACCGGACCCGACTCCCACAGCCGGGCCCAACGTTCCTCCGACGCCCTCGTCTCCATCGCCCAAGACTCCTTCGCCGCCACCACCGGCACAGAACCAGGGAACGGCTCGGCCGCTCCGCTGGTCACCGTGTTCGTCGACGCCGCCGAAGCCGCTTCGACGTCCGCCGAAACCGGGGTGTGGATCGCCCAAGGACCCCGAGTCGGACCCGCCACCCTTCAGCGGATCCTCTGCGAAGGCACCGTAGAAGTCCTTGCCCGGACCGAAGACGGCCAACCGCTCGCGGTTGGTCACGCCTCCCGAGCCATCCCACCCAAGCTCCGCCGCTTCGTCGTCGCCCGAGACGGGAACTGCACCGCCGACGGCTGTTCTTCTCGCTACCGCCTCCAACCCCACCATATGGTGCCCTGGTCCCACGGCGGACCCACCGGGCCCCGACGCCCACACTCCGAGCCTGCAGAACGCGCCAGCTTTCTGCAACGGGCCCTAAGGGCCCGCCACCACCACGTGGTCATCCACGGACAGGACTACACGATCGACCCCGAAAGCGCCCCCGGCCGCATCAGATTCCGACCACCCGCCGGCACCCGCAACCCACCCTGACCGCTAAAGCCTCCTGCCTGAACGCAAACCGTCACCGTTCTCCCCGGTACGAATACAGCTCGCCACTACTAGAGTCGCGCCCGGATTCGTCGAGGAGGATTTCGTGAGCCTGACCGTGGTCGACCACCCGCTTGCCCAGCACTATCTGACTCTCCTGCGCAAGAAAGACACCGGTCCGCAACAGTTTCGCGAAGCAGCCCGCCGCCTCGCCTATCTCCTCATCTTCGAAGCCACCAAGGACGTCGCTCTCAAAGAAGTCCAAGTCGATACGCCCCTGGAGACCACTCCGGGACATCTGGTCGCCGACAACCTCGTCGCGGTCGCTGTCCTCCGAGCCGGTTTAGGGCTTCTCAACGCCGTGTTCGACATGATCCCCGACGTCAAGGTCGGATACATCGGGGTGGCTCGCGACGAGGAGACCATCCAACCGATGGAGTACTACACGAAGCTCCCCGATCTGGCGACCAGCCGGGTCTTCATCCTCGAGCCGATGCTGGCCACCGGCGGATCGCTGTCGTGGGCGGTGCAGAAGGTGAAGGACAAGGGTGCCACCGACATCACCGCCCTCTGCGTGCTGGCCGCCCCGATCGGCGTCGAGCAGATGGAGTCCGACCACCCGGATGTTCGGGTTGTCACCGCCACCGTGGATCGGGAACTCGACTACAAGTTCTACATCCGTCCCGGTCTCGGCGACATGGGAGATCGCCTCTTCGGAACGTTCTGATGGTCGAGCCGTCCGACGGCGCCACCTTTGAAACCGCCGTCCGTGCGGTCCTGACTTCTCTCAAACCAGGCGAGGTGGCCACCTACGGCGAGGTAGCTACCGAGGCGGGCTTTCCCGGTGCGGCCCGGGCCGTCGGCAACCTCTTGCGGGGCTCCGAAGGCTTGCCTTGGTGGCGAGTCGTCAATTCGTCGGGACGCCTCGTACCGGGCTACGAAGAACGCCAAGCACGCCTGCTCGCCGAAGAAGGCGTCGAGACGAGAAACGGCAGGGTGAGCACCGCGCGCTAGACCGCCGCGCTCCGGTCGACCCTCCGCCGTGGTCCCGAGCCCAGGATGGAATCCGAGTATTCCCGGACCCGGGTGGCGGCCCAGCTGTGGAGAACATCACCGATCTCTCGCCAGGAGGTCTGATCGGTCGGTCGGGCGTCCTCAACGGGCACTGTCCCCAGCACCTCCCGAGCCAGCCGCTCATCGGTGGCGACAGCGCTGATCCGCAGTTCGGCCCACCGTCGAACCTCGTCTCCACCGACGGTATTCAGCCTGACGCTCGTAACATCCAGTCCCGCCCACCGAGCCAGACGGGCCAAATCCCGGTGAGTTCCCGCCACCACCATTCCCTCTTTGGTAGCCATGATTCGCAGGCAGAAGACGATGACCGCCGGCGGGATCCGATCGGCTTCGTCCCAATAGACCACGGGACTCGACAGGGGTGGGATACGGAAACGAGCGGGTCCGGGAGCCACGTGCTGATAGTCGCCCCCCAATTGCGTTTGCCAGTGCCGGAGGTGCGATGTCTTTCCAGCTCCCTTGTCTCCCAAGAACTGCACGAGCGTCCGGGGCCGCACCTCCGCATCGGAGAAACCACGATCCAGCCAGAGCTCAGGCGCTACCGCTCCGACGTCGACAACAAACGGGTTCCGTTCCAAACCCGCCGCCCGATACGGATCGATCACGTGGCGACCACCGCGAAGGGCACCTCGTCCCGAGCGTCGATCGCCCAGGGGAGATCGAGGCGGACCGCCACCCTCCATCTGGCGCGAATCAGCTGCCCGTCGTAGGTGCACGGCGCGTCGAGCGGCACAACGAACTCGAACTCGGCCGAGCCCTCGGTTGAGGGGTCGACCACCGTTCGTTCATACACCGTCAGCTCGTCGGCATCGCCACGGCCTTCCGTGACCAGACCAGCGGTGATGACAACCGCCTTCGGAGCCTTCTGGTCCGCCGACCAGGCGACGGCGCCGCTGATCTGCTCGCCCGGGCGCGCCCGCGAATCATCGAGACGAAAGGAAATCACTGCGCTGCCTCGGGACGCACCCAGAGCTTGAACCTCGAGTCATCTCCCCCACCCACAGGGTCGAGCTCGACCCACCACTGCAGTCGGTTGTGCGGCAGTTCGAAGGAAGGCGGCGCATCTCGTGGAACGGTCACCGTCAAGTCGGCTGCCAACCCCGGGGTATTCGAGAGTTGCATCGTCACGTCCAAGGGGTACAGGGCGACATCTTCGGTCACGGTCCGCGTGTCCGTGCCCTGGCGGAACGTGACAGACTCCCGGAGCACCAGGCGACCAACCAGCGTGACACCGGATGGATCCGCGCTGCGCGCCAGTCGCCTGAATCTGAGTTCCACAGGGCGGCCAAGCGGAACAGGCCAGACCGGCGCAGTCAGTTCTCCCGGTTCCCATTGACGTGTCGTCTGATACTTCCCAAACCCGGCGCGGAAAATCGCCGCGCCCACAAGGAGAAACACGCCGATGACAATGAATGCGATCACTCCGGAGAACCCCGAGCCCTGCGAGATCGACACAAACAGGAACACCACCCCCACCAGGAGCGGGATGACCATGAAGACGCCGGCAAATCCCATCATCGCCAAGGCAGCCCCCGGGGTGTCCCCCAAGTCCCGGAGAACGAACCCTTCGGGGCGCCGCTCAGCGTCCGGAATACCGCGTTCCTGCGGATCATTCATGATCTCGAGCCTACCCATCGCTTGTATCGAAGCCTCGCAACGCTCAGGGTAGGGTGAAAGGATGAAAGAGCTGAGAACCGCCATCATCATCGTCATGGATTCATGTGGAGCCGGAGAGGCACCCGACGCCGCCGAGTACGGCGACGAAGGGGCCGACACGCTGGGGCACACTGCGACGGCCGTCGGCGGTTTCGACCTCCCGAACTTCGCCGCGGCGGGACTCGGAAACCTGCACCCGGGTTTGGACGGAATGCCTCCGCACCCCTCGCCGGCCATGGCCTTCGGGCGCTGCGCGGAAGCGTCCGCCGCCAAAGACTCGACCACCGGGCACTGGGAGATCGCCGGTGTCATCACCAGAGAACCTTTCGCCACCTACACCGACACCGGCTTTCCGGATGAACTCGTGAAGGCCATCGCCGAGGAGTCGGGCCACGAGTTCATCGGCAACTATGCGGCTTCCGGAACCGTGATCATCGAAGATCTCGGTCCTCGCCATCTGGAGACAGGTGCGTTGATTCTCTACACATCAGCCGACTCGGTGTTTCAGATCGCCGCCCACACGGATCGCGTGCCACTCGAGGAGCTCTACCGTGTGTGTGAGATCGCTCGCCGGCACTGCAACGAGTACCGCATCGGGCGGATCATCGCCCGACCTTTCGTCGGCGAACCCGGCTCATTCCAACGAACCTACGACCGTCACGACTACGCCATGCCGCCGCACTCGCCCACCCTCCTGGACGTTGCCAAGGGCGAGGGAATCCCCGTGCACGGCATCGGCAAGATCGAGGACCTCTTTGCAGGTCAAGGCCTCACCTCAGCCGAACACACCGAAGGCGACACCGACGGCTTGGAACGCACCCTGTCTGCCATGGCCAATTCCGACCGGGGGATCATCTTCACCAATCTGGTGGACCTCGACATGGTGTACGGCCACCGCGAGAACCCCACGGGCTACTACGAGGGACTCAAGGTCATCGATTCGTATATTCCGCGGTTGGTCGCCGCCCTCGGACCCGACGACGTGCTGATGTTTTCCGCCGACCACGGCAACGATCCGACCGACGGCTCTACCGACCACACCCGGGAGTACGTTCCGTTGCTCGTGGCAGGTCGAAACGCAGCAGGCAAGAACCTGGGCGACCGCGCCCAGTATTGCGATATCGCCGCCACGATCGCCGAGGGATTCGGTTTGCCGGCGCCCGATCAGGGCGTGTCGTTCTGGCAGGACATCGCATGACCACAGTCGAATTGATCCAACGAAAGCGCGACGGCGGCCGGCTCAGCGCCAACGAGATCCGCTGGCTGATCACGGGATACACCACCGGCACCGTCACCGACTACCAGATGGCGGCCATGGCCATGGCGGTATACCTCAATGGTCTCTCCCATGAGGAACTGGCGGTGTGGACCGAGGCGATGATGCACTCCGGTGAAGTGCTCGAGCTGTCCGATGTCGCGGCACCGAAGATCGACAAACACTCCACGGGAGGGGTAGGCGACAAGGTCTCCATCCCCCTGGGACCCATGGTGGCTGCCTGCGGGGTCGCCATCCCGATGATGAGCGGTCGCGGCCTCGGACACACCGGTGGCACACTCGACAAGCTCGAGACCATTCCCGGCTTCACCACCAACCTCGACCCCGCCACCTTCGAACGCATCCTCCAAAAGACCGGCCTGGTCCTGGCCGGACAGTCCGAGACCCTGGTACCGGCCGACCGAAAGCTCTACGCGTTACGCGACGCCACCGGGACGGTCGAGTCGATCCCTCTCATCTCCTCGTCGATCATGTCGAAGAAGCTGGCCGAGGATCTCGACGGCCTCGTCCTCGACGTGAAGGTGGGTCGCGGCGCGTTCATGAAGGATGTCGCCCAGGCGAGGCTGTTGGCTGAGACGATGGTCGGTATTGGCGCGGCCCACAGCACGAAAGTCGTTGCCCTCCTCACGGCGATGGATCAGCCGCTCGGCCACGAGGTCGGGAACGCCTCGGAGGTTCGTGAATCGATCGATGTGCTGAAAGGCGAAGGCCCGGACGACCTCACCGAGGTGACCCTCGCCCTCGGCGTGGAGATGCTGCTCTTGGCCGGGATCGCCACCGACCCAGCCGACGCTCGGACCCGTCTCGAAGCGACAGTGACATCGGGACGCGCTCTCGAACTGTTTGGCGAGGTGATCGAAGCCCAGGGGGGCGATCCGTCGGTGATCGATGACCCAAGTCTCCTCCCCTCCGCTCCCCACCGTGAGAAGGTCGGCGCCGAGACGTCCGGAGCTCTCCGCAAATGTGATGCCCTCGATATCGCGGTAGCCGCAATGCGGCTCGGCGCCGGAAGAGAACGCAAGGAGGATTCCATCGACCCGGCCGTCGGCATCACGGTTCACCACAAAGTCGGCGACACGATCGCGCAAGGCGAGGCCCTGGCCACGGTCCACTACCGGGAGTCCGAGCAGCTCGAACACGCCATGCCACTCATTCTCAGTGCGTTCGAGATCGGAGATCCCATCCCGGTTCCACCTCTCATCATCGACCGAGTGGAGGCACAATGACCGACACCTACGAGCGAGTCACAGAAGCGGCCGCGGCCATCGCCGCAGCCACCGGCCACGATCGGCACGACGTTGCGGTCGTACTCGGGTCAGGTCTGAGCGACTACGGCGACCGTCTGCCCGATGCGATCGCCGTCTCCTACGAAAAGATACCGGGGTTTCCGCTACCGCAAGTCTCCGGCCATGCCGGCACGCTCTACTCGGCGCCGGTTGGCGAGGGCAGGGTCCTCGTGCTCGCCGGGCGTGCCCACTACTACGAAGGACATCCGCTGGACAAGGTCGTGTTCGCGGTCCGATCGGCCGTGGCGGCTGGAGCCAAGGTTGTGCTCCTCACCAACGCCGCTGGAGGGGTGGGACTGGGCCTCGAACCCGGCGATCTCGTACTCATTTCGGACCACCTCAACCTCACCGGTCAGAACCCGCTTCACGGACCCAACGACGAGCGACTCGGACCACGCTTTCCCGACATGTCACACACGTACGATGCGGGACTGCGCTCGCTCGCCCAACGGATCGGCCACGAGGTACACGTGCCCTTGCAGCAGGGCATCTACGCATGGTTTACGGGGCCCACGTACGAAACGCCGGCCGAGATCCGCATGGTGGCAGGCATGGGGGGTCATCTGGTCGGGATGTCCACCGTTCCCGAAGCCATCGCCGCCCGCCACATGGGGGCCAAAGTCCTCGGTATTTCGCTGGTCACCAACCTGGCCGCCGGAATCTCGCCCACCGCGCTCTCTCACGAAGAGGTGAAGGAGACTGCCGCCCGGGCCAAGGATCGCTTCACCACGCTTCTCGACGCGCTGCTGCCCGCGTTGATATGAACGGGCGTCCGGCGCTAGCGCCGGACGCAATCGACGCACATGTCCGTGTCGGGCACCCGAAGGTGTTCGACCTTGGTGCCAAAGCACGCCGTACAGATGAACGTCGGCTGCGAGGTTCGGCGAGCAGCCCGGGGCGGAGGCCGCCTCGTCGGGCTGGCCGGCCGTTTGGTCTTGGTCCGTGCCGGTTCGGGCTTCGGCGCCGGGCCTGATCCCCCCGCCCGGGTCTTCTCGTCCAACCACCACAGACAGTCGAGCGTGCCGAGATCCAAGCCCGCCTCCCTGGCAACGCCTCGAAGGGTCTGGTTCACCACCTGATATTGGGTCCCGAAGGTGGCGAGACCGCGAAGAGACGGATACAGCCCGAGATAGTGCATGGCGGACCTGGCGAGGTCGTTCCACACCCCATACTCCGCGGGATAGACGAAGTGGAGGATCGGGGTGATCGCATCACGATCGAGAGACGTACCCGGCTCCACTCGATCCTCCCCGGTCAGTGAGTCGAGCCGATCCGCGATCGGCACCGACTCGTCGAGCAGAAGCGTCAGTGCCGGGCGGAGGACGGTCATCTGAGTCTCCACCAATTCACCGTGATGGGCCGCGCCCCACCAATGCCTGTCGTTTTCGTACCGAAGGAAGGCATTGAATCCGGACGCACTGAGCTGTGGAAGAAGTTCGGGCAGGAACACACGGTGGTAGGTGTCTTGAGCGGCCTCCTGGTCGGTGAGCGCTTTTCGAAGTTCGGGGGCGTTGGCCAGCCTCAGCCCCCTCAAGTAGTCGATAGCCTTCTCGCGATTGCTCGGTTGCATCATCAAAGGGTAGAGGCTGGCGTCCCTTCGACCGCCGCCCCACTAGCCTCCGCGAGTCGATTCCGAGTTTCGGTAAACCGCCGTTAACATTCCGAAGATCAACCAAACCAGAAGGAGCGTGGCATGAAGATCGCCGTCTGCGTGAAGCAGATCCCGGATCCTGCGAATCCGTACGAGCTCGACCCCGAAACCCACTACCTTCGTCGACCCAACGAGCAAGTGCTCGACGACACCGACCGGTACGGCGTTGAGGTTGGGCTCCAGATCGCAGGGCAAACAGAAGGCACTGTGACCCTCTTCTCGATGGGCCCGGCCGGGAACCTCAACGGCATCCGCCAAGCACTCGCCATGGGCGCCGACAAGGCTGTCGTCGTCGATGACTCCGCACTGGTGGGAGCCGACGCACTCACCACCGCCAAGGTCTTGGCAGCCGCCATCACCCGCGAGGGATTCGACCTCGTCATCGCCGGAACCGAGTCAACCGACGGCTACAGCGGCGTTGTCCCCCAGCAAGTCGCAGCCCTGCTGGCTGTCCCCGCTCTGACCTACGCCAAGAAGATCGAAGTCGATGGCACGGTCGTGAAGATCGACCGGCAGACAGCCACCGGGTACGACAGTGTCGAAGCCGACGCCCCCGCGCTGGTCTCGGTCACCGCCGGAGTCGTCGAGCCTCGCTACCCCACCTTCAAGGGAATCATGGATGCCAAGAAGAAGCCGATCGACCAACTGACGGCCGGCGAACTGGGCGTCACACCGGCGACCAGCCAGTCCATCACCGAGGTACGGCCGGCGCCTTCACGAAACGCCGGAGAAAAAGTCGTCGACGAGGGCGAAGCGCACCTCAAGATCGTGGCGCTTCTCGAACAAGCGAAGGTGATCTGAGCATGGTCTGGGTATTCATCGAAGAAGCACAAGGCGCCCCCGCCACCGTCGGGCTCGAGCTCCTCACCAAGGCGCGCAGCATCGGCGAGACGTCAGTCGTCTACTACGGGGCGGGATCGGATGCCATATTCGCCACCTTGGGTTCGTACGGCGCCGCAACCGTGTACCACCTGACGCCATCGGATGGCGGACTGGACACGGCCGCGATAGCCGCCTCCCTCGAAGGGCTCATCTCCGAACATGCCCCCGACGTGGTCGTCTTCGGACTCACCTACACCGACCGCGACGTTGTCGGGGCGCTCAGCGCAACCCTCGACCGACCGATCCTGTCCAACGCAGTCGACTTCTCGGTCGACGGTGGCGCGGTGAGCGTGGTGAACGAGATCTTCGGAGGCAGCACCCTCGTCGAGACGGTCTTCGCAGCTGATCCACCCCACTTGATCATCGCTCGACCCAAGTCGTTTGCCGCTGAACCCGGCACCGGCGGGTCCCCCACGGTGATGTCCGTAGCTCTGGGCTCAGCCGGCCACGCAGGTGAGGCACGAAGCACCGGTTCCTTCACCGAGGAATCGGCTGGACCCAAGATCGAGGACGCCGCCGTCATCGTCGCCGGCGGACGGGGACTCGGCTCCGCGGAAGCGTTCGACATGATCGAGAAGGTGGCGAAGCCACTCGGCGCCGCAACTGGAGCCACTCGTGCGATCGTCGACGCCGGATGGGTGCCGTATGCCAAGCAGGTCGGCCAAACCGGCAAGACCGTCAAGCCGGATGTGTACATCGCGGCCGGAGTATCCGGTGCCATGCAGCATCTCGTCGGGATGAAGGACTCCAAAGTGATCATCGCCATCAACAAGGACGAGGAAGCCCCGATATTCGGGGTGGCGGACCTCGGAATCGTCGGCGATGTCCACCAGGTTCTCCCGAAACTGATCGAGGCACTCGAAGCTCGCTGACGGGAATAGTCGAGAAACTGTGGGAGGGGCCGCCCGTGGGGCGGCCCCTCCTCCTTGCCGATCGGATATCGGCGACGTCACACGCGGTGGCTCATGCCGCCCACCGACCTCCCGTGCCCACTGCCATCCCGGTGGTCAGGAATCTCCGGCGCGGCCCCCTAGATTGGGGTCATGGTCGATCAATCTGCTCACCCACCCAAGGACAGCGGACGGGGCATCACCGTAGAGGTTTCCCGACGGCCACTCCATGACAGGGAACGAGCGGTCCTCCTCGACGATCTCGACCGTCGGGGCATCGCTCCGGCCATGCTCGATGTGATTCCTCCCAACGGACGCTACTTCCAGCTTCTGCGCGCAGTCGACCGAGAGGGACATCTCCTCGGAGTGACCAGCTTGATGAGCGTCCGGCCATTCGTCTCGATCAAACAGATCCTCGGGGAAGGCAACCATGTCGGGTGGGACACGTCGATCTACTACGCAACCGGCGTGGATCGGCCTGCCGTCGCCGGCGCACTGCTCCGTGCCATGGCCTCCCGATCCATGTACTACGCCGTCTTCTTCGGCCGCATCGACGCCGACATTCGGGCGGCCCTGCCATTCGTCCGGCACCGGCTCCTCCGCACCGACTACGAGATCGGCGAGATCGACACCCGCCAGTTGAACAGCGGAGATGAGTTTCTCGCCGGACACAAACGCCTGCGCCGCCATGTGCGAGACCACGCCAAGGACGGCAGAGAGGTCCATGTCGTCGAGGGTCCGGTCGACGCCGAACTCGCCCGCCGTTTCTCGGATCTCGTGTACTCGACGTACCGCCACCACGGCGGGGTGGGCCGGTGGCAGTTCCGTGAGTATGCCTATCGGGCGTGTGGTTCCTTCTTCCGCAACTGCGCCGACGCCGTACACATCTACACCTCGGAAGGGGCTCGTCTCACTGGTCTCCAGTCGTTCGTGCGCCATCGAGATCGCCTCGAGCTCTCTGAGGGTGGGTTCGATCGATCACGGAACAACCATCACGCCTACGAGGCGATCATCGCCGAATCGGTGGCCTTCGCAGCCAAACACGGGCTCGCCGCCGTTGGGTATGGCGGCATCTGGAACGCCGCGAAGGACCGGTACACGTCAAAATCCGATCGCCCGCCCATCTACCTTCTCCAGCTCTACCGCGGGGCTGCCCAGTACCGTCTGTTCGGCGATCGGATCTCAGCATGGGGATTCCGGACGTATTTTGGCGGCCGCTTCGCCGGCGCCAACGCCACGACCGTCATCGAGTCCAGGCGAGCACAGCTGCCCGCCGAACTCACCTGAGCTCCGCCAGAACGGGCCGTGCCGAATCTCGACGGCATCACCCGACCAGCACGGTTGTCCCTGCGGCCACCTTGGCGCCCACATCGACACCTTCCAGGTCCTCGACCGTGACACCGACAAGGAACAGGTCGACTTGGCTCCCGCGCCGGATCATGCCGATCCGCTCACCCATTTCGACCCGGTCGCCCTGGGAGACATAACAGTCGATCTTGTTCACCTGCTGGTCGGCGATCTGCACGACAAAGGCGGTCAGACGCTCCCCGTCGATGCGAACCACATTCCGCTCGTTCTCGTAGATGTGAGGTGACTTGGCATAGAGCGGCTCCATGCCGACGAGGTTCCGCAGGAACATGCTTCCCATCACATGGTTGAACGACGTCGGGTGGTATGACACCTCGCTGACGACACCAGCAATCGGGCTCCGTTGGTAGTGCACGTCGAATGGAGACATGAAGATGCCAATGAGCACTCCGCCCGGCGGGCGTGCATCGCCCTTGACGATCTCGTCGAGCGATATCTCCCGTCGCTCCTTCACGGCGATAGGGACAACGCCCTCCTCGACCGCCTCCACATAGACGATACGCCCGTCTGCGGGGGCCAAGACTCTCGCCGACGAATCGATCTGCCGCTCCGGGTCCCTCGGGAACCACCACCGCTCGTAGGCGCGAACCAGCAACAGCAATGCCCCTGTCAGAATCGCAATCGCCGGCGCCAGTCGTCGCATGCGCCGCATGCTAGAGGAGCCATCGTGGTGGACCGCGTGGCGTGCGACCCGGCCACGGACCCCTCCCGGTCCCTCTCCCGGATTCCCTCCTCCCGTTCGGGCAATTAGGGCCGGTTGGCCCGGATTGGCGAAGTTGGGACCTCCGGCCGATCCGGTCGAGCGGCAGGGACCGCATACTGGGATGTGACGGAGGCGTCATGGAACAGCTCACCGCAACCAGATCCGAGCTGCTGGCCCGTAAGAGTCAGCTCGAATTGGCTCGGCGGGGTCGTGATCTCCTGGAGGACAAGCGCGACCAACTCATGAAGGAGTTTCGCAAGGTCGCCGACCTGGTGCTGTCGGGCGAAGGTGCCTTGGAACGGGCGGCCGGAGCTGCTCGCCGGGCGCTCATCTACGCCGACGCTTTCGATGGACCCGATCTGGTCCGGTCCGCGGCCACGGTTGGGGCCGTAGGGATCCCGCTCGACGCCCGACCCATCTACATCATGGGCGTCCGAATCGCCGATATCGAATACGACCCGGTGCGCCGATCCGTCCTCAATCGCGGGTATGGACTGACAGGGACCAGCGCTCGCATCGATCGAGCCGCCGAGATGTTCGAAACCGAACTCGAGCTCGCCCTCGAACTGGCCGGACGCGAGCTTCGCCTCCGGCGTCTGGTCGAGGAGATCGCTACGACCACCCGCCGGGTCAACGCACTCGAGAACATCGTCATCCCCCAGCTCGAGCGAGAGACCAACATGATCCAGTCGATCCTCGACGAGCGGGAACGTCAGGATAGGTTCCGGCTGAAGCGAGCCAAGGCCCAACGTCAGCGCCGATTGAGCAGGGCCGGACCATCGTGACCAACCCCGCAACCCCTCTGGCACACATTCGCGCTGCGGAGCTTGCTGCGGCCAGGTCGGTCACCTCCGAGGCCGAGCGAGCCGAACAGGCCATCACCGAAGCTCGCCGCCAAGCGGTGCGCATTGTCGAGGAAGCCCGCTCCCAAGGCCGGACCGCCGCCGATGAGCGGTTCGCGGCTGCGGTGGCGGCGGCCGAGCTACGGGCCGCGGAAATCTCCGGAAACCTCGACGCCCGTATCGCCTCGGTTCGCTCGGTTGTGGAACCCGAGTTGGATCGGCTCGTCGACGCCATGGTGGGGGTGGTTCTACCCGACTACGGAACGGACTAGAAATGCTCGTTCCCATGACCAAGGTGCACGTGATAGGTCACCGGCGTCGGCTCCAGTCGACGCTCGCGGCGCTCCATCGCTTGTCTGCAATCCAGCTCATCGACGTCACGCAGGACGCTTCCGTCACCCTCCCCCCACTGGCGGCCGACGACGACCAGATTCACCAAATCGAGGAACTCCGCTACCTACGCGCCCGTCTGGACGCCTTGCTGGCGCTCAGCGCCGATCCGCCTCCGAGCGACACCCGAACCGTCGACCTGGCGACGGTTCGGGATGAGCTCGAAGCAACCGCACCCGAGATCGAAGCCCTGGCCCGAACCCTCGAGGAGCGTCAAGCTGAGCAGGACACCCTTCCACGCCATCTTCAGTCGCTCAGACGGTTGCTGCCTTTGGTGCCCGAGCTGACCGAACTGGAGGGCTACGACACCGACGCGGTCATCCTCGACGCCCGCCACGCCTCGGTGCTTGGTGACCTCAACGGCGCACTCGATGAGCTCCTGGCCGGCAATTTCGAAATCATCTCCGGCCAGGTCGACGCAGACACGGTCGGCGCCGTGATCGTGACTCCGAAGAAGGCCAACGCCGAGATCCAGACACTCTGGGCCGACAACAGGTCAACCGGGTCCGCCTGCCTCATCGATTCGAATCGGTTCCCTTCCGGCGAAGCCATCACCCTCATGGAACGGCGATTGGTCGAACTCCCCGTCGAGATCGACGGCATCCAGGACCGCATCACCGACATCATCCGCCCTCAGGGCGACTGGGTGACGGCCCGCCGTTAGCGCATCGATCGCCTCGACCAGTTGACCGCCATCCGACATCTGGGTGCGACCCCCCACACTTTCGTGCTGTCCGGCTGGGTCCCTGCGCCCCGTCTCGAGGACCTCAGGCGTCAGGTCGCAGCGGTGGGCGACGGTGAGGTGATCGTCGAACTCGCCCCGATCGGCGAGGACGAGGAACCGCCGGTGCTTGATGTCGAACCGCCCGATGGCCCGGCCGTTCGAGTCGCTGGTGAGCCTGCTCTCCACCCCTCGATACGGCAGCCTCGATCCGACGACGCTCATGATGATCTTTCTCCCGCTCTTCTTCGGGATGATGCTCGGCGATATTGTGTACGGGGCGCTGCTCCTGGCCGTTGCCCTCTACGTGCGGCACCGATACGTCGGATCTCGTCGCCGAGCGTGGCCGAGTTCGCCAAGGTGTTCGTGCTCGCCGCCGGGTGGACGATTCTTTGGGGAGTCATGTACGGCGAGCTGCTCGGTGATCTCGGCCACCGCTTGTTCGGACTCGAGCCTTTGTGGGTGAATCGAGAAGAAGCCCTCGAACCGCTTCTGATCTTCGCCAGTCGCGGTCGGGGCGGCCCACGTCACTCTCGGCCTGGTCCTCGGGGTGTGGAGCGCCGGCCGGTCGCAGACCGGAAACGGCTTCGCACCTCCGTCGGGAACATCTGGCCATGGTGGCATGTTCTGGTCGTCGGCGTCGCCGTCGGCCAGCTGCCCGACGGACTCATGACCCCGGCCGTGGCCGTCGTCGTGGTCGGCACGGTGCTCATGATCGCCGATGGAAGGGCCCATGGGCTTGCTGACCGGACCGCTCGAGCTGATCGGGCTCATCGGCAACGTCCTGTCGTACCTCAGGATCGCGGCCATCGGAATCGCCTCCGTGTATCTGGCGCGAGTCGCCAACGAACTCGGATCACTCGGTCCCCTCTGGTTCGGGATCATCGTGGCGACGCTTTCCACACCCTCAACCTGGCGCTCGGCGTCTTCAGCCCGACCATCCAGGCGCTCCGTCTCCACTACGTCGAGTTCTTCGGGAAGTTCTACGAAGGTGACGGGACTGCGTTCATCCCCTTCGGTTTGGTCGAGAGAAAGGGATGACCATGGACGTTGGACTCCTGGCAATAGGAGCCGGTTTGGCCATCGGATTGGCGGCGATCGCCACGGGCTACGCCCAGGCGCGGATCGGATCGGCGGGCATCGGCGCATTGGGCCGAGAAGCCCGAATTGACCGGTCGCGTGATCCTCCTCATCGCCCTCCCCGAAACGCTGGTCATCCTCGGCTCCGCGGTAGCGGCCATGATCATCCTGCTCCTCGGCGGCTGATGGGCCTCGACGCCATCGTCCACGCCATCGCCTGGAGGCGGCCGCCCAGGTCAAGCGCACGAAGGCCGACGCCGGGGTGCGAGTGGCCGAAATCCTCGAGGATGCGGGCGCGCGTGCCGAAGTCGAGCGGACTCGCTGGGCGACGGAACGCGACGCCGAAGCCGAACGGGCCGTGGCAGGCGGATCACGAATCGAGCGCGTCTCGACACCGACCGACACCTGGCTCAGGGCGAGGGAGTCTCTTCCAGGAAGCACTCACCCGGCTCAGGTCCCGCCTCGAGGCCATGGTGGCCGGGCCCGCCTACGAGAAGATCCTGGTGGCGCTCTACGAGGAGGCGCTCACCACCTCTCGGAAGCCCAGGTCACGGTCTTGGTCCGAGCGTCCGATCAGGAACGGATCGAGCGAATCGTCGCCGAACACGGACGCTGCGATCGAGTATCGCCGGAAGCCTCGAATGCATCGGGGGGGTCGACGCCGAAGCCGGCGACGGCCGGGCGGCTCGCAATACCATCGACCCGCGATTGAACCGGTCCGAACGGCAGCTCCGCCACCTGGCCGTCCAGGCCATCCCAGAGTTCGCCGCCCAAGGCGAAGCCTCATGATCGGGTACGAGTACGGCAATACCCAGCTGGGTGCGAGCTTCCCAACTCCTGGATGCCGAGGGTTATCGGAGCCTCCTCGGCGCCGGCAGCCTCGACGGGGTTGTGGGCGCGCTCGCCCATGGACCATACGCACGCGACGTCGAGCTGGCACTGGGACGCCATAGCGGTCTGCGACGGATCGACGAGGCCGTGCGAACCCATTTGGCTACCCAGCTGTCCGACGTCCTGTCTTTCTATGCCGGCGACATCAGGGACAGACTCCGCCTGTACGAGTCCCGATGGGACCTGCGCAATGTGCGGACCCTGCTCCGGAGCCTCGCCCAACGCAGTAGAGGAGAGTCTCCACGGCCCTCCTCGTGGCCGCCGGTAACCTCGATGAGGCCGCCCTCTCCGAACTGTCGTCGCAG
>CAVVWO010000003.1:0-222985 GCA_963752075.1 uncultured Acidimicrobiia bacterium
TAGCAGTGAGCTCCCGGGAGCCGTTCCACCGTTCGCCCGGCGGCCGCCTGCTCGACGATCAGCTTGTCCAGCTCACCCCCGGTGCCGCAGTCCGCGTACCCGATGAGAATGCTGGTTCGGGCATCGGCCCGGTCGATTCGTCTCCTGACCTCGGAGGCGATCAATTCCGGTCGGTTGTGGAGAGCACCCGGCAAACACTCCACGCTGACGTTGACGAGCTCGTTGGCCGTCACGACCGCCTGCAGCTCTCGGACGAGGGCACCACAGGCAATGACGAGCATCGGCGGCCGCTCAGGCATCCTCGCTCGCAAGAATCCGCCGCCTATCAACCAGAGCCTTGGCCGTTTCAGCCGCAACGGCGGCGTCCCGGCAGTAGGCGTCCGCGCCAATGGCCGCTCCAAATTCCTCGTTGAGCGGAGCCCCGCCCACCAGGACGATGTAATCATCCCGGATTCCCTTGGCCACCATGCTGTCGATGACCACTTTCATATACGGCATGGTCGTGGTGAGGAGCGCCGACATACCGAGGATGTCCGGTTGGTGTTCGTCGAGCGCCGCGAAGAACTCGTCGACGTCGGTGTTGATTCCAAGATCGATCACCTCGAATCCGGCACCCTCCATCATCATGGCAACGAGGTTCTTGCCGATGTCGTGGATGTCACCCTTCACCGTGCCAATGACGATCTTGCCGATCGCCTCGACGCCGGTCTCGGCCAGAAGCGGCCGGAGAATCGCCATTCCGGATTTCATGGCGTTGGCAGCCAGAAGCACCTCGGGAACGAAGAGAATCCCGTCGCGAAAGTCGATGCCCACAATGCGCATCCCCTCGACGAGAGCGTCATTGAGCACCCGCTCGGCGGCCCAACCCCTCTCGAGAAGGATATGCGTGCCCTCGGCTATCTCGGGGGCCATTCCGTCGTAGAGATCGTCGTGCAGCTGTTCGACCAGTTCGGCGTCGTCGAGCGAGGCGAGATCGAGCTCTTCTTCTTCAGCCATGGCGTCCCTCGTGAGACATGCAAGCGCTCGCGGTCCACGATGTGGCACGCGCCGGTATTGGTCGAAGAGTACCTGTTGGCGCCGGGCATTGTCCACAAAATCTCACTGATCGCGAACGTTGCGCAGGCCGATGAAACAGCGTTCGATTTCGACGGACGCGTGGTGAGCACGGCGGCCAAAAACCCGGTAAGGTCAGCACGAATTGGAACCTCGGGTTCCACATCGTGGACCGGACGCCCTTCCTTCGTTCAACACAACCTGCGTTCAACACAACCTTCGTTCAACACAAGGAGCAAAAGGTGAGCGAGCTACCCCAGCAGGCCAACGTCGTCGTCATTGGAGCGGGTATCGTCGGAAACTTCCTCGTCGGTCACCTCGCGGATCTCGGATGGACCGGCATCGTCCAGATCGACAAGGGTCCGCTCCCCAATCCCGGCGGCTCCACAGGTCATGCATCCAATTTCATCTTCCCGGTCGACCACAACAAGGAAATGGCGCTCCTCACCGTTGATTCCCAACGCCAATACGAAGCGATGGGAGTTCAAACCACATGCGGAGGCATCGAGGTAGCCCGGACGGAAGCACGGATGGAAGAGTTCCGCCGCCGCATGACGTCGGCGAAGGCATGGGGCATCGAGGCTGAACTACTCACGCCGGCCCAGGTCAAGGAGAAGGTCCCGTTCATCAACGAGGAGATCCTGCTCGGCGGGTTCTATACGCCTTCAGTGTCGGTCGTCGACTCCCTGCGGGCCGGGACCATCATGCGAGAGAAGGCAATGGCGGTCGGGGCCGCCATCGTTCCCAACACCGAGGTGATGGACCTCGAGACCACCGATGGTCACATCAGCGCAGTGATCACCGACAAGGGCAGAATCGAGGCAGGGCACGTCGTGATCGCCTGTGGCGTATGGAGCCCCAGGATCGCCTCCATGGCGGGCGCCACGATTCCGCTCGTCCCCGCCGTACACCAGATGATCGACGTCGGACCCATCGACATGCTCACGGCGACCAACAATGAGATCGGTTACCCGATCGTCCGCGACATGGACACCTTCTGTTACGAGCGCCAGACGGGCGGGTCGATGGAGGTCGGATCGTACGCGCACACCCCGATGTTCCACCGACCCGACGACATCCCATCGATCGCCGAGGCGCGCCTGTCCCCCACCGAACTCCCACTGACGGAATCCGAGTTCGAGCCACAGATGGAACAGGCACTCGAACTCATGCCTGACATCCTCGAGACGGCCGAAATCAAGTACGGGATCGACGGACTGCTCTCGTCTGACTCCCGACGCCATGCCACTGCTGGGTGAGACGGTCGAGGTGCCCGGCCTGTGGTCGGCTGCGGCCGTATGGATCAAGGAAGGTCCGGGCATCGCCAAACTGATCGCGGAGTGGATGACCAACGGGTATCCGGCACTCGACCCGCACAGTTCGGATATCGCCCGGCTCTACCCCTACCAGCGAACCGAAACCCACGTCATCGACCGCTGCGCCGAGCATTTCAACAAGACGTACGGCATCGTTCACCCGCGCGAACAGTGGGAATCGAGTCGAAACAGCCGCGTCAGCGCCCTGCATCCGCGAACGGCGGCGCTGGGGGCGGTGTACTTCGAGGCCGGGGGATGGGAACGACCGCAGTGGTACGAGTCCAACGCACCCCTGGTCGACCAGTACGCAGTGGAGGATCGACCGCATGAATGGGATCGTCGTTGGTGGTCTCCCATCCAGACAGCGGAGCATCTCGCCCTCCGCGAGGGCGTAGGCATGGTCGACCTCAGCGCGTTCGCCATTTTCGACTTCACCGGACCGGGTGTCGTCGACTACATCAACTCGATGGCCGTGAATCAGTGCGACGTCGAAGTCGGTCGAGCCGTGTACACCCCACTCCTCACCGAGCAGGGGGGCTTCCGCGCCGACCTCACGATCCTGCGGTTGGGAACGGACCGGTATCGGGTGGTCACGGGAGCCTTCGATGGGGCCAGGGACGCCTACTGGTTCCGCAAGTGGCTCCCTCAGGACGGATCCGTGCACATGGAGGACAAGACGTCTGCCCTCTGCACGATCGGGGTCTGGGGACCGCGAGCACGCGACCTCGTCTCGTCGATCTGCCAGGACGATCTCAGCAATGAGGCGTTCCCCTACGGACGGGTGCGACCCGGCACCATTGGGAACATCCCCGTGACCATGCTGCGTATCTCGTACGTAGGGGAGCTCGGATGGGAGATCTATACCGAGATGGAGCACGCAGTGCGCCTGTGGGACCTCCTCTGGGAGGCCGGTCAAGCCCACGGGGTCGTTCCCGTCGGCGCCGGGGTGTACGGCGGCAGCGCCCGCCTGGAGAAGGGTTATCGGCTGATGGGTGCCGAACTCGAGTCCGAGTACAACCCCGTCGAAGTGGGCCTCAGCCGCCCCCGCGTGAAGTCAGCGGATTTCATCGGCAAGGAAGCGTACTTGCAGGCTCGCCAGGAGGAGCCGGCGACCGTCGCCTGCACCCTGACCGTCGAGCAGCACCTGTCCTCCGATGGGATGGAGCGTTATCCGATGGGCGGCAACGAACCGGTGCTGACGGCGGACGGACAACGGATCGTCGACCGTCACGGTCGGGTATCGCGGGTGACGAGCGCCGGAAACGGCCCGTCGGTCGGCAAGTATTTGCTGCTGACGCACCTCCCACCTGAGTACGCGGTCGAGGGCACCGATCTCCAGGTGATGTACATGAACGAGTTCTATCCGGTGCGGGTGGCGGTGGCCGGGAGCAAGCCCTTGTACGACCCTGAAGACGCACGCCTGAAGGGGTAGCCGAACATGAACATCCTCGTGTGCGTGAAACGGGTTCCGGCGCCGGGCGCCAAGATCAACCTCACCGCTGATAGTCGGGCGGTCGACACGAAACACCTCGGCTTCGCCATGAGCCCCCACGAGGAGTGCGCAGTCGAGGAGGCGGTCCAAATCGCCGAACGCACCGACGGGGCGGTGACCATCTTGACGGTGGGACCCGACGAGGCCGCCGAACAGCTCCGATACGGGGTGAGTGTCGGCTGTAGCCAGGCGGTCCTGATCCCCGCGGGCGATGAGGACCTCGATCCACAAGCGACAGCACGAGCCATCGCAGCTGCCGTTGCCGAGATGGAGGCCACCGAAGGAAGCTTTGACCTGATCCTGTTCGGGAACGAGTCGGCCGATGCGGGCGGCTACCAGGTGGGGATCCGAGTTGCCCACGCCCTGGGACGACCCGTCATCGGTGGCATCAAACGTCTCGAGTCCGGCCCCGATACGGTGACGGCCAGGCGAGAAGTGTCGGCGGGCTTCGAAGAGTACGAACTTCGCCTGCCGGCCGTGATCGGCATCAAGGAAGGCATCAACCTTCCCCGTTACCCGACCATGAAGGGACGGCTCGCTTCGCGGAAGGTCGAAGTGCGGCGAATGGAGCTTCCACTCGAGCGGGGTGGCCAAACCATGGTCCGCTTGATCCCAACGGTCGAGGAAGTCACCCACACCGACGTCTTGGGCCACGGCCCCGAGGCCGCCGGGAGCGTCGTCGATCTTCTCGAGGAGATCGGAGTGCTCGGATGAAGGTGCTGGTTCTGGTCGAGGGTGAAGCAGGCGAGGTGGCGGAGACCTCCCTCCAAGCGATCACCGCCGCTCGGGCTCTCGGGCAGATCGAAGCGGTGACCACATCGGCGCTGGGCGAAGCCGCCCCAGTGCTCGCCTCCCACGGCGTGGCGATCGAGCATCGGATGGAGGGTCCCCTCCTCGACGACTACGCGCCGGAAGCGTGGGCGGAGTCCATGGTCCAGCTCGTGGCCGAGGTAGGACCGGGTGCCGTGATGGCCGCGGGATCGGAGCGAGGAAACGAGGTCATGGCGCATGTCGGGGCCCGCATGGACCTGCCGATGGCAGCCAACGTCACGACGATCTCGCCCGACTCGGAGCCGTGGCAGATCACCAGGATTCGGTGGGGTGGGTCCCTGCTCGAAGAGGCAACCCTTGCCGCGCCGGTCAAACTCCTCACGGTGGCTCCTCACGCCGTGCCGGCCGCCGCGGCGACGGCATCGGGATCGGCGACCCGACAAACCTTCACGCCGCAGTTGGAGGAGCTTCTGGGCAGGACCAAGGTCCGAGACAGGGTCACCCTCACCGAAGGCATCACCTTGGCAACCGCTCCTGTGGTGGTGAGCGGAGGGCGGGGGATGGGCTCGGCCGAGAGCTTTGCGCTGCTCGACGAACTGGCCGCACTGGTCGGCGGCGCAGTTGGTTGTTCCAGGGTGGCAACCAACAATGGATGGCGGTCGCACTCGGACCAGATCGGGCAGACCGGCACCCGGGTTGCTCCCGAACTCTACGTCGCCTGCGGCATCAGCGGCGCTATCCAACATTGGGTTGGCATGATGGCGAGCAAGAGGGTGTTGGCCATCAATACCGATGCCGAGGCGCCGATGGTGACCAAGTCCGACTACGCGGTCATCGGGGATGCGCTCGAGATCCTTCCAGCCATCATCGCCGAGATCGGCCGACGCAGGGCCTGAGCACTACTCCACCATCCGGACGGCCTTCACGTCGGCCGCCATCGCCATGTAGGTGAACAATTCGTGACGCCAGCGGTACATCACTCCGGTCGAGCGTGCTCGACCGGTGTTCAGGCGAATACCGCTCGAGGGTGCCGGGATCGACATCGATCCAGTTCCCGTAGATGAGGAGGCCCACCGTCTTGCCCGGGTCTTCGATATGAACGCTCATACCCTCAGAACCTACTCGCCCGAACCCTGACACACCCTGAGGCGCTCAGGGAATCGGGAGGGGAACACCCGATAGACCGCGTCGGACTCCGACGAGATGATGTGGTCATGGATACACAAACGGAAACCAAGAACGGGACGGCGACCCGACGCCGGCTGGAACGCCCCACCGACGATCGCATCGTCGCAGGCGTTGCCTCCGGCCTCGCCGAATACGCAGGCATGTCCACCGCCGTCGTCCGGATAGCCGCCATCGTGCTGACCGTCTTCGGAGGCGTCGGCATCCCGCTGTACATGGCGGGATGGTTGCTCATTCCGAACCACGGCCACGACGAGTCCCTGGCTGAGCGATTTCTGGCTCGGCTCGACACCACCGACAAGCAGATCGGTGCCGGCCTGATGGGACTCGCCTTGGTGATTCTCGTGTCACCGGCACGGTGAACCCCGGATTCGTGGCCGTGGCCGTCCTCGCAGGCGTCGGATTCGCAATGACCCGCAACTCGACTCAAACACACAAGGAGAAATGACATGCGCATAGGAAAGATCGCCGCAGTGGGTTTCGCTCTCGTCGCACTGATGATCGGGATTCGGCCTGACGATGGTGGGAGGCACCCTGCTCACCCTCACAGACGGACCTGATGGCGTGATATCGGCCCCCGGCCTCGGAGTGTCGACTGACAACGTGGCGCTGCTGGGCGACGAAGTGGATCTGTGGGTCGACCCAGACGTCGGTACCCCCGATCTCTTCGTGAACGACTTCAAGGTGTCGGTGACGGCAGACAGCCTCAACGGGAAGGACGTCTTCGTCGGCGTCGGCCCGGCCGTCGAGGTCCGTGAGTACATCGGCGATGCCGATCCGGACCGCTTCCGGGTTGTCAACGACGACCTCGAGATCGTCCAAGGTTCGGGCCAGGACCCGCTGGCGCCGCCTGCCGGCGAGGACTTCTGGACCGCCACGAATGCAGACGGAACGTTCGAGTGGCGGCCAACCACCGGCGAATGGGCAATCGTTGTGCTGAACGCCGACGGCTCCGCAGGGATCGACACCATCTTGGATGTCGAAGCGACGATTCCCGTTCCTGCGCCCGGTGGCAGCGATGCTGTTCGGGGTCGGGATCTTCGGTCTCGGTGTCGGTGCCTTCCTGCTCTACCTAGGTGTGCGGAGCACGCCAAGACGAGAGACCCTCGAAGCTCCGGCCCCGCCCAGGGAGCCGGCCAACGTCGGCTGAGCCGACCACCTCTCCAGCGGTTGCGCCCGGTCTTCGGACCGGGCGCAACCGCGCTCGAGGCGACAACGAGACACGATCAGGCCACCCAGTCGAGCGGAGCACTCCTCTCGGACCGCCCCCTCAGCATGGCCAAGGACATGCTGACGGCACTCCACACTCCTGCACCTATCAGCGCCAACATCGCCGGCAGAAACCATCGGGCTTGCAGGTGCTCCGTCGGGAGCAGGGGGTCCCAGTAGACCGTGCCGGATTGCGTGCTCGACGCGGCCTGAACGTACGAAGAGCGCACCGCGGCGGTCGGGGTTGGTTCGCAGGGAACACCAGGACGGAGGATCCCCACCACCGGCCATTGAGGCGTCTCCCACCGGAGGCTGTAACACCTCCCCGCCTCCTCGCCGATCAAGACTGCGACCTGCATCGGAGATTCCGGCTCCTCTGCCACGTCGCCATCTTGGATCCGGAAGTCCGGTGGAGCGTCGACATTCGCGCCTGCGAACCCGTCCGACTCCGGTCGAAAACTCTCGACATCCTGTCCACGAAGCACCGCTCGGAAGGCGGCTTCCATCCGACCTGTGAACTCGACCACCGGCACATACTCCGGGTTTGCGACCTGGCGCATTCCCAGTGCGAAGAGCATGGCGACCGCCACGACCAGGATCACCGAGCCGCTGCGCAGCAACGAGACACGGATCCGGCGAGACCGCTCCAATCGAGCTGCTGCGCTTCGGGCAGCCGAGGCGGTGCCGTACACCGAAGGAGCCCTCCCATCGCTTCGCAGCTCCCAGCGGTGCGGCTCGAGAAGCTGGATCTCGTAGCGACCTGTGGTGTCGTGTTGAACGGGAATCGTGAGCATGGGCCCAACCCCCATTCTACTGGGATGTGCCGGCGCTCATCGGGGCAACAAAAAGCGGCACGGACTCCTGATACCCAAGGCGGCGCGTCCGCTCTCTTCGGTCCCATGCATAGACTCGACTCGACTCGTGTGAAAGGCACCCATGGAAACCAATCCGGTCATCGCCATGCTCGGGAGACGGCTCAGACTCGGGGTGATCGGTGGCGGCCCGGGTAGCTTCATCGGCGAAATGCATCGCACGGCGGCGCGCATCGACGACCGTTACGAGCTGGTGGCCGTCGGCTCTCTCCTCCGATCCGGAGTCGCGCCCGCCAGAGCCGGTATCGACCTCGGGATCGAGCCGGACGCGAGCATATCCGGACGGCACCGAGCTGCTCGAAAGCGAAGCCCGCCGGCAGGACGGCATCGACGTGGTCGCCATCATGACCCCCAACGACAGCCATTACGCCTTCACCATGAAGGCGCTGGAACTCGGATTCGACGTCGTGGTGGACAAGCCGCTCACCAACACCGTGGACGAAGCGCGGCCAAGTGGCCACCAAGGCCAGAGCATCCGGTCTGATCGTGTGCCTCACCCACAACTACACGGGCTACCCGTTGGTGCGTCAGGCCCGCGCCATGGTCGCCGAAGGGCAGTTGGGAGTGATCCAACTCGTGCAGGTCGAATACGTGCAGGGCGGCAAGGCCGCCGAACGAGATCCCGATGCCGACGGCCCACTCCCGTGGCGCTACGACCCTGTCCGAGGTGGGCCCTCTCTCGTCATGGGCGACATCGGCACCCACGCCCACAACCTGATCCGGTTCGTGACCGGCATCGAAGTATCGGAGGTTTCGGCTGACGTCGGCACCATCGTGCCAAACCGGCTCGTCCACGACTATGCCGGAGCGCTCCTCAGATTCGACCAGGGCGCCCGAGGCAGTTTCTGGGTCACCCAGGCCGCCGCGGGAATGGAAAACCACCTCGCTTTTCGGGTGTCGGGAACGAAAGGGTCGCTGGAATGGCAGCAGGAGCGGCCCACCAGTCTCACCTTCCGGCCGATCGCCGGGCCTGCTGAGACACGTACCCCGAACGGAAGAGGCACGCTGCCGTTGGCAGCCCGAGCCTCGCGCATCGTGCGGGGACACCCCGAGGGGTTCCACGAAGCTTTCGCGAACCTCTATTCGGATGCGGCGGAGGCAATTGCGGCGCGGCGCAGCGGATCCGAGCCCGACCCGTTGGCGTTGCACTTCCCGACCGCCGACGATGGCGTTGTCGGCCTCGAATTCGTGGACGCCGCCCTGTCCTCCAGTGAGGCCGGAGGCGTCTGGACGGCTTGCTAGCGGATCGAGCCGGCCGGGCGGTGGGTGCACCCTGAGCACCACCACCTGAACATGCCGACCGGCCCGAGATTCCGCTATTGGACCACGAGTTCGAACAGGGGAATCTTGCTCTCCTCGAGTTCGATCTCATAGATGCCGGGGGCGTCGGCGGTGAAGGTGAGTGTCGCGGGCTCTCCAGGTGAAACCGAGTCCCATGACGTCGTAGGCGTGGACGTGAACGGTATCGGTCGTGTCTGCCGTGACCGTCAAAGAGACGATCGAGCCGGTAGCAACTTCCACCCGTCGGGTCCGGATGCAGTTCCGTCCGTCACGGTGATCTCGACGATTTCGTCCGGCTCGGTTGGCGTCCCTGCCACCTCGACCGTAGCCGTGGCTTCAAGGGGCTCCCCGTTGAGCATGTAGGCAGAGTGATCGTTGGCGTTGAGAGCTCACTTTCACCTCGTGCGTACCCGGGCTCGGTGATCGATAGGTGATAGGAGGTTCCGTACAGTCGGGCGATCTTCTGACCATCGACATACAGGTGAGCATGTCCCTCTCCCGGCGACCGGCGGAGAGCTGGCATGCTCGGGGGCGAACGTCATGCCTTCCACGGTGACGAAGGCGTTCCAGCCGCTCTTCGGGTCTTGGAGCACCTCGAGCGCCACCGCCGTGTTCGTCCTCGGCCTCGACGGATTGCATGGTCCATGTGAGGCATCGATTCGTCGGTTTCGGGGGCCTCGATGGTCACCGTCGCCTCGATGGGCTCACCGTCGACCTCGAGACCAGCGTGCGTGTTGGAGTTGAGGGTCATCGTCAGACTTCGTGAGTGCCCGGTTGGAGCGCGGCGAGGTGGAACCAAGGGGTGTAGACCCGGGCGACCTTCTCGCCGTCGACATAGAGGTGCATATGTCCCTCGCCGTTCGACGTGATCGGCTCCTGCCGCCCGGGGAGCCAGCTCGTGGTTGGTGAGCTCGAGCGTGGATGTTGTAGCCGCTGACGGCATCCGGGCGAACCTCGAGCGCAATGGTGGGGGCACGGTCGGCCGGGATGGCCAGTGGTCTCGTCGTGGGTGTGTTCACTCCATGGCCATTTCTCCGGCCATCGAGGCGTCGATCCGCGGTTTCGGCTGCTGCACGCCGCCAAAGCGACTGCGACAACCGCTGCCAAACCGATCCGACGGATCGTGGTTTCTTGCATGGGTTCTCCCGGTTCGAGGGCGTGCTGGGCACGGCCCGGTCACTGTCTGGTGGTCAGTGACGACCAGACGGGAGGACCGCGCCGGGAGAGCGGGGAGAAGACGCCAGGACGCGGGCACCGGACGGGTGTCGGCGCAGCCGACTGCGAAGGGAACGACGAGACGGGGCCGGGAGATGAGCGCCGGGAGCCGAGAGATGGCGCCACGGGTCCCCCGGACGATGCCCAGCAGAACGCCGCCGACGATGAGCTGGGCTCCAAGCCCGACCCAGAGCACTCGTTCGGTGAACACTTCCGTTGGGGTGACGCCCAAGGCGGCCCGTTCAACCGGTTCCTGGCCGGCGAACAGAGCCGCCTGAAGCAGCACGAGATGGAGAAAGAAACGAGGCGAGTCCGAGGCGATGCTCCAACCAAACCGTGCGGGCGAGCACGATCGCGGCGAGCGGGATGAGGATCGCGCAGAAAGGTAGCCCAGATAGCCGTGCCCATCGTGTCCGATGGACAGCCCGTCAGCGTGCACGTGCGGGGCCGACCAGTAGGCAACCCGATGGCCGGCCACCACACCGGCGGCGGCGAGGATGAGCAAGCCGAGCCCAATAGGCTCGGCCGGAGGCGAGCGTCCCGGTTCGCACGTGGCGAAGGATAACCGGATCCCGAATCTTGGCCACCTCATCCGTTGGCGGGTTCGGCGGTCGCCGGCGAGCGCTTCGTGACTCGGCCGGCGGAGGGGATCAGCGGTAGCCGTAGTGGGCCATGTGCGGCCAGGTGAGCATACGAACGTAGGCAGCCACCGAGGCGGGCAACGCCGACCGCCAGGCGTCGTCTTCTCGCAACGCAATCGGCCCTTGCTGGAATCGGCTCGGGTTCCCCGAGATGTTGTGCGACGGCTTCAGCAACAACCGACCGTCATCGGAAAACGGAACCGACAACCCCGATTCGCCGACGAACTCGAAGATCCCCTGGAGAGACCCGGCAGGGTCGGTTACGAAGTCCTCGTACCGCAGCCTCGAGTACCGGCCCGAGTCACCCCACTCCGATTCGGTGAGTCGATTGCGATACACCCATGCCAGGGATGAGAACGTGACCCCGTGCCGATCCATGTAGAGGACCTTGTCGTCATCGGTGTCGTAGCGAACCTTCTTTCGGTGGCTGTGCGCCACCCCACGCGGGTCGCGCACGACGTGGAGAACGAAGACCTCGAAACCCTCCAGATCCATGGCCACGGCTGCATGCCATGGGATCTTGGAGGCGTCCACCATCACCTTGGCCTGGCTGTGTTCGGCGATGCTCGCGTACAGCGTCTCCAGCAGACGAGCATACGGAACCTCGATACCGAATTGGCGTCGGCCGATGAGAGGGATGCGGCGGCGCACCAGCCAGGTGTTGCCCATTGGAGCGATCGCGGCGGCGGCCTCCCTCGCCACGGCCCGCTGATCGGTTCCGAAGGCCGATTCGGCGATACCTCGCCACTGCTCGCAGTCGGAGAAGGGTCGCTCGCAGCTACAGAGCAGGTTCGAGCCGAACCCCCTGTCCCAGAGATTGTTGATCTCGCCAACAGAAATCGCACCAGGAGCACTCCCGAGCGCATTGGCGATGATGGTGGACCCGCTCCGTTCCCACCCGGCGATGACGAGGACCTTGGTCACGCGGACACCGTGACTCTCAGGCGTTGGGTGTTCGCTACCATCGTCCAACCTCATGTCCCCAGCCAACTGCCCAGTCGCTGTCCGCCGCTTCATCTACTACGCAGCTGTCGCTGCTTTTGGCATCCTCGTCCATCAGGCTTTCCTCGTTCCGATCTTGGGCGACGGCGTGATCACGATCCTTCGCCGGAACACGGAGGCCTACGCTCTCGCCGTGCTCATCCCTGCATATTGGGATATCTACGCATGGGAAGCCGACCCGTGGGGCGAAACCAACATTCATCTGAGGCGCCATCCCGGACAGTATGCGTGGCTGGTGTTGCTGGCCCTCGCCGCCATCGTGGTCGAGACAGGCCCGCTGGCCGAGACCTTTCGTCTGCCGCAGAGCATCATCACCCTCGGCGAGGCGTTCGTAGCCGCTCTGGTGATTACGGCGTATCAAGGTTGGAGCCGCGGGTTCCTCCCCGGCGCCCCTTCGCCACGAGGCGGCCGGCCCGTCGTGTCCACCCGCACCTCCATCCGATTGTACGTCGGAGCCATACTGGCAACCATCCTCGTCTACCAGGGCTTCGTGACCACGCTCCTGGGAACGGGTACGGTCGAATGGCTTCAGATCAATGCCGAGAGCTACGCAGCGATCCTCCTCGTGCCGTTCTACTTCGACTTCGTCGCCCCGCGCCGGCGTCAGTGGGTGGAATGGGCGTGGTACGCCTTCTTGGTAGCCGGGGCCTTGGCCGTGGCCGGAGGCCGGTTCGATGAAACGGTCGTCGGGTCGTTGGCGGTCTGGGTCGGCAAGACTCGGGAGGCGTTCCTGGCGGCGCTCGTCATCTCGATCTACTTCACGTATTGGCGGGGCAGCGATCAGCATCGGAATCATTCAAACGCCGAAATGGCCAACGGCGTCGATCAGTAGTTCGGTGACGGCGTTCATGTGGGGCGCCGCGGCCGCGGGTTGCTCTTGGCCCCCATTCGAGAACCGAACGAGCAGTTCAGTCAGATACAGCAGCACCAGCGCCGGGCGCGCTGCTTCGGTCACCCCCAACCCACCCAGCAGTGGCCCTATCTGTTCGGTGGCGTCGAGCAGCGCGGCAAGCGGATCGCTGGATCCCGTGAAGCGCGGCTGGAAGACGAAATGGAGAGCGTCGAACCCAACCGGGATACCGGAACCAGTTCTCTCCCAGTCCCAGACGACGATGCGATCGCCCCGCCGGCGCATGTTCCAAGGGGCCCAATCGCCATGCCAGTGTCCGAATTCGAGTTCTTGATCCGCCCAGCGCTCGCCGATGAGGGCGAGGGCGGCGCCGATCGGTGGTGTGTTGGCGAGATCGCCGGCTCGGTCGTTGAGGCTCTGCCGGTATTTCGAGGCGCCAATCGACACTCGGAATCGCTCGGTGAGACCGGCGAGCTCTTGGAGCACGTCGAGTCCGGGAGGGGCTGGGCGGCGCCAGTTCGGGGTCCCCAGTTCGGCCGAACTGACGGCAATGGTCCTGCCGTTCCAGGACCCATTCTGGATGGGCTTCGGCGCGACCATCGTGCGAAGCGGCTGCCCAGCGAGGGCATCGAGAAACTGCATCTCCGTCTCGACGAGGCGATGCGTCAGTTCGTTCCAACCCACTTTGGCGAAGCCGAGCGTTTCCCCCTCCGAGTCGAGGATTCTCAACACTGGCTTCTGATTCGGTCTTTCGGATCCAAAGGCACAGGCGATGGCCACCTGGTCGACCGCGACAACCTTCGCCAGGTATTCGTGCAAGGTCGGTCCCTCGCCACCGGTCATCCGCACATCGATCCTGCTCCGGAGTAAAGGTTGCGCAAGGCCCGTTCGGAGTCCTGCCCAGGCCGCCCCGCGCACGAGTCCTTCGCGTGGGGTCGTGGCATCGGTCCATCGGATCATGCTGGCCGCAGCCACCGTTCGGCTGGAGAGAGGGACGACGGTGAGCGCCTCTCCGCTGCTCCCGCCGATGAGGGCGTGCGGGGCAAACGTAGGGTCGGAAGCTCCCCGGCTGAGGTCTTCGGGGCGCCATAGCTCGGTCACCAGCCGCCGGAGCTGATCCGCCCCGGCCGCTACTGCCACGTGAACCGTTCCCCGATCAGGGCGTACAGCTCTTCGTTGGGTTCCCGAAACACGGACCGGAGGCGCTCAACCACCTCGGCAGGGCACGCTGTCCGACTTGGTGGCGTTCATGCGGGGAAACTCGCCCGGCGTGAAGGGCGAAGCGTGCAGAAAATCCAGGATCTTCCGGTAGCTGTCGGTGGGTTCTTCGAAGAAACTCTCACTCTGCAGGACAAGGAGCTGTTCGTCGGGGAACAACTCCCTGATCCGGCGCACCTGATCTGCATAACGACTCCGGGCCACGTAGGAGAACGTTTGCAGGGCAAAGCTGTTGTAGCCGGGTTCGTTCCTGACCCGTTCGGACTCCCCGGCCAGACGCTCGGGCTCGGCATCGAGCGCCTCCTCGATGCTCAGTGGCTCGTTCCCGCGTCGGACCTCGTGTTTGTAATGGGAAATGGTTCGCTCCACCGGGTCGCGCAAGAGTGCGATGAGCTTCACGTCCGGCAATGTCGCTTGGATTCTCTCCAGGGCGCTTGGGTGAAAGATGTAATACGGGCTGGCCTCTCCCACGATCAGGGGAGCCCCCGTTGCGCGTTCCTTCCAGCCGGCATAGGCCCGGGTGGGGAAATGCGCCTGATACCACCCGAGGCCCTGCTCATAGGCGGTATCGAAGTAGTGGACCCCCTTCATGAGCCGCGCCGAAGTGATGTTGGGATGGGCCGTGAGGACGTCCTGGAGTGAGGTCGTTCCACAGCGCTGCGCTCCGATGATGAGGTAGTCGGGCAGCGTTCTCCACGCCGCCGTGGGACGGGCCACGGCGTTGGCCAGCTTCCACATCGGTTCGCGGACAGTTTTGCGGAGTCGTCTCGAGTCGATCATGAGGATCCGGATCCTACCGTCGAGGGTCGGATCCTCCGCCCGACCAGCTCACCAAAGGCGGCCAGCTGAAGCTGCGATCGCCATTGCCAGGCGAGGGCGGCATATGCGACGAGAGCCACGGCTACATAGGCGATGAACACCCCCAGCGAGGGACCCCACAGCCAACGGAATATCAGGCCGATGGCTCCGAAGGTGATCAGCGATGCGAGCGCGCCGGCCCGCCATCCCCGGCCAAAGGGATGAAAGCCATACAGTTTGCGAATCTCGACGAGCGGGAGAAGATTGGCGACCACCCGACTCACCGCCCATGCCAGGGCGGCCCCATTGAGTCCCAACGAGGGAATGAGAAGGAAGTTCAGACCGACATTGAGCGTCAGGCTCGTTGCCGAATTCCAGAAGCTCCACATGCTCTTGCCGGCCATGACGAGTAAGACGTCGACTGGTCCGAAGCCGCTGCCGATCAGTGCGGAGCCGGCCAGGATGGCTATGACCGTCGTCGCCTCCACGTACTCACTCCCAAACAGGCCCAGCACTGCGGGCGCAAAGATCCACATTCCCAGAAACAGCGGCCACGTCAGACCTACCAGCCACCCGGTGGCGCCCTGGAACAGTGCATGAGCCCTGGTCTCGTTGGCGGAGGCGAGCAACGACGAAAACATCGGCTCCACCGCTTGGCCGACGGCGTCGACGGCCAGAAACCCGGCCTGGAGGAGTCGCGTGGCCACGGTGTAGACGAGAGCATCTCGCGGTGACATCAGGCCGCCGACCAGGATGATGTCCAACCACTGCACACCAACCCGAAAGACGGACGCCAGCGAACGCGGGAGGGTGAATGCCCAGAACTCTCTGGCGGTGGCCGCCAACGATCGATCCGCCAGATCCGGCACCGCCCTCTGGGTGGCCAACGAACGAAGCCACAACACCCCGGCCACCAACGAAAACGCGACGCCAACCGACCAAGCCCATGCCACCAATGTTGGGGTGGCTCCCACCAAGGCGGCGACCGAGACCAGCACGATTTGGACCAAAGGACGTCCGACTCGCTCGGCGGCCACGGTCGGGGAACATGGTGCCAAATCCTCGAGTCGCGCCCAGGATGGCAAGTGAGAGCGCCCCAACGGGAACAAATGCCGCCATCACCAGGAGATAGCTCTGGACCGTTTGGGCGTGCTCCTCGCCTCCGAGCCATAGGCTGATCGCACCGTCGAAGCGGTTGGCCAGGATGACAACAATCGAGCCCACAACGAGCAGGGGAGGCAAACCCACGACTAGGAGCCGCTTGAGACCGATCGGCTCCTCTCTGGCCAGGGACCTGGCAGTGAAACGGAGGAAGCCGGTGTCGGCGCCGAAGGTGACGGCGATGACAACGATGTTGAACATGGCGATCGCCTCGTAGAACGCCCCTCCCTCGTCCGCTCCCAGGCCTCGGGTGACCGCGAAGAGCAACCCCATCGCCAGAGCCGCCCCGATGGTGCTCCCCACCAAGTTGAGTGATCCGCCTCGCGCAAGCGTCGCCAGGTCGCCCCCGTCGTTTGGGCTTGGCTCGGTCATGTCGCCCTAGATACCGCGGCCAATTGAGTTGGCCAGCTTCACGAGCCGTTCTGCCCCAACCAGGCGTGCATTCACCACCAGCGACATATAGGCGCGGGGCTCCCGCCAATCGTGCCGGAGCGTCTGCCGGGCGGTTGAGTAAGCCTCTTTCCGACGCCCCAACGCGGCCTGGGCGAATGCTCGCTGGCCAAGAATTCGCGCCTTTCCACGGCGTTCGCGATCGAATTCCGGGGTCTTCTCGAGGAGGTAGGCCAGGGCGCTGTCGATCATTTCGAACTTGTTGCCGAAATAGGATTCCTTGTGCCACTGGATCAGTGCAACGGCGCGCTTGGCAACGCCGATCGGCTTCACGCGCGCCGCCCGCAGCAGCCAGTCGTAATCCTCCGCATAGCTCCCCGGGATTTCCTCATCCACCAAACCCAGGTAATCGTCGATGGCGCTGCGGCGGACGAGGTACGTCGAGGGGTGGGCTTCCATGATTCGATCACGGAGAAGGTCGTCGAAGGTGATTTGCTCGAGACCGGCCCGCCTATTGATGCGGCGATCGCCGTAGGCAATGGTGACCGACCCGACAACGAAGTCCAGCTCCGGGCGGCTTTCGATCTTCTTGTGTTGCTCGGCCAGCTTCTCGTCGCGCCAGGAGTCATCATCGTCGCAGAGGGCTATCCAGGTTCCCTCGGAGGTGAGGATTCCGGTGTTCCGCGCTCCCGCCAGGCCGGGCGTTCGGGTGTTGGTGACGACACGCACGGGCAACATCGGGAATTCATCCACAAGGGTTCCATCCGGTTCCGACTGGTCGAACACGACCAAGACCTCGACGACTCCTGGGTCGGTCTGGCTGGCCACCGACCTGAGGGCGCGGCGGAGCAACTCCGGGCGGTTCCTGGTCGCAATGATCACGCTGACCGTGAAGTCATCACTCATGTGGTCACCTCCTCTGTCGTCGTGCCGCGCGGTCTGTCGCCGAAGCGCACCTTTTGTTCAAGTCCGGCCGCCTTGGAAGGGCCAACGCCAGCGACCTGCTGGAGATCGCCAAGTCCCTCGAACGGGCCGTTCTCCTCGCGGTACGCGACCAAACGTTGCGCCAAGCGCGGTCCCAGCCCAGGCAGCGTAGCCAGCTCGGTCACATTCGCCGAGTTCACGTCCACCAGTTCACGGTCGGATGATGTTGCGCGGAGCGCTGCATCGAGCGGACCCAGCCCACCATCGCCGCCACGTCCGAGGGATGGGATATCCACCGTCGGTGGGAGTTCGTCCGATACAGCCTCTTCCGGGGCGGTGGATGGAATCGCAGTCCATGCCGGGGCATCGAAACGCTCATCGGCTGGGTCCGGAGATACGAGAGGTTTCTCGAACGGTCGCTTCTTTCGACCCATTTGCCAGCCCGTGGATGGCTCTCCCTCATTTCGCCGTTTCCAACTGACGCCCAACGGCGCTTCATAGGACTGCGGCGGTAGTTCGGGCTCTCTCGGTTCCTCGTCCAACTCGAGTCCGGGTTCGGTCGTGGGCGGTTGGAGCAAGCCGGCCATGACGACGTTCCGCCGCCGCCCGATCCTCCACAGCCCGAATAGGGCCACGGCAGCGGCCGGGCCCATCCAGATGGCTTGTGGCAGCAGGAGCGCCGAGACCAGGACGACGTTGGTTGCCAACGAGGCCCCGATCCCGAGAAGAATCCGGGCGGACCGGTCGGCCGGATGGTCGAGGTCGAGGAGTATGAATCCCGGCACTGTGAACACGAACAGCAGAGGCAGAATCGGCTGAACCGGTGGTCCAAGCTCCTGCCACGCAGCAAGTGCTTGAGCCACTGCGACCACACCGACCCAGATCAGGCCCGGTCTTCGCAAACGCCGGCGGTGCACGACCCCTGGAACGATCATGGCTCCTCCACTGGCGCGAACACCCGGGCATCGCCCGACTCGAAGACCACTTGAAACAGATCTGAGTCGAGCAACGATTGCTCGATGACATCGAGGGTCGGCGAAAGCAGCGTGCCGAGGGCGGTGACCGATCGGCGCTGCGACTGGGTGATGATGATGTATCCGCTGTTGTACTTGGTGGTATCGCCGAGCCAGCCGGCCAACCTGACGGCGGGATCCTCCAACAGGCCCTCCATGGTCTCGGGCCGGGAGCGGTCGAGGGCCAGATAGATGAACTTCTCGTAGTTCCGATGCTGTCGCGGATAGTCACGGCTTCCCTCGATGATGAGGGCGCCTGGCTGGGCGTTTTCGAAGACGAAATCGGCCGCGGCCACCTCATCCGCGTTGAACACCTGCCGGTTGTCGGTTCCGAAATCGGCGATGAGCAGTCCGCCGACGAGGGCCACCATGACCAGGGCGAGAGACAGTCGACCAAGCCGTGGATGCGAGACTCCCTCGTGGGGAAACCACCAGGATGCGGCCAGAAACGCTGCGAAAGGAAGCGAAAAGAGGTAGGCCCTGAAGAGAACCTCGCCTCCATACGAGCTCACCAAGACCATCGCGGCGGGAGCCCCGGCCAGGACGAGGAGCCATTTCGTCGGGAGCCGATGCTTGCGGCGCCGAAGCCAACCGAGACCGGCCAGGCCCACCATCGAGGCACTCAACAACCGAGCTACCTGGGAGATCCTCAGTTGGGCTGCATTGAAAAGCTCCGGGGCCACGAGATTGTTGTTGAGGTTCGCGTCGAGGCCGCCGACTTCGTTGACGACGCCCTCTATGTTCTCGAGAAGAAACGACCGGGCCGGACCTGCACCCCACACTGCCATGAACAGGGCCATCGCCCATAGGGGCCACCAGACCTTGATGGAACGGGTGAGTCGCAAACCGGCGATCGCCACCAGGGTCATGATCGGTGTGAGCTGGTGCGAGATGGCGATGGCGAGCAGACAGACCATCAGTACACCAGCCACGGCCAGGTGAGAGGCGCCGCCTTCCGGCACGTCAGCGCCTGCAGGACCGACACCCTCCTGCGACTCGTCGAGGTCGCCATACCAGCGGACCAAGATCGCGATCACGACCAGGTAGAGAAAGTAGGCCATCGCCTGGGGGGCGAAGTAATCCTGTCCGACCCAGTTGCCGAGCACGAAGAACATAAGCGCAGTCCAGATGAGTCGAGGATCCTTCGTCATTCCGCGGAAGAGCACGAACAGGGCAAGCAGGAAAAGGAGTTCGAAGAGTATCGGAGCCCACGAGGCGTACGAAAGGGCCGATTTGAGTCCGCTCGTTTCTGTCACCAGGGCGTTCAGACCGAAGAACCCCGGCCATTGGTGGTACACCGGCAAGGCATCGATGTTCGGATCGACCGACCCGGTCCGCTGGATGTACTCGACCACACCGACGTGCTTCCACGCCCACGAGAACCTGAGATGGTCGTACACGAACGTCGGCATTCCGTGGATCATGACGGTCAAGCCCACCACGTAGGTGCCAGGGAGCTTCGTCGAGGCGTGGCGATACAAAGCGTGAATCAACCCACCCAGGGTTGCCGCGATCGCCAGGAATGCAGTGATCGGCATGATGGTCACGATGCCGAAATCGCCCAGATCGGCCTCGTTGGTCCTCCATAGGGACCAGACCCAAACCGCGAAGATAGCGGCTATCCATGCGACGTGACCCGCCATGTGAGACGTGAATCGGAACTGTTCTTCGCCCGACTCCTCTTCACCATTCCCAGGCTCGCTGAGCTGGGTGTCTCTGTCGCTCACCTCGACCGCCCTCATGGGCGACATCGTAGGAACGTGACGGAGTAAGGCAGCTCCTGCGTGGGAGAATCGACCGGGAACGTTCACCGTGAATCGCTCCCTTCCGGGTGGTCTGAGTCGGCGCCGGTCCCTCGGCGCCGCGAGCAGCCTTCAATGTAGCTTCGGTCACTCACAGTGAGCAAACAAGCTCGACGGGTGAGGGATTGCGGTGGCGAGGTCATCGACCCGCCACCTCAGGGAGCACGGACGCCAAATTGCGAAGAAACCAGGGTGTTCCAGGTTGGTACCGGCTCGATTGTTCGAGCACGAGCGCGACTCCGTGAAGCCAAGCCACCCGGATGGCGTCTGGACTGGCCGCCCAGTCGGCAACGAGCCCCGAGGCCAGAACTTCTCGCTCTGATGGGCTCCAGGGCTGATCTCCCAGTAATCCCAGGACCGCTGGTCCGGTCTCGAGCCCACCGAGGAGCACCCGCGTGGTCACCATGAGCGTGATGAGATCGAGGTCGATGACCCCGTCCGGGCTCGAGGCGTCCCAATCCAGGACGCCGACCACCTCATGGGATTCCCCGTCGGCAAGCAGATTCCCGAGCCAGAAGTCGCCGTGAACGACAGATGACGGAAGCTCGGACACGCTCTCGCTCAGACTGCCGGCGAGCCGCTCCAGGTCGGCCGTCAGTGTTCGATACTCGGGTGCCTCCAGGGCACGGCGAATGACGCCAACCCGAGCCTGGAACCATTGGGAAGCTCCGCCAACCGGTCCTCGGGTCAGAACACCGAGCTCCCGAGCCACACCGGCCGCGGACGCGATGACGGCCGAAGGAGCCTCTCTCCGCCCAACCAGGGTGTCTGCGTTCACTCCAACGACCACCCGTTCGACGACGAAGAACCCTTCTCCAGTCTGCCCGGTGCCCACCACTTCTGGGGCGACGCGCCTCCAACTCGCCAGCCGGGGGTCCTGAGCAAGTCGGTTCAGGGCTGCGGCGGCCCGCTGGAGGGAAGCATTGGCGTACTCAGACGCACCGAGCTTGACCAAGGCTGTCTCGGTGTCGGCGTCCGGTCCCACCGCAACCAAACGGGCGTCGGTGATGGTCCGGAGAACGCGGAGCGGATGCCAATCCTCGACTGGGGCACCTTCGCTGCGAAGCTCTCCGAGGGCGCGCTCGGCGACCGCCATCGTCTTCTTACCGCCCAGCCGGCGACCGACGAGATCACGCAGCTTCCCCAGCCGTCCGAGGAGGGTCGCGCTCATGTGCCCAACGAAGACCACACGAAGTTCGGTCAGGGCGAGCACCACGGCTGCTGCGACATGGGCGACCAGCCATCCCACGCCCACGCCCACGATTCCCAGACTGTCGAGAAGGACCCAGGAGAGGGGCAAGACCACGGCCGACATGGCAAGCGTGAAGATCAGCATCGCCTTCATCCTCCGCTGAGCGCGGAGCAGCGCGATATACGCGGTGGTCACGATGCCGGGCAGAGAGGCAAGAGCCAGAAGGCGCAGAAGGTCGGCGCCTTCGGCCGAATAATCCTCGCCGAAGATCCTGAGAACGAGTGGGGCGGTGGCCACAACCACCGCAACGGCCGGGATGAGCAGCAATGCGGTTTGGCGCATCGTCCTATAGGTCAACTCGCTCGCTCTGGAAGGCGCCAGCGCCGTCTCGGTGAGCATCGACATACTGAAATTCCGACCGACGAGATACAGCACGTAGGAAACGGTCCAGGCGAGAAAGAAGTAGGCAGCCGGTGCTGGCCCGGCGCGTTCCAACACGATGATCGGCAGGACGTTGGTTGTGGCCATCCACACCAGCGATGCGGTGTAGTCGCCAAGCACGAACCGGCCCACGATGGAAACGGAGAGGGCCTCGGCATCGGCGTCGCTCTGGGCCGAGTGGGCCGGCAGCAGACGCCGAAACATGAGGACATTGACGATGATCACCAGCGGTATCAGCGGAACCGTCCAGGCCACGAACACGCCGGTTGTCGCGAAGCCGGAGGCGACCAGCATGAGCGCCAGGATCTTGACCGCCGCGTAGACCAGGTTCTCGATGGTGACCCATCCCGTGGCCCGGAGACCGGTCAGCACCCCGTCCTGGAGAACGAAGAGGGTCCAACCGGCCACAGCAATGACAAACCACGCAACCATTGAGGGGCTTCGGGTGAGAATTCCCAACGACGGGGACCAGAACTCGAGACCTGCCAGGAATACCAACCCCGCGGCCGCACCGGCCAGGGCGACCACGGCATAGGAGGCTCCAACCAATCTGGCGGTGGCCCGGCCGGCGCGGCGGGACGAACCGGTTCAGACCGTTCATCAGGTTGAACGATGCCAAGTTGGCGAGGAGGATCATCGCCGAGATGGCGGCTGATCCTATTCCCACCGAATCTGCATCGAACAGGCGCGCGGCCAGCCACCAAAACACGACCCCGAGGCCTGAGGAAAGCAAGGAACTCGTGGCAAGGAGGTAGCCGTTTCGGTGGAGTGGATCGCGAAGATGCCGGGAGAGCCGTTCGATTCGCGTCGAACCAGGCTCCTCCGAAAGGAGCGAACCTCGCTGAGAGGGCTCGGTCATGAGGAACCGCTTTCTTGCCACACCCTCACATAATCGATCTCAAACTTCGCAGGAAACGTTGTGGTGTCATCCGGTGCGCCCGGGTAGTCGCCGCCAACCGCCAGGTTGGCGATGAGGTACATCGGTTCTGCGGGAACGATCGCCGGTTCGGCAACTCGCCATCGCTCGACACCGTCGACAAACCATATGACCGACTCCTCCGACCACTCCACCCCGTAGGTGTGGAAGCCGTCCGAGAGGTCCGGACCCTCCCACTTGTGACCGAGGTTTTGCCGCTCCCCCGCATCGTCGACCCAGTGGAGGTGAGCTATGAACTCTCTCGGATTGTTGCCGAGGGCTTCGAAGATGTCGATCTCTGGCTTCGATTCGTGGGTGGTCGGGAGCATCCAGAACGCCGCCCAGAGGCCCTGACCGCTCGGGACCCGGGCCCGCATCTCGGCGTAGCCATATTGAAATGCAAAGCGGACCTCATCCTCGAGGTCGCTCGTGGCACGGCCGGTCGAAACCATTCCGCTTCGGTACGGGAACTCCGCGCCCTCCCATCCGATGGCGGGTTCGGCCTCGGCGGTCAAGACCAGCAAGCCTTCGCCAACGGTCACCTGTTGCGGGAGATACCACTCCAATTCGTTGTTTCCGAGGTTGGTACAACCATCGAGATCCCACCAGTAGCACGTGACCCATGCGTCATAGTCCAACCCGGAGGCGTCGAACTCGTCGGAGAAGGCAAGGTCCCAGCTCCCGTTCGACGCGGAGAGAGGCTGCGGCGTTGGTTGATCGACGGCCGTCGACGAGCGAGCCTGCACCGACCATATCCCCAGCGCCAAGAGGCCGACGACAGCGAAGCCGGTGATCTTCGGAGGGAGGTGGGGCCATCTAGGCATCTCGGAACCCGATGACGCGTTTCACCGTCGCTCGAAGGGCTGCGTCCACCTTGGTCGCAGGCACTCTCTCCAGTCGATACTCCGCGTAGCGGTGCGCTTCGGCCCCCAACTGCTCTTTGAAGCGAGCCAGGCCTTCGGACTCCCCCGTCTCACCCATGTGATAGGACCGGCAACCCGACGCGGCGGCGTCCTCGATCGCCAATCGCTGGAGAAGGTAGGCGGCGCCGGTGCGACCAGAGAGCTCTTCGTCGATGGCTCCCCTCGTGTAGTGGGCGTTGCCACCCTGCAACACGATCAAGGAGGCGGCGGGTTGTCCATCGACAGAAGCGGTCCACAGCCGAAACGAGTCTCCCAACAATGAGGCCATCCGGGAGAACTTCTCGATCGGATCCCGGCGTCGCCCTCGAGCGACAGCCAACCAAGCCGGCTCATTCTGCCGAACCGCCCATCGCCGCAGGGAGCGTTCAAACAACGCATAGAACGTATCGATCCCTTCCCCTGGAGCGTGGAGCACCGCCTCGACGCCGAGCGACTCTGCTTTGCGCACCTTGCGGCGCGCTGAGGAATGAAATCTGCCTTCCCACTCGAATCCTTCGGTCAGGTCGATGACATGGCCCCGGCGTGCGATGCTGATCGCGCCGGACGCGGCGGCGGCTGTCCATGCCGATGCCTGGAGTGGGTTGGGTCTAATCCGCACCAGGTGGATGCCGGCGGTCGCGATGTCGTTCATCACCGCCGCCACCAGCGACCCGTCCACCGGTCGGGTTCCGACTATTCCACCCATCCCCCATGATTCCGGCATCGAGACCAGAGAGGTGAGAGGTCCTGTTCGCCATGCCACCGCCGGCACGACGAACGCGTCGTCGCCGATCAGGTAGGCGCGACTTGCGTCGCGGAATCTTTGCGAGCCGCACAAGGCCTCGTGCCACTCCGGGCTCTGGGTCACCAGAGCCGTGGGGTCGGCGCGATAGGCCCGTCGCCACAGATCGATCGGCACCGGGGAGAGGACTTTCATCGCCACGAGCTCAAACCTCGTTCGCTCGTCAGCATCAGTTGCTCAGGTTGGAGGCCAGCGCCCGATGGTGCCCGCGCCACATCTGCCTCCGGAGACGCCATACCCCCGCCCGGGCGTGTCGGAGACTGTCACTTCTCAACCCCTCGCCCCGAAGCTTCGCCATCAGTGTGGCGCCGTCGGTATCGTGTTCAACGATGATCCGCGGGATCTCGAAACTCTCCGACAGGCCGGCGCTCATCGCATCGTGGACGGCACAAGCGCTGACGAAACCTGCGGCGTGCACCGCCCTGCGCACGGCTGGGCTCGAGTAGCCATGTGGGTAGGCAAAGCTCGACACCGGATGTCCGAGCTGAGCGCCAAGTAGGTCGCGACTCATCTCGACCTCGTTGCTTAGTGCATCAGGAGACAATAGATCCAGCATGGCATGGCTGTGGCCGTGAGCGCCGATCTCGATTCCGGCCTCCTCGATCTGGTTGAGATCGCCTGCGTCGAGCATCGGTCGTCGGTCCTCGTCGACGTCCGCCAGCCACCGACTCGTCTCCCCCAGGTAGCCCGTCACCACATAGAGGGTCGCCTGGAAGTCGTGCGCAGTGAGGACGGGCAACGCGGACTGCTTGAAGTCGCGGAATCCATCGTCGAAGGTGAGGATGACTGCCCTGGCCGGGAGCGTTTTGCCCCGCTCCAGCAGATCAGTGGCTTCGGTGACCGTGAACGTGCGGTAGTTCTCGGCCTCGAGGAGCCCGATGTGCGCCGCAAAGCGCTCAGGGCTCACCGT
The DNA here is from genome assembly GCA_963752075.1 of uncultured Acidimicrobiia bacterium. Lineage (GTDB taxonomy): Bacteria > Actinomycetota > Acidimicrobiia > Spongiisociales > JAENVV01 > CBDUEV01. The sequence continues at coordinate 25,357 of CAVVWO010000003.1, forward strand.
CCATCGCCGGAAACCGGGTGTGCTGTATTCGGAGACGCTGTGGTAGAGAAGGACAGGGATATGCGGGGAGTAGGAGGACATGGGGTCGATCACCGGCTTGCTTGGCGGGCAGCTCTCCGGCCTCGCAGGTACGCGGCCGGTCCAGCGATCAATCCGGCCAGCCGGGGCCCAACAGGAAGGCTTGACGATTCCCCGATCGGCTGACCGCTTCTCAGCCAGTGCCCCAAACCAGTCGGGATGCCGAGAGCGAACTGGGGAAGCTTCCTCGGCGCCACAAGGAGACAGCGAGTGAGATACGCCCCCAACCCGGTCCCATAGCCCTTCAGTTGTCGAGCCAGCCGGTCAGGATTGGGGTCGTGGTGATGGCGAATGATCGCCGCCGGCTCGTAGACGATCGAGTATCCGGCATTGATGACGTCGAAGAAGGCGGCGAGATCGTCACCCCCGCGCCCCGGACTGCCGGTGCCGAGTGCGGCGTCGAATCCGCCGACGCCTCGAAGGATCTCCGTCCGGTAAGCCATATTGGCTCCCGATCCGCAGCGACCGATCGCGAAGGGGAAAAGCCGATCTGCCGGGCGGTTTTGAGCGAGATCGAACACCTTGCGCTCGTAGGCCTTCCCGAACCCGAGGCCTTCGACGAGGTGCTGCGTCTCGTGATCGAGTGATGCCGGATAGATCAGGCCCGTCACGCAACCAGCCGACGGCTGCGAGGCGAACGCCACCGCCAACGATTCCAGCCACTTCGGGTCCGCTTCGACGTCGTCGTCGGTGAAGGCCACGAGGGGCGCCTCGACGATCTGGAGTCCGGCGTTGTGAGCAAGGGCGAGCCCTGGTCGCGGCTCGTGGAGGTATCGGGGCCGGCGGCCCTTGACCAAGACCTCGTCGAGGACGACATCGAGGCCGGATGGCTCAGGTGTGTTTTCAACGACGATCACGTCGAAAGCTGAGTATGTCTGGTGGTCAAGGGAGGTCAGGCAGCGGACGAGCTGCTCCTGCCGGTCCCGGGTGGCGATGACCACCGTCATGGGTCCCAAACTCTCGGAATCGGGATGCTCAATCGCTGACGGGGTTGGACGTCGGTCACCAAACAATGTCTCGACACTGGATGCCAATTCAGCGGCGGCCAGCCCATCATCGGTGAGATCGATCACCATGTGTCCGAGGGGTGTGCCGCCCTCGCGGACGAGGATCCGAATCCGCTCATACGGGCGGCCGTCCGGCGTCGCCCGCGGTCCGAAAGAAGGGATTTCCTCCTGCCTGTCGACGTCCGCCAGCATGACTGGGCGGTACGGGCTCACCTTCCGGCTGTTTCGCAACATGTCGCCTCTCCCTCAAGCGATTCGCCCGGCCAACTCGGGGAGCCATAGACCCCGCCGAGCTCGATCGGCCCCGCCCCCCCGCGGGTCGAGAATGACCCCGACTTTAGCGATGCACGATACATGTCGTCAGGCAGCCCGGACACGAAGCGACCCGATCAGCCCGAGTGCGAACCCGAGCGAGGTGATCGCCGTACCGGCGACCATCGCCAGTGCCTGCCCCAATGGACGCAAGCTGCGTTCACGGAACACTCTCACGAGCCTGAGGCCCATGCCACTCATGAGCGTCGCCATGTAGGCGCGTTCGGCTTCAGTGGCATCCGTCGCCCCTACCCGCCGGGCGAGAACGGCCTTCGATCGCCCTTCCCCGAAGCACCGTCTCGCAAAGTAACCGAACCGTTTCCTCGGGCTCTCGACGGCGTGGAGAACGCGCGCCGATGGCGCATACATGATGCGTCCGCCGTCGGCGTTCCGAATCCGGATGGCCAGGTCGGTTTCTTCGCCACCGATGGGCTTGTGCGCCACCCTGCCGAGATCGGCGGAGAACCCACCCGCGTGGCGAATCGCTTCGGCGCGAAACGCCATGTTGCACCCGATCGGGTTGCGAATCTGCGCACTTGACGTTGGCAGTCCCCGGTAGCTGCAACCTACGACCCAGTAGAACTCCTCAGGCATCCACCAGGCTGCTTCCCCGTCCTCCCAGACGGGATCCGCCGCTCCGCCAACACCCACCACCTCTGGATCGGCGAACGGCTCAGTCAGATTGGCCAACCAGTGGTCGGCTGCCTCGGCATCGTCGTCCAGAAACACCACGACCGATCCCACCGCTTCCTCCACCCCTGTGTTTCGGGCACCCGAAAGACCGCGCTCGGTAACGGTTCTCAACCACCTTGGCCATGGCCGAGAAGGCATCGACGGAGCGTTCGAAGAGCGCCGGGTTGAAGTCGATGACGACCACGACCTCGTCGTCGCCGGCGAGTTGATTGAATGCCGAGGTTACGGCAGAACAAAGGCGAGTCCAGCGGTCCTCGGTGAAGGCGCAGATGACGACAGACCTGGGGGAGGCGCTCGAAAGCGGGAACACGTTGCTCACTTGGTACGCTCCTGCCCCTGGGCGGGGTCAGTCGGCTGTGGCGAGATAACTCACCTTGGCACCGGCCGCCGGTGTCCTCGAGAACCGCTCCTTGATGATGGTCCTGAGAATCCTGAGACCGTCGCTGATGGCGTTGAGATTGCTCGTCCCATTGATCCGATCGGCTTCGAAGCTCGGAACCTCGGCAACCTTGAGTTTACCTTTCAACGCACGCACGTTGATCAGCGTCTCGATCTCAAAGCCGGTCACATCGGGATCGAGTACCTCGAGAGCACTCCGCCAGAATGCGAAATAGCCGTAGCAGAGATCAGAGTATCCGCCCCGGAAGAGAAGATTGACGACCACCATCAAGCCCCAGTTGCCGAGCTTGCGGTGGAACTCCATGTCGGTGGTGCCGCCGCCTTGCATGAACCGCGAACCTTTCACCATGTCCGAGCCCGCCATGAGCTGTCCGACATAGGCGTGCAGTTCGATGGGGTTCATCGACCCATCGGCGTCGATGGCCGCGACGATGTCACCTTCTGCGGCGCGGAAGCCGGCGATCAACGCCGCTCCTTTACCGCGCTCAGTGGCCATCACGATTTTGGCGTTCGGCAACAGATCGAGCGCAGTCTCTACTGTTCCATCCGTTGAATGCCCGTCAACGATGATAACCTCCGTGACCCATTCCGGAATCAACGGCAGAACGTGTCGCAGGTTCGAACTCTCATTGAGCGTCGGAACCACCAGACTCACCGTCGGTATCTTCGATGACAAAAAACCTGCCGAGCCAGGCTCATACGTTGCCGTATCAGCGGTTCGGGCAGCTTGAGCAAAGCTCATTCCCAGCCTCCCATATCTCGCAGCCCTGGACTGCGTCCCAACGCAACCGTAACACCACCGAGCGCGTTTGGGAAAAGGAAATCTCGGAAAAAGGCAAATTTCTGGAGCGCGAAAAAGGTGTCTCGGCCCCGCCACTTTGCGTGGTAGTATGGAGGTTGGAAATCGGGAGACTTCCATCCCATTGGGATGTGGGTATACGGGGGACAACATGAAAAACACTTTCGCTGTGGCGGGCACCTCACGCGTCGTTTGGCTGATGGCTTTGGTTGTAAGCATTCTTCTCATCGGAGCCGGCGCTGCTTCTGCTGTGAGCTCTCCACAGGGCCAAGTGGTCTCCGACGACCCGGTCAACTACACCCCGAACGTACTCGACGGATATGTGTCCTCAATCGTGGAGATCGGGAACAAAGTCGTCGTGGGTGGCACCTTCACCCAAGTCCGCTCAGTGGGCGGCACCACCTACAACCGCTTCAAGATCTTCGCGTTCGACAAGAACACCGGTGCGATCGACCAGAACTTCGTTCCGGTGGTCGACAACAACGTCGACGTCGTGAAGGCGGCCTCGGACGGCACCTCGGTGTTTGTGGGAGGCAGGTTCGCCAACGTCAATGGTGTCGCCAATTTCGGAATCGCCAAACTGGACGTCGCCACCGGACAGCGGGTGGCCGGGTTCAACGCCAGCACTGCCGGCCGGGTTCGTGACCTCGCAGTGAGCGGCAACTCCCTCTACCTCGGTGGAGACATCTGGTCGGTCAACGGAGTTCCTCGCTCGCGTCTCGCTGAGGTGAACGCCACTACTGGCGCCGTCGACACGACCTTTACCGTTGGGACCACCGCGCCCCGCATCAACGTGGACTGGGTAGCCAAACTGGATGTCAATCCCCAGAACACCGAGCTCACCATCGTCGGCAACTTCCTCGAAGTCGACGGGCATCCCGCGAGCAGATCGCCGAGATCGACCTGACGGGCCCGACCGCAGAGGTGGCCGACTGGTCGACCGATCAGTTCGCGTCCGGGTGCTCCGGGTCATTCTGGACGTACATGCGAGACGTGGATTACGCACCGGACGACGAGTATTTCGCCGTTGCCACGACCGGTGGTCCGTATTACGGGCACGTTGTGCGACACAGCCACCCGTTGGGAAGCGGAGGATCCGGCGCGGCACTGATCGAGACGTGGGCCGACTGGAGCGGCGGCGACACCCTCACCGCGGTCGCCGTCACCGACGTCGCCGTCTATATCGGCGGCCATCAGCGCTGGATGAACAATCACTCGGGCGCGACAAGTGCCGGGATCGGTGCCGTGTCGCGTGAGGGAATCGCGCCCTCGACCCCATCAATGGGGTGCCGTCTTCCTGGAATCCGGGCAAAGACCGCGGGGTGGCGGTGTACGACCTCCATCCTCCCCGATCTCGGTCTGTACGTGGGCTCCGACACCGACTTCACGGTGGGGAGTATCACCCCAAGCTGGCGCAGTTCCCCGTGGCGGGCGGTACGCCGGTGCCGGAGCCGACTCCGGCGCCCTCCGACCAATCTGTACTCCGGCGATGCGGCGACTCCTTCACGATGCGGTCCTTCGACGGACCACGTTCGGCACCGAGAGACGGTTGTCGGGAACGTGCCGATTACGGAAACGTGCTGGGCGGATCTTTCCACGAGGCCGGCAAGGTGTACTAATCGTCGGGATCGGCGACCTGCGCGTCGCGCACGTTCGACGGCGACCACCTGGGGTTCCGTCGGTAACGAGCCATCTTGGACGTCTGGACGGACGTCCGCCCGGTCGGCAGGTTGGATCGACGGTCGGCTGTATTACACCGACAGCCGGGGAGACGAGCTGCGCTACCGATACTTCTCCCTCGAGAGCGGTCTCGTCGGCAGCCAGACCTTCACCGCCAGCGGTGGAATCAACTGGAGTTCGGTGAATGGCGTCTCGTTCGTGGACAACGTCATGTACTACTCCTCCACGGACGGGAACCTCCGGCGGGTGACCATGGTCAACGGGACGCCCGACGCAGGCTCCGTGGTCCTGGTCAGCGGGCCGGGGGTTGACGGCGAAGACTGGAGCAACGTCAAGGCACTCTGGTTCTTGAGTCTCGACGGCGCCCCGACGGTTTCGTTGTCGGGTCCGGTTGGTGGGTCGTTGGTGTCGGGTGTGGTTCCGGTGTCGGCGGTTGCGTCGGATGATGATGGGGTTGTTGGGGTTGAGTTCTTTGTTGGTGGTGTGTCGTTGGGTGTGGATGCTGATGGGTCTGACGGTTGGGGTGTTTCGTGGGATTCGGCGGCTGGGTCTGATGGTGGTGTGACGGTTTCGGCGGTTGCGACTGATTCGGGTGGCAATACTGCGTCTGATTCGGTGTCGGTGACGGTTGATAATGAGGGTCCGTCGGTGTCGGTTTCGGCTCCGATTGATGGGGCGACGGTGTCGGGTGTGGTGGCGGTGGCTGCTTCTGCTTCGGATACGGTTGGGGTTGCTCAGGTTGAGTTCTTTGCCGATGGGGTGTCGTTGGGTGTGGATGCTGATGGGTCTGATGGGTGGGGTGTTTCGTGGAACACGAATGCCAGTCCGGCGGGTGTGGTGTCGTTGTCGGCGACGGCTACTGATCTGAGTGGCGCCACGGATTCGGACACGATTTCGGTGACGATCGACACGTCGGGGGGCGGCGTGGTGGTGTTGGTGGTTGGAAATCCGGCTGCGTTGAGTTCGGGTGATGTTGCGGTGGTGGCCCGGTTCGAGGCGTTGGGTTCGGTGGTGACGTTGGTCGATGACAATGACGCGACGGCCGGGTCGGCGACGGGCGCCGATGTGGTGGTGGTGTCGTCGACGGCCAACTCGAATCTGTTGAAGACGGCGTTCAAGTCGGTGGCGATCCCGGTGTGGGTCTCCAAGCCGTACCTGTTGGACGATATGGGTATGACGGGAACCAGCGCCGGAACCGATTATGGGACGGTGAGCGCTTCGCAGGTGACGATCACCGACCCGGCGCATCCGTTGGCGGCCGGCCTGTCGGGGACGGTCACGATCACTCCGGCGGCCCGGTTGATGCAGTTCGGGGTTCCTGGTGGCGACGGGGTAACCGTGGCCACCGTGGCGGGGACACCGACCACGTTCTTGTATGAGGCGGGTCAACAGTTGGCCGATGGCACGACCGCGGCGGGGTGCCGGGTGGCGTTCTCGATCTTCCAGACGGCGCCGGCCTCGTTCACGACCGACGCCTGGGCTTTGTTCGACGCGGCTGCTACCTACACCCTGAACGGGTGTGTGCCGGTGGTTTCCAACGATCCGCCCACCGTGACCATCACCGGTCCGGCTGATGGGGCAACCGTGTCGGGAACCACATCAGTGTCCGCCGACGCGGCTGACACCGACGGGGTCTCCAAGGTGGAGTTCTTCGCCGATGGGGCATCGTTGGGTGTCGATACCGACGCCGGAGACGGCTGGTCGATCGATTGGGACACCACTACCAGTCCGGCGGGGCCGGTCTCGTTGTCGGCGACCGCCACCGACACGTTGGGAGCCACCGGAACCGACACCATCGCGGTCACCGTCGATCATGGCGCCCCCACCGTGACCGTGACCGCCCCCGCCGACGGGTCAACCGTGTCAGGGGCCACAACAGTGTCCGCCGACGCGGCTGACCCCGACGGGGTCACCCAGGTCGAGTTCTTCGTCGATGGCACCTCGATCGGCGTCGACACCGACGCCGGAGACGGCTGGTCGGTGTCGTGGGACACCACCGCAACCGGAGACGGCGTCGCCGTGTCCGTCACGGCCGCCGCCACCGACACGTTGGGCGCACAAGGCTCCAACGGTGTGACCGTCACCGTCGACAACGACGGCCCCACCGTCACCATCACCGCACCCGCCGACGGGTCAACCGTGATCGGCGCCACCGCAGTGTCCGCCGACGCTTCTGACACCGTCGGGATCTCCCAGGTCGAGTTCTTCGTCGATGGCACCCCGATCGGTGTCGACACCACCAGCGGAGACGGCTGGACCGTGTCGTGGGACACCACCACCAGCGGAGACGGACCCGTCGCGGTGTCAGCCACCGCCACCGACACCGGCGGCCGCACCGCCACCGACGCCATCACGGTCACCGTCGACAACACCACCAACGGGCTCGTCGTCATCGTCGTCGGGAACCCCGCCGCCCTCTCCACCGGCGACACCGCCATCGTGACCCGACTCGAAGCATCCGGCTACCTGGTCACCGCCCTCGACGACGACGGCCTCACCACCACATCAGCCGACGGCGCCAACCTGGTCATCATCTCCTCCACCTCCAACTCCAACAAAATCGGCACCGTGTTCAACGGCCTCACCCAAACCGTCTGGGACGCCAAAACCTGGCACTTCGACGACCTCGGCCTCACCGGCACCGGCGCCAACAGCGACTACGGCAACACCGCCACCGAAACCATCACCATCACCAACCCCACCCACCCACTCGCCGCCGGACTCACCGGAACCATCGGCTTCACCACCATCCGCCGCACCGTCTCCTGGGGCCAACCCGGACCCGACGCCGACATCATCGCCACCGCCAACACCAACCCCACCATCTTCATCTACCAAACCGGCGACACCCTCGCCAACGGCACCACCACCCCCGGATGCCGCATCACCTTCCCCATCTTCGGAGACGGACCCACCTACTACACCACCCAAGCCTGGACCCTCTTCGACGCCACCACCACCCACGCCACCAACGGATGCCCCACCGAAGCTGGGGATGCGCCCCCGACCGCCACCCTCACGGCCCCGGCGGACGGAGCCACCATTTCGGGTATCGAGTCGGTTTCGGCAACGGCGAGTGATGATCAAGGGGTCGCCCAGGTCGAGTTCTTCGCGGACGGCACCTCGATCGGCCTCGACACCGACGGGACCGATGGTTGGTCCACCGATTGGGACTCGACCACAAGCGCCGACGGATCGGTCACCGTTTCGTTGACCGCCACGGATACGATCGGACAGACAGCTACCGACTCGGTCACGGCGACGATCGACAACGGGGCGGGCACGGAGGACTTCGCAATACTCATCACGATCGACGGTCTCCTCACCGACACCGTGACCACGCTCGGAGCGACCGAGCTCCCCTCGATCTATCGCCTCATCGATGAGGGCGCTTCGACCAGCAACGCCCGCACAGTCGTTGAATCGACCCAAACGCTGCCCAACCACACCTCCATGCTCACCAGTGCACCGGTATCGGGCACCTCTGGCCATGGGGTCACGTTCAACGAGGACGACGGCCTGACGGTCCACGACTCGGCCGGTCGATACGTGGCAAGCATGTTCGACGTCGCTCACGACAATGGCCTGTCGACACTGTTGTACGCCGGGAAGCCGAAGTTCGACTTCCTCGACCGGAGCTGGGACGCCACCAACGGAGCTGCGGATACAACGGGGGCCGACAACGGAACCGACAAGATCGACCACTACATGAGGAGCGACGGTGCAACCGTGACGAGCAGCTTCCTCGCCCAATTGGCTGCCGATCCGACCAATCTCAATGTCGTTCACTACGCAGGCACCGACGCCGCTGGACACGACTTCGGATGGGGATCGGCGGAGTACGACCAGGCGCTGAAAGACATCGACGCCCTCGTCGGACAAATCCTTGCGTTCGTGGAGACCGACCCGACCATGGCCGGCCGTACTGTCGTGGTACTGAGCACCGACCACGGGGGCACCGGCACCTCGCACATCGATGAGACCCTGGCTGTCAACTACACGATCCCCATGTATGTGTGGGGCGTCGACATCGCCGGCGGCGGCGACCTCTATGCCTTGACGGGTGCGTCCCGCCTCGATCCAGGCACCGCGCAACCCGACTACCTGGCAGCCGGCCAACCGATCCGCAATGCGGGAACGGGTAACCTGCTTCTCGATCTGCTCGGTCTCGGCCCGATCCCCGGCTCGGCCATCAACTCCGCCCAGGATCTCGACATCACGACTCCGGGGGCCTGATAGTTGAGGATTCCTGCGACCATCCAGGGCCAGGACCTCTAGGGAGCCGGGACAGAGGGACACGATGAAGACGACACAGCTGATGACAGGTACGGCGCTAGTGCTGGCGCTACTCGTTGGGGCGTGCGGCACGACCGAGACCGGTGCGAACACCACGGCCGCCGCAGTGGTGACGTCCCCCGAGACCACCCAGGTGACCAGTGCAGCCGGGCCCTCCACCACGGTCGCTGGCGCTCCCGCGACTGCTCCCGCCACGACGGCTCCGCCCGCCACGACGATTCCATTTCCCCGCACCACGGCGGAAGCGACGCCGGAAGATCCCGTGCCACCGCGAGAGGTTGTCGAATTCACGGGAGTGTGGGACGTCGCCGTCACCGATATCGATTTCGATGCCACCGAGTACGTGGTGGGCCTCAACCAGATCAACCCGCAACCCGAGCCCGGATATCAATATCTGTTGATTCGCCTGGTCGGCACCTACCTGGGTGAACGAGTTGCCGAGCCCGTATTCGTGTGGTCGGTGTCGGACGAGTCGAACACGTTCGAGCCATCCATACCCGGCTGCGGGGTCATCCCCGACTCGATCTACGACGTGCTCGAAGTGATCCCAGGCGAGAGCTTCCAAGGATCCATCTGCGTGCCGGTCTTGTCGACGAGCGTCGAGGCCGGCGGTCTGGAGCTGTTCCTGCAATTACCGAACGACGATCCGAAGTATTTCGCACTCGAGTAGAAGCCTCCCGCCGACACGGTCCCGGCGGTTGGAACGAGACATTCACACCGGACCACACAATCAGAACTGAGGAACCGGGCATGGCTGGGAGGCTTTGGGAGACGCGACTGCGCGGCAGAGTAGGAACGAGCTGTCTGCTCGTTCTGCTCCTCGTTGTCCAAGGATTGGCGCTGACCGGCGTGCCGCCGGCGGGCGCCGCCGGCGAGGTCTTGTTCGGCGCCAACCCGGGCGGCGCCAACGATGGCCGACTCGGCGAACTCAATGATCTCGAGACGTCCATCAACAGGCCTTTGGACTTCGTGCGGGTCTTCGAAGTGTGGGACTCTCCCTTCCCCACTGCCTACCACGACACTCTCGTTTCCAGCAACCACCAGATGCTGCTCTCTGTTCGCCCCAAGAAGCTCGATGGATCGTTCATCGCATGGCGGGACATCGCCGATGCTCAGCCGGGTACCTCGATCCACGATGAGCTGGTCGTCTGGATAGAACGGGTCCGCGCTATCGGCGACCCCGTGTGGTTCACCTTCAACCATGAGCCAGAGGTAGTCGAGAACATCGCCAACGGTACGGATCAGGACTTCATCGACGCCTGGCGGCGGGTGGTCGATGAGTTCCGAACACGCAATGTCACCAATGTCGAGTTCGTGTGGATCATGACCGACTACAGCTTCGCCGTCCCGTCCACCGACCGCCGCCACGCCCCGAAGTGGTATCCGGGTGACGACGTGGTCGACTACATGGCTGCAGACGCCTACAACTGGTCCGGCTGTCGCCCAAATGAGCAGAATCCGTGGCGCACGATGACGGACATCATCGAGCCGTTCCGCCAGTTTGGGCTGAGCCATCCGGACAAAGGCCTCATGCTGGCCGAGTGGGCTTCGACCGAGACAGCCGGCGACAACGGCGCCGCCAAGGCTGCCTGGATCGGCGACGTGTCCCAGCTGCTGCAACAGCCAGGGTGGGAGCAGTTCATGGCGATCGCCTATTTCAACCAACCGGATCCCCGCTACCCGGCGTGCGCATGGAATGTGGATTCGACGCAAGCTGCACTGGACGCTTTCCGGGTCATGGCAAACCACCCCTACTACGGCGGAGCCACAGCCGGCTCCGGAGGAGTGGTGTTCGTCGTTGCCTCGCCGGCCGCCCTCGACGCGGGAGAGGCAGCCGTCCTGTCGAGGTTCCAATCCCTCGGAGCCGATGTGACCGTCCTCGATGACGACGCCGCCACGTCTGGATCGGCGATCGGCACAGACCTGGTCGTGATCTCCTCGTCGGTCAGCGCCACCCTCGCCTCTACGTTCAAAGGCGTCGCCACGCCGGTTTGGGTTTCGAAGCCATGGATCCTCGACGACATGGGCATGGCCGGCGCCAGCCCTGGCGTCGACTACGGATCGACGAGCGCCTCGCAGATCACCATCACCGACGCCGGCCACCCTCTGGCCGCTGCCTTGTCGGGGGTCGTAACGGTCACCAGCGCAGCCCGTCTCACACAGTTCGGCGTCCCGAGCGGCGAAGTGACCACTGTTGCCACGGTGGCGGGGAAGCCAACCATCTTCACCTACGGGGCCGGCGATCAGCTGACCGACGGGACGAGTGCTGCTGGTTGCCGCGTGGCCTTCTCGATCTACCAGAATGCCCCTGCTCTATTCACGGCAGACGGCTGGGCGTTGTTCGACGCAGCAGCCTCCTACGCCATCAATGGATGCTCGATCAGCCCGCCCAATGATGCGCCCGTAGTGGCGATCACGGAGCCGGCGGACGGCCAAACCGTCACCGGGGTCGTATCGGTGGTCACCACGGCTTCGGACGATGACGGTATTTCCCAGGTCGAGTTCTTCGCAGCCGGTGCGACGGTCGGTGTGGACACCGACGGAACGGACGGATGGTCCATGTCCTGGGACAGCTCAACCAGTCCGGCCGGGCCTGTCGACCTGTCTGCCGTCGCCACCGATTCGTTGGGTGCCACCGGCACTGACACCGTGACCATAACGGTCGACCATGGCGCCCCGACGGTTTCGTTGTCGGGTCCGGTTGGTGGGTCGTTGGTGTCGGGTGTGGTTCCGGTGTCGGCGGTTGCGTCGGATGATGATGGGGTTGTTGGGGTTGAGTTCTTTGTTGGTGGTGTGTCGTTGGGTGTGGATGCTGATGGGTCTGACGGTTGGGGTGTTTCGTGGGATTCGGCGGCTGGGTCTGATGGTGGTGTGACGGTTTCGGCGGTTGCGACTGATTCGGGTGGCAATACTGCGTCTGATTCGGTGTCGGTGACGGTTGATAATGAGGGTCCGTCGGTGTCGGTTTCGGCTCCGATTGATGGGGCGACGGTGTCGGGTGTGGTGGCGGTGGCTGCTTCTGCTTCGGATACGGTTGGGGTTGCTCAGGTTGAGTTCTTTGCCGATGGGGTGTCGTTGGGTGTGGATGCTGATGGGTCTGATGGGTGGGGTGTTTCGTGGAACACGAATGCCAGTCCGGCGGGTGTGGTGTCGTTGTCGGCGACGGCTACTGATCTGAGTGGCGCCACGGATTCGGACACGATTTCGGTGACGATCGACACGTCGGGGGGCGGCGTGGTGGTGTTGGTGGTTGGAAATCCGGCTGCGTTGAGTTCGGGTGATGTTGCGGTGGTGGCCCGGTTCGAGGCGTTGGGTTCGGTGGTGACGTTGGTCGATGACAATGACGCGACGGCCGGGTCGGCGACGGGCGCCGATGTGGTGGTGGTGTCGTCGACGGCCAACTCGAATCTGTTGAAGACGGCGTTCAAGTCGGTGGCGATCCCGGTGTGGGTCTCCAAGCCGTACCTGTTGGACGATATGGGTATGACGGGAACCAGCGCCGGAACCGATTATGGGACGGTGAGCGCTTCGCAGGTGACGATCACCGACCCGGCGCATCCGTTGGCGGCCGGCCTGTCGGGGACGGTCACGATCACTCCGGCGGCCCGGTTGATGCAGTTCGGGGTTCCTGGTGGCGACGGGGTAACCGTGGCCACCGTGGCGGGGACACCGACCACGTTCTTGTATGAGGCGGGTCAACAGTTGGCCGATGGCACGACCGCGGCGGGGTGCCGGGTGGCGTTCTCGATCTTCCAGACGGCGCCGGCCTCGTTCACGACCGACGCCTGGGCTTTGTTCGACGCGGCTGCTACCTACACCCTGAACGGGTGTGTGCCGGTGGTTTCCAACGATCCGCCCACCGTGACCATCACCGGTCCGGCTGATGGGGCAACCGTGTCGGGAACCACATCAGTGTCCGCCGACGCGGCTGACACCGACGGGGTCTCCAAGGTGGAGTTCTTCGCCGATGGGGCATCGTTGGGTGTCGATACCGACGCCGGAGACGGCTGGTCGATCGATTGGGACACCACTACCAGTCCGGCGGGGCCGGTCTCGTTGTCGGCGACCGCCACCGACACGTTGGGAGCCACCGGAACCGACACCATCGCGGTCACCGTCGATCATGGCGCCCCCACCGTGACCGTGACCGCCCCCGCCGACGGGTCAACCGTGTCAGGGGCCACAACAGTGTCCGCCGACGCGGCTGACCCCGACGGGGTCACCCAGGTCGAGTTCTTCGTCGATGGCACCTCGATCGGCGTCGACACCGACGCCGGAGACGGCTGGTCGGTGTCGTGGGACACCACCGCAACCGGAGACGGCGTCGCCGTGTCCGTCACGGCCGCCGCCACCGACACGTTGGGCGCACAAGGCTCCAACGGTGTGACCGTCACCGTCGACAACGACGGCCCCACCGTCACCATCACCGCACCCGCCGACGGGTCAACCGTGATCGGCGCCACCGCAGTGTCCGCCGACGCTTCTGACACCGTCGGGATCTCCCAGGTCGAGTTCTTCGTCGATGGCACCCCGATCGGTGTCGACACCACCAGCGGAGACGGCTGGACCGTGTCGTGGGACACCACCACCAGCGGAGACGGACCCGTCGCGGTGTCAGCCACCGCCACCGACACCGGCGGCCGCACCGCCACCGACGCCATCACGGTCACCGTCGACAACACCACCAACGGGCTCGTCGTCATCGTCGTCGGGAACCCCGCCGCCCTCTCCACCGGCGACACCGCCATCGTGACCCGACTCGAAGCATCCGGCTACCTGGTCACCGCCCTCGACGACGACGGCCTCACCACCACATCAGCCGACGGCGCCAACCTGGTCATCATCTCCTCCACCTCCAACTCCAACAAAATCGGCACCGTGTTCAACGGCCTCACCCAAACCGTCTGGGACGCCAAAACCTGGCACTTCGACGACCTCGGCCTCACCGGCACCGGCGCCAACAGCGACTACGGCAACACCGCCACCGAAACCATCACCATCACCAACCCCACCCACCCACTCGCCGCCGGACTCACCGGAACCATCGGCTTCACCACCATCCGCCGCACCGTCTCCTGGGGCCAACCCGGACCCGACGCCGACATCATCGCCACCGCCAACACCAACCCCACCATCTTCATCTACCAAACCGGCGACACCCTCGCCAACGGCACCACCACCCCCGGATGCCGCATCACCTTCCCCATCTTCGGAGACGGACCCACCTACTACACCACCCAAGCCTGGACCCTCTTCGACGCCACCACCACCCACGCCACCAACGGATGCCCCACCGGCTGACGGGAGGTCGTGAGGTAATGGCGACGGCCTGAACCCACCCTTGCGTTGCGCTTTCGGGAGCCCCGCGGGCGTCGCAGCCAACGATGTACTTGCTTGCCGCGCGGCAATTGCCTAACGTTTCGTCCGCACCGCCGAGTTGGGAAGCCGACGGTGTTACCGAATCCAACAAGACGCTACAAGGGAGGTTCGACTGCGGAGCAGTCGGATCTCTTCTTTGAGAGGGACTGTCCCAGCGTCTTGGTGGTCCGGCAACAAGCCGGATCGTCGCACGAAAGGAGTCCGAATGTTCGGACCATCGATGCGTCGGAGACGGCTGGGACTTCGACTGAGCGCCATGATCGCCCTGTTCATGGTGCTCAACCTCATTCTCATTTCGCAGACTCGCCCCGGGTCGGCGTCTGAGCAAATCCTGCTCGGCGCGGCGCCCAGCCAGATCGACGGCAGTCGAATCAAAGGCATCGAACAGATCGAAGACCAAATCGGCCGTCAGCTCGGTCTGGTGCGCGACTTCGAGCGCTGGGACAGCACGTTCCCTACCAGTTTCACCACCGAAATGCTCGATGGAGACCGGACACTGCTCGTCTCGGTTCGCGCCAAGCGCTCCAATGGAACGGTCATCAAGTGGAGAGACATCGCCGACGCTCCGGTGGGAAGTGACCTCCACGACAAGATGGTCGAGTGGGTCGACGACATCGGCTCGCTCGGTGTTCCGGTCTGGTTCACCTTCAACCACGAACCGGAAACGTCCGCCAACCTCTCCAACGGCGATGCCCAGGACTTCATCGATGCTTGGCGCCGCTTCGTCGACGAGTTTCGAGCGAGAGGGGTCGACAACGTCGAATTTGCCTGGATCATGACGCACTGGGCATTCGAAGTGAACCCCACCGACCGACGAGCCGCCGAGAAATGGTATCCGGGAGATGACTATGTCGACTACATCGGATCAGACGCCTACAACTGGGGCGATTGCCGCGACAGCTCCAACGACTCCTGGCGGTCTCTGGAGGACACACTGGAACCACAGCGCCAATTCGGACTCGCTCACCCGGACAAAGGACTGATCCTCGGCGAAGTCGCCTCAACAGAGATGGTTGGCGACAACGGTGCCGCCAAAGCTGCCTGGCTCGGAGAGGCCAAGGAGCTCTTCAAGAAACCCGGTTGGGAGAAGTACGTTGCGATCGCCTTCTTCAACGTCGTCGATGGCGACCTGCCGAAGTGCGACTGGATGATCGATTCCACACCGACCGCCCTCGCTGCGTTCGTGGATCTCGCCAACGACCCGTACTACGGCGGCAGCAATCCCCCACCTCCTCCTCCACCCGACCCGGAGCCCGATCCCACAGGCGACGTCACGTTCGTGGTCGGCGACCCGACCAACATGAGTACCGGCGAAGAAGCCGTCAAAGGACGATTCGAAGCCCTCGGCTACTCCGTTGGAATGGCCGACGACGACTTCATCGACAGCAGCACGGGGTCGAGCGCCCAACTGATCATGGTTGCTTCGTCGGTCTCCGACGTCACGGTGGCTGACACCTTCCGAAACTCGGCGGCTCCGGTCTGGATGTCCAAACCGTGGCTTTTCGATGACATGGGAATGACAGGGCCGGTCGGCGACCTCGACTACGGCTCGATGAAGTCCTCCGCTATTGCCGTCGACGGCGCTTCCAGCCCGATGGCCGCAGGAATCGACGGCGCTGTCATCGTCACGAACTCATCGATGCTCTTGTCCTTCGGCAAACCGGCCGGCGACAGCACCGTGGTCGCCACGGTTGCCGGGCTTGCCACGACGTTTGTCTACCCCAAGGGTTCCACCCTGGCCGACGGAACGTCGGCGGCCGGTTGCCGCCTCGCTTCGTCCACCTTCCAGGACGGGCCGGCGAGCTTCACCCCGGACGGATGGGCTCTCTTCGACGCCGCCACCGCCCACGCGATGGCAGGATGTCCCAATGCCGAACCAGAACCAGAACCAGAACCAGAACCAGAACCGAACCCCCTTCCGACCGTTGAGATCACGACGCCGAGCGCGGGGCAACGGTTGAAGGGGCAGTGAGGGTCGAGGCTGAGGCATCCGACAACGACGGGATCGTGAGCGTCGAGTTCGCGGCCAACGGCGTGGTGATCGGCGTGGACACCGGTGGAGCCGATGGCTGGTCGACCAGATGGGACACCGCCTCCACCGAGGGCATCATCACCCTCACCGCCACCGCCACCGACGGGTTGGGCGCCTCTGCGACCACCTCCAGCGAAGTCACAGTGGCGGGAACCAACGACGACCAACCCGAGCCCGATCCGCCAGCTGAAGGGTCGGTAGTGATGGTGGTCGGCAAGACAACGCTCTCCACCGCTGACGCGGCCATCAAGAGCCGACTCGAAGGTCACGGGCGCTCCGTCACGGTGATCGACGATGATGATGCCACGGCAACAGATGGCACGGGAGCAGCCTTCCTGTATATCTCCTCATCGGCCAACGCTCGAAAGGTCCAAGCTGTCTTCGCTGGGTCCGAAGTGCCGGTGGTGGTTGCCCAGCCTTCGCTGTTCGGGGACATGGGATTGACCGGCTCCAAACAGAAGATCGATTTCGGGGCGACATCCACCGAACAGGTGGACATCGTTTCCCAAGGCCATCCCCTGGCCGCAGGATTCAGCGGAGGAGTGGCCCTCATCGGCCAGCGTGGGCCTGTGACATGGGGTCTTCCTTCGGCATTCGCCAACGTCGTGGCAACCGCCAACGGAAAGGCGACGATCTTTGCCTACACCCCGGGAACGGTCCTGGCCGACGGCACGGCGGCGTCGGCATGCCGCATCGCTTTCCCGGCGTTCAAGGATGTGCCCAACCACTTCACCATTGAGGGATGGGCTCTCTTCGACGCCGCATCCGGATGGGCGGCAGAGGGATGTTGATGGAGTTGCTCCTCAAGCGTTCAGAAAGATCGGTCGATGAATGGGAGACCCTATCGGAGGCCGGCCGCACGAGGCATCGCGCCGATTCGGCAAGCACAACGCACGCGGGATGCCCAACAGGCCGACAGATGGAAGGCACCCGCCTCGGAAGGAGCTCCGCATGACTGGCGGACTGGCAGTGTATCGAGGGCGCCTGGGGCTCCGACTGAGCGCTTTCATCGTCCTGATGCTGGCGTTCAACTTCATCCTGATCGCCAATCCCGAGCCGAGCTTGGCGGAAGACTCGATTCTCTTTGGCGCTACGCCCGAGGCGATCGACGGTTATCGCCAGGACGGTGTTGACGAGATCGAAAGTCAGCTCGGTCGAAAACTCGATCTGGTCAGAGTGTTCGAGCGATGGGAAGACTCCTTCCCGAGCAACTTCCACAATGAGATGATCACCGAAGACCGACTCATGGTGGTCTCCGTTCGCCCGAAACGGGCAAACGGCACGCTCATCCCCTGGAGGGACATCGCCGACGCCCAGCCGGGCAGCCAACTCCACGACGAAATGGTGTCATGGGCCGACCGTATTCGCGACATAGAGGTCCCTGTCTGGTTCACGTTCCACCACGAACCGGAGTCGAGTAGCAACTCGGCACACGGCAGCGCTGACGACTTCATCGCAGCCTGGAAGGCCGTCGTCGACGTCTTCCGTGACCGTGGCGCCAACAACGTCTCTTTCGCCTGGATCATGACGCACTGGAGCTTTGAAGCCCCCGCCTCCGACGCTCGCCATGTCACCAAGTGGTACCCGGGCGACGACTACGTCGACCTCATTGGATCAGACGCCTACAACTGGGACAAATGCCGGGACAGCTCGACCGACTACTGGCGAACGCTGGAAGACACCATCGAGCCGCAACGGCAGTTCGGCCTCGATCACCCCACCAAAGGGTTGTTCCTCGGTGAGGTGGCCTCAACGGAATTGCCAAGCGACTGGGGAAATGCCAAGGCCAACTGGATCAACGACGCAACCGAACTGTTCAAGAAGCCGGGCTGGGAACAGTTCGTGGCACTCTCGTTCTTCGACGTCACCGACTCGAGCTACCCGGACTGCAAGTGGCCGATCGACTCCAGTCCTGATGCGCTCGAAGCGCTCAAGTCGATGGCCAACGATGCGTTCTACAACAACGGCGTCGCTCCACCTCCACCGCCACCACCGCCACCACCGCCACCACCGCCTGGGGACGATCCTCCACCTTCAGACGATCCGCCGCCATCGGATCCGCCACCGCCGAACCCCGACCCGGGTCCGGGAGAGTTCTACGACGTCGCCCAGAGCCACCCGTTCTACGCCGACATCATGTGGATGTCCGAACAGGGCATCACTGCCGGCTGTAACCCGCCCGACAATGACGAATTCTGTCCCGATGCGTTGGTGAGTCGCGGTCAGATGGCGGCCTTCCTGGTTCGGGCGCTGGGCTACCAGAGAAACGGAGGCGGCGACCTCTTCGTCGACGACGACAACTCTTCGTTCGAGAGTGACATCGACAAACTCGCCACCGCCGGCGTCACTATGGGCTGCAACCCACCCACCAACGACATGTTCTGCCCCGGGCTCACCGTAACTCGCGGCCAAATGGCGGCCTTTCTCGTCCGGGCGCTGTAACTACCAGAAAGACGGAGGCGGCGACCTCTTCGTCGACGACGACAACTCCCCCTTCGAGAGTGACATCGACAAACTCGCCACCGCCGGCGTCACCCTGGGCTGCAACCCACCCACCAACGACAAGTTCTGCCCCTTGTCGAGCCTGACTCGAGCCCAGATGGCCGCATTCCTTCATCGAGCACTTGACTGAGCCTGCCCGGCCCCTGGCCGGGCAGGCTGAGACGCTGCGCGTTGTGGAGCGTCGGACCAAGCTATGTGACCCACCGGGTTGGTTCGGGTCGGCTGCCATCGCCAACTAGGTTTACCTCTTCGGCGCATGAGGAAGGGATTCATGACATCGCAGACCCCGGGACTGACGCCAGACGAGTTCCGTCATTGGGGTCGAGAACTGGTCGACTGGATCGCCGACTACTGGGAAGAACTGGACGATCTCCCCGTGCAACCCGAGGTCGAACCTGGTGAGATCCGCCGACGTCTGCCCGACCGGGCACCGGAGAAACCCGAGCCGTTCGAACACATCGTGGCGGACCTCGACAGCATCGTCAAAGAGGGCCTGACGAACTGGCAGTCGCCCAACTGGTTCGCCTACTTCCCCGGGAATGCCTCGTTCCCGGCCATTCTCGGTGAGTTGGTTTCAGCCGGCGTTGGCCAACAGGGAATGCTGTGGTCCACATCGCCCGCTTCCACCGAGATCGAAGCCCACATGATGGACTGGTTGGTCGACCTGCTCGGCCTCCCCCAAGGTTGGAAGACCACAGGGCCGGGCGGTGGAGTCATCCAGGGAAGCGCCTCGGATGCCACCCACATAGCACTCGTGGTGGCGCGCCAGTTGGCGGGCGAAGACCACTCGCTCGAACAATTGGTCGCCTACGCCTCAGAGGAAACCCACTCGTCGATCGAAAAGGGCGCACGGGTCGCAGGCTTTCGAAATCTCAGGAAGATCGCCACAGACGACCGGATGGCCATGCGGGTCGAGGCGCTCGAGGACGCCCTCGCAGCCGACCGGGCGGCGGGACTGATCCCCGCCTTCGTATGTTCAACCATCGGAACGACGGGGACCACGGCCGTGGATCCGATCCGGGCCATCGGCGAGGTCGCACGCCGAGAGGACATGTGGCACCACGTCGATGCCGCCTACGCCGGTTCGGCCATGATCTGCCCGGAGTTTCGCCACCACCAGGACGGCCTCGAACTTGCCGACTCCTACGTGTTCAACCCCCACAAGTGGCTCATGGTCAACTTCGACTGCTCGGTCTTCTACGTCGCCGACCGCCGACCGCTCATCGAGACTCTCAGCATCCTGCCACCCTACCTGCGCGACAAGGCCTCCGATTCGGGCGACGTGATCGACTACCGCGACTGGCACGTGCCGCTCGGCCGCCGATTCCGGGCGCTGAAACTGTGGTGGGTCCTTCGTAGCTTCGGTGCCGAGCACCTGCGCTCCTTCATCCGGGAACACATCCGGTTGGCCCAGGGGCTCACGGCCCGAATCGACCAGGATCCACGCCTCGAACTCGTGGCCTCCACCCCCTTTTCGCTCGTTTCGTTTCGGCACGTCGGTGGGGACCAGCCAACCGACCAGCTCGCCTTCGCACTCAATGAGGATCCTCACATCGCTCTCACCGCTTCCAAACTGAGAGAAGATTCATTCATCCGCGTATCCATCGGGCAGACCAGCACCGCTGAAGAGCATGTCGATCACCTGTGGCAGGCCATCGACCGACTGGCGACTCCCGTCACCTGACCGAACTCACCGGTTCTCGCCGCCAGAGGGCTCAGCTATGGCGCACGGAAGCCTCCCGTCGGTGTCCGATGAGGAGCGACCCGGACGAGGAGCATCCCTGCACCACCTCGCGGCCTTCTCTTGTAGGTTGCAATGGGGCCGCCCGGCCGTGACGGAACGCAGCCATTCACGTAGGCTCCGGGCGTGACCGACGCCAGGATGAGCCACCCAGAGCACGCAGAGCTCCTTGCCGCGGCAGGAATCGGAACGTGGAGCTGGAACCCGGCAACCGGCGAAGTCTCATGGGACCCGACCACTCAGCACATATACGGCGTCGAGGAAGCCGGCTTCGACGGAACATTCGAGTCGTATGCGGCGCTCATTCACCCCGAAGACGTCGCCAGCGTCAGCGAATTGATCGAGTCACTGGCCGAGCGCGGCGGCGAGTACACCACCAAACATCGGATCGTGCAACCGTCCGGGATAGTGCGTTGGATCGAAGGCCAGGGTCGAATCGTGGTCGAGAACGGTATCCCGACAGCCGGGTTCGGAGTGGTGTACGACGTCACGGATCGCACCACCCTCGAAGACGAGCGAGATCAACTGCGAGTGGCGGAACGGGCCGCTCAAGCGGCTCGGACCGCGACAGAGCAGGACCTCGCTTTCCTGATCCAGATCAGCGACGCCCTTTCCCAATCGCTCAACCTCGACACAGTCCTCGATCGCCTTCGTTCGCTCCTCGTCCCCAGCATCGCCGACCGCTGCCTCATCAGCGTGAGAAGCACGGAATTGAACGGAAGCTTCCGGACGGCCCACTCGGACCGCCAGGGGATGGTGTCGTTGGTCTCCCTCGCCGGAGAGAAGAACCAGGACCTGATCGCGGCCACGGGACGGATCGGAACAACTCATCTCGCCTCACTCAGACAGAGTCTCGGATTGCCTGGAACGCTCCCGGCTCAAGCCCAAGGACTCGCCATCGCTCTCTGGGCACGAGGCGAAAGAATCGGGACGTTGTTGGTCGAGCGGGACGATGGAATCCTCACCGCTCGGTCGGAGTCCCTCCTGCGAGCCATCAGCCGACGCGCCTCCTCCGCCTTCGATACCGCAGCGCTCTTTCAAGAACAGCTCACGGTGTCGAACTTGCTGACGAACTCCGTACGGCCCACCCAGATAACCTCTCCCTCCGGTCTCGACGTGGCTGTTCACTACCAAGCGGCAACGGAGTTGGCTCGGCTGGGGGGCGACTTCTATGACTTCTTCCCGCTCTCGGACGGTAAGTGGATGGTGATCATTGGCGACATCACCGGAAAGGGGATGGCGGCCGCCGCCCGGGCGGGCTTGGTTCGGTCATCCATACGCGCCGCCGCGTCACTCGACGGTGACCCCGTCGCGGTGCTGCGGGCCATCAACACGGTGATGCGACAGGACCCGGACCGGCCGATGCTCAGCCTCGTGGCGGTGACCCTGGAGCGCCGGCAGGACACCCACCTCTACGTGCTTGCCAACGCCGGCCATCCTGCTCCCTTCATCATGACGAGCGAAGGAACGCATCGCGACATCGAGGCGAACGGGGTCCTGATCGGTTTCCTGGAGCATCCACCGCTCGAATCGGTATCAGGCGTTCTCGATATCGGTGACACACTGGTCTTGTTCTCGGACGGCGCCACCGATGCCCGCCTCGGAGCCGAAGAATTCGGTCGCGACCAGATCGTCACCACGGCTCGGGAAGTGGCAGGAGCCGGAGCCGATTCGATCACGAAGGCGGTGGCGGCTTCGATCGACATCTGGGCCCGCGGACGCCCCCAAGACGACATCACCCTGATCGCCGCAACGACTCGATGAGCAAGGACGCTCTAGGCCTCCTCATCACTGCTCTCGACGGGCACGATTCCTCATCGGCGGCAGCCGTCGTGGACAAGGCACTCAGCAACGGCGCCCGCCCGGCCGAGTTGATGGACGATCTCATCGGACCCGTTCAGCGGTGGGTGGGCGAGCAGTGGGAGACCGGTCGCTGGACGGTCCAGGACGAACACCGCGCAACCAACACCATCGCCCACATCATCGAGGCGATGCGCGCCAGGGCCAAGCCCCCAAAGCGCCAACGAGTCATGGTTGCCAGCGCCGAGGGAGAGTGGCACACGTTGCCTTCACTGATGGTGGCCTGCGCTCTCGAACTCGCCGGATTCGAGATCCGGGTGTTCGAAGCGCCTATCCCTTCTGGTCAGATCCTGTCGGCCATTCACGAGTTCGGACCTAGCTGCGTGGTCATCTCCTGCGTGATGGCGGCGAACCTGCCGGGCCTGAGACGAACCGCCGTCGTCGTCCGCGACGCCGGGGTCCCGGTCGTGGTGGGTGGGTCGCTGGTGAATGCACAACGCCACCCCCACGTGGGCGGCAACCAGGCTGCCGGGACCATCCAGACCGCTGCTTCGGCAGTGGAATCGGCGGGCACCCTCAGCGGCCCTGTCCCTCCGTTGAGGCATGGATCAGCCGCCGGATACGATTGGATGGAATGGTCGAGAGATGCCATAGCCGGACGTCTCGGCGGCCAATTCGGTGCCCTCTCGCAGGAGTCGAAAACCGATGTCTTGTGGATGCTGAAAAGCCTGCACGCCACCCTGTTGTGTGACGAGCCTTCGATCCTCGCTGATCACATTGCGTGGCAGCGCCGCCGAACCAAGGTGCGGGGGTACGGCGATACGGAGGTACTCATCGAGATCCTCCGCCGGGCGACCGCCGAAGGCCCCACCGGGATATCGGGCACCATGGATCAGGCGATCCTGCTGACCGAATAGCAGTGGACCTCAGTCGATATCATCCGGAGACTTGTACCTATGGCCGTGTGGGATTTCGTCATGCTCACCGAGGTAGATGACCACTCGGCACTGGGGGTCTCCAACAGCGATCCGTTCCTCGAGGACCACAGTCGCCTCTCCGAAGTTGCGCGCCGCCATACCGCCGAAAACGGAGGAGGTCATACGGCACAACGCAGGCGCCCGGATGACGCCTTCGCCGAATGGACAGCTGCGATTGCCGAGCACCACCTTGTCGTCCGACGCCTCGAGGATGTAGAAGTCGCCACCGATGGCATGCTTGAGCCGTACATAGGCTTCCCCTAGCTCGTCGTACGTGAGATCGTCGCTCGCGTCGGGGTGGGTGGCTCTGTACTCGGTCTCCATCTGGCCACCGACGTCCGTCCCGACCTGCGCAACCGCAGACTCGGCAGCATGGGGACCCTCGGCTCGCTCAACTCCTTGCGCAAGTTGCACGACCAGAGCGCGGAGGAAGGATTCTCTCCCAAAGCCGCCTACCCCGGCCTCCTCGAGACTGGGCAGCACGTTTCGTGATCGTTGGGGTGGATCGATATCGGATTCCGCACTGCGTGAGACGGACAGCTCGGCTTCGACCCTCGACCCGCCCCCCGCTTTGGCCGCCACCTCCAGGTGGGAGGCAAGGTCGGCAGCGATTGCCAACCCGCGTCCTCGACGTGCCTGCGGAGCGGGCATCGAAACCTCAGATAACACGAACGAGGGGCCAAGATCGTGGACGGCCAGGACGGGGTGCTCGCCAGTCCAATCCACCGACACCCATACCGGACCCGAAGCGTGCTCGACGGCGTTGTTCACCAACTCTGCAAACGTCAACACGGCCGACCCGACGTCGGCACCGACCGCCGCGTGACGCTCGATGTAGCGCTTGAATTCGCGCCGCAGCACGGTGGCGCCTTCACGATCCTCGGCGTCGAGATACCAATCCATCAGAATCTATTCTGCATCCTCAGACTCCTTAGCCTCTGCATTTGTCTTCGCCAGCAAGTTGACGACGCTCATCCTCGCCGGAGGGTCGACAGCCTCTCGGATCCTCGTCCGAAGCAATGCTTTCGTCATGACGCGTCGGGTCTTCTCACTGGTTGCCAAACGCTCGAGTACTCGTTGCATCCGTGGTGTCATCATGGCGCGGCTCAAAGCGCGACGCAATGGTGGAATCCTCCCCGCCAAGACAACGACACCGGCGACGATCGCCAACCAGCCGGGCAGGATCGGCAGAATCAGCCCGGCCACTCCAACAGCGAGCGCAACCAACCCGAACGTCACATCGACACACGACTGTCGGAAGTCCCATTGTCCGGCCTCACGACTCGAAAGCGGCGCCTCCGACGAAGCTTCCTGACTTGGTTCACCCTCGAGTCTTCCCACCCGATCCAAAGGCACCGACGACATGCACTTCTCCACTTCTCCTGGGCAAACCATTGGCCTCACTATTGGTCTCACTATTGAGCCGACAAACGTCGTCTCGTCAGGAATGACGAGACGACGAACAAACCAAGTGATCCCCCACCCAACGCAGCGATCGTTCTCGTGTCGACCGGGGCGCCCCGGAACAAGACATCACGCAGTGAATCGAGCGCGTGGGTGATGGGCAACGCCCACGACACCAACCGAACCTCGGGGATCAACCGATCGATCGAGAGAAAGAACCCTGAGAAGAAGATGCTCAACAGCAAAACGATCATCGAGGCGTTGACGGCCTGCGTGTCGGTCGAAACCAGGGAAGAAATGACGAATCCGACACCGAGCGAGGCGACCACCAAGAGGGTCAGGACCAGCGCGAAGTCGCCGATCGAACCAACGAAGGGCACGCCAAAGCCCAGGAACATCAGGCCGCTCAGCAAGACCGAGACGAGCCCGGCGACCGCCGAATATCCCAGGTACTTCCCGAAGAGCAGCTGCGATGGGGCCAGTGGGGCAACCTGAAACAGCTCTGTCGTGCCGACCGCCCTCTCCCTGACGAGCGACAATCCGGCGAACGTGACGGCCAGATGCTGGAGCAGAAGGGCGATGACGCCGGGGGCGTAGAAATCGGTGACACCGAGTTCGACTGATCCGATGAGATCACTGTCGGCTCCCAGGGGGCTCACCAGGATCTCGGGGTCGATCGAACGCAGTTCGTTGGCAGCCTCCGCCAACATGACGAGGTCGTTCTCGATCCGGCGAACTGCCTCCAAGTCACCGGTAGCGAGATCCAGGCCGGCCACGTCTTCTCGCAGGCTTGCCGGCGTGGCCACCCCGGATTCCTCGCCAAAGTTCTCCTGCAGCGAGGCGAAAAGCGTCTCCGACATGCCGCTGCTCGATTGAGCCTCCGCCAACCGAAGGTCCAGGTCTTCTCGCCGTTGTCCGGCCAGGGCCGCATCACCCTCTTCCATTGCCACTCGGAGAGCGGTGGCGGTTTCCCTGGCTTCGCCAAGGCTCGACCGATCAGATCGCTGCTGGCCCTCCGCAACGAGACCCTCGAGTATCGATCGATTGACCGCATCGACCGCTGCGTCGGTGATGAGCCTGATGGTGGCCTGCTCGTACGGATCGAGCTTGTCGTGGATGACCTCGAAGATCGCCCGCTGATTGTCCCTGACCGCCTGGTCGGGACGATCCGGTACGACCACCATCACATCGATTGTGCCGTCGCGAAGGCGCCGGATGGCGTCGCTGCGGTTCCCGGTCACTCCTTCGTAGACGATGGCACCACCAAGTTCCGACAGACGCGGCTCGATGGCTGACTGGAAGCTCTCCTCATCAGTCGCCACGAACATCGTCCGGAGGGGTTGGACCGTCTGCCGGTATCCGGCCCCAAACAGCGCCAGGATGAGGAAAGGAGCCAGCACGAGACTCATGACCAAGCGCGGTTGACGGATGATCTCGACGGCCTCCTTCCGGAAAAAGGCCCAAACTCGCACGAGTCCCGCAAGAAACTCAGACACGAGCCAACTCCGGTTGCTCGTCTTCAGAGGCCGTCTCCCGAGCGCGATGTTGTTCGATCACCTCGACGAACACATCGTCGAACGGAGGGAGATGCTGTTCAAACGTGTCGACCTCGACGTTCTGTTCACTGATCCAGGCTCCGAGCCGCGGAAGTGCTTCTGACGCGTCCTCGACCACCAGCCGGATGGTGCGGGCGTCCACATTGCCCTGTGAGGTCGCCGCCACCGCTACTACCACTTCGCCAACGACGGTCTCGGACGGGGGTCTCTTGAACTCGACCTCTATGACATCTCCACCGAATGCGGCATGGCGCAATCCGGTGGGCGTATCGACCATCAGCAGGCGGCCGTCGGCGAGAACGCCCACATAGTCGCAGTAGGCGGCCTCGCCTACGTACTGAGTGGTGATGAAGAGGGTCCGCCCTTCTGCCCGTTGTGCTTCGAAGTGGTCCCACAGCTTGCGCCGGAGTACGGGGTCGATGCCGGCGGTCGGCTCGTCGAGGAAGATCAAATCCGGATCGTGCACGAGGGCGGCAGCCAGACTCAGCCGGCGTCGCATCCCGCCCGATATCTGGTCGACTCGCTTGCGTTCGTGGCCATCCAGCTCGACGAACTCCAGAACTCGTTCAAGGGGCCCCCTCTGGCGGCCAAGACCGTACAGAGAGGCGAAGAACCTCAGGTTCTCCCAAACGGAGAGCTGCGGGTACAGGACCGAACGCTGCGGCATGTATCCGATCCGACGACCGCGTCCGGGACGTGAAGGCCGCCGGAGTTTCTCCGAGGACCTTCAGTGAACCGGCCGTCGGTTCGAGAATGCTCGTCAGCATCCTCACCGTGGTGGTCTTGCCTGAGCCACTCGGTCCGATGAAACCAAAGATAGAACCCGATGGGATCTCCAGGCTCACCTCGTGAACGCCGTCTCCGGAATCGAAGACCTTCGACGCTCGATCCATGACAGCGGCCGGCTCGTTTCCGATGGTCGAGGTTCCGGCTCGATCCGGCTCCATGTGATCTGGCTCCATCTGAGCTGGCTCCATGTGACCTGGCTCCCAACGCTCTGGCACGGGACCTCCGCGGTGAGATACACCTACCCGGCCCGGTTTCGAATCAAACATCGGCGCCTCGACCATCGGTGCTGTCGGGCGGGCGAAGGTCGCCGGGTTCGGGTCGCCCGTGTTTGAAAGACAGGCAGCGTTGGGTAAGAGCGATCCGGAACACGTTCGAGAGTGAAAGGAGCCTGCAGATGACCGCCTTGACGATCCTGGCGATTGGACTTCTCGGAGCCGGCATCGCTGCCGCACTCTCGCTCTCGGCCGCCAACGACGCGGACATTCTCGACCCATCAGTCGAGGAACGCTGGCTGGTCAAGGCCGTCGCACGCCGGCCCCGGCTCGCCTCGTTCGTGAGAAGACGACTCGACCGAACGACGGCCGGAGGACTCTTCCTGACCGTTGGATTTGGAGTGCTGCTGTTTTTGTCGGTGTTCGCGGGTTGGGTGTTCGACACGCTCGGAGAGACGCGCGGATTCGCAGCGTTCGATCAGTCGGTGGCGGAGTTTGGCGCCCGACTCGATCCGATGAGCACCCAGATCTTGGGGCTACTCACCGATCTGGGCGGTACCCCGTTCATCGTCGGCTTCGCCGTCACGCTGGCTGCGTACGGTTGGTGGCACCATAGGAACCGCCACGTCGCCTACTTCGTGTTGGCGGTCGTTGCCGGTCAATCTCTCGTCAACAATGCCCTGAAATGGATGGTTGAACGAGACCGCCCGGCAATCTCGCAATTGACCGGTTGGGCCGGATCCTCATTTCCCTCAGGACACAGCGCAGCAGCCGCGGCAACGTTCGCAGCGGCCGCTCTGGTCTTGTCGATCGGGAAAGATCGGCGCGTTCGAGCGCTTTGGGCAGCTGTGGCGACGATGGTCGCCCTCGTCGTGGCCGCCACCCGGGCACTCCTGGGCGTGCATTGGCTGACTGACGTTCTGGCCGGCCTCGCCGTCGGGTGGGCCTGGTTCATGGTGTGCGCGGTCGTCTTCGGTGGCCGGTTCATGACATTCGGCGAGCCGAAGGACGAGATCGACGATCTCGAAACGGAGTTGGAGTTCGCACACGAGGAAGGTGCCTGATGGCTGTCGAAACACAGGAAGTCACTCGATGGGGTCCATGGCCATTGCGAGCTACTCAGGCGGTCACGCTGCTGATCGCCTACGTCATTCTCGTTGGTGTGCTCTGGCTGGTGGGTTCGGCAATCGTCGACGCCGGCGATACGGTCCTCGCCGAGGTGGACCGATCGGTCGCCACCTGGATGGTCGACCAGCGCACGGCCGGCTTGAACACGCTGAGCGACGTCGGCTCCGGGTTCTCCGACACGATCACGGTCGTCATCGTCATTGCGCTTCTCGCTTCGACCTTTGTGGCCGCCTGGCGACAATGGGGCGAGGCGTCCACGCTGCTGACCGCGCTGGGGCTCGAGGTCACCACGTTCGTGAGCGCCGCCTACCTCGTCGGACGAGAACGACCGATGGTGGAGAAGCTCGATCCGGCTCCACCTACCTCGGGGTTTCCGTCCGGGCATGTGGCAGCCGCCGTGGCCCTGTACTGGGGCATCACTTACCTCGTATTCCGACATACTGACAACGTCATCGCCAGGGCCGCCGCGCTCGTCGGCGCGATCGTGGTTCCCGTGATGGTGGCGCTGTCACGGATGTATCGAGGCATGCACTACCTCACCGACGTGACCGCCGGTGCCGTGCTCGGAGCAGCCTGCCTGGCAATCGCTATCCACGTCGTGCGATCGGGGCTGCGCCAACAGGGCAGCTACGACGAGGAGGTCGCAGCATGACTCAGCCGCGAATCGCCATCGTCGCCAATCCGGTCGGAGCCGAACGGGAGGCAGACACCCTTCGGGAGCTCCTGGACGGACGGGCGATTGATGTTGACTGGCTCGAGACCACCGAAGCAGACCCGGGTACCGGCCAGGCCCGTCGAGCCGCCCAACAGGGCGCCGACCTCGTCCTGGCCTGCGGAGGAGACGGGACGGTGCGAGCATGCGCCCAAGGATTGATCGGCACGAAGACCTCATTGGGCATCATTCCGGCCGGCACAGGCAACCTCCTGGCGCGCAATCTCGGCATTCCTGGCGACGTTCCCGGGGCCCTGGCCGCCGCCGTGAGCGGCCTCGACAAGCGCATCGATGTCGGATTCGTCGACGGAGAGGCTTTCCTCGTCATGGCCGGAGCCGGACTCGATGCCTCGATCATGGAGCACACGTCGGCAGCCTCGAAGGACGCCCTCGGTTCCCTGGCGTACGTCGCCACGGCAACACGCGAACTCACTCGGGTGGAACCCACCCGGGTGACCATCGACATCGACGATCGTCCGTCGTACACCGGCCTCGCCACCACGGTCCTGGTCGGAAACTGCGGCAAGCTCCAAATGGGCATCGATCTCATGCCCGACGCCCGCCTCGACGACGGCACTCTCGACGTGCTGATCCTCACTGCGAATGGCATGGGCGAGTGGCTCCAAACCGCCGCCACCGCCGTTCAGGGCAATTCAAAGCCAGGTTTGGTCGAGCGGCGCTCCGGGAGGCGGGTGGTCGCTCGTTTCGCGTCGCCCCTCCCCTACGAACTCGATGGAGACGAGCGCGAGGCCCGCCGGGACCTCACCATCGAGATCAAACCCGCGGCTCTCGTCGTGCGCGTGCCCAAGGAGGAAGCATGAGCGTCGTCACCACGGTTCCGGACGACTACGAACTCGACGGCGAGGACGCCCGCCAGATCCTCTCCACCGTGCGATACCTTCCCCTCTTTCGAGACGCCTTCGTGCGCTTTCGGTACGCCGATGGTTTCAGCTACGCACGATCCATGGCTTTCCAGCTCGTGCTCACCCTCATCCCCGGGGTTGCGCTGGCGGTTGCGCTGGCGGCGAAGATCGGGGAGGGTCGTTTTCAGTCTGCCCTGCGCGAGATCATCCAAGCATTCGCGGCGGGACCGGCAGGCGACGTCTTCCTGCGGGCCTTCGAGCAAGGAAACGAGGCAGCCTCCCTCAACCGGGTTGCCGTCATAGCGACCGCGGCGGTGGCCACCGTCGTCGGGGCCGCAGCCGCCACAGCGCAACTTCAAAGAGGAGCATCGCGAATCTACGGAGTGTTCTCGGATCGTCCCACCGTGTCGCGCTACCTCAGGGCGACGGGATTGGCCTTGAGTGTGGGGGTCCTCCTCACCGTGGCTTTCATCGTGGTGGTACTCGGGGGCGGTCTGGACGAGACCATTGGCGATAGATCCTGGTGGATGTGGGGCCGATGGTTGGGTGGATTGGCGATTCTCCCGATCGCCTTCGCCGCGCTCTATCGCGCCGCCCCGAATCGTCGCCAACCAGGCATGGCGTGGCTCACCACAGGGAGCACCGTCGGCGTGGCGCTGTGGTTTGCGGTGTCCCTCCTGCTGGCCTGGTACCTGAACACCAGTTCGACGTTCGGCGAGACGTACGGACCGCTGGCCGGGGTCATCGGAGTGATGCTGTGGGCACAGTTCTCCAGCATCGCCATCCTGTATGGACTCGCCGTGGCTGCCCAGCTCGAAGCGGTTCGGGTCGGCATCGATGATCCGATCAAGCCCGACCCCACCAATCATGAGGTTTCGGTGTGACAAAGCTCCTTCAGGATGAGCTGCGCGCTCAACCGATCGACGGGACCTTCACGTTGGCAGGTCACGCCGCCGACGCCACGCCGTTCGTCGATTCGAAGTCTGATGCCAAGAAGGACTTGAAAGCCCTCCGTTCCACGTTGTTCGATCACCACGAACTCATGTACGCGCACGCAGACAGAGCCGTGCTCCTGGTGCTGCAAGGCACGGACGCCTCTGGGAAGAACGGCGTCATCAAACACGTCGTTTCCGCGGTCAACCCGGCAGGGTTGTCGGTCACGTCCTTCGACGCTCCGGACGAAGAGGAGCAGAAACACCACTTCTTGTGGCGGATCGAACCGAAAGCCCCCGAGTCGGGGCACCTGGCGGTTTTCAATCGCTCGCATTACGAGGACGTCATCGTTCCGATCGCCGAGGGCGCCATGTCAACCGCCGAGATCGACGGCCGTTTCGACGACATCGCCGCCTTCGAGAAGCGATTGACCGCAGACGGTGTCGCCATCGTGAAGTGTCTTCTTCATCTTTCATACGACGAGCAGCGGGAGCGCTTTCTGCGTCGCCTCCGAAGGCCGGACAAACGGTGGAAGTTCAACGAGTCGGATCTCGAGACGAGGCTGGCGTGGGATGCCTACCAAGCCGCTTACGGTGAGGTGGTTGCTCGCACGTCGACCGACGACAGCCCCTGGTACATCATTCCGGCCGACCACAAGTGGTACCGGAACTGGGCGGTCGCCCGTCTCCTCAACGAGACATGGGACGCCTGGAATCTGGAGTACCCGCAACCTCCGCTGGACCTCCCAGCGCTCCGCAACATGGGTCAATCATTGGGTCAATCATTGGGTCAATCATTGGGCCGATCATTGGAGAACGAATGAAACCGGAACCCGTGTCAGACGCACCCGACCTGTCTCGCAGCGACGATCAACAGCGGCGCCTCCGCATTGCCGTCGAATCAGTCATCGGACACCAGTTCACCGCTGGGAACACTATCGAGGTCCTCAAGAATGGGGACGAGATCTTTCCTCCGATGGTGCAGGCGATCGAAGCAGCACAGTCGACCATCGAGTTCGTCACCTTCGTCTATTGGACGGGGGACATCGCTCGACGGTTCGCCGGTGCCCTCGCCGCACGCGCCCGGAGTGGAGTCAAGGTGCGGGTGGTGCTCGATGGATTCGGTTCACTCCCCATGGATCCGGCTTTGATCACAGAGATGAGATCCGCAGGAGTGATGATCGAACGGTTCCGACCGATCGTCCGCTGGAAGTTCTGGGAATCCGACCACCGAACTCATCGCAAGATCCTGGTCATCGACAACAAGATCGCCTTCACCGGCGGAGTCGGAATCGCCGATGAGTGGACCGGAAACGCAGCCAACCCGGCAGAGTGGCGTGATACCCATTTCAGAATCGAAGGGCCGGCGGTGCTCGGACTCCGAGCCGCCTTCTTGACCGACTGGCGAGACATCGGATACGGCATCGAACGCTCGGATGTCCTCATCGATCCGCCCGAGCCGGCCGGAAGCCTCTCGCTGGCGGTCGTGGACGGCTCGGCGCAGATCGGATACAACGACGCAGAGCGGGTGCTGGAGGCGCTCGTGGCTGCGGCCGACGAAAGCATCATGATCGCCACCCCATACTTCAACCCGACCGACACGGTCCTCGGACTCCTGATCGACGCCAGCCGGCGGGGCGTCTCAATCGACGTCCTCATTCCGGGGCCCCACATCGACAAGCGGATCAGCCTGGTGATGGCCAGGGAACGCTATGCGGACCTCGTCAGGGAAGGGGTCAGGGTGTGGGAGTACCAACGAACGATGATGCACGTGAAAGCTGTCCTGGTGGACCACCGGGCCTCGATGATCGGAAGCGTCAACATCAACCAACGATCCATCGAGAAAGACGAAGAGGTGGCCGTCGTGGCACTCGACCTGGAGCTGACCTCCACGCTCGAGTCGCACTTCCAGGACGATGTCGCCGCCAGCCGGCCGGCCGGCACATTCGGCGACGATCGAAACCCTCTCGAAAAGGCAACGGCCAACCTGCTCCGCCCGCTCCGACGGGAATTCTGAGGTTTGAACATCCTCCGGCCTGGGTATATCTCGTCAAGAACGGATACACAAGACAGGAGGACACATCATGGGTTTCATCATCTTTTTGGTCGTCGGATTGGTGGCGGGAGCATTGGCTCGCTTCCTCGTTCCCGGCAATGACCCGATGGGCATTCTCGGAACGCTGATTCTGGGTGTCGTCGGCTCGTTCGTCGGAGGCTTCCTGGCGGCCATGATCTTCGAGGGCGACGTCGAGCTGTCCGCTACCGGCCTCATCGGCTCGGTGGTCGGGGCCATAATCACCCTGTTGGTCTATCGAGCCGCCAAGTCTCGAGGCGTGACCGCCTAATTCAACGACCTATCCCCACCGGGGACGGTTCAGACGATGAGGCGGGCCTTCGGGCCCGCCTCATCGTTGCTGGAAGTGGCGTCGCCGGTCCCTTCAGAACCTTCTTGCGCTTCCGAGTCACCCCGAGGATTCGGAGTCGATGGCGTCTCGCAGCTCAGCCAGAGTGGAACGAAGGATGCGTGAGACGTGCATCTGGGAGATTCCAAGCTCCTCGCCGATTTCACGCTGGGATTTCGCCTCGAAGAATCGCAGGTACACCACGGTGCGGGAACGTTCGGGCAGGGCTGCCAGATGTTCGGAGACGGTGGCGCGCTCGTTCGATCTTCCGAGGACCTCATCGTGGACCGGCAGGAGATCGCCAAGCGTGCCTCCGCCTGCCTCGTCACCCACGGGCGCATCGAGGGACGCCGCCGAATATGCCGAACCCACATCCATGGCATCGAGCACTTCTTCCGGGGTGGCATCGATATGGTTGGCGATCTCGGCGACGCTGGGGGATCGCCCAAGCTTCTGGGTCAGCTCCTCGACGGCTCGACCCGTCTCGAGCCAGCGTTCCTGGAGGGATCTCGGAACCCGCACAGACCAGGCTTTGTCGCGGAGGTGCCTCTTCAGTTCGCCCAGAATCGACTTGGTGGCATACGTCGAGAACTGGATCTCTCGATCGACATCGAACCGGTCAATGGCCTTCACCAGGGCGTACCTCGCCACCTGAGTCAAGTCCTCGATCGACTCACCCCGGCCCCGAAATCTCCTGGCGAGGCCTATCGCCAGCCGGTCGTAATGTTCGACGATCAATCGACGCGCTTCTGGTTCGTCCCGTTGGTGGAACCATTCGATGATGTCCGGATCTGCGCTCACGAAGAGATCGGAACCGGAATCACGATCGAATCTTGCTCAAAGCCCACACTGTCGAACAACGCCCCGATGATGGAGGCCACATCGAAGCGATCGTCGGATTGCGCGTCTCGTTCCAGGGGGCCGACTCGAACCGTGAGGTGAGTGATCGTGAGCTCGCCGGAGAGGACGACGGGGGTGGTCGCCCCGCCAGTGATCGAGGCAGTGACCGCTTCAGAGATCGCCAGTCGAAGATCCTCGGTGACGGCTTCGTCCAGTCCGACGACACGGGCCAAGCTGGCTATGAAGAGTCGCGCAGTGGCCACATGCTCCGGCAAGGGAGGAATGCGAAGTTCGAACGGGCCGGTCGGCCGTTCAGGCATCCGACAAGGCGGCTTCGACCGATTCGAAGGTATGCAGGTGCGCATCGACGCCGGTGATGGCAAAGAGTTTGGTGACCGGCCCCCTCTGTCACCACGAGCCCGAGCTGATTTCCCGCTGCGGTTGCTGTCTCATGGGCGGTCAACAAGACCCGCAGGCCAGTCGAGTCCATAAACGAAATGCCGGAGAGGTCGACGACCACCGGACCTTCCGTGACATAGCGGCCGAGGTGACTTTCGAGTTCGGGGGCCGAGGCGAGATCGATCTCACCGACAGCCTTCAGCACACAACGCGAGTTGTCATGTCCCACTTCAATCGTGAGATGTCGCACCGTTCCCACCTCCGGTTGGTCGTGCCGTAGTATACGAGTCCAAGGAGAGGGCGAGCGAAACAATGGATCCGATCGAAGCCACCCTTCCGTGCGATCCGACGATGGTCCGAGTCGTCCGCACCCTCGCCAACCGCTCCGGCGACCTGGCTGGGCTCGGGTACGATCGCCTCGAGGATCTGGGGTTGGCCGTGGACGAGGTTGGAGCAGCGCTCATCGCCACCGGCGGCAACGCCCCCCTGCACACCGAGATCAGTCACCAGCCCGGCGAGGTCCGTGTTCGCATGTCGACGGCGACGTCGGTCACGGCGTGGCCCGCGGAAGACTGGTCGGCTTCGATCGGGGCACTCGTGCTCGAATCAGTGGCCGATGAAGTGGCGTTTCGGTTGGACGACAGCAGGCCGAGCGTCGAAGTCGTCGTCGCTTCGCAGCCGGCCTAAGGGGCGGTTTCAGGGCGTCCAGCCAGCGAAGGCTCCCCGACGTCGTGCTCCTCCATCACAAAGGGACTCGACGCTCCCGGCGTGAGCACATCCACGACACCCCTCACCGCGTAACGGAGCATCAGCATGACACTGACGAGAAGACCCGTCGATATCGCCGCACCGGCCAGGACCATGTAATACACGATCTCGTATCGCTGCTGGATTCCCTCGGCTTCATCGATCGGCACTGTCAGGAACAACAGCAGCAGCGCCGAGGCGGCGGACAGAAGGATGCACAGGTTGGTGATCTGTCGGATCCGCTTGAAGAAAGACGGAGCAAATCGAGCTTCGTGGGTGGCGGATATCCCCATCAGCGCCAGCATCAGCGCCAGCACCGTCGTCGAGCCTGCGACGAGCGTGGACGCCAGAAATCGGATTGTCGGAAGCGCTGCGTCCAGCAGTCGCCGCGCCTGAAACGAGCTGATGCCTCCCGCAACCGCCATGAGCGCAAACCCGAAGATCGCCACCAACGCTCCTCCGGCAAGCGCCCAACGGAGCTCTGCGGGAGCGAAGCCTTCCTTGTCCGTAGCCTCCGTCGACGCCATGACGATTCGTACCCATGTCGAGGGAGCGCCAAACATCGACCACTCGATCGACGTGGTGGGTAGCCTCCCCGCCGGGTATGCCCGATCGAACAGCCATCCCACGGGCGCGCCACCCCGGGCCGACGGGTCCGGGGTAGCCTGGCCTGGATGGTTGAGGAGTTCTGGGCTGAGTTCGTGGCCGCCACCGGGATCGATGGCGACTACGAGGCGTGGGCGTTTGCCGATTCGATTCCTGAACTGGCGACCGAACTGGCGTTGCTGGTTCGCGACGGCCCGAAGCGGGCAACCGCCGGCCTGCACCCCGACTATGAGCATGCAGACGACCCAGAACCCATCCCCACGGTCGGCGGCCTGAGCGTGGTCCTGGACGGTCGAGGATCACCGGTCTGTGTGATCCGGACGACCGAGGTCGAGTTCCGCCGGTTCGGTGACGTGGACGAAGGGTTTGCCTGGGACGAAGGCGAAGGCGATCGGACTTTGGCCTGGTGGCGCCGAGCGCACATCTGGTTCTTCTCGCAACAGGGAATCCGGATTGACGACGACACTCCCCTGGTGTTGGAGAGGTTCGAGCTGCTGTGGCCCACTCCCACGAACTGATGCAAGCCAGCCTGAACCAACTCGGCTCGTCGTCAGGCTCCCACCATGCGTGACCTGACCGCCAAATACCTCTCGGCCGTACACGCAACTCTCTATCGATCCACCGGGGGTCGCATCGGTCGAAGGCTCGTCGACAACGACATGTTGTTGCTCACCACGATCGGCCGAAAGTCCGGTCGTCTGCACGAAGTGCCGCTCTTGTATCTCCGCCATGGGAACGCGTTCGTGGTCATCGCCTCCTGGGGAGGCAGGGACTATCCGCCGGATTGGTACCTCAACCTGATGGCAGCGCCCGAGGTGGAGGTCCAGGTGTTGACGCGAACCATCGCTGTGACGGCCCGCCAGGCCACACCCGCGGAGCGGGAATTGTGGTGGCCCCGGGTGCTGGAGGCGTACGACGGGTATTCGGCCTACGAAGCGCGAACAGAGCGGATCATTCCCGTCATCTTCCTGGAGCCTCGCACGTAGGATCGAAGCCGAGTAGAAGCGAAGGAGCCACCATGGAGCACACGCCAGCCGAACGGATCACGTGGAGCCAAGCGCCCGCCGGGAACTTCACAGGGCGGGTCCACTTCGGTCCCCTCAGCCACGCCACGGAGGGTGGACTGAACGCATTGGCGGTGGCCTTCGAACCCGCCGCCCGGACGGACTGGCATTGGCACCCCGACGGGCAGGTGCTCTACATCACCAGCGGCGCCGGGCTGGTTCAGACCGACGGCGGTGCCACCGTCGAGGTCACGGCGGGCGACGTCGTCTACGCTCCCCCCGGCGAACTGCACTGGCACGGGGCCAAGCCGGACTCCCCGATGACCCACCTTTCGCTGACCACTGGCGGCGCCACCGTGTGGGAGCCCGACAAGGTCACCGACTCGGAATACGAACGCCGCTGACCATCAGCCGTTGATGGCGGGGATCACCGTCTCGCCGTATGCGGCCAGGGTGGCCTCCTGAGCATCGTGCATGAGGTAGATGCCAAACTGATCCACCCCCAAACCGCGCAACTCCTGCAATCGCTCGATGTGGTGTTCGGCCGGCCCGAGTACGCAGAAGCGGTCGATGATCTCGTCCGGGACGAAGTCTGTCGACTTGTTGGCTGACTTGCCGTGGTGGTCGTAGTCGTAACCCTCACGAGCTGCGATGTAGTCGGTGAGGGCCTTGGGTACATGATCGGAGTCGTGCCCGTACCTACCCACCATGTCAGCCACGTGGTTTCCGACCATCCCGCCGAACCAGCGCGTTTGGTCGCGCTGATGTTCGAGGTCGTCGCCGATGTACGCAGGCGCCACCACGCAGATCGAGAGATCGTCGGGGTTCCGACCGGCATCAGAGGCGGCGGTGCGGACCGCTTCGACCGTCCACGCCAAGATCTGAGGATCCGCCAGCTGCAGAATGAATCCGTCGGCGTAGCGTCCCACGGTGTCGAGGGCTTTGGGACCGTACCCGGCCGCCCACATCGGTAGATCCCACCCCTGATCCACCCATGGAAACCGCAGAGTCTTACCTTCGTATTCGACCTCCTCGCCGGCCACCATCGCCTTGATGATCTTCATCGACTCCACCATGGTGGCGAGAGTGCGGGGTTTCTTCCCGATGTAGCGCAACGCCGAGTCGCCTCGCCCCATCCCACAAATGGTGCGCGGCCCGAACGCGTCGTTGAGGGTGGCGAACAACGAGGCAAGCACCGTCCAGTCCCGGGTCCCCGGATTGGTGACCATCGGGCCGACGATCATGTTCTCGGTCTCCGCCAGCATCAACGAATAGATCACGAAGGGCTCCTGCCAGAGCACATGGGAATCGAACGTCCAGGCGTAGCCGAAGCCATTCGCTTCGGCGAGCTTGGTGAGTTCGAGTACCCGGCTCACGGGAGGGTCTGTCTGCAGTACGACTCCGAAATCCATCTTTGCTCCTCAGGTCATCCGGCGATCAGATCAGATACTGATTGGTGGTGCGCTTCAGATAGCGACCGTCGCCTTTGGCGCCGTGGTAGGTGTCGTCGGAGATGAGCACCGTTCCCCGTGCCATGACCAGATCGATGGCTCCTTCGATCTCCTTGCCCTCGTAGGCGGAGTAGTCGACGTCCATGTGATTGATGTCCACCGACATCGTGGTCCGGGCGGACGGATCGAAGATCACGATGTCGGCGTCCGAGCCCACTGCAATGGTCCCCTTCTTCGGGTACATCCCAAACATCTTGGCGGGGGTCGTTGCACAGACCTCGACGAACCGATTGAGCGACAATCGGCCCTCTCCGACCGCTCCGTGGTAGAGGAGCGCCATCCGTTCCTCGACGCCGGGTAGCCCGTTGGGAATCTTCGTGAAGTCGCCGACCCCGAGCTGCTTCTGGGTCCCGAGTGTCGGGTGATCGTTCATGCAGAATGGGCAGTGGTCGGTTGACACGACCTGGAGATCGTTGGTGGCCAACCCACGCCACAGCGCCTCCTGATGGCCTTGCTCTTCGCTGCGAACCGGTGTGGAGCAGACATATTTGGCGCCTTCGAAACCGGGTTCGCCAAGGTTCTTCCAACCCAAGAACAGGTATTGGGGACACGTCTCGGCAAATATGTTGGAGCCCCGGTCGCGGGCAACGGAGATCTCGGTCAAGGCCTCCTGGGCGGACATGTGCACGACATACAGGGGGCATCCGGCCAATTCTGCGTAGGCGATGGCTCGGTGGGTGGCTTCTGCCTCGGTGATGGGAGGACGGGTTATCGAGTGATAGATCGGATCCGTCTCCCCCCGGGCCAGCGCCTGCTCGCGGAGCACGTCGATGACGATGCCGTTCTCGGCGTGCATCATGATGGTGCTGCCGTTCTCGGCGGCCTTCTGCATCGCTCGGAAGATCTGGCCGTCGTCGGAGTAGAGGACCCCCGGATACGCCATGAACAGCTTGAAGCTGGTCACCCCCTCTCCCATCAGGATGTCCATTTCCTTGAGGGTCTGGTCGTTGACGTCCGAGACGATCATGTGGAAGCCGTAGTCGATGGCGCAGTTGTTCTCCGCCAGCGCCATCCACGATTCGTAGCCGTCCATCATGGATTCGCCGATGGTCTGGACGGCGAAGTCCACGATGGTGGTGGTGCCGCCCCATGCGGCGGCGCGGCTCCCGCTCTCGAAGTCGTCCGAGGCGTACGTTCCGCCGAAGGGAAGCTGCATGTGGGTGTGAACATCCACACCGCCCGGCATCACGTACTTGCCCGTGGCGTCAATGACCCGATCCGCTGTCAATCCGAACGCGGTCTCGCTGTCTCGCCCGAACAGGGCTACGACTCGCTCGCCCTCCACGAGGACATCTGCTTCCATCGTCTCGGTGGCTGTCACCACCGTTCCGCCTGTGATGAGGATTCTTGCCATGGTCGTCATCTCCCTCGTTCGTTCACTTCATGACGTCTCGCCTGGGTCGAGCCGTCCGGGTCGGGCCTCACACCGATCGACGCACCGCCTGGTCGAGCATCTCGAGTCCCTCGGCCGCCTCGTCGTCCGTGAGGCTGAGCGGCGGGGCAATCCGGAGGACGTTGCCGTCCAGGCCCCCCTTGCCGATGAGGAGGCCGGCGGCTTTGGCCTCCTCCATCACGCGACCGGTGGTGCCTGCGTCGGGATTCTTCGTGCCCGGCACGACGAACTCCACTCCCAGCATGAGGCCCTTGCCGCGTACTTCGCCGATGTTGGGCACCTCATCGGCCAGTCGGTGTAGCCCGTCCTTGAGGAATTGCCCAACCTTGTAGGCGTTGGTCTGCAGATCGTGCTCGAGCAGATAGTTCAGGTTGGCCAAAGCACCGGCCGTCGACAGCGGGTTCCCGCCGAAGGTGGAGATCGAGTTGGCGTCCAGGCAGTCCATGATCTCGGACCGGGCCACCACGCCGGCCATCGACAAGCCGTTGCCGAGTCCTTTGGCAAAGGTCAGGAGATCCGGGGTGATGCCGTGGGCCTGGTATCCCCAGAAGTGCTCACCGGTTCTTCCCCATCCGGTCTGGACCTCGTCGGTGATGAAGAGGATGCCGTGTTCGTCGAGTACTTCTTTCAGTTCGCCGAAGAACCCGTCGGGCGGGGTGGCAAACCCTCCGACCCCTTGGATGGGCTCGGCGATCAGACACGCCACGTCGCCGGCGGTGGCGATCTTCAGCAGATCCTCGAGATCCGCTCGGCAGGCCGCAATGAAGTCGCCGTCCGAAAGGTGCCCAAAGGGACTGCGGTACTTGTAGCCGGAGTGCACGTAGGTTGTATGGAAAGGGGTGAGCGTGGTGGCCGACCAGCTGGCGTTTCCCGTCACAGCCACAGCCGAGTGCGATTTTCCGTGGTAGCTGTTGCGCATGGCCAGGACCTGGTTCGAGCGCCGGTACTGGGTCGACAGCATGAGGGCCGCGTCGTTGGCTTCTGTCCCCGAGTTGGTGAAGAACACCTTTGCGTCAGGGATACCCGACAGGTCCGCGATCTTCTCCGCCAGCTCGACTTGTGATTCGATCAGGTAGAGCGTCGAGGTGTGGAGCATCTTGTTGGCCTGCTCCTGGATGGCGGTGATCACCTCGGGAATCTTGTACCCCGACATCGTGGTGAGGATCCCCCCGAAGAAATCGAGGTACTCGTTGCCTTCGGCATCGACGACCCGCCGGCCTTCGCCGTCGACGATCGAGATCGGTTCTCTGTAATACAGGGCCATCCACGACGGCAGTACAGCCTTGTGGCGGTCTAGGAGTTCTGCATGCTTACCCATGGCTTCCTCTCACGATGGCGTTTCAACGCTACTCATTCGACTCTTCCGGGGCCGTGGTGGCCGGGATCTGCATATACCATTCGGTGAATTCCGCGCATCGTCCGTCATGAGCGAAACGCATCACCCAGAGGTTGGCGAAGCTCGTCTCGTCGGTGTAGCTGGTTTCGCCTACTGCGGTGGCTCGATCGCCGTCGACCAGGTCTACCCGGTACCAGGCCTGCCACGAGTTGGCCGGGTCGGGGTCCACCAGCCATGAAGCCAAGATCTCGTCGATGCCAGACAACGGGTCTTCCCAGGGTTTGTACCGGTAGGTGGCGTCGTCCGTGAACAGCGCTCGGATGGCTGCTGGGTCGTAGCTCTTCCATGCCGCCAGATATTTGTCGAGCCAAGCTTGGACTGCCTCGGGTTGCACGCCGATCAAGAGAAGACCATCAGTTCTGCCCCACTACGGGGCGACGAGAGCCCCGTAGGCATCAGGTCGGCGGTCACGGAAGAACTGCCACTGCTGACGGACCTCTTCGACCATGTCCATGTCCAGGTCGCGCACCACGAGTTCCTCTTCGGTGTCCGAGGCCGCTTCACCGACGATCTGTCCTCGCGGGTTGACGAAGTAGGAGGAGCCGTAGAAGTCGTTGTCGCCGTAGGGCTCCTTGCCGACCCGATTGATGGCGCCGACGAAGTATTCGTTCGCCACCGCCGCAGCGGGCTGTTCGAGATTCCACAGATACATGGAGAGGCCACGGCTGGTAGCAGACGGGTTGTAGACCAGCTTGGCGCCGGCCAACCCCAGCGCTCGCCACCCTTCCGGGAAATGGCGGTCGTAGCAGATGTAGACGCCCACCCTTCCCACAGCGGTATCGAAGATCGGGTAACCCATGTTTCCCGGCCTGAAGTAGTACTTCTCGTAGAAGCCCTTCACGTGCGGGATGTGGGTCTTTCGGTACTTGCCGAGGTAGGTCCCGTCGGCGTCGATGACGGCGGCGGTGTTGTACAGGAACCCGTCGTCTTCCTTTTCGTAGATGGGCACCACAATCACCATCTCGGTTTCTTTCGCCAGCGCGAACATGCGTTGCATCGTCGGTCCGTCAGGAACGGCCTCAGCCGTGCCGAGGTGCTCGTCTTCTTCCACTTGGCAGAAGTACGGCGCGTTGAACAGCTCCTGAAAGCACATGATTCTGGCGCCGTCCTCAGCGGCCTGCTTCGCGTACTCGACGTTCTTGTCGACCATCGATTCTCTGTCGCCGGTCCAAGCCGTCTGTACCAGGGCAGATCGGATAACGTTCGCCATCTGTTCCTCCTTCGACAATCCGATGGGCGGCCGGGCGATGCCCGACCACCCTCCGGATGTCAGCTATTCGCCGCCTTCGGTCAATTCGATCGTCGCCTTCGTGAACCCGGCGCCAATGGTGTCGAGGCCATCCGCCTCCAGGGCGGCCACGGCCTTCTCAGCCAAGTCAGACCGGAACGACGATTCGGGAATCTCGACACCTTGGAGTTCCGGAATCTGGGTCGTGGCGATTTCGACCGTCTGATCCCACAGCGCCTGATCCATCATGCCGATTCCGCCACCCGACGGCCAGATCAGCGCATTGACCTCATTCATCTGCCACGCCTGGTGGGTACGAGGGAGCGTGGGCCCTTGGGCCAAAACGATGTCCACACAGCTGTCAGGGTTGTCCCGACAGTAGATCCAGCCACGAAACGACGCCTTGAGGAAGCTCTCGACGATCTCGGGGTTGTCGTTGGCGTAGTCCTCGGTGGTCCACACGGAGTCCTGGAGCATGGCGGTGCCGATCTCGTTGAAATCGATGACCGCCAGATCCGACGCTTGGTACAGCTCGCCGGTGGTTTCGTTCGTTGCTTCGAGGACCTGGGCGTACTCGTTGTAGATCATGGCCTCTGCGGCGTCGATGTCACGGTTGAGCAGCGCCTCCATGTCGAAGTTCTGGGCAACCAACTCGTGATCGGTCACACCGAATTTGGCGATGGCGGCGGTCAATTCGAACTCGTTTCCGAAGCCCCAGTTGCCGAGGCTCTTGCCAGACCAGTCTTCGGGCGATTCGATACCGGTGTCTGCCCAGGAGACCATCAGAGTGCCGCTGCGTTGGAAGACCTGTCCCACATTGACCAACCCGGCGCCTGCTTCGTTCGAGACCAACGCCTTCGGAACCCATGCCAGACCGAACTCGGCTCCGCCGGTGGAAACAACTTGTTGGGGCACGATGTCAACGGCGCCCTGCAGGATCTCGACGTCGAGCCCCTCGTCCTCATAGAAGCCTTGATCAACGGCCGCGTAGTAGCCGGCGAACTGTGCCTGGGCGAACCACTGGAGCTGAAGCTTGATGGATGTCAGCTCATCCGGTGTTGCGATTGTTTCGGTCTCGGTTACGGCTGCCTCTGTGTCAGACGTCTCACCGGACCCGCACGCAGCCAGCAAGAGTGCGAGCGTGGCCACCATCAGGGCGGCCCGCCATCCTCGTTTTGTCATATTTCGCCCTTCTTGGTTTCGGGTGTCAAACCCTCCCGACCTCTTCTGGACCCTA
The DNA here is from genome assembly GCA_963752075.1 of uncultured Acidimicrobiia bacterium. Lineage (GTDB taxonomy): Bacteria > Actinomycetota > Acidimicrobiia > Spongiisociales > JAENVV01 > CBDUEV01. The sequence continues at coordinate 69,411 of CAVVWO010000003.1, forward strand.
ACCGAAGGACCCGACCCTTCGTCACGGGGAACGGAGAGAAACATGCCAGGGAATCACCCATTTCTCCACGAGCACGATGAGGAGATAGAGCGCTATGCCGAAGAGCGAGGCGAGCACAATGGCCGACCACGCTTTCTCGAACTGGAAGAGCCCGGCCTTTGTTGTGATGTACTGCCCGAGCCGATCCTGCGGCCCTCCGAAGTACTCCTTGACGATCGCCCCGATCAACGCAAGCGCGGCAGCGACCTTGAGCGCCGAGAAGAGATAGGGAAGAGCGTGCGGGATCTGAAGCTTGAGGAGAACCCCGGTCCGCGGAGTCGCGTACGAGCGGAGCAGCTCCATCTCGGCCGGCTCAGCCGCCAGCAGGCCGCGCACGAGGTTGATCATGAGCGGGAAGAACACCAGTACCGCCACCACGAGAATGGTGCCGGCCGGGTTGAGCAGCCCAAACCACGAGTTGGCGATCGGCGCCAGAACGATGATGGGCGTCGAGTTGGCGGCGATGGCGAGCGGCATCGCTCCATCGCGGATCATGGACCACCGCGCGGCCGAAAGCGAAGCCACAGCCGCTGCGACCAGCCCAACGAGCAAACCGCCGAGGGCCGATATGAAGGTCCCGGTGCCTGCCTTCCACAGGTCCCCTGCCTCCGCCACGAAGGTTCGAGCGATCGCCGAAGGAGCCGGAAGGATGAAGCCCTGGATATCGAAGATCTGCACGACGAGTTCCCAAGCAGCCAGGCCGCATACGAAGAGGGCAATAGCCGGGGCGTATTTCCTGACGAAGTTCATCATTGGGAGGGGTCGTCCGTCTCGATGGCGCGCAGCGCCTCGCGAACCTGGGTGAGCAGTTCGAAGAAACGCTGCTCCTCCCGGGTCTCGAACCGACGCTCTCTGGGCAGGTCGATGTCGATGACATCGACGATCCGACCGGGGCGAGGGGACATGACGACGACTCGGGTAGAGAGGAACACTGCCTCGGGAATGCTGTGCGTCACGAACAGCACCGTCGTGTGCGTTGCTTCCCAAATGGACAACAGTTCCATCTGCATTCGTTCTCGAGTCATCTCGTCCAGGGCACCGAAGGGTTCGTCCATCAGCATGATGGAAGGCTGGAAGGCCAACGCTCTGGCGATGGCGACCCGCTGCTGCATTCCGCCGGAAAGCTGCCAGGGGTGGTGATCCTCGAACTGCGACAGTTGGACCAGTTCGAGCATCTTGCGGGCTCGTTCCACTCGTTCCTGCTTGCCTACTCCCATGACCTCGAGCGGCAACTCGACATTGGCTAGCACCTTGCGCCATTCGAGGAGTGTGGCGTTCTGGAATACCATGCCGTAGTCCCGATCCAGGCGTGCCTGGTGGGCATTCTTACCATTGACGCTCACCCGACCCTCGGTGGGAGTGAGTAGGTCGCCGATCACCCTGAGCATCGTGGATTTCCCGCATCCGGAAGGTCCGATCAGGGAGATGAACTCCCGGGGCTGCACCGACAAGGACACATCCGCCAGCGCCTCGACCTCATTGGGTCGTCCGCGGTTGAAGATCATCGAGACCTTGTCGAGTGCCACGGCGGCCGACGATGGTGCTGTGCTCATCCGGTGACTCCCTCGAGGGTGGCGATCTGGGCGAGATCCTGTTCCACTCGGCGGGCAGGTGGAACCGCCAATCGCTCCACGAGGGCGATGATCGCCACGAAGCTGATCCCGAGCAGCGCCGCCACTCCAACCGACCCGAACAACTTCTCAGGAGCGCTCGAAAACGACGAAGCAAAGCCGAGGAGAGCGCGTCCGAGTCCCTCCTGCATTCCGGCAGGCAACTCACCGACGATGGCCCCAATGATCGACGCAGTTGCCGCAATCTTGAGTGCAGGAAACAAGAAGGGCAGCGCAGCCGGAACCTGCAGCTTCCATAGCACTTGGTTGGGTGAGGCGGCGTAGGAGACCATGAGCTCCGAAGCGGTGGCTTGGGGCGAGCGAAGCCCCCTCAGGGTGTTGATGGCGACAGGGAAGAATGCCAGATAGGCGGAGATCACCGCGACCGGGACCCACCGGGGGAGGTCGAGGCGGCCACCCCATACGACGAGGATTGGCGCAATGGCCAAGACCGGAACGGTTTGTGAGGCGACGACATACGGCATCAAGCCCCGTTCGGCCAATCTGGATCGGACAAACAGAACACCCAGACCGAATCCGACCGCGCTCCCCGAGATGAAGCCGACAAAGGCGGATCGCCAGGTATACGCAGCCGCTTCCAGCAGCACCAGGAGCAGGCTCGTCTCATCACCGCCCCGTTGGGCCGGTCGTAGCAGAGCGGCGGCGATGTCCCAGAGGTGCGGCATCGACCTGTTGTTGGTCCGGATGGGGAGCTCCACCTCGGTGAGCGGCCAAGTACCCCCGGTCGTCTGGCCCATCCACTTGTAGGCCTCCCACACGGCAGCCACGGTGAGGACGATTCCGACAAACGACACCGCGCTTCGCGTCGTTCGGTTGTTCAGCACGACGCAATCCGGACCCGACCAACCATGCTGGCGATACTAGAGACGGGTGGTGGTGCCAGGGGCTCCCAAACCCATCTTGCCCCGTGCCTTCCTCGGTCACCGCACGGGCTGATACTCTTCTCGACATGGGACGCCCAACGAGCAAGACGGAGCTGCTGGCTGCCGCTGATGAAGAATTCGGACGGTTGTGGGATGCCGTCGAACTCGTCGGTGCTGAGCATCGGCAACGGCCTGGTGCGTGCGAGACCTGGTCGGTTAAGGATGTCCTGGCCCACCTGGGCGCCTGGCACGAGATGATTCTGACATGGGAGCGAGTGGGCTCTGCCGGGGGCGCACCGGCGATGCCGGCTCAAGGATTTACCTGGGCGGAAACGCCGGAGTTGAATCAGCAGATCTTCGAAAGCTCTCAACACGACAGTTGGGATGATGTCGTGGAACGAGTCCGAGCCTCCCACGAGAAGGTGATGGCGGTCATCGAGTCGTACGGTGACGAGGATCTGTTCACCAAGAAGCGGTTTCCCTGGACCGGATCCACCTCGGTCGGTAGCTACCTGGTGTCTGGTTCGTCCAGTCACTACGCGTGGGCATCCAAGCTGCTCCGCAAGTGGGCCAAGACGATCTCGTCGCAGTAGAGCGAATCGCCCCTCGCAGCGGGACGACTCGGCCGGTTACCGCCGGGAGCTCCGGTTCAACCGGGTGAGTTCTCGAGGTACGTCTTGTAGGCCGCCAAGAAGGCGTTTCCCGTCTTGGAGTTCCCGAATCTCGTATAGAAGAACCCCAAGAACCCGGAAGCCTCGACGTCGCTCATGACCAGTCGGTGCGTCACTCCCTGGGCGTCCGACGTGAATTCATCAACAAAGTGCGACGTTGTCGTGACCTTCGATCCGGCCTCATACTCCTCGTCGAACTCCACCACGATGCGCTCGGCCTCGACACGTTGGACGATGTTCGTGCGTTTCATCAGACCTTCGTTGGTTCTGATGGTCACCGAGTCACTCTCCTGTTCGACCAACTCGACGCTGGTCAAGCCCGGCATGAGAGCGACGACACCGGCATAGGTCGTGCCGAGATTGCCCAGGGCTTGCTGCACTTGCTCGATGCTGCATTGGATTTCGATTGCTCCGTCAAACCAGACAGTCATGATCGATCCTTTGATGCGCGAACGAGATCTTGGTTCCATCCTCGCACCATCTCGAGTTGCGCGTAGCGAGGCCAACCGACCGATCGCACAACGTGGCAACCGCCTGGACGTCACCGGTGCAAGCGACCGCGGTTGGGCGTTGAGCCTCGATCCCATCTCCGCAATACCCGATGCCTGCCGAATGGCAACCACTGATACGGGATCCGGGGGTCAGGCCGTCCATCCGAAGAGCCAACTGCCCAGCTGTACGAATCCAACCCAAACGCCTGCTGCCACCACGGGAACCAGCGGTGTCCACGCCGGAGCCGCCCTGAACACCTTGATGAGGACGAAGAAGCCAACCGCCCAGATCGCCCACAGGGCGAGGAACCAGGGGAACGGCACCACGAGGCCGCTGGCGACGTAGAACCAGCCCACCAGAACGTACAGGGGAATGCCCACTATGCCAATCACCCGGCTGGTCAGGCTCGGTTTTGATTCCGTTCCGACGCCTTGGTCGTCCGACATCAGGCAACACCCTTTCGAGTGGGCTCGATTCCGAGCCCTGGGTCACCCTACCCTGACGCCCGCCGCGCCAGCCCGGCGATCAGTCGCCTGAGGAGACCTGCGGCACGCGCGAGCGAGGTGGGCCGGCCTTCTGTGGAGCAGCCGATTGAACGGCACGGACGATCACCAGCAACACAACGACCGCCACGGAGCCGACGTAGAGGGCTAGGACCGCGGGGGAGCCCGTGTCGGTACCGGCGGCGATCCCGTGGATCCCAGCACCGGCGAAGGTTCCGAACGCCGCAAAGTGCAGCAGTCGCCACGTCGCCTGGCCGATCCACTTGCGCAGGTAGAAGCTGAACGTCACCACGATGAGCCCGTAGAAGGCCATGACGCCCCAGGACACCGCCAGCGGTCGCCACTCAGACGCACCCGGCACCAGGATGTCGACGGCATCGAACTCCAGAAAGTCATGGGTATACAGCGCCACCATGTGAACGATCGTGGCCAGCACGGCACCGAGGGAAAGGGCTTCGTGCACCCAGGTGAGCGGTTTCGCCTTGAATGCCCCTTCGAGCACCTTGGTAGAGAGCAGCAACCCCCAAATGGTGGCGCCGGCGAGCAGACCGAAGGCAACGAGTCCCGATCCACGGATGAGCATCCAAACGACGCTCATGCGGCGATCTCCAAGCCGCTCGTTGCGAAGACGTTACCGTCCTCCCACACTGCCAGGGCCGCTCGGACCCATGACTGGCGGGCAGCCCAGGACAATCCGTCCACCCCGAGAATGAGCACCGCCTTGGCAGCGGCCTCCGCTTCGGCGGCGGTGCCCGCCAAGGCGGTTGCGCTCAGAATCGGCGTCTGGGCGGGAGTTCCCGTTACGGGGTTGAGGATGTGGTGGACGGACTCGGAGGCGACCCGCCATGTGCGTCGGGACGTCGAACTGGTGGCCAAGCCACCTTGGCCGAGGACCAACCGGGCGACCTGTTGCCCCCAAGGGTCCATCACCGTCACCGACGTGTCGGCGCGCCCGGATCGAACGTCGCCGCCTGCCGAGACGACGTCGGCGAGACCAGATTCGACGACTCGGTCCGCAGTCCACCCTTTGCCGAGCCCGCCAAGATCGAAAGTAGTGCCTTCGGAACGGTTCACGACCCGCCCTCTGATCGACCAATCCGCCGCTTCCGCCGGTTCGGGGCGATGGTCGAGGTCGAGTCCCGGACCAAAGGACCGGTCGTAGCCCCAGGCGATCACTCCGGCACCGCACCCGACGTCGACCATGCCATCGGTGCGATCCCGGAGATCCACCGCCAGATGGAGGATGTGGGCCATCTCCGAGGAGACCACGACACGGCCGGGCGGTGTGGCGTTCACTCTGGAGAGCTCGGAGTCGAGCCGAAACCGGCTCATCCTCTGTTCTTCCGTTTCGACGAAAGCTCGCGTCCGTTCAACACCGGCTGGATCCCTGGTGACGATTTCGAACGTGGTCCCCATGGCGGGGAAACGGGTCGTGATCATGAGCCGGCGCTCGACACCACCGGCGCCTGGGACGCCTGGGCCACCCGTCCCACGACCACGGTCCGCACGATCTCCTCAGGAGGAGGAGGAGGAACCGGGGTGTAGCGGAGAATCACGAGACCATCATCTGGAGCCGACGGAATCGGCGTCGGGCACCGTGGTCACGACCGGAACGACCACGGGGTCCGGTTGGGGAGGTGTGACCGGAACCGCTTCGGTCGTCTCGGAGGTGTTCTGAGCAATGAGCGCAGTCGTGGCCCACGCCAGAGACGCAACAGTCCAACTGGCGATGCGAGCCCATCGAGTTGGGAAGAGCCGTTTCCACATCAGGGTGCCTCCAGTTCTTCAGCGACTCGCAGCACGACGTCGCGGTCTGCCAAGACCCGCTATGACGGAGGAATCGAGCACTGCCGCCTCGGCATCGTCGGAACCGGCCCGGCCGAGGAAGCCCTGCTCCTGGAGGACAGCGGTGATCGTCGGATCGAGTCCGTCGACCACGATGGGTTCCGTGGTGACGGTCGCGGTCACCGTTTCCACGACCTCAGCCGGTTCGAATACGGTCGTCACGACGGGGTCGACCAGCGGAGCTCCATCCGGCTGATTCGCGAAGAGCCATACCCCTGGGATCACGCCCAAGAGCGTGACGGCCAATGCCACGACGACAGAACCGTCGAGGCGATCAGTCGTCATCTTCACGCTCCTCATGCGCATCGTCCTCCTCGTCTTCTTCGTCTTCTTCGTCTTCTTCGTGCGCCTCGTCCTGGTCGTCGTCCTCACTGTCCCTGCTCGTATTCATGGCTGTCACGACGTTGTTGGACGGGGTCACCTGGTCCACCGTGACAGTCCGGATCACCGGTGCAGGGGCGGGCGGACCCGGCAGTGGCTTCCCCTCCGTTTCGCAGATCGACCGAAGGGCATCGAGGGCTGCCTGTTCGAGGTCGCTCAGTTCGCTGCGGCTTTCTCGATCGACCAGATCCAGGCCGGCCGCCCCACAAGCGCGCGCGAGATCGGCTGCGGAGCTCTTCACGTCGGCCGACGCCACCGGATCCGCCACCTCCACGACGTCGGGAACCGCTGTCGTTGCCGGTGCCAGAGCAGCAGCATCCAACGGGTCTGGCAACGTCTTCTCGAGCGGAGCGGATTGGGACGCCACGAGGGCCGTGGCGCCGGCGGCGGCGAGGGGTAGCGCCAGGAGGCCTACGAGGAACGAGGTGGCGAAACGATTCTTGCCGGCCATGAGCACATCCTTCTACGGGTCGAGGCACGCAACGCGCCAGGGTCACAGCTCGCATTGTGCGATACGGCGAGTTAACCGAACGCTAAGCACGGGCCATGACTACGGAAATCACCGAAGCCGCGGATGTCGCCACCTGGCGCGGTCGCCCATCTCGCGTTCTGGGAGTGGCTGAAGGGCTAGCCTGCCCGTTCTGCATCCGAGGGGAGAGCCATGCCGTACGAACTCGCTGCCCTGAGCGCGGCCGCTTCGTGGGCGGTCGGGGGTCTCATCGCAGCGGGTCCGACCAAGACGCTGGGAGGACCCCGGTTCACACGCAGCCGAATGATCTTCGTGACGATCACCCTGGTACTCATCGCCACGGTGTTGGGGACCTGGAACACCGTGGATGTCAGAGATGTCTGGCTGTTGGCCGTCTCAGGATTCGTCGGCCTGGCGCTTGGCGATGTAGCCCTGTTCACCGCGTTCTCGCGACTCGGGCCACGTCGCACCGGCATTCTCTTCGCCATGAACGCACCGATGGCAGCGGGTATCTCCGCCGCGGTCTTCGGAGAGCGATTCAGCACCATTTCGCTGTTCGGATCGGCGCTCATCATCGGAGGCGTCGTGATGGCCATCGCCTTCGGCACCCGGCCGGGTCAATCCCATTCCTGGGAGGAGATCCGTGGCAACGTTTGGCTGGGAATCGGATTCGGACTGCTCGGTGCTCTCGGCCAAGCCGTCGGAGTGATCTTCGCCGACCCCGCCTTCGACGGGACCCTCGACCCATGGGCAGGGGCCGCCATCAGGGCGGCGGTGGGCACCCTCGGGATCTATGTGCTCCGGCCGCTCTTCGAGCGCAGCGACGTACCGCTTACTGACCGTCCCAAGATCACGCCCCGGCTCTGGGCCAGGATCATTGCCTCGGCCATGATCGGGATGGTGATCGGCAAGACCATGGTGCTCATTGCTCTGGCCGACGGCGACCCGGGCATCGTCTCGGTACTGGTGGCGACGTCGACGGTCATCCAACTCCCCATCATTTGGGCGATCACGCGCCAACGCCCAGCAGGAGGGGCCTGGCTGGGGGCACTCGCCGCCACGGTCGGGACTGCCCTGATCGTGACGTGACGGCGACTCCGGTCACCTGGCGTCAGTTTCCAGTTGCCAATCTGGAGTCCGTGCTCGAACTCGAGTCAATGTGTCGGCAAGATTCGAGCGAGATGGCCTCTGTCAGACCGAACCTGATCCAGATCGAAGATCGGCCAGCCGTTCGACCCGAGCGATGAACCCACTGCTGTGCCGGAAGCGTTTGGCTATTCGCTCGTAGCTCTCACCGTTGGCGCGCAGGGCAATGATCCGGTTTTCGAAAGCCTCACCGTAACGACGCGGAGCCGGCCGCGTCCTCGGGATATCGGTCCATTCGATGATCCGCTCGACATGGGCCGGACTCTTCTTGATCCGGCGACCGATCTCGGCATGGGCAAGGCCGTCCTCGCGCATCCCGAGTATCCGCCGCTCGAGAGGTCGTAGGTGGAGGTGCATGGCCAATCCTTCCCGGAGGTGTACCTCAAACATACCCCGATCAGGCGACTTCCGTGGAGAACGATCGATACCAACCAGCGGGAGACAGTCGCACGCCCGACAATGACGGAGCGAACCCGACGCCGGTTCCGTTCACCCGTCCATGAGAACGAGAACGTCGTTCATCGGAGCGGCCGCGTTTGTCACCCTCTGGGCGCTCCTGGCGGTCCGCACACCGAACACCACGAACACCACCTGGCTCCGGTCATCGTGGCCGCGTGGCCGGCCGTGACCCAGCACAACCCGACTCATCCCTTCCGCCTTGCCTTGGGGGGCCTGGCGATGGCCGTCATCGCCTCCCTGCTCCTCGCCGCCGGCGGACACCTCGGGGGGCCGTCGCTGCTCCCACGGGGCGGTCCTTTGGCAGAGTCGATCGTGGCCTCTGGCTTGGGCGGCCTCGCCGGGTGGATCGTCGGTCTCTTCAGGGACTCTGGGCGGGTGGCCGTGCAGACCTGACGGGTTCGTCCGAGTAATTCCGGACAAAGTGCGATGTTCCGACCGACTACATCTTCTTGCGGGGGATGTCAGCGCCTTTGAGTACGTCACCGGTTTGGTCGAAGATCCCGGCTTTGGATCCAATGGACAGCGTGTTGGCCGCGAACAGGTCTTCGCGATTGATGACGATCCAGCGGTATCCTTCGACCTTCTTGAGGCGTTTGAACGCCGCTTTGAACCCAGCCGGGTCGGCGGCGACCACAACGGACCCCTTCTCGGCGATGAGATCAACTTTCCCGGTCGAGTCTGGTTGAGCAGATAGGAAAGAGGTGGCGGCCTCGAGTAATTGGTTTTGGTCCAAGCGGCTCATCAGAGTTCCTCCTCGGTCGAAGTCAAGATGTCGGTGATGCGTTCCAACGCCAGTTCGGCGTCCTCGCCGACGGCCGTCACGGTGGCCACGTCGCCGGTGGAGGCGCCGAGAGCGAGCACGCTCAAGATGCTCTTGGCGCTCGCCTTCTTGTCGTTGGTGGCGATCGTGATCTCGGATTCCAAAGCCTTGGCACGCTCAACCACGAGTGCAGCCGGGCGAGCGTGGAGCCCCGCCGGGTTGAGAATGGTTACCTCTGCACTGACTTCCATCGTTGTTTCGTCCTTCCTGGTTGGGCGAATCTGGGGCTACAGCGTGACGCCGCTGAGCGTTTCGAAGACGAACTCTTGGTCGTCGGTAGTCCACAAACGTTCGCACAGCTCCTCGTCCTGGAGGACTTCGGCGAGCTGCGACAGTACGGCCATGTGGTCCTCGCCCGTGGCTGCGAGCCCGATGACCAGGTGGGCAACTCCATCGCCCCAGGTCACTCCGTCCGGATACTGCGCCACCACGATGCCGGTGCCCTTGATTTCGTCCCGGGTTTCGTAGGTGCCGTGCGGAAGCGCCACACCGTTGCCAAGGTACGTCGACACGGTTTCCTCACGTGCCTTCATGCCGGCGATGTAGCCGGGATTGACGATGCCGCGCTCGATCAGGAGACCACCGACGAAATCGATAGCGGCTTCCATGTCGGGCGCGGTCTGGCCGAGCACCACCGATTGGCGAGGAAGTACCTCGGGCGTGGGATCGGCCATGATCAGAGAACCGACTCGATCGCTTGCCCGGCCTTGAGGTTCTCGACCAGGCCCTTCACGGCAGGGTCATTCATGAACATCTGAAAAGAAATGATGGCGGCGTCGGGCATCTTCGCCTTGGCCAGACCGGCAAGACCTTCGTGACAGACGATGACGTCGGTGTTCTCGGGAAGCTGAGACACCGGTGAATGGATCACGGTGATGTCGAGCTTGGCCTTCTTCACCGCCTTCTTGAGTTGGTTGGCGCCCATCAGGCTGCTGCCCATGCCTGCTTCGCAGGCAAAGACGATCAGCTTGACGTCGCCTGCCGCTTTGACGATTCGATCGCTCATTCGTACTCCTTCATATGGAGAGTTTTGGCGGGTGTCCGGATAGCACCGGACACCCGCCAAGTTCTCTGTCCCTAGGCGGGGTTGGCCAATCCGGGGATGTGGGCCATGGCGTCGCCGATTTCTGCGTCGGCGTCGGTGTCCTCCATGTCTCTGACCGGGAACAACCGGAGCAAGATGACACCCACGAAGAACGCAGCCGCGGCACGCCTATCGCTATGCCGGAGAACACTCCGGATGACCGCGCCACCGTCGCTGGGTAGCAGGCTGATGTAGGCGAAGATACTTCCTGGTGCGGGTGGACCAACCAGACCGGCGTCGAACGCAACGAACATCAGGTCGGCTGTGATGCCGCCGGCCCACATGGCACCGATCATCACGGGGTTCATGAGGACGTAGGGGAAGTAGATCTCGTGGATGCCTCCGAAGAAGTGCACGATGATCGCTCCCGGGGCAGACAGCTTGGCCAGGCCCTTGCCGCCCACCCAGTAGGCCAGACAGCAGACCCAAACCAGGTCCGGGGTTCGACTCCAGCATGAAGTAGATCGAACGGCCCTGCTCGGCCACATCAGTAGTACCCAGCGGGGTCAGAATGCCGTGGTTGATGGCGTTGTTGAGGAAGAGCACCTTGCCGACCTCGATGGGGATGTCAGCGAGCGGAAGCAAACCGGCATCGGTGATGCTCGTGACCATGTTGCCGAAGGCTCGCGCCACCCAGGCCATGACCGGCCCGATCGCCACGTAACCCAGCATGACCATGAAGAGTCCCGCGATGCCCTGCGAGAAGTTGTTGTAGAGCATCTCGAATCCGGCCGGGGTCCGATCTTCGAGCCAGTCGTCGATCTTCATCATGAGCCAACCGGCCAACGGGCCGACCACCATGGCGCCGAGGAACTGCGGCGGGTCGCCTGCTGCTCCCGAATCCAGCACGAAGGCGGCGCCTCCGATGACACCCATGGCTGCCACGGCTCCGAGGACACCACCGCGATGTCCGTGCACCATCTTGCCGCCGGTGTAGGCGATCAAGAGCGGCAGGAGGTACTTGATCATCGGTCCAACGGTGTTGCCCGTGATCGCATCCCAGTCCCAGTCGAGACTGGTCTTGGCGAGCCATCCGGTCGGAATGAACAAGGCAGTGACCAAACCCCACGCGATGAACGCGCCGATGTTCGGGATCACCATCCCAGCCAACCAACCACCTACTGTTTGGATTCTCTCCTTCATACCCTTCTTCCTCTCCTCCGGGTGTTCACAGCATGATGGTCACCGTGAACTTTGTATGCCACTGACAATACGTCTTTGTCGAGATGTGACAATGTGCCATTTCTGCGCACACATCGCGAACTCGAACGCGTCATCTCGCGGATATTACGCACATCGGTCGACGAGAGGAGGGCGCCAACGACCGCCACCGAGACGTCTTTGGCGGGAAGTGCAACGGTCGAGATGACGAGGTCCACCTCCTCGAGGCGCTCAGGATCGTATTCGCGGGCCGCAACCACTCGAGAGATCTCGAATTCTGGGAATTCGTTCTGAATTCGGGAGACAAGGACCCACGCCGTCGCCATGCCGCTCGGACAGACGACAAGCACCCGATGCCTGGGCCTGAGGCGCGACCGCTCCATCGCGCCGGCGAGGTACATCGTGAGGTAGCCAACCTCGTCTTCTGAGATTGGTACGCCCACATGCGCGGCGATGAGCTCCACCAGTCCTTTGGCCACTTCGTGGACATCGGCGTATCGCTCGGCAACCTCTCGCAACAATGGATTGTGGATCGGCAACCCGTACCGGAGACGGACAACCAGCCGGTCGAGGTGTTCAGCGAGCCCCCGGCGGAGCTCTACGTCATCCTGCAGCGTCGGGTGGAGAGCGACGGCTGCCGCCGCCAATACCGCGTCGAGGAGCCCCCCAACCAGCGAGTCCTGCGGTGTCGTACCGCTCGGAACCAGAGTGGCCAAGCCGAGGAGGTACTCCGTGATCCCGGCAACCTCTTGGTCGGTGAGAACGAACCCCAGGGCGCTTCCAAGGCTCTCGGCGACGCCCGCGGCCGTGACCGAAACCGGGTGGTCGATGAGGGACCGCTGTTGACCCGCCTTCATCAAGATCGTCTTGTCCTCCGCCAGCCGCGCCGCGGTCACGGCGAGGTACAGCGAAAACACCATTTCGGCATTGCCTTGGGCAAGCGTCCAGCTGATTTGGCTTCCCTCCACGACCTGCCAGCACGCCTTCAGGGGAAGGGTGGCAAGGTGCTCTCGGATTCCTGCCGGAACCCTCACGCTGGGCCGAGCCTCTTCCACCGAGGCCGCCCTCACAGAGTTCCCGGAGAACCTCGTCCGGGACCGCTTCCAAAACCAACTGAACCATTGCCTGGCGAACGGCGATCTCGTCACCAACGATGCTGATTCCGACCCCGGGACGACGGACGAGCGGCACCGATCGACCGAGCAACCATGGTTCGACCCGTTGGAGGTCCCGCCGCGCCGATGCCTTGGAGACCTCCAGCACTCTTTCCAGATCATCCACCGAGGTCGGCTCGGGTGCCGACCACAGGAGGTGAGCGAGCACGACATGTTCGCGCTCCAGCCTGGCGTATACGCGTGGAGCCTCCGCCGATTCGGACAGTTCTGTCCGAATCCGTTCTCGGTCGGCTTGACTGGCGTCCAGAGACAACCCGGCGCCGCGTCGCCTCGACAGGTTCACTCCCTGTGACTTGAGATACGCCTCGGCGGCCCCGAGCCGGTACCTGACCACCCGCTGGCTGAGCCCGAGATCGGCAGCGAGGGCTGCGGTACTGCGGGGGCGGTCTTGGTCCAACAGCCACCTGATCATCCGAATGATGCGGGTGTCTAGGACCGCGCTCACGTCACCGGCCACCCAACGAAGCATCGACGATACGGCGGACCTCCTCGGCGGACTCCGCCGCCAAGGCTTCCCCGAGGGCGTCGGCGATGCTCGCCGCGTCCAGACCGGCGAGCACCGCCTTGATGCGATTCACGGCCGGCGCCGAAACCGACAGCTTGTCCATGCCCATCGCCGCGTACAAGGCGGCCAACCCGGCATCAGACGCAGCTTCCCCGCAGACAGACACCGAGATGCCCGCCTCGGTCGCCGCTCGGGCGGTCGATGCGCAGAGATTGAGCACCGCCGGATGGGCCGCGTCCGAGTACCGGGCGAGGTGACCATTCATCCGATCGGCGGCCATCGTGTATTGCGTGAGATCGTTGGTTCCGATCGAGAAGAAGTCAGCGTGGCGCGCCAGTTGGGGAGCTATGAGCGCTGCGGAGGGAACCTCGATCATCACGCCGATCTTGGGACTCCCGATCGCGACACCGGCTTTCTCGAGGTCGGTTCTCTGGGAATCGAAGAAGCTCTTGGCGCTCGCCAGGTCTTCCACAGTTGCCACCATCGGGAGCATGACCCAAATATCACCAGACGCCGACGCACGCAGAAGAGCACGGACCTGCGACGTGAACAGGTCCGGGAACCTGGTGTAGATCCTCACTCCTCGCTCTCCGAGGAACGGATTCTCCTCGTGCGGGGTATCCAGATAGGAGGCTGGTTTGTCCCCACCGATGTCCAGCGTTCGGATGACCACAGGATCCTCGAACGCCGACCCCGCCGAGGAGTACGCCTCGAACTGCTCGTCTTCGCTGGGCGGCGACTGCCGATCCAGGAACAAGAATTCGGTTCGAAAGAGCCCGACGCCATCGGCGGCAACGTCGACGGCGCGCTCGACATCCGCCGATCCACCGACATTGGCGGCCACCGACATGCGCCGACCGCGGTGTTCGACGCGAACCCCCCGGAACGCCTGAGCTGCTTTCTCGAGTGCGTCGACGGCGGCGGCACGAGCCTGGTAGTCGGCGACGACCTCCTCCGTCGGGTCGAACACCACATCCCCCGTGGTGCCGTCGAACGCAATGTGCGAGGCGTCGGCCGCCCAGCGGGTGACCTCGGGAGCACCCACCACTGCGGGAATGGCCAGGGACCGGGCGATCACTGCGACGTGGCTGGTCGGCCCGCCTTCCTCGGTCACGAAACCGAGAACGAGCTTGGGATCGAGTTGGGCGGTGTCCGCAGCGGTCAGCGTCCGGGCAACCACTACCGTCTCTTCAGAGATCTCGCTCAGGCCGGCCGCACTGGTTCCCGCCAACCGGTGACGGATCCTGTCAGCGATCTCGAGGACGTCCGCCGACCGAGCGGCCAGATACTCGTCCTCCATGGCCGCCAGCATCCCGGAGATCTGGGCAGCTGCAGCATCGATCGCCTCTCCGAGTCGGGCTCCTCCTTCCAGGCTCTCGGTCACTGCCTCGGCGAGCATCGGATCCTCGGCCATGAGAGCCTGGGCGCCGAGGATCTCGGCTGCCTCCGGTCGACCCTTTTCGATGGCGACTTCCCGGAGGCCCTTGAGGTCTTGGGTGACCGCTACCGCGGCTTCTGCGTAGGCGCCACCCGGATCGTCCACATCCGGCACAACCGGTTTCTCTCCGCCCATGACAAAAACGCTCCCGAACGCCACTCCGCGGGACGCTCCTACTCCGCTCACAACCTTCATCAGGTGGTTCCTTCCTTCCCGTCATTGATCTGTTCTGATTGGAGGAGGCGATACAAGCGAGCCCCGGACACCATGGTGATGTTGGTGGTGATGACGAGGCCGGCGATGGCCAACGCCACCGTCAAGGGATTCACGGTGAAGCCCACTGCAATAGCGCCGAAGAGGTTGAAGACGAAGAACAGCCCGGCAACGGCGAACAGTCCGATCCGACGGCCCTCCGACATCCGCACGCTCGTCCCCAGTGCGGTCGAGCCGCCGTCCGCGGCGCCGTCGGCAATGACAAACCCGTAGAAGGCGTAGAGCAGGACCACGACGATGGCGGGGAGGCCGAGGAGGTATCGCATGCCGAGCAGGATCCCGGCCCAGAACCAGAACGACGCCACTGCCTGAGACGACAGTCGCCGAAGGTTCCGCCAGGGAAAACCAACATCGATCGGACCTCCCGCGTCGGCGTTCAAGGCATAGCAATACCAGGGGTAGGCAACGATGCTGGCGGCTACGAGACCTGCCAAGTCGAGGAGAACGGACCTGACCACGTCGTCTGCGGCAATGGCAGCTTGAGCCTGGAGCCGGAAGGCGAGATAGGTGCCGAGGGTGAGTGCGGCGGCCGCCGACAAGGGGCCGAAGTGGGCGAAATACCCACGCAGACCCGAGAAGAACACCTCTCCAAAGCTGACCCCGAACGTAACGTTCTTGGCAGCCATGGACCGTCCTCCCCGTGGTTCAGACAACGTTGGGCCTGAGCAGGATCGCTGTGCCAGCGTACCGGATTGGCTCCTCGGCGGTCGCGCCGAAGCCGATGAGTCGCCCGTGACCCGTCAAGCCGGCTGCTCCGATTCGGGCGCCACCGTGCCTGCGGATTCATCGTCTTCGAGGACCCGCCCCGCTTCGATCGACTCTGTCAACGAAACGGCGTCCCAATCCGACTGATCGAGGGGAGCCATCGAGGTCTGGGGCGATCGTATTGCTGCACTGGACCATGCCAGTGCCCCGGTCAGGCCCGCAGCCCCGTGCGCCCCCGGCTGCCAGGAATCCGGCCAGCAACGCATCGCCCGCCCCGACCGTGTTGCGTGACCTGCGACGCTCCGAGCTCCCCGTGGATGGCACCGTCGGGGCTCGACCAGCAATGCGCCGTCGGGCCCCAGGCTGATCAGTACCTGCCCGGCGCCCATCTCCAAGGACTTCTCTGGGCCGCCGCGACCGCATCACCGAGATTCGACGATCGGCCGATCCAGAGGTCCGCCAGTTCGTGACGGTTCGGCTTGACCACTCCCGGGCGGCCGTCGAGAGCGGCACGCAGCGGTAGGCCACTGGTGTCGACTGCGAGCACGCACTCCAACAGCATCGAGCCTCCTGGCGAGGAGTGAGTAGAACTCAGGAGCCATTCCTGGCGCCAGGCTGCCGCTGGCGGCTACCCAATCATCCTTCGAGCTGGCGGCACCGGCCGCCTCGATGAGAAGCCGACCTCGTTCGGCAGAGATCTGTGGTCCAGGCTCGTTCAGCTTCGTCACCCTGCCATCGGGTTCGATCACCGACACGTTCGATCGGACCTCACCGCTGATCGGAACCGCCGACGAAGTCGACGCCTGACGCAGCGAGCAGACGGCCCAGCTCGCGCCCGTTGGCACCTCCCGCCGGGAAGACTGCTTGGGTGCCACGCCGTTGCGCCGCCAGCGCCCGAGAGATGTTCACTCCCTTGCCGGCCGGTTCGGTCCAGGTTCGGCGGCTCGGATGATGCCCCCCGTTCGAGCTTTTCGACGAGCATCGTCCGGTCGAGGCTTGGGTTTGGGGTGAGGGTCGTGATCACGATGTCACTGCGACCAGAAGGTTTCGATGAGCAGCGCCTCGGCCTCATCCGACCAGATATCGCCGTCCTCCATCGCTTCTCCGATCGACGGGTATCGTTCCCCGAGATCGGCCAAGCTCATCAGCGGGAGACCCGACAGCTGCGGAAAGAGAACGATCTTGCCCGCGAAACGGCCTTCGAGCATGGCCTGGACGCCGTCCCGGGCGGCCTCGATGCCGCCCACGGCCGCCAAGGACCTGCGGGGAGACAATGTGCCCTGGAGCGCCTTCTCCAGGACCATCGCCTGATCGGAGATGGCCGAGCCTGAGGTCCCCGTGAACTGGGCGTTGTGCAGATAGACGTCACTGATGTCGATGGGAGCGTACGTGCCGTTGGCAACTCCGGCAAAGAGCACCAGCATTCCGTCGGGACCCATCAACTTGGCTGCGTCCCCCATCACCGGACCCACGGGAACGGACACGATCACATCGTCGGCGCCTGCACCGTCGGTGACCTCCGCAACGAGTTCTTCGATTGATCGGTCCTCGGTGGCGGCGTTGAAGACGACCAGGCGCTTGCCTCGACTCTCGGCCAGCGGTACGAGCCGCTCTTCGACAACGGCCAGGCGAGGGGCGTCGAGGTCCGAGGCGATCAACACGTCCGGGCCGTCCTCTTGCTCGATCGCCCGTTGGATGTGCATCTGACCCATCGGACCACCGGCACCGATGTAGACCGCCGTCCCTCCCGGGCGGAGATCACACCGGTTACGGGCTTCGCCGTACGAGGCAGCGATGTCGGGGCCTTGATTGCCGAGGTATGCCGTGTAGTGGTAGTGGATTCGACCCAGGTCGATCTGGGGAGCGCCGTCGAGAGGGCGCCGGCCGACCAGATTGAGGGTGCCCCTGAATCCGATCACTTTGGCTGCTGACTCCACCTGCTCAGCCGACGTGGGATCCAGCAGCACGATGTCGTCGAAGCCGGCACCGTCCGTCAGTTCATCGGAGAGGCTCTGGTAGTCGGACGGCGTCACGTCGTCGCGCACGATGATTTCGGCACCGGTGCCTCCTCGCTGCGAACAAGGTCAACCACGCTCGCGGCGGCATCCGTGAGCACGAATCGGGCCGGCGAATCCAGCCCGGACGAAAACGTGTAGCTGGCGGTGTCGCCCGGCTGGCCGATGATCCACATGGTTCCACCCGACAGAGGCTCGAGTCGCCGGCGCTGCGTGTACGAAGCCTCTACGCACGCCCAGGGCTCGGACAACGACGCCGAGGCGTAGCTGATCCCGTCAGCAACTGGGATCACATAGGCGCCGGCGTCGGCATCGAGCACCTCGGGACCGAGGAGGTGATATTGAATGAGTCCACCGGGGATGGTGTAGCCGTAGGCAGTGCTTCGACCGTCGACGTAGATGTCCGGCTGAATGGCGAAACGCTGGCCTCGCTCGTACGTGGAGCGGAGGTTCTCGCCCACTTCGATCACCGTGACTGCTGCCTCGTGGCCCAGCCTGGTTGGCTCGGTGCGGAGATCTCGGCCGTAGAGCTTCGGATGCTCGCCACCCTGTTTGATGAGCTTCACGTCGGAATAGCACAGCCCGACACTGTCCACGCGCACCAGGAGCTGATCCGGACCGGGCTCAGGGATGTCCATCGGCTCGGGATTGCCATCCTTACCGATATTCTCGATCCCCGCTCCGTAGGTGTTCCAGCCGAGATTGGGATCCGGCAGCGGCGCCTCGCCTGATCGGTACTCGTCGTAACTGCCGGGCGCTGACGTCATAACGGTGTCCCATCCTTCGTCGACTCTCGAATCTGACTTCGATGATCATTCCAGCCTACGCCGAGGACAACTGGCAATATGGCCGAGAAGACATGTGCCAATCTGTTAACCGGCGCTCAGAGTGGCCACAGGGGCTCGAACAGCGCATTTCGCCGAATCCACGTACGGAACCACTCGTTAGGATCTTCACGTGAGTCAGACCATCGCCCCCGAACCAACCCTGGCGCGCCTTTCGGTATTGGATAGGTTCCTCCCGGTGTGGATCCTCACGGCCATGGCGGTCGGACTCGGGTTGGGGCGGATCTTTCCGGATCTCAACGACTGGCTCGACACGGTCA
This sequence comes from uncultured Acidimicrobiia bacterium, assembly GCA_963752075.1. Classification (GTDB taxonomy): domain Bacteria; phylum Actinomycetota; class Acidimicrobiia; order Spongiisociales; family JAENVV01; genus CBDUEV01. The sequence goes on from CAVVWO010000003.1 coordinate 88,191, forward strand.
AGGTCGGCTCGGTCTCGCTCCCGATCGCCATCGGGCTTCTCGTCATGATGTATCCGGTGCTCGCCAAGGTCCGCTACTCGCAGATCGGGTCCGTCGCCACCGACCGAAAGCTGATGGCCATTTCGTTGGTCCTGAACTGGGTGATCGGCCCGGCGCTGATGTTCACCCTGGCCTGGCTGCTTCTTCCCGACCTTCCCGAATACCGCACCGGCTTGATCATCATTGGATTGGCCCGCTGCATCGCCATGGTTCTCATCTGGAACGATCTGGCGTGCGGCGACCGTGAGGCAGCCGCAGTGTTGGTGGCCATCAACTCCTTGTTCCAGATCGTCGCCTACTCGATGTTGGGCTACTTCTACCTCGACCTTCTCCCCGCCTGGCTGGGCCTCGAAACGGCCGCTCTCGATGTATCCATGTGGGAGATCGCCAAGATCGTGCTGGTGTTTCTCGGGATTCCCCTCGCCGGCGGATACCTGACGCGCCTGGCCGGTGAACGGGTCAAGGGAATCGAGTGGTACGAGGACACCTTCCTCCCCAAGCTGGCCCCCTGGGCGCTGTATGGCCTGCTCTTCACCGTGGTGATCCTTTTCGCTCTCCAGGGCGAGACCATCACCGCCCAACCACTCGACGTAGCCCGCATAGCCCTGCCGCTCCTGGCCTACTTCGCGTTGATGTGGGGCATCTCGTTCTTTCTCGGGTTCCGCTTGCACCTCTCGTACGAGAAGAACACGAGCGTGTCCTTCACCGCGGCGAGCAACAACTTCGAGCTGGCCATCGCCGTGGCCATCGGAGTGTTCGGAGTCACCTCGGGCGAGGCCCTGGCGGGCGTGGTCGGGCCCCTCATCGAGGTGCCGGTCCTCGTCGGCCTGGTGTACGTGGCTCTGTGGGCGAGGCGAAGGTTCTATCCCGCCCGTCTCTGAAATCTGTCATGAGGTTCGGTGTCGGCCATCACCAAGACTCCGACCACCGACCGGCCTGCATCAGGGATACGGTTCAAAGCCTTCGGACTGTTGGCGATCGCGCACAAACGCGATGATGGCTTCGACGTCCTCTGCGGTGAGCCCGTCGATCGCCGGCATGTCGCCGAAATTCCAGTGGTGCGCTCGAGATCCCTGGAGGACGGCGAGAGTGAACGCGGCATCACCATGATGATTGGGTTCATACACCTCTGACAGATGAGAGGGTCCCTGGGCCGTTCCGCGCAGGTCGGATCCGTGGCAGGAGGCACACGACGCTTCGTACAAGTCCCCCCCGACGGCTATCAATGCAGGGTCAAACGCCACGGTCGCCGGTTCGGCGGCAGTCCCACAAGCCACCAGCAGCGCGGCGAAGACGGTCAGCAGGACAGTGGTCCTCCAGATCGCCACGCAACCTGAATTGACCTGATCGAACCTGATTGGGCTCTCGCGATGAGTCATGGAGCTGTGGGGCGCAGGTCGATTCTGCGGAGGAGTTGGGCGTTGGCGGCCACGATAACGGTCGAGGCGCTCATCAGCGCAGCAGCAGCAGCGGGACCGAGAACGATGCCTGCCCAGGCGAGGGCGCCCGCCGCCAGCGGAATCGCCAGGACGTTGTAACCCGCGGCCCAAACGAGGTTCTGGAGCATCTTGCGGTACCCGGCTTGGGAAAGCCTGCGGATGGCCACCACACCGCGCGGATCGTCAGAAGCGAGGACGATGCCTGCAGACTCGATAGCCACATCGGTACCGGCACCGATGGCGATTCCGACGTCCGCCTGAGCGAGGGCGGGGGCATCGTTGACGCCATCTCCGACCATGATCACGCTCAACCCGCGCTCTTGGAGTTCAGCGACCTTCGAGTGTTTGTCCTCGGGGAGAACTTCCGCCATCACCTCGTCGACACCGAGTTCGGCTGCCACCGACTCGGCAACCTGCCGGGCGTCTCCGGTGATCATCGCCACCCGGAGACCGAGTTCGTGCAACCGGTCGACGGCCTGGCGAGATTCGGGCCGGATTTCGTCCTCCAGCGAAAGAGCACCTGCCACCTTGTCGTCGACGATGACATACAGAACGGCTGCTCCTCTCTCTCGCCAGGAGGATGCGGCCTCGCCCAGGGCCTCCGGTTCCTCCAGGTCTCGTTCCCTCAGGAGAGCGGGGCCTCCCACGGCGACGTTTGCTCCGTTGACCATTGCTTCGACACCGCGCCCGCTCATCGATCGGAAATCCGAAGCCGGCGGCACTTCAGCTCGCTCCCGGGCTTCTGCAACGATGGCCCGGGCAAGCGGGTGCTCCGAATCCGACTCGACTGCGGCCGCCAGCGACAAGAGAGAGGCGCTGTCACCGTTGAGCGCTGCCACGTCGTGCACCCGGTGCCGGCCCTTGGTGAGGGTACCGGTCTTGTCGAACAAGACGATGTCCACGGTGCGAACCAGTTCCAGGGCGAGGCGGTCTTTCACCAAGATTCCGTTCCGAGCCGCCTTGCCGGTCGAGATGGACACCACGAGGGGGATAGCCAGCCCGAGCGCGTGGGGACATGCAATGACCAGAACGGCCACGGTTCGAACCACAGCCTGATCGGGTGCGCCGAGCACCAGCCAGGCGAGGAAGGTGATGGCGGCCGAGAGGACCGCAACATAGAACAGAAGAGCGGCGGCACGGTCGGCGAGCACCTGCGCCCGCGACTTCGAATCCTGAGCCTGGGCGACGAGTCGCTGAATACCTGCGAGGGCTGTCGCCTCACCAACCGCCTCGACGGTCATCCGCAGGGCTGTGTCGGTGGCCACTGTTCCGGCGATCACCCGGTCGCCCGGTCGCTTCGCAACGGGTTGCGACTCGCCGGTGACCATCGACTCGTCGACCTCCGCCTCACCTTCGGTGATCACCCCATCTGCAGGAACTCTCCCGCCGGGACGGACCAACACCAGGTCGCCGACCGCCAACTCGCTTGCGTTCACCGTCTCGGTACCGCCGTCGACGATCCGCTCGGCGTCATCAGGAAGCAACTCGGCGAGGGCGGCCAACGCTCCACGAGCCTGACCGATGGCCCGCATTTCCATCCAGTGGCCAAGCAGCATGATCGTGATCAGCGCGGCGAGTTCCCACCAGAACTCGAGGTCGAACCAGCCGAGGGTGGTGGCGAGTGAGGCCAGGAAGGCAACGGAGATGGCCATCCCGATCAACAGCATCATGCCCGGCTGGCGGGCCTTGATCTCTCCCGCCGCCCCCTTGAGGAAGGGTGTGCCACCGTAGACGAAGATCGCCGTGCCGAGCAGAGGGGCGAGCCACCCGGAGCCGGGAAACGCCGGGGCGGTGTAGCCGAACCAGCCCTGAATCATCTCGCTGTAGATGATCACCGGCACGGTCATGGCCAGAGAGAGCCAGAATTTGTCCCGGAACATGGCGACGCTGTGGCCCGCGTGCTTGTCGTGGCCGGCGTGCTCTTGGTGTTGAGCGCTCTGGTCGTGGCCGGGGTGCTCGTCCTGGCCCGGGCCCATGGAGCGACGAGAGCCGGTCGCCGGTTCGGTGACTGAGCTGGGCTGGTGGCTGCCGTGGTCGTTCATGATCTAGCCCTCCTCGTGCCGATTCAACTCTTCTGGTGGAGCGAGCGCTCCGGTCGATCACCGCTCGACCCAATGTGAGTTATACACCTTCCATCCGACTGGAAGGTCAAGTGCTATTGTCGGCTCATGAGAATCGGAGAAATCGCCGCCAACGTCGGTGTGTCAACTAAGACGATTCGCTATTACGAGTCGATCGGGGTCCTACCCGAACCGGACCGCGATCCAAACGGCTATCGCAGCTACGGGGCCTCTGCAGAGGAACGACTTCGATTCGTACGCGACGCCCAAGCCACCGGCCTCACGCTGGCAGAAGTCGCTTCGATTCTGGAGATGCGCGGTGAGGGCGAAACCTCTTGCACCCACGTCGTTGAGCTTCTCGAGCACCACCTCAACGAACTCGACGGCCACATCAAGGCGCTGCGCGCCACTCGCACCGAGTTGGCGGCGCTGACGGACCGCGCTCGGAACATGGACCCCGCCACCTGTTCGGACCCGAATCGCTGTCAGACCATCACGTCGGGTGACGGGAGCGCCGGTCGAATCTCCACGATTCTCCGCGGACCGAAGGCCCACCGACATTGAGGCGACTGCGCCCGATGGGTGTTCGATGAGCGTGGCCCGCAGCAGGTCGCCTGAGGTTGAGGCTCGGGTCCTGCGATCATGCAACAGGTCCAACTGGGACGACCTTAAATGGAGGCGGTATGAGCAGCCCGTACACCAAACTCATGACAGCGGTAGAACAGGTCCACGGACCGTTCGGCACCGACACGTTTGGACGACGAGCAGAGACGTTTGCGAGGTTCTTCGGAACGCCCAGGTTCTTGATCGGTCAGACGTTCCTCGTGGTGAGTTGGATTGCCCTCAATGTGGTTGCCGTCTCGTTGCGCTGGGACCCATATCCGTTCATCTTGCTGAATCTGGCATTTTCGCTGCAAGCGGCCTACGCCGCCCCGCTCATTCTGTTGGCGCAAACACGCCAGGCGGATCGCGACAAGATCTTGAGCGAAACCGACACAAAGCACCGGGAAGAACTGGCCGCGGCGTCCGTCGAGCGTCAGGAGATCGAGAATCGTGAGGTGGGGTATCTTCGAGAACTGTTGGAAGCGAACACCCGCCTCACAAGACAGGTTCAACAGCTCACCGTCGAGATCCATGGCCGGGTGGTCACAGGGGACGGCGCCTAGGTACAACTCCACCCCGCCGACAGAGCGGGCGACGGCGAGCATCGGCCTCGGTGACACGGCGAAGCGGGATCGACGTCACGACGCCGGTCGAACCAAGGTCCGAAACAGCTGGCCAAGCTATCTGCGCCGGCCCGGTGTCTTGGTACGGAGCCCGGGAGCCATCTGCCCTTCTGGCCGACCCGAGTTCGGCGACTCACTGTTGAGCGCCACCGTGCCTGGCCCCAGCCCCAGCCCTAGCCCCAGCCCTAGCCCCAGCCCTAGCCCCAGCCCCGGTATCGCCGATGCCTTCGCCACCGCAGTGTTCGTCCTGGCCTCGAAGGACTCGACCATATCGACACGCAGGAAGGCTACGGAGCGAATGTCATCAGCCACGCCGAGACCCCGAAGTGGACGGAGGGTCACCGCTGGGTGGGAGCTTGCCGATTCGGCGTAGGCTCGGTGCTCGCGACGCGAGCCTGACGTGCATGCCGCACCCAGCTACGGGTCGATCCCAACGAAGGTCAACGACAAACACACCATCGACAGAAAAAGAGGAACACCATCGTGACCAATATCACTGCTCGGTTCGACAGAATCTCCCGACATCGCAATCGGCGCTTCAGCCAGACGGCTGTGCTCCTCGTCTTGACCATTGCGCTCGTTGCGTGCGGAGGAAGCTCCACCGCCACGTCGATTGAGCAAACCGGAGGCGACCCGACGACCCCCACGGCTGGAGGCCCAGCCGACACCGCCACGGTGAGCATCGACAACTTCCTGTTCACCCCCAGCGACCTGACCGTGGCCGTCGGCGCGACGGTCACCTGGAGGAACGTGCAGAGTGTCGATCACACGGTGACTGGGGACGCGGCTGAGTTCGACTCTGCGCAGCTCCCGCAGGATGCCGAGTTCTCGCAAACGTTCGACGCCGCCGGAACGTTCTCGTATCACTGCGAGATCCATCCAAACATGACCGGGACGGTGACGGTTACGGAGTAGAGGTCCTCGGGAGACCATGACCGAACGGCCTTCGTTCTAGCGCTGACGGACCGTCACGACGATATCCGGGCCCAACTCGTCCATCAGGGCGTCTTCGAATGCCGCCTCCGAGGGCACCGTTTCACCGCCTTGCAAGTCGATGGTGACGGTGTTGCCTTCGATCTCGACGCCCCGCAGGATTGTCGCCGAGCCGGTTCCAAGTACTGAGGCCACCTGCTGTTGGACCGCCGTCGTCGTAGTGGCGTTGCCGGCGAGGCGAACATACGCGGCGGTGAGAGGCACCATCACCAACCCGGCTACCACCAACGTCGAGCCGAGAATCAGCATCGATCTCCACCTGGCGCGCCGCAGTCGGGGCAGGGGCGCAAATCTCGTGATGAGGAGGGTGGCCGCTACGGCGAGAACGATTCCGACGAAGTTGGCGACGAACAGCAGCCCGGCTCCCTGAGCAAGCGCAAGGTGATCGTCTTCGAGCAAGAGGCCGACTGCCGCCAGCGGAGGAACCAGGGCAACGGCGATCGCCACTCCGGTCAGTGTGGACGAGAGCGACGAGCGTGTCTGTGCAAATGCGCCGGCGCCACCGGCAAACAGGGCAACACCCAAATCCCGAAGGTCAGGGCTGGTTCGGGAAAGGATCTGATCTGTGGGCGTGGCGGCGGGGAGCAGCGTCCCGATCACGTAGGCCAAGCCCACCACGAGGGCGGCCCCTCCCAGTGTCACGAAGAGCATCTTGACGATCTCACGGGGCCAGGCCAAGGCGACCGCACCCCCCAGTGCGGCAATCGGCTGCCCAAGCGGGGCTACAACCATGGCTCCGATGACGGTTGCAGCCGAATCTTGGGAGAGACCGAGCGCAGCGATTCCCGCCGAGAGCGAGAGCATCACAACGAAAGGCACAAACCAACGAGGATCGCTGTCCAACATCACGTGGCGAAGCACCTCGGCGCGTTCACCTCGACTGATCTCGTGTTGAAAGAGCCAGCCAGGATGGGTCACCGCCGGTTCCTCAGCCGAGATTCGCTCGATTTCTTCGAGAATGGTTGGCTCGTCGGTGTTCATGCCAACGGCACAGTACTGGTCGAAAAGCCGACCGTCGGTCGATTGAGCGTCGAGACTCCGCTCGCTAACTGAGCACAGCGCGTGTGGCGCTGAGCGCTGTCAGGCAGGCCTCATTCTCGGCCTCGGTTCCGACGGTGATCCGAACCCACGGGGTCCCGGTCGGGCGGATGATCACCCCACGTTGCACAAGGCCTTCCGTGAGTGCTCCAGGATCGACACCGGGATCGACGAAGACGAAATTGGTTTGGCTGTCGGCGATCGCCAAACCCATCGAGGCCAGACCGGCCATCAACTGTTTCCTGCCTCGCGCGTTCTCGACCACTCGATCGGCGACCCGCTGGGGTTGTCGCAGCGCTTCGAGAGCAGCGACCTGGGCCAGGTCGGTGACGGTGAACGGAAGTTGGGTTCGCCGCAGGGAAGAAAGCAGTTCGGGATGGCCGACCAGAAACCCGATGCGAAGGCCCGCAAGGCCGAACACTTTGGAGAAGGTTCTCAGCACAACGAGGTTCGGCGATGTCGCCGCTTCGATTACCAGCGACTCGTAGTCGGAGGCGTCGGCAAACTCGCAGTACGCCTCATCGACCATGACGAGCACCGACTCGGGTAGGCCGCCAACAAAACTGCGAATTGCCTCGGAGGCGACATGGGTGCCGGTCGGGTTGTTCGGATTGCAGATGTAGACCAGCGATGTATCGGGCTCCACGGCAGCCGCCATCGCATCGAGGTCGTGTCGGTGGCTTCCATCGACGGGCACCTCGATGGCGCGCGAGCCGGAGATCGCTGTGCCGATCCGGTACATGACAAAGCTCGGTGAGGCGTAGACGGCACTCGTGTCCGGGCCGCCAACGGCCAATGCCGTCGCCAGCAACAACCCCGTTCCGCCACCCCCAAGGAGGATGGATTCACGGGATACCCCGAGGTGCTCGCTGATCGCCGTTCTCAGCTCGTGGAAGGTCGTGTCCGGGTATCGATTGATCCCTGTCGCGGCTTGGGCAATGGCCTCGACCACTTCGGGAAAGGGCGGGAGCGGGGACTCGTTGGACGCCAGCTTGATGATATGGTCGAGGCCGTACTCTCGGAGTATCTCCTGCTCGCCTCGCCCTGGCACGTACGCTGCGATTCGGTCCAGGTCAGCCCGAAACGTCGGCACAACGATCCCTTTCGCTGCAAAGCGCCGGCGGGAAGATCAGAGATTCCCTCGCTCAGCTTGATCGCGTTCGATGGCCTCGAACAACGCTTGGAAGTTGCCGACGCCGAAACCCTTCGAACCGTGCCGCTCGATGACCTCGTAGAACACCGTGGGGCGGTCCTGGACAGCCTTCGTGAAGATCTGGAGAAGGTACCCCTCATCGTCCTGGTCGACGAGAACCCCGAGCTCCGCCAGTTCATCGAGGTCGGCGTCGATCGTCGACCAATCGAGGCGCGTCTTCAGATCGGTGTAGTAGCTCGCCGGGGTCGTCAGGAAGCGGACGCCGTTGGCCCGCAAAGCCCGCACCGTCTCCAGGATATCGTCGGTGGCAAGAGCCATGTGCTGGACTCCCGCGGACCGGTAGAAGTCGAGATATTCCTCGATCTGGCTCTTCTTGCGGCCTTCGGCCGGTTCGTTGATGGGAAGCTTGATGCGACCGTTGCCGTCCCACAGAACCTTCGACATCAGGGCTGTGAATTCGGTTGAGATGGCTTCATCGTCGAAATGGTGTAGCTGGGTGAAGCCGAGGATGCTCGCGTAGTAGCCGGCCCACCGATCCATCTCGCCCAGATCCACATTGCAGACGACGTGGTCGATGTACTGCAGGCCATTCGGCTGAGCGGCCACCTGGTGTTTGGTCGGGTGGTAACCGGGCGCGTAGACGCCCGAGTAGTTGGAACGATCTACGAAGGAGTGAATGGTCTCGCCGTAGGCTTTGATGGCCGAAACGACCAGCTTGCCATGCTCGTCCTCGACGACGGACGGCTGGCGATGCGGCTCGGCGCCGCGCTCGACCGCCACCCGAAACGCCAGGTCGGCGTCTGGCACCGAGAACGCCACGTCCTTGACGCCATCACCATGGAGTGCTTGATGGCGCACGATCTCGGACTCCGGGTCGAGGCCGGCCGTCAGTACGAAACGCACGCCGTTCTGCTCCATGACGTACGAGCATCGGTCCCGGACGCCGTGCTCGGGACCGGCGTAGCCAACCACGTCGAAGCCGAACGCCGTCCGGTAGTAGTGGGCGGCCTGCCGGGCGTTGCCGACGTAGAACTCGATTGCGTCATAGCCGAGAATCGGCATCAGGTCGGTCATCGTCCACCTCGTGTCGCGGCCTTGTCCTCGTACGTAACAACATACGGAGGCTTTGTGCAACCAACTTTCGTTTCGCTGGACGATCTGTACAGTCTCCACGAATAGTGGCGCCCATTCGTAGCACCGAACGCGCAGTGAGGCCCACTATCCAGCAACGGCTTCCCCGGGGGCTCGTCAGATCAGGCCGAGGTCGCGGAGGTAGCCGGCCGGTTCGTCGAAGCTGCAGCTCCCAATCGAAGTCAAGACGCTCCGAATCTGAGTCTCTCCCACTCTGTCGCCGGCTCCACGCCAGGTGGCTGTCCTCATATCGAACGCCTCCGGGTCGGTTTCGGAGAGGCACGCCTCGACATGCTCGGGGCGGTCACCCAGAGCACACCGCACAGCACCAAGGAGGTTGATGAATCCATGTTCCGTGGCTCGATCCACGGTTGAGGCGGTGCGGATCGGATGGTGGAGTCCTGCGGTCGCCTTGAACGGAATGCCGAGTTCGACACAGGAACTAATGAAGCCAGCCACCGAATCGGGTGAAGGGAACGACTCGGCAGTGGCACCCCCCGTGCGGAGCTTGGCGCGCACGTCGTGGTCAGCTCTTCGGGCTGCGGCCACCTCGTCGAGGAACGTGACATCGTCAGAATCGGCACGCTCCACATAGATGATCGGCGCCACACGGGCGAGATCCTCGACGGCTGCCGCCACCTGTCCGGGTTGGATTCGTTGTTCGACCTGCACGAACGGTCCCTCCGCTGGTGGGCCATCTGCGACGACGCCGATCGAGTCGCCACCCTCGTATTCGGCGAGTTGGCTGGCGCGCAGGAGCATCGGGCCCATGATCCAGCCGTCGGGGCCGGCGATCGCCGCTCGATATCGACGGGTCGCCTCGGCGACCGTATGGCTGGCCGGCGGGAACACCCCGGCGAAGTCGAAGAGACGCTCGAAGAGAGGCTGCATCGCGCTACCGTAGCGCGACTCGAAGACAGGAATCGGATGACGTGGAAGCCCGTCGACGGCTTTGGTATCGAGCACCTTCCCTACGGATCATTCTCCACGGGCGGGACGCCTCGTCTGGGTATACGGGTCGGTGATCGAGTGCTCGACGCAGCCTGGGCAGCCCGATCCGGCCACCTGCCGGAATCGTGCGACGCTCCCAATCTCGACCGACTCCTCAGCACGGACCATCGAGAGTGGGATGAGGTTCGGGCGACGCTGATCAGCCTCCTGACCGACGACGCATGGGTCGCCGGTTCCTCCGAGCACTTCTACGAACTCGACGGCGTGACGATGCATCTGCCGTTCACGGTCGGCGACTACGTCGATTTCTACTCTTCCGAGGCTCATGCGACCAACGTCGGACGGCTCTTTCGGCCCGATCAGGAGCCCCTTCTTCCCAATTGGAAGTACCTGCCCGTCGGATACCACGGGCGCGCCGGAACCGTTGTGGTTTCCGGCGCACCCATCCCCCGGCCCGCTGGACAGCGGCGCGGTGCAGACGGCAGCATCACGGTTGGTCCGAGCGTCAGACTGGACATCGAACTCGAGATGGCCGTCGTGGTGGGCGGAGCCTCGCAGCGCGGCGACACCATCCCCATCGATCGGGCCGGTGAGCACATTTTCGGCCTCGCTTTGTTGAACGACTGGTCGGCCCGCGACATCCAGGCATGGGAGTACGCACCCCTCGGGCCCTTCCTGGGTAAGTCGTTCGCCACGTCGATCGCAGCTTGGATCACCCAGATTGCGGCTCTCGAGCAGTACCGGGTACCCGGTCCGGAGCAGCTCGACCCGGTCCCGTTCGACTACCTCCGAACCGACGATCCCTGGGCCTTCGACATCGCTCTCGAGGTGCGGCTCCAGACTGAATCCATGCGGGCCGGTGGCCATCAGCCGTTCGTCGTTTCGGTCGCCAACTATCGGGAAATGTACTGGACGATGGCTCAACAACTCGCCCACATGACGGTCAATGGCGCGACGATTCGTGCAGGAGACCTCTACGGTTCCGGAACGATCTCGGGGTGGAACGAAGGCGAGGAGGGCAGCCTCCTCGAGCGCACCCTGGGCGGGCATCGTCCGATCGACCTACCCGACGGGTCGAGCCGCACTTTCCTCGAAGACGGCGACGAGGTGACCCTGGCGGGTCGTGCCGGAACCATCAGCATGGGCGAGGTGAAGGGTCGAATCGTCGGCTAGACCGGAACCGACTCGTTCGCGTTCACCGTCACCGACGGCACCCTCACCTCACCACCCGCCACCATCACCATCGACGTGACCGACCCCTTTGTCTCAGCGTGTCGGCCATACAGGGGATTGTGGATACGACCTCTGATGGGTTGGCGACCGCCGCGGATCTAGATCACAAGTTCCGTTTCGGCCCCGGCCCGTTCGCACTCGTCGACCTGTCCGAGGTGTGCGTCAATGGCTGGGCATCGTGTCTATCGCAGGTCGCCAGGGACTATGGATCAAGCGGGCCAACACCACCAGCGTGAGCTGGGAGGTGACCGATAGTGAGGCGATCTCATTCACAAAACCAACGGCTCGATCGATCACCATCAACGGTGGATCATCGAGGGTGGAAACCTACGAGGGGGCCGGTGAACTCTCGGTGGCGAACGGTCTCATCTACGCTGGATAGATCTTCACAAACGCCTCCTTCCACGCTACGTCGGGTTTCCTCCGTGGCAGCGATATAGGCCATCTCACCCTGTCTGGTGAGATGGAAGGGTTCGACGTCGTGGGTTCGACCTGGGCATCTATCGACAATACGGCCACCGGGACATACACCATTCAGTGAGTGAGAGCTTTGCGTCGGCGAAGGTGGCGGACCTGTCTCTGTGAGCGATTCCCCAAACTGGCCGACATGGGCGTGATCGCGGTGAAAGTAGCCGCAAACCCGTAACCAAGCTGCACCTTCGCGCTATTCGGTGAAGTGCTTCTCGAGAGCGTGCCACACCGACGGATAGTCGTCCTGGAGTGCCGGCACGCCGGCCGCGTACTCGGTGGGGATGAGCGGGTAGCGGGTCTCGAACATGAACGCCATCGTGTCTGACAGCTTCTCCGGCACCAGGTCGGATGTCGTCGCCTTCATCCAGGCGTCGTGATCGGGACCATGGGGGAAATACATGTTGTGGAGCGACATTCCGCCCGGCTCGAAGCCCTCCTCCTTGGCGTCGTACACCCCATGGAGGATGCCCATGAACTCGGACATGATGTTCACGTGATACCACGGTGGACGGAAGGTGTGCTCGCCCACCAGCCAGCGTTCGCCGAACACCACAAAATCGATGTTGGCGACGCCAGGGTCAGGGGATGGGGAGGTCAGCACCGTGAAGATCGAAGGATCGGGGTGATCGAAGCTGATGGACCCGATCACGTTGAACTTCGCCAGATCGTATTTGTAGGGGGCGTGGTTGCCGTGCCAGCCGACGACATCGAGAGGTGAGTAGTCGAGTTCGACCGCGAACAGCCGACCGTCGAACTTGACGTACAGCTCTCCCGCCTCCTCGGTGTCTTCGTATGCGGCGACCGGGTAGAGAAAATCGCGCGGGTTGGCCAGGCCGTTGGCTCCGATCGGACCACGTTCGGGCAGCTCGAGATACGTGCCATAGTTCTCACACAGGTACCCACGAGCCGCCCCCTCGAGAAGGTCAACGCGGAACTTCATCGCCCGCGGAATGACGCAGATCTCCCCCGGCGAGACGTCGAGGACCCCGCACTCTGTCGAGAACCGGAGTCGCCCTTCTTGAGGGACGATCAGCATCTCCCCATCGGCGTTGTAGAAGTAGGTGTTGGTCATCGACTCGGTGGCGAAATACAGGTGTGCGGCCATTCCGGTCTGGGTGTGAGCGTCGCCGTTGGTGGCCACCGTGCGGATCCCGGTCAGGAAGTTGGTCGCCTCTTCGGGGAAAGGCGGTGGATTCCATCGGAGTTGCCCGATCGGTGGCTGCGTCTCCCGGCACGGGGCGGTCCGGATATGATGTCGTTCCGTCTCGACGAATCGCCAGGCATGACGCACCGAGGGACGGATGCGATAGAACCAGGTGCGGCGGTTGCGGTGGTTCGGGACCGTGAACGCCGTTCCGGAAAGCTGCTCGGTGTACAGGCCGAGAGGTGGCTTCTGCGGATTGTTCTGTCCGACGGGGAGAGCCCCTGGCACAGCCTCAGAAGCAAACTCATTTCCGAATCCGGATGAGTATTGGTGCCCGGTCATGTCGCCACCCTCACGTCAATACCTCCTGTGCGGCACCCTACCCAATCGCGGCCGAGGTCGAGGGGCGGATCCGTTCCGCGGGCTGCAGATTTCGAAGGTTGTACGATTCGTTCGATCGACGACCGATCTGAGCACTCTCCATGGAACCTGACAACCATCCCATCGACGACCTCGACGCTCGCCTTCTCCTCGAGCTCCACAGGGAGCCCCGGCTCGGCGTGATGGAGTTGGCTCGCCGCCTGGGAGTTGCTCGCGGCACCGCCAACGCCCGCCTCGAGAAGCTCCAGAGCAACGGGGTGATTCGCGGGTTCGGGCCGGACCTGGACCTCGAGCGCCTCGGCTACGGGGTCATGGCGTTCACGACCCTCGAAGTCACGCAGGGGCGCACCGAAGGAGTACTGAGCCGGTTGGAGGCGATCCCAGAGGTGCTCGAAGTCCACACCATCGCCGGTCAAGGAGACCTTCTCATCCGGGTGGTTGCCAGGACCAATGAACATCTGTTCGCGGTCCTCGAAGAGGTTCTCGCCGCCCCCGAGATCAGTCGCACGACCACTGCCATCGCCTTGGCCGAGCACATCCCGTATCGCACCAGCCCCCTCGTGGAGACCTTCGTGACAGAGGAGTAGGGGGAGGCCGCCCGGGCCCAGCGGTAAGACTCCCGGGGCCCATCATCGGATGACCCTGGTCATGCCGGCTGCGAGTGGCGTAGGCTCGGATGGTTGAGATAGGGGGAACCATGCTCGACCACTACGCCTTCCGAACCACCGAAGCCCACGTCCACCGCCTCGTCATCTTCCCGAAATGGCGCGTGCAACTTGGCTGACCAGGCGATCGATCCACAAACCGGACCTGCTTTCGCCCTCGAGGGCAAAGTGGTCACGATGGACTCCGATGGGACCGTCCTCGAGAAGGGCACCGTCTACGTCGACAAAGGCGCCATCGTCGCGGTGCAGGAAACCGGCAGCCCGGCGCCGCCAGGCCTCGAGGACGTCGAGACGGTCAGAACCGGTGGAACGATCTACCCCGGTTTGATCGATCTGCACAACCACCTCGCCTACGACGTCCTCACGCTGTGGAATGTGCCCCGCCTGTTCGCTCACCGGGGTCTTTGGTCGAGCCACCCCGACAAGCGCCGCCTCATCACGATTCCGATGACGGTCCTCGGCAAGCACCCGCGCTACGTGCCGGCCGTGGTTCGGTATGTCGAGGCCAAGGCGGTCATGGGGGGCACGACCACGTCTCAAGGCATCACATTGTTCAGCAACGCCGGCATCAGAAAGTTCCACCGAGGCATCGTGCGCAATGTCGAAGACACCGACGAGCCGGAACTCCCAGAAGCAAAAGCCCGCATACCGGACATTGCGGCTCGCGACGCCGCCAAGTTCCGCGAACGATTGGACGACGCGGACACGATGCTGCTGCATCTGGCAGAAGGTCTGGGAGAGCGTGCTCGACGACATTTCCTGGCACTGGATCTGGGCAACGACGATTGGGCGGTCACGAGTTCTCTCGCAGCGATTCATGCCGCCGGTCTCGAGCCCGAAGACTTCGAAGTCCTCGGTGAACGCGGCGCCGCCATGGTGTGGTCCCCATTCAGCAACTATCTGCTCTACGGCGGAACGGCCAACGTGGCCGCGGCTCGGAGGGCGGGCGTCACGATCACGCTTGGCCCGGACTGGTCACCATCCGGGAGCAAGAACCTGCTCGGCGAACTGAAGGTCGCCAAAGTGGTCTCGGACCTCGAAGGCGGCCTCTTCTCCGACGAGGACATCATCGCCATGGCCACCCGGAACGCCGCTTCGGTGCTGGGCTGGCCCGTCGGCACGATCGAGGCCGGAAAACGATCCGACCTCCTGGTCGTCAACGGTCGGGAAGGCGATCCCTATCAGCGTTTGCTTCACGCCCGCGAAACCTCGATCACCCTCGTCGTCATCAACGGCGTAGCCCGGTATGGCCAGCCTCGACTCATGGAGAGACTCGGTGAGGCAACCGAAGAGATCCAGGTCGGGAGGAGCACGCGGCATTTCGACTTCGCACAAGACACCGGCGATCCCGTGGTCGGCGCTCTCACGTTGAGCAAGGCCACGGACATGCTCAACGACGGATTGAGTCGGGTTCCCGAACTCGCCCGCATCCTCGAGGCGCCTGCCGGCCCGATCGACGCCTTCCATGCCCCCGGGGCACCTGAAATGTGGGTTCTCGAGCTGGAGCAGGACGAACCGACCGGAACGGTCCTGCGCCACGCCCTGCCGGGTCCGGACGGGATTTCATCCGTCGCAGCCGCCCCCGCTCCGGCCGCCGGACCGATGTCCGACATCGCCGAACCAGTACCGCTCGATCCGTTGACCGTGTCGGACGACGCGAGCTTCTTCAAGCGAGTCGCCGAACAGCAGAACCTTCCCGACGGCTTCGCCGAGGCTCTCCAAGCGCTCTACTGAACACCAGACCCAAAAGGGGGAAGTATGCCGACCGAGGACCCACGCAATCTGAAACTCTGCGTCGACCGAGTACTGCCGCGCGACATGGCGCGCCGCAAACAGATGCTCACTGCTCCTCGTACCCGGGGCGAGCAGCCACGGCCTCGCCTGGCCATCGTCGGGGTGAAGCGATGGGACACGGGACGAACCCTTCGCGTCTCCTTTCTAGACGGCGAGCCCGAAGTACACGAAAAGGTGGAGCATTACGCTCGCCAGTGGAGCAGCTACGCCAATATCGGTTTCGACTTCGGGCAGTCCTCCGAGGCCGACATCCGGATCTCCTTCCTCCACCCCGGCTCCTGGTCATACATCGGAGTCGACGCCAAGGCTATTGATCCCCCCGAACCGACGATGAACTACGGATGGCTGTTTCCCGAAACGGCCGACGATGAATACCGGCGCGTGGTCATTCACGAGTTCGGCCATGCGTTGGGGGCGATCCACGAACACTCCAGCCCAGGCGTGGCCATACCGTGGAACAAGGAAGCCGTGTATGACTACTACACCGGCCCGCCCAACAACTGGACCAGGGAACAGGTCGACATCAACCTGTTCAAGCTGTACGGAGAGGATGTCACGCAGTTTTCCGAGTTCGACCGCGACTCCATCATGTTGTATCCGATCCCGAACAACCTCACCGAAGGGGACTGGGAGGTCGGCTGGAATCGGGACCTGTCCGAGACCGACAAACACTTCATGCGGGTCACGTATCCAGGAGCAATGGCACCGATCAACACGCTCGTGCTCGACAGTGAACCGACGGCGGCCTCGATCGGGGAGCATGGCGAGCGCGACGAATTCAGGTTCGAGCTACCCCGTGCCGGCCGGTACGTGGTTGAGACGCTGGGCAACTCCGACGTCGTCATGGAACTGGTCGCCGCAGACCGACCCGAGGAAGTCTTGGCCACCGACGATGACTCCGGCGACCGTCTCAACCCGCGTATCGAACTCGACCTCGGCGCGGGAACCTTCCTCGTCCGCGTGTGTGGCACTACTGGCCCACCGGGACGGGCGACTACCACGTCTCGCTGACCACGGACTAACGCTTCAGCCCTTCGCCACCAGCGGTGCCACCTCGGTGCCGAGCAGTTCGATGGTCCGCAACACCTGAGCGTGCGGCATCGTGCCGACGCTCACATGCAGCATGAATCGTTGGATGCCAAGCACCTCGCCCCACCGAAGGATCTTGGCAGCCACCTCCGTTGGATCGCCGAGCACGAGAGAGCCCGCCGGGCTCCGCATCGCCTCGAATTGGGGACGAGTCATGGGACCCCAGCCCCGTTCCTGGCCGATCATTGTCATAGCGGTGGCATACGATGGATAGAACTCTTCGGCCGCCTGATCCGGGTCGTCTGCGATATAGCCATGGGCGTGCACAGCCAGCGGAACCTGAGCCGGGTCGTATCCGGCCTCGGCCAGGGATCGCCGATGGAGGTTGGCAAGGACCGCAAAGCGATCGGGACTGCCACCGATGATCGCCAACGCCACCGGCAATCCGCGCTCCGCCGCTCGGACCATGGAGCCCGGACTGCCGCCGACGCCAACCCAAATCGGAAAGGGCGCCTGCTCGGGTCGGGGATAGATGGCTTGGTCCTCGAGCGGCGGCCGGAACCTGCCGGACCAGGTAACGCGTTCGTGCTCGCGAATCGCCAACAGGAGGTCCAACTTCTCGGCGAACAACTCCTCATAGTCGGCGAGGGAGTAGCCAAACAAGGGGAAGGACTCGATGAACGAGCCGCGGCCAACCAGCAACTCGGCTCTGCCCGAGGAAACGAGGTCGAGGGTGGCGAATTGCTGAAAGACCCGTACCGGGTCATCCGAAGAGAGGATTGTGACTGCGGGCGTGAGTCGGATACGCGAAGTGCGGCCCGCCGCGGCGGCCAGCACGACCGCCGGAGCAGAGGCGGCAAAGTCGGGCCGGTGGTGTTCGCCGACGCCATATACGGCCAAGCCGACCTTCTCCGCGAGTTCGACCTCTTCCAAGACCTGTCGGAGTCGGTCGCCGTGCGTCACCGTCTGTCCCGTGGCGGAATCCGGGATTGTTTCGGCGAAGGTCGTGATCCCAAGTTCCATGGCACTCCTGCTTCTGAGATGGTGGGACTCAAACTATCGGGATTCCGCGCCTTCCCCACATCAGCGACGACGACCTCTCGATCCCCCGGGCGACGGGACAGGCGTTCGGGCGAACCGGCAACGTTCCCGCTGGGTGCAGGGGCGTTCCCCGGCCCCGAGTTGACGTCGCCCTTAGTCTGTAATTCCTATGCACATCCTGATCACACACGGTTATCTGCTCAGCGGGACCGGCAGCAACCTGTACGTGGCCAACCTCGTCAATCAATGGCGCCGGGCCGGGCATCACGTGACCGTGGTATGTCAAGAGCCGGAACCGATGGCGCTGGAGTTCGTCGACGAGGCGTTCGAACTCGACGACACCAACGAGCTACTTCGGCCGGCATCGGAGCCGGGCCACGCTGATAACGCGGCCGGCATCTGCCGAGTCGTCCGGCCAGATCTCGGGGGCCTGCTTCCGGTCTACGTCTACGACCACTACGAGGGCTTCATCGTCAAGGAGTTCCCCGACTGTTCGCAGCCTGAAATCGAGGACTACGTCGCCCGGAACCGGACCGCCCTCACGACGGTGATCGCCCGGTGGAAACCCGACGTCATCCAAACCAACCACATGATCATGTTCCCCTTCATCGTGGGAGGACTATCCAACGACGTTCGGACGATGCCGCACGTCGTCACCGTGCACGGCAGCGCGCTCAACTTCTCGGTACGGCGAGACCCACGGCTCGTGCCATTCGCTCGGGAGGGTCTCTCCTCTGCTCAGCGAATCGTCGTCGACAGCCAGTTCGCGCGAGCGGAGTTGGAAGAGTTCTTGAAGGAGTCAGACTCCGCTCACCTGGTCGATTGCGTCAGCGTCATTCCCGCCGGGGTCGACGTCGATCGTTTCACGATCGCGTCCGGTACCCGCCAGGAGGCATTGTCGAGGTTCCGGCACGCCGTGGCGCCTGCGACCACAACAGGGCTCGGGCGTTCCGAGGATGTCAACCGGAAGGTGGCGGCTCTGGAAGTGAAGCCGGGCGCCGGGCTCGGCGGGGTCCTCAGGAACATTCAGGAGACCTACGACTACCGGCACGTCGACACCGACGTTGCGGAACGCCTCGACGACCTCCTCGCAGGCGACGCCAAACTGATTCTATTTGTCGGAAAATACCTGTGGACGAAGGGCCTCCACCTCTTGCTCCTCGCATTGCCGATGATCCTGGGCCACCACCCGGATGCAAAGCTGGTGCTGGTCGGGTTCGGGCCGTTCCGGGAGATCGCCGAGTACCTGGTGGCGTGTCTATCGACCGGCGATCTGGACGCAATCGTGGACCTGGCAACCGAGCCGCCGGCCGAGCTGGCCGAAGACGGCCGTCTTCCGTGGGCGGCGGAGTCGCTCGAGGCACATCGCGAAGAGCTCGCCGAGGCACTGAGGACCTCGCCAGAGCAATTGCAGTCGGCGGTCGCCTTCACCGGCATCCTCGACCACTCACAGCTCCGCCACCTCCTCCCGACGGCCGACGTACTGGTAGCGCCCTCGGTATTCCCCGAAGCATTTGGCATGGTTGCCGTGGAGGCTCTGGCTGCAGGTGTGTATCCGGTGGTGACGGATCAGTCGGCCTTCGGCGAGATCGTCGAAATTCTCCAAAGCGAGTTGGGTGCGGCGAACCCGACTTCAGTGAGGGTACGGCTCGACGAAGAAGTGATGGTCAACCTCGCCACGGCGGTGACCGATGTCTTGGCCGAAGTCGAACGTCGCAGGGCAGACGGATCACTTCCGGATTTCCGCCGAGAGCTGCGGAAGATCGCCGAACGCCGGTTCTCCTGGAAGGGAATCGCCCAACAGTTCCTCGTCGCATACTCCTCTTTGGTCGACGACCTACCGAAGGAAGGCGATCACCTCACCGAGCGTCGGGGATGACCTTGCGCCCCTGCGGGAAACCGTGAGAGCAGCCACGGCGTTGCCCCATCGCAGTGCCTCGGTGACGTCGAGACCCTGCAAGCGCGCCGTTATGAACCCGGCGTCGAAGGCATCCCCGGCTCCCACTGTGTCGACCACCTCGATTCCGAAGCCCGGTTCGGACACGACCCCTTCGGCGGAGCAAGCCATTGCGCCGTCGGGGCCACGACGGGCGACCACCAGACGTGTGGCGCCGGCGACGGATATCGCCGCCTCGCCAGGATCGTCGATACCCGCCAACGGCACGATCTCATCCGGGGCGGAGCCCAAGACCACGTCGGCCTGAGCGATCGCCGCGTCGACCACCTGGCGGAATTCGCCCTCCCACCCCCAGTTCTCCAACCGCAAGTTGAGGTCCAACGACACGGGGATTCCGAGATCCTTGGCTCGCTCCATGGCTGCCAAGACCGCGTCCCGAGCAGGCGCAACTCGCAAGCAGATTCCCGAGACGTGCAACCAGTCGGCGTCGGTCACGGCAGCCACTGCCGCATCGACTCGGAGTGCACCGTGGGCTCCCCCTGATGGGGGCCAGACGTAGATCAGTCGTTCCCCGTCGGGTGAAACGGCAACGATCACGATCACGGTGGGGGCGTCAGAGGTGCTCTCGACTGCCGAGCAGTCCACGCCGGCTTCGACGAGGCTGGCGACGGCGAACCGACCGAACTCGTCGTCGCCTACCACTCCGACGAATCGACACGGGACTTCGAGTCGGGCGAGAGCAGCAGCCGTGTTGGCAGCCGAGCCGCCGCCAAACAGGCGGGGGGCGGGATTGGCATGGAGTGCGGCTGATCCGGCTGTGGGCAGGCGGATCTCCATGTCGACGTTTGTATCGCCGATCACCACCACGCTCACGACGGGGCACCATGGTGGGCTGTCCGTACGAACCGTTCCACGAGGTCGAGGTCCTTGCTGAAGCTCCCGTCCTCGAGCGTCTTGTTGGTGTGGGTCAGCGAATCCACGGCCCAAGGATCGACCGCCGCCACCGCTTCGTTAACGTTCTCGACAGAGAGCCCTCCGGCCAGGATCACCGGGATACCGACATTCTCCACAATGGCGGCGCTCACGTTCCAGTCGTGCACAGTTCCAGCGGCACCGACTCCCGGGATTCCCGGAGCGACCGAGTCGAGAATCAAGTAGTCGCAGACAGGTTCGTAGGCTCGAGCCGTCTCGATGGCGTCGGGGCCGGTCACCGCCACTGCCTGCATGATCGACGTGCCCGGCAACCGACGCCGTAGGTTGGCGACCTCGTCTGGGCCCAGCACACCGGGTGGACCGCACAGATGCAGGATGTCGGGTCGCACTCGCCGCACCATGGCCTCGATATCCGCCAAGTCGGTTTCGACGCTCAGGGCGACCGAAATGGCTGTCCCCTCGACTGCCCGGCAGATCTCTGCAGCCCTTGCCTCGCTGACCTCTCCCGGGAGGCCTCGCTCCGACGGTGTCACGCCGACGTGATCCACGCCGAGGGAAGCCACGGCAAGAGCCTCCTCGGCGGACTGCATCGTGTAGATCTGGACGCGGATGCGGCGGCTCATTTCGCGAACCGTACTACCCGGCGCACGCCCCTACGAGCTGGCGAGCAGGCACCGATCCGCCCGTCGCCAGGTCCGTGAACCTCCCTCGACCGGATCATCCACCGACGGTACCGAGCCGAAAGGCGTCGGATTGGCGGTTGAGCCGGTGACCTTTCATCCCAGAGCTCGATGCAGGAACGCCGCCATCTGGCCACGGGTCACATTGGCCTTCGGGCAGAACAAGCTGTTGGTAGGCGGATTGCATCCCGCTGTCACGCCCGCCGATCCCAACCGGTCGATATCGCTCTCAAAAATGGAGGCGTCGTCGTCGATGAACAAATCTCCGCCACCGTCGTCGGTGTATCCCAGAGCTCGCACCAGGAACGCGGCCATCTGCTCACGGGTCACGGTGGCATTGGGACAAAATCGATCATTGACCGGCGGGTTGCAGCCCATCGTGATACCGGCGGCCGCGAGTTTCTCGATGTCGGCCTCGAAGACCGAACCGTCATCATCCAAGAATGGGTCGTTGAGTTGGTCCACCAAGTGCAAACCGCGCACCAAGAACGCGGCCATCTGGCCGCGCGTCACGGCTGCATTGGGACAGAATCGGTCGTTCGTTGGTGGGTTGCAGCCCATGGTGATCCCGGAGCTGGCCAACCAGTTGATATCCGCCTCGAACACCGAACCGACATCATCGTTGAAGAGATCGGGCGGTGGAGGGACAGGCTTGACGGTGATCGTGACATCATCGGACGAACTCAACGCTCCGTCGGTGGCCGACAGCCGCGCCACATAGGTACCAGACGTGGAGAAGATCGCTTCGGTGTTCGGCTCGCTCACGTTGACGAATGTGATCGAACCGGGGCCAGACAGCTTGCTCCACGTGGAGGACAATGCCCCCGAAGGCAGGCCATCGTCGGTAACGGTTCCGCCCAACAACGCGCCGCTCGGCAACGTCACCGTCAGGTTCGAGCCGGCCGACACCAACGGAGCCTCGTTGAGGGGCGGAGGCTCGGCGTCGACGGTGATCGTCACATCATCGGACGAACTCAACGCTCCGTCGGTGGCCGACAAACGCAGCACGTAGACGCCGGGCGACCCGAAAGTCGCCACCGTATCCACGGCACTCACATTCGCGAACGTCACCGAGCCGGGACCAGAAACCTTGCTCCACGTCGAGCTCAACGAGCCGGTGGGGAGACCATCGTCGGTTACCGTCCCGTTCAACGACGCACCGCTGGGCAATGTCACGGTCTGATTTGAACCGGCCGAGACCACCGGAGGCTGATTGACCAGCACCGGAGGATCGCCCAAATAGAGCTGTCCAGATCCGTAGACAGAGTCCGGTCCCACCCCGCCTCGATCGATGACGTGGTCATGGAGGTACTGCGCCACATCTTGCGGAGTGGTCGCCACGCCCGCACCCCACACGAGGGCAGCCGCACCAGCAACGACAGGTGTCGCTGCGCTGGTGCCGTCGAAACACGCCGGTTCGTACGCAACGCTGGGCAGGCAGCTCGGAGCTGACAGGTCCGGCTTGATGCGTTCATCGTTGGTGGGGCCTTGCGAACTGTAGGAAGCGATGAGGGTGCCAGTGGGCGGATCGATCGCCCCTACGGCCACCATTCCGGAATTCGCAGAATCGGCCGCCGGTTGACTGGCCGAGTACGGGTTGGAGGAGTACTCGAAAGCCGTCCCATTCACCATGAACTCCAGGATGTCTCCACTTGTCCCGCTCCCGGCGTCGTAGAGGTTGACCCACAGATTCAGAATCGGGTGGGCACCGCAATCGATTTCTTCCGGTTCGATCCACTCGAGCGGTGTCGCTCCCGTCATCTGATTTCTGGTCGATCTCGCCAGCTCCACCCCACTCGTGAGATCGGTGATGTAGATGTCGTAGTCGCTCCGATCATTTGCCTGCCAATCAGACCAACGGAACCCCTGAATGTATCCACACACGAATGCCAGCGCCTCGTCACCCGGACCGAACTCCATCCACCCGTCCGTATCGACATCGTCGAAATCCGAACGCCAGTAGCCTCCATTGTCCGTGCCGCTCTCGCTGGCATGATTGCCCGCCGCGTTGAACCAGACCATGCCTCGACCCACGGCGTCGTCGACAATCGCATCGACAGACCCGGTCCCATCCCCCGGGCCGTCGAGTTCTGAACCGAGCGATCGGGTGATGATCTGCACCCCTTGGGCGTCGAACCAAGCCACCGCTTCGCCGAGTTCGGTCACCGTGCCGACCGTCGCCAGGTACAGCGTCGCTCCTGGGCTCATGTCGTGCACGATCTCCGCTACCGCCACCCCGTGCTTCGAGCTGGCAGTCCAGATATCGCAGACCGAGCCCTGGTACTGGCAAAAGGTCCCTGCGGGACCGGGCACGTCACCGGACGCTTCGGCAGCCGACCATTCCGTGCCGTTGAAGAAGTCGACGATGCCGACTTTGACTCCGCCACCTAGGTGTCCGGCGTCCTGCCAAGCCGCTGCATTCGTCAGGCTGACGTGAGTCTCGGGGGTCGCGAGAAGGGTCGTGGCGGGTTGGATGGGGCCGGGTAGCAGGTCGACCCGCAACGGCGACCGTATGTCCAGAACGTCCGCTCGATCCCAGAGTTCCGCCACACGCTCGGGGAGGACCTCGACCAACACGACACCCGGTGAGACACCGAGGACCTCGCCTCCGAGCCGACCGACCTCCGTACGGACGGCGCCGGCAGCTTTCGGTGCGTGGACGATCTCAACACGGACTCGACCCACTGAGTCAGGAGCACCGAGGTCGTCGCCGAAAGATCGAATCTCCTTCGCTTCGAGCCCAACCCGGTCTTCTGCTTCCTGGTTGGCCGCCGGGGCCTTGTCCGACGGCAGCGCGAGTCTCAATTCAGCGAGCCCCTCTGAGGCGTCCGCCCCCGGCGGGGCGACCGCCGGGGCGGGTTGCGCCGGAAGTCCAAAGAAGAGCAAGCCAAGCGAAACAGCGAGTATCAGGCCGAGACGGGGCAATCCACCACGCGACGAAACGGCCATGCGAGTCGAGACACCCATGACAACAATCCTCCCAGTAGGGTGCCACTCAATTGTCCGAGCCACCGTGGGATGGCCGTAGGGGCGAACGACTCGAACCCGCTTTCGCCGGGATTCGGCTCAGGAGCCAATCATGAGCAGCCGTGGCACCACTCGGAAGGGTGCGCTCAGGCCCCTTCTTTGGCGACGTTGAAGAGAGCATCACCCTGGGTGGCAATGGGATTGAGCGTCATTCCGATGACCATCCCGTTGAAGGGAGCGCGGACACTCCCCAGAACGGTCCCGGAGACGTCCGAGATCGTTCCCAGCCATTGGCCCCGGGTAACCCGACTTCCTGGCCCAACCCTGGCGCGGAGGATCCCCGTACGGCGGGCACGGACCCAGGTAGTCGCGCTCGACTGGAACGTGGGTGGGCGCCTGCCCTTGGCCTTCGGGACCATGCCCACCTCCCCCAGTACCCTCTTGGTCCCGCTCACACCGGCCGTGATGATCTTCTCTTCGTACCGTTGCGCTTCCCCGCCCTCGAACAGCAGCACCGGCATCCGCCTGCCCGCCTTTGCCCGCAAAGAACCCCCTCGGGTCTTGGCCCCGACCGTGGCCGGAGCGGCGAACGCCCGCGCCAAGCGCAACGTTTCGGGGTCTTCCAGGTCGGCTCGGATCTGGGCCACGTTGGTCCGATGGGCCGTCGCCGTGTGAAAGTCGATTCCGAGAGAACAGCCGTCGACGATCTTATTCATGAACAACCAGGCCAGTCGCCCAGCCAACGAGCCCTGTTCCCTTCCGGGGAAGGATCGATTCAAATCACGGCCGTCCGGGAGGTAGCGGGATTGGCTGATGAACCCGAACACGTTCACAACAGGCACCGCAATGATCGTGCCTCTCAGCTTGGTGGGGTCCAAGTCGTCGAGGATCCGGTTGATGATCTCGACCCCATTGATCTCGTCACCGTGGATGGCGGCGCTCAACCAGACGCGCGGGCCTTTCTTGGCGCCGTGCATGATGGTGACCGGCATCGATACCCATGTCCCGGTCGGGAGCTTTGCCACGGGGATCTCGACGTAGTCGCGCGTCCCCGGCTTGATCAGCTTTTCGTCGAACTCGATCGGGGCTCTCATGGTCGCCATCGCTTGCGCGCCTCTCCTTCATGATGCTCGAGAGCAACGATGATCTTGTCGGCCACGTCGATACCAGTGGCGTTTTCGATGCCCTCGAGGCCCGGGGACGAATTGACCTCCAACACCAGCGGGCCTCGATCTGATTGGAGAAGGTCCACGCCGGCCACGCCAAGGCCCATGATCTCGGCAGCTCGGACGGCCGCGTGGCGTTCTGCGTCGGTGAGTTCAATCACGGTAGCGGTACCGCCACGATGGAGATTCGATCGAAACTCATCTGAAGCGGCTTGGCGTTTCATCGCTGCCACCGCCTCGCCGTCGATCACGAATACCCTAACGTCGGCACCGCCCGCCTCGGCAATGAACTCCTGCACCAGAATATTGGCGTCCAGTTGGCGGAACGCACCGATGACCGACTCCGCGGCCTTTCTGGTTGGCGCCAGCACGACACCCATACCTTGCGTTCCTTCGAGGAGTTTGATGACCAATGGCGCCCCACCCACGATGTCGAGGAGACCGTCGATGTCCTTGGTGGCGTGGGCATACCCGGTGACCGGCATGTCCAGGCCCGAACGAGCCAACATCTGCATCGAACTCAGTTTGTCGCGCGATTGGGTGATCGCCTGAGAGGTGTTGGCCGCGAAGACGCCCATGATCTCGAACTGATGCACGACTGCCGATCCATAGAACGTGTGGGACGCCCCAATCCGAGGAATCACGGCGTCGAATCGGAGGGGCGTGCCCCCCAACAGAACTGCCGGACGTTTCGACGTGATATCCATGTAGCAGCGCAAATAGTCGACCACCCGCACATCGTGCCCGCGCAGAGCGGCCGCCTCTGCGAGGCGCCGGGTGGAATACAGTGCGGAGTTCCTCGAAAGGATCCCGATGTTCACAGCGGGGGCTTGCCAGTGACAAACGAACGGCCTGGGTCCACGACAAACCTCCGGCGGATCCCTTGCCGGCCCAGCAGCATGCGGAACCCCATGTTGTCACGACGGGTCAACGTCACCTCCACCTCGTAGGACCGATTGCCGATCTCAACCGTGGTTCGGATCACCGGTCGAAGCTCAGAGCGCCCACCGGAGTCCCGCACGCTGCGCTCGTCGACCAACCAGGCTCCTGTGGCCAGTGACGGCATTGCCTGGCGCTGGACGGGATGCACGACGAAATCCAGCCAGGTGCCTTCGTCGGTGAGGCGTGGCCGGAGATTGGTGACGTGCAGGGCCGAAGTCGCTGCCCCCGTGTCAACCTTCACTTTCGAGCGCGTCCACGCCCAACTCGGGCAGGGCGACCCACTCGCGCCAACCGATAGACGGACGCGGCTTGGCGACCCGCTTCTTGGCGGGAGCCTTCTTCTTGGCGCTACGAGGCTTCTTCTCGGTCACCAACACCCCCACTCATCCAAGAACCGCCCGCAGCGTACAAGGGTGACAATGACCCGAGCTCATTCTTGGGCAAAATCGCCAAACGCTTCGCCCAACGCAGCTGTGGCCTCATCGCGGGTCACCCCCAACTGCAGAGCGGCCACGGCATACTCCTCGGCCACCGCGGCCAGTTCCCGCCGCCGATCGGCTGTGGAGGCCTTCGGGCTGTCTTCTGCCACAAACGTGCCGTTGCGGCCGCGGGTCTCGATGACTCCGCTCTGTTCCAGGATTCGATAGGTCCTGGCGACCGTGTCCTTGGCGAGGCCCAGATCGGTCGCCAGTTGACGCACCGTCGACAGGCGGGTGCCCGGTGAGAGCTCACGAGACATGATCAGTCGCACCAATTGGCTCCGAAGTTGCTCGTACGCCGGAACCGGGGAATTGGGATCCATCCGTAATGTCATCGTCTCTCCTCCTCGGTTGTTCTCAGTACCATTTTGTCATACTTGTACACGACAGACCACATCGTCGGCCAACCAATCTCAACACCACCAGAAGAACGCGAAAACCCGGCTACCCGTTTCTCGGCATTCGAACATACGTTCGTGTACGGTGACGAGGCCCCAGAAGAGGACCGAATGACCCGCCCACCGGCTCACTCGAAGCAACTCGGCGACATGCTCGTCGAAGTGCTCGAAGATTGGGATAACGCCGAGACCCGAACGCTCGGAGCCTTGACCGGATTCCACGATCTCGACGACACGGTGGGAGGCTTGCCCCTGGGGGGCATCACGGTACTGGCGGCCAGACCGGCGATGGGAAAGACAACCCTGGCCCTCAACATCGCCCGCAACGTCGCGTTCCGAGGGGGGCGCACCCTGTACTGCTCCCTGGTCGACAACGAACATGCAATGACCGAGTCGATCCTGTCGTCGACCGCTCGCCTGGACCGCATGCGCTTCCGCTCGACCGGCGTTCAAGCGGATTGGACACGCGCTCTGAGGGGTGCAGGAAGGCTGTATGGCCTTCCTCTCCACCTCATCTCCGACCGATCGTTGACCGTGGGGGATGTGCGAAGCGAAGCCGAGCACCTGCATGCCGACAACGCCGACCTCGAGTTGCTCGTCGTCGACTGGGCGCAGCTTCTGCCCGACTTCGAGGAATCGGTTGCAGATCTGGCCCGCCTGGCGGCCGAGTTACAGATCGCGGTACTGGTGGTTTCGCAATTGGACCGCCAACTCGAAGAACGCGCCAACAAGCGCCCTCGGCTTGGTGACCTCCTCGGGCCTCCCGTGCTGGAACAGCGGGCCGACCTGGTGCTGATGCTCTACCGCCCGGAGTATTACGACCCCGATGTCCCTGAGTTGCTGGGTGTCGCCGAACTCTCCATCGTCAAGAACCGTTCTGGACCTCTCAAGGTCTTCCCCCTGGCGTTCTTGCCCGAGTATCGGCTCTTCGCAGACCTGGGTCGACTATTCGACTGAAGACAGGCGCCACGGGTCGCGAGCCGGGGCTACTTCCAGATCTCGTCCGTCGTCATGCCGGGCCCCAACGCGGCCTGGGTGATCTCCATCAGCTTGTCTCCTACCCAGGACCGCCATCGGACCGGTGTGATCTCGATCGCTACATCGTCGAGAGCACCCCAGGCCTCGTCCACCATGTCGATTGCCTCTTCTACGATGTGTTGCTCGCGAAGGCGGCGGTTGATCGCGGCAGCGGCTTCGCCGGTGAGGAGTTGCGCGGTGCCCTCGCACGACGCCATGAACCTTCGACCGGTTGACCTCGCCTTGCCCTCTATGAGGAACGAAACCGTGGAACTCGTGGCGAGGTTACGCGCCTTCTTCGTGACCGACGATGTTTCGAAGTAGACCTTTCCGTCCTCGAAGTGGCTGATGACATTGGCGAGGTGGATCGTCCCGTCGCCGTTGAGCGTGGCGACGGTCATCTTGGGTGACTGGCCGAGCAGGTCCTCGATTTCGTCAGGAGTCGCCTTCGACCGGTACACGTCCTTGGGGGTGGTCATCGTTTCCTCCTGTTCGGAGCCGGAGAACCGAACCTACCCGATGGGGTGCGATGTCGGCCTCAGGAGGCCGTCAGGTGGGCCAGCAACTGCTCGGGTTCGGGGTGTTCGACGACCACATCCGACCATGCCCCACCTGACAAAGTGACCCACACGACCTCATGGGCCGATTTCGAGACGGCCCAGAATTCCCGTTGGGCGGTGGCGCCCAGCATCGATCCGACCCGGCGCCCGCCCGATTTCCGCCTGGAGCTATCGCCATCGCGCGTCTCGAGGGTCGCGCCGCTGCGCTTCTCGAGTTCACCTCGTACGGATATCACGACCTGCGTGATATCGGCCAGCGGAAACCTGAGCCGGCGTCGCATGTTGAGCAGGGCATCGAGTCCGGCCAGTGACACCTCGAGATGGTGCTCCGTCACCGCAACCGAAAATGCCATGCCCAGAGCGTACCGCGGAGGGAGTGGGATTCGAACCCACGGAACCCAAAAAGGGCTCAACAGTTTTCAAGACTGTCACCTTCGACCGCTCGGTCATCCCTCCGAGCCAAAGAGGCTAGTCGCGGCGCGCCTTGACGAGCCGAGGCGGGCCACCTCCCCCGTGGGGGGAAGGAAGAGCGGAGGGAGAGGGATTCGAACCCTCGAAGGGCGTGAACCCTTACACGCTTTCCAAGCGTGCGCACTAGACCAGACTATGCGATCCCTCCGGATGACCCGTAGTGTAAAGCCTCGTGACAGCCGCTCAATCCGAAACCCGATTGCATTCAGCCATGGGCGAGGCACTCCTCGAGGCGCGAGCCGCTCTGGAACACGGCGACGTGCCGATCGGAGCGGTGCTCCTGGATCCTGGTGGGGAGATCGTGGCGCGTGACCACAACCGCCGTGAAGAGCGACACGATCCAACCGCCCACGCCGAGGTCCTGGTCCTGTCTGCCGCCGCCCAGCGGGCAGCCGACTGGCGCCTGACCGATCACACGCTGGTCGTCACGCTCGAGCCGTGCGCGATGTGCGCGGGGGCCGCGGTCTGGAGCAGGGTCGGCGCCATCGCCTACGGTTCTCCCGATCCGAAAGCCGGTGCCGCCTGGTCGTTGTACAACATTCCCCAAGATGCTCGTCTCAACCATCGATGCGAACTCTTGGCCGGCATACGAGACGAGGAGTGTTCGGCACTACTGACCGGGTTCTTCGCGACCCGCCGGTGAGTCGAGCCTCGATACCATCAGGGTCGAACGGGGGCTGCGCCCGGCAAGAACGTCGCCGGAACATGGAGTCGGCGGAGGGGGAGGGATTCGAACCCTCGAAGGGCGTGAACCCTTACTGCATTTCGAGTGCAGCGCACTAGACCGGACTATGCGACCCCTCCAAGCGCCGGAACTTTACCCCACCCGAGAGTCTCGGGCGAAGTCGTGCCGGTTGTTCCGTGCCCCTGCCTTCGAGCAACAGCCGCCGTGGCGCGTTCCAGGTCGCTGGCTCGGGCCGGGCGATCCCATGTCACCCATGACGAACCGCTTAGAGCTGCTTCCTTCCGGACCTGACCCGGTTCACGGGGTCACGCCGCACAGGACCCGACCTGTCATCGCCGCGTGCCTGGCGCTGGACCCACAGGGTCGTTGCCCTCAGGCAGGGAGTTCGGTCTCGCATAAAGAGGACTTCGAGTACAGGGCACCCCTAACGCCCCACCTAGCACGGATCCGCGATGTTACTAGACGTAGAAAGGTGTCCGGTCGGTGATCTATTCGATAGTGGAGTCGATGACCTGGATGGCTCCGTTGCCGAGGTAGAAGATGCCAGGAAACCCGGCGGTCTCGAATCCATCGCTGGGGTTCCTCCGCAACGTCGAGTCTTCGATCCGAAGGGTGCCCGTCCGATCGTTGCTCACGAAGAAGATGGCGCCTCCACCCTCGTTGGCGTGGTTGTCCTCGATGACGGTGTCCACCAGTATCAGCGTGAAGGTGTTGCCGTCGTTGTAGATCGCACCCCCGCTGCCCCCGCCCGGAGTTCCGCTCCGCGCCGGATTGGCGCCGTTGCCGATCGCCAGATTGTGAGTGAAGAGGCTGTTGATGACGGTGAATGAGACCCCGATGCTGCTCAAGCCGCCACCGTTCGAGCAGACGTTCCCGTATCCGTCTGCACCCCCAAAGGTGCTGTTGACGACGTAGACGGGGAGGTCTTGGTACTGGCTGAAGACGCGCACCGCCGCCCCTCCGACATCGGGCCCGACATCGTCACACACGTTGTTGAAGAAGGCCGAGTTGATGATCTTGAAGCGGCCGCCCCGCACCCAAATCGCACCTCCTCCATCTGGATCTGCGCCCTTGGCATTTCCCTCGACGAAGGTCAGGTTCTGAACGGTGAGTTGCGGATGGTCCTGATCCTGGCAGTGCGGCGTGGTCCACACCTGGTCGGGATCACAGGTATTCATGTACAGGATTCGATTCTGGCCGCGGCCGCTCAGAGTCACCAGGCCTCCGCCGTCGATGACGATCTCCGGGCCGGTGTCGTTGAACACCTTGGCGGTCTCGAGCATTTCGATCGTGATGGGGGCCGACCCGCAGTCGAAGACGATTATGCCGCCCCGCGCCACCGCATCGACAACTGCGGCCGACGTACAACTCGCCGACGTGCCGTCGCCGACCACCACGTCCGGCGCAGAGGTGTCGACCTCCTGGGCGTCCGCCGGCACCGGAGCCGTCCCGTCCGGGTTGCCGATGGGCGGCGCCACGGGCGGAGGTGGCGCGATCGGCGTCAAGCCCAAGCCTCGCGTGAGGAAAGTGGCCATCTGCTCGCGTGTGACCACATCGTTGGGGCAGTAGCTCGTATTGGCTGGGGGGTTACAGCCCTTGGTGATGCCGTCCGCCGCCAGCCGGTTGATGTCCTCCTCGAAAACACCAGCCACATCACCGAACGGCGCCTCACTCGTCGCAGGCAGATCGAGAGCCCGCGCCAAGAACGCCGCCATTTGCCCGCGAGTGACGGGCGCTTCGGGACAGAACAGGTCGTTGGTCGGGGGGTTACAACCCTTGGTGATGCCGTCCGCCGCCAGCCGGTTGATGTCCTCCTCGAAAACACCAGCCACATCACGGAAAGGCGCCTCACTCGTCGCAGGCAAACCGAGAGCCCGCACCAAGAACGCCGCCATTTGCCCGCGAGTGACGGGCGCTTTGGGACAGAACAGGTCGTTGGTCGGCGGGTTGCAGCCTTTGGTGACCCCGATGGCGGCGATCGCCTCGATGTCGGCTTCGTGAACGCTGTCGTTGTCATCCGTGAAGCTGCCGCCGGGTGGGAGTTGAGCGGACGCCACACTGATCGTGCTCGAGAACGCCATCAGCGAGAGTACGAGCCCAACCACAAATCGAGAGGTGTGGGACATGCCGGAGAGGCTAGCGATCGCAATCGGCATGGCCAACGAGCGTCCCGAGGGTGGCCCGACGGGGCCACGAGCCAGACGATTGGTCGCCGTCTCGTCGAGATAAGGAGGTGCGGATCGGTCAGAATGGCAGGCATGACCTCGCGCTCGAATCCGTTTCGCTTCTATGACAACCGCGAGAAGTACCTGCTCTTCGTCACGACCACCAACGAGAAGGACATGATTGCCCGACGGATCGGGCAGGAACTCGATCTGCTCGACCCGCGGCCTCCGGCGTTGCGGGTGTTCGACGCCGGGATGGGAGACGCCACGGTTCTGCATCACGTTCTCGAGGAGATGCATCACCGATATCCGACGATTCCCTTCGTGGTGGTCGGCAAAGAGATCAGCATGGAGGACACCCGCCTGAGCTTTTCAAAGTTGCATACGCGGTTCGCGGAGCATCCGGAAACGGTCGTGATCGTCACCAACATGTACTACCGCGAGGCGCCCTGGCTCCGACCTCGCGTCGCCGAAGACGTCAAATGGCGGGATGTTGCGCTCGAAGGAACTACGGCCCATGAGTTCGGACGCCAACTTCGGGACCTGGGCGAACTGGTCTCCGACGCCTGGCAGACGCAGCTCTCGCCGACCACCGGCAACCCCCTCTACGTCGATCCAGCCGTTCTGGTGCTGTACCGAAAGGACCATGCGTTCGCTCTCGAACACCTCATCCCGCAGCGAGGTCCTCTCGAAGGCGGCTTCGACCTGATCATCGCCGCTCAGCCATATCGCAACCGGGCCACGGCGGCGTTCAAGGTCGACAAGGTGCTCGGGCCCCTGGCCCAGGCTCTCGCTCCTCAGGGCCGGATGGTGGTGGTGCAGTCGACTGGACGGGACCCGGGCATGGACATCATCAGATCGATCTGGCCCGACGAGGATCCGTTCACGACGCCGCGCCAAGACCTCATGGACCGGCTCATTTCCCAGTCGCCGATCCCCTTGGACATCCGGGCTGCAGACGACGCCGATTCGTTGTTTCGCTACGAATTGCATGCGCTCCCAGAGCACGCCGAGATCGGCATCGGCACGTCGATGCTGTTGGCGGGATGGAACGCCGCGATATATGTTGCCCAAATCGACGATGCCCGGGCGGGCGAGGTGATGCGATCGGGGCCGTCGTATCTCGAAGCCACCGAGGCAGTGCTGCAGCAGCATGACGGTTTGTGGTTCGAGGACGAGTCGTTCGTGGTGGTCCGCCGCTGAGAACCTGCCCTTCTGTGGGCTGTGGACCGCCAAATCGGCGGTCCAGAACCCAGGGTTCGCCACCGCCAATTTGGCGGTCTAGAACCCTGGGTTCGCTTCAGCGAGCCAGCACCACCCCATATACGAAGCCGAGTGGGCCCATGCGCCACATCCGCTCCACGGTCATAGGGCCGCCCGCGTACATCGCTTCAGGCGGGGCGAGCTTGTCGAGACTCCGATGCAAATAGGCATATTCGTCGCGAGCGCCGACCGCCCATCCCGCCAGAGGAAGGACCACCCCCGACCCTGCTCGGTGGATCCGGGCTGCTGTCGCTCCGACCGGACGAGCGAGATCCACGATCACCGCCTTGCCGCCAGGGCGAAGGATCCGCTTCACCTCTTTCAGGGTCTGCTCAACGGACGTGAGGTTTCGAAAGACATACGCAGAGAAGACGCCCTCGAACGAGTCGTCGGGAAACGGGAGCGCCTCGCCGAAGCCAACCACCCGCGCCGTGATCGGGCTCAGGGCCAGCATCCCCGGCTCCGGATCGAGGGCGACCACCTCGCGGCTGCCGAAGATCGGCGCCGCCGCGCCCGTTCCTGACCCGAGGTCCAACACCCGACCTTGTGGCAGGTACGCCGCTCCACGGCGCCGCCAAGCCTGCTCGCGGCCCATCGACAGCACGCTGTTCAGGAGGTCGTACCGGCGGGCGATCTTTCCGAATATCTCGTCGGGAACCACGCCCGCCAGGCGGGTAGGGCCCTCCGGCGCGTTGGTCGGTTCAGGCACCGATCACGTCGAAGCCGGTATACGGACGAAGCACTTCGGGAACCACCACGGTCCCATCTGCCCGTTGGTTGTTTTCGATGATGGCCAGCAGCGTCCGCCCGACCGCCACGGCCGTTCCGTTCAGCGTGTGCACCAGTTGATTACCTTCTTCCGACCGGTAACGGATCTTGAGTCTCCGGGACTGGAAGTCGGTGGTGTTCGAGCACGACGTGATCTCGCGGTACGCGCCTTGGCTGGGAATCCACGCCTCGATGTCGTACTTCTTGGCAGCAGAGGAGCCCAGGTCGCCGGCGGCGACGTTGACGACTCGGTACGGAAGTTCGAGTGCCTGAACGATCTTCTCCTCCATCGAGAAGAGCAGTTCGTGCTCGTCCCAGCTCCCGTCGGGATGGCAGAACGAGAACATCTCCACCTTGTCGAATTGATGGACCCGGAAGATCCCCCGAGTGTCCTTACCGTATGTGCCTGCCTCTCGACGGAAACACGACGAGAACCCCGCGTAGCGGAGCGGCAGCGCCTCAGCCTCGAGGATCTCGTCTGCGTGAAGAGCCGCCAGCGCCACTTCTGAGGTGCCGACCAGGTAGAGATCGTCGTTGGGAAGGGCGTACACCTGCTCGCGGTCCCCAGGAAAGAACCCGGTGCCATACAGGGCTTCTTCGCGCACCAGCACCGGAGGAACCACAGGTGTGAAGCCTTCGGCAGCCAGCGTATCGAGTGCCCAGCGGACCAGCGCCATCTCCATGAACACGGCCTGACCTTTCAGGTACGCAAACCGCGATCCCGATACGCGGACCCCGGCCGGCACATCGATGATGTCGAGGGATTCGCCCAGATCCTGATGATCACGAATATCGAAATCGAACTGAGCCGGCTCCCCCCAGCGTTTGATCTCGACGTTGTCTTCGTCCGATTCGCCGTCCGGCGCCGATTCGTGGGCGAGGTTGGGGACCTGATCCCACAGCGCCTGGAACGCGACCTCGAGCGTTTCGACCTCGGCCGTGAGTTCTTTGTAACGCTCCGCCAGCTTTCCGGCGGCCGCGATGGCGGCCTGCTTCTCTTCGGCCCCCAGCCCGGCGATGGCCTTGCCGGCCAACTTCTGTTCGGCGCGTACCTCTTCCCCTTGACGGCGCTTCGCCCGAACCATGGCCTCGAGTTCGACCAGGCGGTCGACGTCCAACTCGACGCCACGTCTCGCCAGTGCCACCTTGAGTGTCTCGGGTTCGTCTCGGAGAACGTTGATATCGATCATCGGCTCACAACCTGTTGGAATCAGCTCCGATGATACTGCCCAACTTCGCCCGGCCAGTACCGTCGCTCGCACCAGCAGCCGCCTGCGATGGGTGGTGGAGACCCTACGGAACGAGCGCCTATTCTCTGCCTCGTGGGATTCACCAGAGCAGAACTCGAGGGTTTCCGTGACGCCACGCTGCCGGACCTGGTTGGCCCCGACATTCGGTTGCTGTTCGTCGGGATCAATCCGGGGCTCTGGACCGCCGCCACGCAAACCCATTTCGCCTACCCGGGGAACCGTTTCTACCCGGCCCTCCTGCGAGCCGGCATCGTCGATTGGGATATCAGCGCCTCCCACGGCATGACGGCCGCCGACCGGCATCGATTCGTCGAGCGCGGGCTGGGCGTCACCAACATCGCTGCCCGCGCCACGGCCCGAGCGTCGGAGCTGACCAAGAGCGAGCTAGAGGAGGGAGCGTGGGCACTCGAGGCGCGGGTCGAAGCGTGGCAGCCGACCGTGGTGGCCATCGCCGGGATCACTGCCTACCGTTCCGGATTCAAACGACCGAAAGCCGTACTCGGGCGCCAAGACGAGTCCCTCGGAGGAGCGGAACTGTGGGTGGTGCCGAATCCGAGCGGACTCAACGCCCATGAGACCGTTGACTCCTTGGCCGAGAAATACAGGCGCGCTGCCATTGCTTCCGGTGTGATGTGAGGTGGCGATTTCCCGCTGCCTCACCCCCCGATCGTGGTGGTGCTCTCGATCTGTGAGGCGATGAAGAACCCGTAGTCGACGGGCTGGGGAGCTATCGCTCCGTCTCCGCTGGGAAGGACGAATACCCGCAAGTTGTAGAGCGTGTCGTCGTCCACGATCCAGTCGGAGAAATCCGCGGTGTATTCCTCGCCACTCTCCAGCGAATCGATGACCACATCGCGGTTGTCCAGGACCAGGCCGTTGATGTCCTCCAGCCGTGCCCCGACTGTGATTGCCAACTCCGGGACGTTTCCGTTGTTGGCGACGACAACTTGCACGTCGATCGAGTCGGTGAACGGAAGGCGAACCGACTCGCCCTGTGCTCCGCCGGT
This sequence comes from uncultured Acidimicrobiia bacterium, assembly GCA_963752075.1. Taxonomy (GTDB): domain Bacteria; phylum Actinomycetota; class Acidimicrobiia; order Spongiisociales; family JAENVV01; genus CBDUEV01. The sequence goes on from CAVVWO010000003.1 coordinate 124,627, forward strand.
CGGCTCTGGAATCGTCGTGATGTTGGCGATGGTGATCCCCTTCACCGTCACGAGATCCGTGGCTGCCACGAGTCGGGCGGCAAGCGCCTCGAGAAATCCGGGCGTCACTCCGTTGATCGGAAGGTAGGCGACCTCGGGCATGGTGCCGTTCAGCTCCAGCTCGACGCCGAGGGCCTCAACCTCCTCGGCCAATACCGTGTAGAGGGTGTCACCCCGAGCCAGGAGCGACAGGGCCTCGCCCAACCGGGCCTCGGCCGTGAGGTCGGTTGGGTCGTCGACGAGGGCGAGGGCTGCCAACTCGAATCCGGCGAGTCCGGCACCCCACGATTCGAGAGTCCGCTGGGCTATCCGTTGGGTGCCCCTCACCCTGCCCGGGATCTCATCGTCGGGAACATCCGACAGCTGGACCCGGGACAGTCCTCTGGCCACGGACTCCTCCAATTGGTCGAGCTGTGCGACGAATTGCGCCCGGTCGACGGCCATCGTGGCGACCATCAGCTGAAAATCGTCGGTGCCGGTTGCTTGCGTGGTGGCTACCGAACGAACCTCGTCGTAGAAGCGGGTCGAGTCGAGCGAATCGCTCCGCAGGGAGCCGATTCCCCAGGCCAGCAGCAAGAAGAGCGTAACGATGATCGGCAAGATGAAGCGGCGGCGGCGGCGGCGCAAAGCTGGTTCTGAGAACATCTGACCGCCTTGGTTCCGTTGATCCAGCCGGCCGTCGACCGGAATCCGGCAGGCCGGGATCGACCGTACCGTCTTTTTGCATCAGGTGCCGAAGACTCCGACACCGGTGGGCGAGGGGGGACTTGAACCCCCACGAGCCTGAGCTCACAGGCACCTGAAGCCTGCGCGTCTGCCAATTCCGCCACTCGCCCGAGCGCACTCACTGCTGGATGGGCGCGGAATCGTACCACGAGGAAGAACCTGTTGACCCGGCACAGGGAATACACTCACCTACGTGAAACTCGCCCGCCACATCGAACGCCGTCTCGAAGGAATCGTTGAAGGGCTCGCCGGAAGGGTCTTCCGCGGGCCCCTGCATCCGATCGAGATGGCATCCCGTCTCGTACGAGAGGCCGACCTCACCGTGCGAACCACGGAGATCGGGACCTCAGCCGACAACGCGTTCGAGGTCCGGATCTCGCCCGGCGACCTCGTTGACGAGATCCCTGAGGGTCTCCTCAACGAACTGGCCGCCGCCGTCGAAGACTCCGCCCTCGAACGAGGATGGCGCCTGGAGGGCCCCGTCCGGATCACCCTCATCGAGGACCCCTCGGTCGCACCAGGCAACCTGACGGTCTCCAGTTCGGTGATTCCTGGCCCACTCCCCGGATGGGGGACCCTCGACGGCCGGCATGGCACGTACGACCTCTGCCACAACCGGGAGCTGGTAGGTCGGAGCGACCATACCGACGTCCATATCGCCCAGCCTCACGTGAGCCGCCAGCACGCCGTTCTGTGGCGAGACGCCAATGGTGTCCATGTCCAAGATTTTCGCTCGGCGAATGGCACCCGCGTGGACGGGAAGAAGATCGAAGGTTCCGTGGACGTGGCGGCCGGCAGCGTGATCATGTTTGGAGACGCTGCGTTCACGCTGCGCCTGGTCGGCGGGCGGGCGGATGAGTAGTGCCGAGCGGAGCTCGGAAACCGCGCCTATCAGCGACACCGACCTTCCGTTGACGCCCGCGATCGGCCAGGATCATCCATGACGGCGTTGGTCCTCTCGCTTCTCAAGCTCATCTTCGTGGCAGCGCTTTTCGGCTATGTCTGGCAGATCACCAAGGCGATCGCCGGCCACCTCGGGGGGTTTGAACCCCGCACCAAGAAAGGCCCGGCATCAGAGATCGTGTTCGTCCGATCCGAGTCCCAGGCCGGCCAGGATTTCACCGTTTCCGACGTCGTGGTGGTTGGCCGCAGCGAACAGGCTGATATCTTGATCGACGACGCCTACGCCTCGGAGTTCCACATGCGATTCACAAACGAGGGCGGCAGCGTCCGGTTGCATGATCTCGGTAGCACCAATGGCACGTACGTGAACGGGCGCCGGGTGAGCGGTACGGTGACCCTCAACAAGGGCGACGCGGTACAGGTAGGCAAGACCGTCATGGAGGTCCGATGACCCTGATCTGGGCGACCGGCACGCACCAGGGGCGCGTTCGAGACAATAATCAAGACAGCGTGTTTCCCCCCAGCGACGGCCGTACCGACGGAGCTCTCGTGATCGGGGTTGCGGACGGCATGGGTGGCCACGTGGCCGGCGAGGTGGCCAGCCGCACCGCTCTCGAGTCCGCCATAGCCCTCGCCGGGGCAACCCCGGCCGAACGGATCCTCGCCGGGAACGATGCCGTAGTGGCCGCCACCGACCAGGACCCCCGCCTGCGCGGAATGGGCACGACCCTCACCCTGGCGGAGGTCCAACCCGACGGCGGAGTGGTTCTCGGCCACGTCGGCGATTCACGCGCCTACCTGCTCCACGCAGGAGAGATGCGGCTCATCACGACCGACCACACCGTGGTCGCGGACTATGTGGCAACCGGAAAGATCTCAGAGGCGGAGGCCGCCAACCATCCGCAGCGGTCCATCCTCACCCGAGCCGTCGGCGTGACGCGCGACCTCTCCGTCGACCAGATCCCGGAACGAATGCAGCCTGGTGATCGTTTGATGATCTGTTCCGATGGACTCACAACGATGGTCTCCGACGAAGAAATCAGCCGGTCCCTCTCCGAAGGCTCTCCTGAGGAGGCGGTGTGGACGTTGATCGAGCAGGCCAACCACGCCGGGGGTTACGACAACATCACCGTGGCGATCGTCCAGCTGGAGCCGTGACCCGTCAGGCGGAAGCCGCTCTCCTTCTGGTCGCCTCGATTCTGGCCGCGTTCGGCGTGGCGCTGGTCAATCTGAGCCGAGGAGAGGGCCTCGACGCCCTGGTCGCCCTCACGTTCCTCGTGTTCGCGATCGCTTTCGGTGGGGTTCACCTCGCCATGCGAGCGTGGACTCCCCAGGGCTCGACTCTGCTCATGCCGCTGGTGGCATTGCTCACGGCAGTTGGGGTCGTGGAGATCTACCGGCTCGATACTCGACTCGCATCCCTCCAGCGTTGGTGGATGCTCATCGCCTCCGGTTTGGCCATTCTGTTGCTCTTTGGGCTGAGGAACGTGGGCACCGAGGTGATCCGTCGATACCGCTATCTGCTCCTGGCTGTAGCGCTCGTGGCGCTGATGCTGCCTCTCCTGCCGGCGAGCGGTCCGTTCCCGCTGAAGGGTCGGTTGGTGAACGGGTCGCGATTGTGGGTTGTGTTCGATCCGGGGTTCTTCAGCATTCAGTTCCAGCCGGGCGAAGTGGTGAAACTGATCATGGTCGGGTTCCTCGCTTCGTTCCTCGCCGAGCGACGCGCCGCGCTGACCGCCATGACTCGCAAGCTCGGCCGATGGAAGGTGCCTGAGCCCCGCCAGTTGGTCCCCGTACTCGTGGCATGGGTGGCGAGCTTCGCCGTCCTCATCTACCAACGGGACCTCGGAGCGTCGATGCTGCTATTCGCGGCCTTCGTCGCCATGCTGTACGCGGCCACCGGCCGGCCAACCTACCTCGTGGCCGGCGCGGGGATGTTTTCGCTCGGCGCCCTACTCGCCTGGCGTCTCTTTTCCCACGTGCAGTCCCGAATCGAGGCGTGGCTCACGCCCTTTGACCACTTCGACACGACCGGGTACCAGATCGTCCAAGGCGTGTTTGCCATGGGCTCGGGCAGCCTGTCCGGGTCTGGCCTGGGTCTGGGCCGACCTGATGTGATCCCCTTCGCCAGCACCGACTTCATCTTTGCCGCCATCGGCGAGGAACTCGGGTTGGCCGGCTCCGTCTTGGTCATCACTGCGTTCGGGCTGCTCGTTGCCGTTGGTTTCGGCATCGCCATCCGCAGCCGCGACCTGTTCCGGAAGCTCCTGGCGGCAGGACTCATCTTCGTGTTGGGGCTGCAAGCCTTCTTGATCATCGGGGGCATCGTGCGTCTTCTCCCGCTCACCGGCATCACGTTGCCGTTCATGTCGTACGGCGGTTCGTCGCTGGTCGCCAACTTCGTCCTCGTAGCCCTGCTGGCGAGGGTCTCACACGAGTCCCGCACGTGAACGCTCCGATTCGTCGCCTCGCTATCGCCCTGCTGGCGGGTCTCGCTCTCCTGCTGCTGAACGTCACGTATATCCAGGTGGTGCGCGGCCCCGGCTACCGAGACGACGCCCGCAACCCGCGAGTGCTGCTGGCCCAGGCGGAGAAGGAGCGCGGCACCATCGTGGCCCGCAACGGCGAGATCTTGGCTCGATCGGTGGTCGAGCAGTTCGACAGCCGGGCGTACTCACGGGTGTACCCCTACGGACCTGCCTTCGTCCACTCGGTCGGGTTCTCCTCGCTCCTCTTCGGCGACCGGGGCCTCGAGGATGCCTACGCCGCAGACCTGCGGTCCAAGGAGGACCTCACGATCAGCGATCTCGTGGCTGCGTTACTTGGGCGGGACCTCCGGCCACAAAGCCTCGTCACGACCCTCGACCTGGACCTTCAGCAGGTGGCGATAGAAGCGTTGGGTGACCAGCGAGGAGCGGTTGTAGCCTTGGAACCATCCACTGGCGCCATCCTGGCCTACGTGTCTTCGCCCGGCTACGACCCCACCCCCCTCCTTGGCGCCACCGCCGGGCCTCTGGGCGACGCCCTCGCGGCGGAACCCGACCAGCCGCTCCTCAATCGCGCCGACTCGAACACCTATCCGCCGGGATCCGTCTTCAAGATCGTCACCGCCGCGGCGGCTTTGGATGCGGCCATTGCCACCCCCGCCACCGAGTTCCCCAATCCGGCCGAACTGTCGCTCCCAGGATCTACTGCGGTCATCCGGAATTTCGGAGGAGGAAGATGCGGATCTGGCGAGACGGTGACCCTGGCCGAAGCATTTCGAATATCCTGCAACACGGTGTTTGGGGAAGTCGGTCTCCAATTGGGCGCCGGTGAACTCGTGGCGACCGCCGAAGCCTTCGGCTTCAATCGAGACATTCCCTTCGAGTGGGATGTCCTGGATTCGGTGATCCCGGTCGCCTCCTCATTTCGCGACGATCAGCCCGGCTTGGCCCAGACCGCGATCGGTCAGCGGGACCTCCAGGCGACGCCACTCCAGATGGCACTCGTCGGAGCTGCCATCGCCAACGGAGGGATGATCATGGAGCCTCACCTGGTGAGGACGGTCGTCGACGTCGACGGCGAGATCACCCACGCCAACGAACCGGTGGAGTTCTCCCGAGCCACCACGCCGGCCACTGCGTCCGAAATCGCCACCATGATGGAGGCTGTCGTCGACTCGGGGACGGGTCGCAGCGCTGCCATCGCCGGCGTTCGTGTGGCCGGCAAGACAGGAACCGCCGAGACCGAACTCGGAGCCCCCCACGCCTGGTTCGTTGGTTTCGCTCCCGTCGAACAGCCCCAAATCGTGGTGGCAGTTCTGGTCGAAGCCGGTGGGAGCGTAGGCGACGAGGCGACGGGGGGCTCCTTGGCTGCCCCGCTTGCCCGCCAGATCATCGCCAGATGGATGGGGTTGAACACGTGAACGGCCCTACAATCGCCCGGATGGAACCTGGTCGCCTACTCGCCGAACGCTACGAATTGTTGGGGCACATCGCCCGCGGTGGCATGGCCGACGTGTGGGAAGCGCGCGACACCCTGCTGGGGAGGAAGGTCGCCGTCAAGGTCCTGCACAGTCAATTCAGCAATGACCCGTCCTTCGTGACCCGTTTCCGGAGAGAGGCGCAAGCCGCCGCCAACCTCTCTCACCCCAACATCGTGTCGATCTTCGACTGGGGAGAAGAGGAATCCCTCTACTTCATCGTCATGGAACTCATCGAGGGCACCTCGCTTCGGGACGTGATTCGATCAGGCGACAAGGTGCTGCCGCGCCGCGCCGGCGAAATCGCTGCGGAAGTGGCGGCTGCCCTCGCCGTGTCACACCGAGCTGGATTGATCCATCGCGACATCAAGCCCGGCAACATCCTCCTGACCCACGACGGCACGGTGAAGGTCACAGATTTCGGTATCGCCCGCGCCTGGGACGACTCGGAGGAACTCACCCGAACCGGCGCCGTCATCGGAACGGCCACCTATTTCAGTCCGGAGCAAGCTCAAGGTGAACCCGCCGATGAGCGCTCCGACATCTACTCGCTGGGCGTCGTGCTGTACGAGATGCTGGTAGGCCGCCCGCCGTTCAAGGGCGACAGCCCCGTGTCGGTGGCGTACCAGCACGTGCAGGAACCGGCTCTCCTCCCCTCGGCTGACAACCCCGACGTTCCTGCCAATCTGGAACGGATCGTGATGCGGGCGATGGACAAGGTCCCGGAGTTGCGATACCAATCCGCCATGGAGCTTCGGGGCGACCTCCTCCGCGCTCTGCGGGGCGACGAACCCGTGGCCGCGGCCGTCCCGGTCTCGGACGCTCCTACCCAAATCCTGCAGGAGATGCCTGCCCCGACTGTTCCTCCCGAGGAGACATATCGGCAGGTCGCCGCCGAAAGCGAGCCTTCCCAGCTCCCGTTCTTCATCACCGCGGTGGTCCTCATCGCCACCTTGGCCGCCCTCCTCTTCGTGATCCTCGGACCTAACCTCGGTGGTTCCGGGGACTCCGGCGACTCGGTCACCGTACCGGCTGTCGTGGGGATGGAGCGCGAAGAAGCACTCCTGGCGCTCCAGAACGTTGGTTTGAAAGTCAATCTCACCAACACCTCCGATCCGGAGGTACCGGCCGGGATCGTGATCTCGACGAACCCGGTGGCGGGTACCGAACTCTCCGAAGGTGACTTCGTGAGCGTCTTCGTGTCTGCCGGACCCGAAGAGGTGACGGTTCCCTCGGTGGTCGGAGCGACGCTGGAGGACGCCACCAAACGGCTCGAAGACGAGGGTCTCAAGCTGGGCGAAGTGGTCGAGGAACCGAGCGACGAGGTCGAGCCTGGCATCGTGATCAGCCAGGCCCCCGCCGCCGGAACCTCCCAACCGCCTGACACCGAAGTCAGCTTGACGGTGTCCAGCGGACCCGACAGCGTTCTCCTCGAGGACCTGACCGGCCGCTCGGCTCGCGACGCCGTGTCCACACTCGAAGGTCTCGGTCTGACGGTCCAATCGGTCGATGAATTCCATCCCACCATCGACGTCGGTTCGGTGATTCGCACCGAGCCGGGTCCTGGCCAGGTGCCGCTCGAGTCCACGGTTTTGCTCGTGATCTCGAAGGGCCCTGAACCCGTGGCGGTACCGAACCTCATCGGCAAGACCGAGGCTGAGGCGAAGTCTCTCCTCGACAGCCTGGGCTTGGTTCTGCGGGTCAGCGCGACTCGAGTCGACGCAGGCCCCGATCTGGCAGGATTGGTGGCAGAGCAATCACCGGGCCGAGACGTTCTCATCCTCCCCGGCGAGGTGGTGTCGGTGAACCTCGGTGCCGAGGTGGCACCCACGACGACCTCGGTTCCTCCGCCCACCACCACCGTACCGGCCCCCACCGAGACGACCCTCCCGCCTTCGTGATCGAGAGGAATCGGGCCCTCCTCGCCTGGTATGCGCACTCGGGTCGCGACCTTCCCTGGCGGAGAAGTCACGACCCGTGGGCGATCCTCGTCAGCGAGAGCATGGCACAGCAGACCCAAGTGGACCGCGTGGTCCCCCGGTATGTGGAGTTCATGGACCTCTACCCGACCCCGGAGAGGCTGGCCATGGCCTCCGTCGCCGAGGTCCTGAGGATCTGGTCGGGCCTCGGCTACAACCGGCGAGGACTACGGCTGCGCGAAGCGGCCCAGGCGATCGTTTCCCAGGGGTGGCCGACCACGGCCGAAGCGCTTCGAACGCTGCCGGGGGTGGGCGAGTACACCGCGGCGGCGGTCGCCGTCTTTGCGTTCGGAGCGCAGGTACCAACCGTCGACACGAACCTTCGTCGAGTCCTGACCCGCTGGCGGGGCCGTGTCGCCTCAGAACCGGAACTCTTGGCCTATGCGGTCGAACACATCGAGCCTGGTCGCGCATCGGAGTGGAACCAAGCGATCATGGACCTGGGGGCAAGCGTGTGCAAACCGAAGTCACCCCATTGCGGTGACTGTCCCGTGGAGACCTGGTGCGCCGATCCGGCCGCCTATCAATCGCCACGCCCTCAAGCTCGCTTCGAAGGCTCGACTCGTCAGGCCCGTGGCGCAATCGTCAGAGGCCTGCTGGAAGGCCCGGCATCGACGACGGCTCTGGTCGACCGCACCGGCATCACGGCTCCGCGCATCGAAGAAGCCGCCCGCCGACTGGCCGCCGAGGGCGTCATCCAGGCGACAGCCACCTCGGATTGGGTCTTGTCCGACTCTTGAATGGCACTCCAACCGTCCTGTTCTCTCCGGAGTCGGACCGATCGGCGAACTCCGCTCCCGTCTATCCTGACCGCCCATGCGCGTCCTCGTCCTCGACAACTACGACTCGTTCACCTTCAATCTCGTCCAGTACCTGGGGGAGCTGGGTGCCACGCCCCTGGTGTACCGCAACGACGAGCTGACCGCTACCGAGGCTGCCCGGTTGCATCCCGATCGCTTGCTGATCTCGCCCGGTCCTGGTCGACCCGAGCACGCCGGGCGGTCCGTGGAGTTCGTGCAGTCGATCGGCACAGAGGTCCCCACGCTTGGCGTCTGCCTCGGTCATCAGGCCATCGTCGTGGCATTTGGCGGAGAGGTGGATCTGGCCCCTGAACCGAAGCACGGCAAGACCTCGGAGGTGCGCCACGACGAGCGTGGATTGTTCGCGGGGCTTTCGAATCCCTTCACAGCCACCCGGTATCACTCGCTGGCCGCGTGTGCGCTTCCCGATTCACTGGAGGCATGTGCCTGGAGTGAGGAAGATGACGTGATCCAGGGCATCCGTCACAAGGATCTCCCGATCGCCGGGGTGCAGTTCCACCCCGAGTCGATCCTCACCGCCGAGGGCAAGGCGCTCCTGGCGAACTTCCTGCGCGACTGAATCGAGCGTCAGCACTCTGGGGCTGCATGTAGAAACCGGACAACCGTCGAGGCGTTCACTCCCGGGCGAAAGCGAGGAGTGCCTCGAAGAGGTTCGTGATCTCGTCAGTGCTGAACTCCAGCGAGGCGTCCCCCAGCGTCAGCTCGAACCGATGCACATCGGGCAAGATGGTCTCGGTCAAGCTGCTGAACAACTCGACGTCTTGCTCCCGAGCGACCCGCTGCTGGGCGGCCAGGAGGAGTTCCCGCTCGCCTGTCAGGAACACGTGCATCATGTTGGTGTGGGGTGGATCGGGCACTACCCGCACCTCGGGCAGGGAAGAGATCGCCGCCGCCACCTCGACGGCCTTCCGGTGGTAATCGGCGACCTTCTCCAGCCGGAGATCGAGGCCGTGTTCGGCAGACAGCGTCATCGGGTAGAGGTGGATGAGATTGCCGCCGTGGCGCCTTTGCCAAACCCTGGCCTCTTTGATCAGGTCCGCCGGTCCGGCCAGGGCGGCCCCGGCGATCCCGCCCAGGATCTTGTAGAAGGACACGTAGACCGAGTCGAATAGGGCGGCGATCTCGGCGTACTCGCGACCGAAGAACGGCTTGGTCTCCCATAGTCGTGCGCCGTCCATGTGGGTGGCGATACCTCGCTCTCGTGCCCATTCCACCATGGTCACGAGATCATCCCATGCGGGCAGTTGCCCCCCGATTTCTCGTTGCGGCAGCTCGAAGAGGACAGCTCCCACCGGCTCGACCAGTTCTTCGAGGTCCCCCAGCGTGAACAGGCGATCGGCCGTGCCCAGCAGGGTGGCGGTGAGCCCGTGCAGGCGCCGGTAGCCCTGCTGTTCGTGGATCTCCAGGTGACTGAGCGGATGGAAGGCGACGTGATTGGTGCCGGCCCGGTCGCACCAGATGCGGAGGGCGATTTGCTGGGCCATGGTGCCGCTCGGCATGAATACGGCGGCTTCCTTACCGAGCAGAGCGGCGATGCGCTCTTCCAAGCGCTCGACCACCTCGCCTACTCCATAATGCCCGGGTTTCTGGTCAGGGTCGGTTGCCTCGGCGAGCTCGAGAAGGATCTCGCGAATCGGGCGTGGTCGGGAGTGATGGGCGAGTTGGCGGGAAGCTGCGAAAGCCTCCTCTTCGGCTTCGGGCGAGTTCATCTCTGATGGGCTTTCCATGAGCGGATATTACGTGGACGCTCCTCATCGAACGCACGCCGCGTCCAGCGGCCGACCACTTCCGGACCGGCCATTGAGAGATCAGAGCAACGGGCAAGACGACGACACCTGACCACACGAGGTTGAAGGCAGCATGCCGCAACTCCAGACATGGTGAATAGGCGGGGGCATTCTCTGAACCGTCCGATTCAGCCCGATCGTGCGGGTGGCGGCTAGCATCGCTTGCCTCAAGGGGGTAGAGCAGTCGAGAGACCAGTGCCCCGCTGATCTGGAAATGCCCGACCAAGGCCATCCAGCAAAAGAGGAGCACTGCGAATGTTCACCAGAAAACGGTTCACGATTCTCCTATGCGTCTCGGCTCTCGCCATTGCGTCTTGCGGCAGCGACGAAGGAACCGACTCACCAACCACGACTTCCACGGACTCTGGAGAGGTTGCCGCGACGGCAACCTCCACCACGAGCGTTGACTCCCCCACCGAGACCACAACCACCATCGATACGGCGACGGGTGAGAGGAATATTGAACTGGTGTTCGACGACGGGAGATCGTGGACGTTCGTCGGAGAGTGTGAATACACACCCGACAACTCAGGGCCTGCAACTGCTCTGTGGAGCATGGAAGGCGAGGCAGCGGACGGCGCCAGCTTCGGAGCCATCATGGCCTTCCCGTTCGATCCAGCCGCCACCGATCCCGTACTCATCGGAACCATGCTCGATGCCGACGAAAACGTCTATGTGATGATCGAATCGGAAGATGTATCAGACGGATCGAACCTGATCCTCAACCTGGGTCTCCACGACGGAATCTTCAAAACGTTGGACGACCCGATCGACATCACCGCAACCGTCACCTGCGAGCTCTGATCAGCACGACGGCATCATCGTCGGGCATCGGAAAGCTGAAGCGGCTTTGGTGGCCACCTGACCGCCACCACCAAGTGTCCGGTCCCGTACGGGTCAACGAAGCGGGACGGGCTGGGGGAAGGACCTTTTTCCGGCGAGCTCGGCTCTGATCGGGCAGAATACATCCATGCGCGTGGTGGCGATCGGAACGGAGAAAGGTGGGTATCTCCTTCGCGATGAAGGGACGGGTTTCTCGGTGGATGGGCCGCTCTTTCCCGGGTGGAAAGTAACGGCCTTCCATGTCACCCCGACCGGACACTATCTGGCAGCTTTGGCTTCGAACTGGTTCGGGGCGGCGATTCACCGGTCAGCCGACCTGCAGACATGGGACCAGGTCACTCCTGGGCCCGTTCCCCACGAGGGCCGCAAGCTCGAACAGGTGTGGACCCTGGCTTCGGCTGGTGACCGCCTGTACGCGGGGGTCGCCGAGGCCGGTTTGTTCTCATCGGATGACGACGGGCTGTCCTGGGCGCCGGTGGATTCCCTGAATCGGTTTCCTGGCTCGGAAGACTGGCTCCCCGGGCTGGGGGGTTTGGCTGCCCATCACATACTCACCTCCAATGACCGGCTGTGGGTCGGGATTTCCGCCGTTGGGGTCTTCAGGAGCGACGACGGCGGCGCATCGTTTGTTCGGTGCGACGCAGGCGTGACGCCGGCCGTCGAAGACGCGCCGAACCGAGGACGCCGCCTTCTGCGTGCATGCGCTGGCGAACGACCCTGCCGAACCGGACCGTATCTGGCGACAAGATCACACGGGCGTATATCGCACCGTCGACGCCGGGGACACGTGGGAGCGCATCGAGAACGGACTCCCTGCGCGATTCGGGTTCGTCGTCAGGCGTCATGGCCCGTCGGGCCGACTCTTCGTGGTGCCGCTCACCTCCGACGAGAACCGCGTCCCCGTCGATGGCGCGTTCGCCGCCTATCGGAGTGACGACGACGGATCGACATGGGTGCGGGCCGGTTCGGGCTGGCCCGAGGGAGCCATTTTCGACACGGTGCTGCGACGGTCCGTGTCCATCGTCGACAACTCGGTGATCGTGGGGACCACCGGAGGACGCGTGTGGATGTCGGACGATATCGGTGAGACATGGTCCGGGCTCCCTCACTCGTTTCCGCGAATCCTCACCGTCGACGTGCTCGCCTGACGATGCCGAATGTCAGCCTGCCCCGTGTGCTCGAAACCGCCACCCGTCGCCTCGCCATCGAGGTGAAGGGGTCCACGCTCGGTGCGTCGATCGAAGACCTCCTCGCCCAAGAACCCGCATTGCGGGTCCATCTCCTCGATGAGGCAGGCGCCCTACGGCCCCATGTGATGTGCTTCGTCGACGGCGAGCCAAGCCGCCTGGAAGATCCCCAATCCCTCGTCACTCCCACATCGAGCATCGTCTTCGTACAGGCCGTCAGCGGGGGGTAGCAACTCTCGACGAGAAGTCGCCTCTTGGCAGTTCCGCAACGCCGCCTGTCCCTTCCTTGGGAACGAACGAGGGAAACGAGGTATCCTGCCAACCATGCCCGAATCCAAGAGCCGCAAGAAGAAAAAAGGCCCGACGCCATCCCGGACTCCGAAGAAGGAAGTTCATCCGGAATCACCCAAGTGGTACGTCTATTCCATGTTTGGACTCATGGGTGGCGGCGTCGTCGCCGTGGTATCCAGCTACATCTTCAGCCTCGGAAACCTGTGGCTGCTGGCGGGAATCGTGGCCATCGGTGCCGGGTTCCTGATGACCACGAACTACCACTGAGCCGACCTCGAGCCAGCGGGAACCCCTCGTTCCCGTCCTACAATCGACCGCGTGCGCTATGTCATTGCCATTGCCGTTGGTCTCGCCATCTGGTGGCTCGCTACGTCGATCATCAGAATGCTCGCCACCGATCCCGAAGAGCCGGATCCGTCCGACGTGGTGCCGACGAGCGAACAGTTCCGTTGCTCGGTTTGCGGAACCGAAGTCACGATGACCGTCCAATCCGCCACCGAGACGACCGCCCCCCGTCACTGCCGCGAACCCATGACAGCGGTGTGGCGACCCGACTAACTACACAGGTGTAATTATCCACTGCCTGTGGAGAACTCTGTGGACAACTCGTGGAGCAGCAAACTAGAGCCGTTCGATGATGGTGGCGTTCGCCATGCCCCCACCCTCGCACATGGTCTGGAGGCCGTAGCGACCGCCCGTGCGGCGAAGCTCGTGCACCATGGTGGTGAACAACCGCGCTCCGGACGCTCCGAGGGGATGGCCAAGCGCGATCGCTCCTCCGTTGACATTCGTCCGATCCCACAGCGCCGCAGGGTCGCCACCGCCGTGCTCGATTCTCCAAGCTCCGGTAACGGACGCAAATGCCTCGTTGACTTCGAACAGGTCGATGTCGCCGATACCGAGACCGGCCCGCTCGAGAACCTTGGCGGTCGCCGGAATGGGTCCCGTGAGCATGGTGACCGGATCAACGCCGGCCAGAGAGAAGGCCACGAAACGGGCCATCGGGGTGAGGCCTAGCTCCGCAGCCTTTTCCTCACTCATGATGAGCACCGCTCCGGCGCCATCCGAGATCTGTGATGAGTTCCCCGCCGTCACCACACCGTCTTCCTTGAAGACAGGCTTGAGCGCGGCCAGTCTCTCCGGGCTCGTTTCCCACCGGATTCCTTCGTCAGCCGTCATGAGTTCGGTGGTCCCGTCGTCGAGAGTCACTTCGACGGGGACGATCTGCGTCGCGAAGCGCCCTTCTTCGGTCGCTCGAGCTGCTCGCATATGCGAGTCGTAGGCCATTTCGTCGAGGGTCTCTCGATTGAGACCCCATTTCTCGGCGATCATCTCGGCGGACAGACCTTGTGGGACGAGTCGGTGGTCGTACCTCTCCGACATGGCCGGCCCGAATGGCACACCCGGACCTTGTTGGGCGGTGATTCCCATAGGCACTCTCGTCATGGATTCCACCCCGGCGGCGATGACGACGTCGTAGGCGCCCGCCATGACGCCCTGCGCAGCAAAATGAGCCGACTGTTGCGACGATCCGCATTGGCGATCAATGGTCGTCCCGACCACGGACTCCGGGAAACCGGCTGCCAGGGCTGCGTTACGCCCGATGTTGAGACCCTGTTCGCCGGTTTGCATGACACAGCCCATGATCACGTCTTCGACCAATCCGGCGTCGAGGTCGTTCCGTTCGACGAGCGCCTTCAGCGGGATGGAGGCGAGGTCAACGGGGTGGATGTCCTTGAGCTTTCCGCCCCTTCGCCCGGTGGGGACACGAACTGCGTCGACGACGACGGCATTGGGCACTATTCGACCTCCTGAGGTGCGCTCGGCCCATGTTAACCGTGGTTCGCGTCGTTGGGGCACGGAAGATTTCGGGCTGGTAACCGCTCTGCGCGGTGGGTCGGGCGGTAGGCTGAGTCGTCACGAAGAGGAGGGACCATGGAAGAGAACGACCCGTTCGCCACCAACCAACCACCCGAGGTGCCGACGACTCCACCGCATGACGAGTTGCCTCCTGCTCCATTGGGAGACGCCCCGGCAGCTTCTCCGATGGCCCGACCGTCTGAACTGGCCTCCCCGGGGAAACGATTGCTGGCACGCATCGTCGATGGCTTCGTGTTGATCATCCCTGCCGTCGTCATTTCCTTCATACTGGGCGGCGGATACTTTGCCACCGTCGTACTGCTGCTGGCGGTAGGCGCCTACGAGGTGTTGCTGATCGCCAACCGCGGCCAGACGATCGGCAAGATGGCATTGAGCATCAAGGTGGTCGACGAAACCACCGGCGAGATTCCCGACATCCAGGCGGCCGGCATGCGCTACGGAGTGGCTGCGATCTGGGGTCTCATTCCCGTCATTGGTTCCCTGGTCACCCTGTTCGTCTATCTGTCGATTCTGTGGCGAGACCGGCGCCAGGGATTCCACGACACCGTGGCCAAGACCATCGTGGTTGAAGCCTGATCCGAATTCACAGTTGAGCGAACGGCCCCTGGCTTCTTCCGGGGGCCGTTTCGCATGGCGAGTGGGGACCGCACCGGTAGCCTCTGCCTCACGATGAACAACCGCCTCCGGTCGCTCTTGGATCCCAGCAGAACAGCTGTGTTCATCGCGCTGGCGCTGGCGGTGGGAGTGCTGGCCGGTCTGGCGGGCGCGGCGCTCATCTCTTCGATCGGGTTCCTCAGCGATTCGATCGCCTCGCTGGAGGGCCAACTGCGATGGGGCCGCTGGCTTCCTCTCCTCACGGTCCCGATCGGACTGGGGATCGCATGGCGTATTGGACAACGGTTCCCGGAAGTAAGAGGCAGCGGCGTTCCGGAAACCACGGCGGGCCTCGCCATCCATGCCGGATACATTCCCACCCGATCGATCTTCTGGAAGCTGGCTGCCACCACGGCAACCCTCGGCGGCGGAGGTTCGGCCGGCCGGGAAGGCCCGACCGTGATGCTCGGGGCCGCCATCGGGTCGTCCATCGGTCGCCATGTCGGGCTCGGCGAGGATCAGGTTCGCTCACTCGTGGCAGCCGGAGCCGGAGCGGGAATCGGCGCAACCTTCAACGCTCCCATCGCCGGCATGTTGTTCGCCATGGAAGTCATCCTCGGCAACTTCGCCATCCGCCACCTCAACGCGGTGGTCATTGCCTCGGTCACGGCAGCAGTGACGACCCGATCACTCGTCGGACAGGAACGCATCCTGTCGGCAGCCTCACACGACCTCGGCGACTCGACGGAATTGGTGCTCTATGCCGGCCTGGGGATCCTGGCCGCCTTGGTCGGCTTCCTCTTTCTCAAAGCCTTCGACACCGTCCACTCGAAGATCCGGCTGTTCGACGCCAAGCCGTGGCTCCGACCGGTCATACTCGGCGTGCCGGTCGCCGTCCTGATCGCCATCGAGCCGCGCTTGTTCGGCACGGGTCAGCAGTTCATCCAGAGCCTCGTGGATGGCAGCGCTGTGGAGACTGCGTGGTGGGTGCTGCTCCTCCTGGCCGGTCTGAAGATCCTCGCCACCGCCGGGACGCTGGGCTCGAATGGGTCGGGGGGACATTTCATGCCGGCGCTCTTCATCGGATCGTCCCTCGGAGCGGGGGTCGCCACCCTCCTCGCCCCTGCTTGGTCCGTCTCGGAGTTGGACACCGGTGCCTTTGCCGTGGTGGGGATGGCCGCCATGTTTGCGGCGGTTGCCCGGGCACCTCTCACTTCGATCCTGATCGTCTTCGAGTTGACAGGAGACTATGGCCTGGTCCTCCCCCTCATGTTGGCCACCTCACTGGCGACGCTGATCGCCGACCGTATCCACCGAGAGAGCGTCTACACGATTCCGTTGGTGAGTCGCGGAATCCGCCTGATGCGAACCAGCGACGTCGACCTTCTCGACACGGTGACCGTCGGCGATGTCATGACCCCTCGCAACGAGGTGATCGGGCCAGAGATGTCGACCGGTCAGGTTCAGGCGCAACTCAGCCGAGAACGACACCATGGACTCCCGGTTGTCGACCATCGAGACCGGCTGGTCGGGATCATCACCGTCACCGACATCGTGAGAAGCGGCGGCCCGTCCGACCAGGTCAGCGCGGCCGACGCCATGACCGCCCGCCCCGTCACCGTGACGCCCTCGACGCCCGTCAGCCGCGCCTTGGAACGAATGGCCAGTCTCGGGGTTGGTCGGCTGCCCGTGGTGGCGGATGACGAACCCACGCGCCTGGTCGGGATGTTTCGGCGCGAGACGGCTGTCAAGGCGTACCACTTCGCCCTCACGGAAGCCACGGAATCGGAGCTGCAGCGGCGACGACAGCGGCTCTGGACGCGACCCGACGCAGAGTTCTTCGAGTTCCACATTCCTGGCGGGTCGCTGGCCGACGGCAAGACGCTTGGCGAGGTGCATTGGCCCGCCGGGTGCACCCTGGTGGCAATCCGACGTGGCCCGGCCGTTCTGGTACCGGATGGCAAGACCGTTCTGGAGGAGGGCGACATCGTCACCGGATTTGGAGCGCCGGGAGCCCGCTTCCAGGTCATCGAGCGGCTCACGGCGACGTCCACCATCCCGCCCGACGTGGCCGCTGGACCACCCGACGGCTGATCTGCAAACCCGCCTCCCGCAGTGCCGACCGCGGCGGTCACGGAGATCGGTAGCCTTGAGATGACCTTCATGAAGGAGCAGCCATTGACCACTGTCGTCCCGTATGGGGAATGGGTCTCGCCCATCACACCGTCCGACCTGACCCACGCCGGAATCGGGCTGGATGAAGTTGCCGCCGACGGGGTCGTCCTGTTCTGGGTCGAATCCAGGCCCACCGAGGGAGGGCGATCGGTGATCGTTCGGAGGAGCGCCGATGGCACGGTGAGCGACGTCTCCCCTGCTGGATTCAATTCCCGCACGAGGGCCCACGAATATGGCGGAGGCGGGTTCGGAGTTCGGGACGGAATCGTGGTGTCGTCGGAGTTCACCGACCAAAGGGTCTACCGCCTCGACGGCCCTCGGCCTTCGCCGATCACCCCGGAACCGGACATCCCGGGAGGCGATCGCTTCGCTGATTTCGAGTTCTTTGGGCCGTTGCTGATCGCGGTCCGAGAACGACACCACGAGGATCGCGAGCCCGACAACGAACTCGTGGCCTTCCCGTGGGATGGTTCTGCCGCGCCCCGAGTGATCGCCGCCGGCCACGATTTCTGCTCCTCGCCGCGCGTGTCGCCCGACGGCAGTCGCCTCGCCTGGCTCACCTGGGACCATCCCCGCATGCCGTGGGAGGGCACCGAACTGTGGATGGCAGATCTTTCGAGTGACGGCAGCGTGACCGATCCCACCCTGGTGGCGGGCGGAGAGACCGAATCGATCTTCCAGCCAGAATGGTCACCGGACGGGCTCCTGCATTTCGTTTCTGACCGGTCGGGCTGGTGGAACCTGTACCGCCGAGAGGCCGACGGCAGCCACACCCACCTCGTCGATCAAGCCGCCGAGTGGGGCAGTCCGCAATGGGTCTTCGGGATGTCCAGGTACCGGTTCCTCGAGGACGGTCGCATCGCATCCGTGGTGACGGAGAACGGCCGATCGAGGATCGTCATCGTGGCCGACGGCAAAGCTTCCCTGTGCCTCGCCGAACGTGACGCTATCGGATCCAGCCTGGCCGTCGGCGGAGGTCGGGTGTGGACCGTCGCCGGTTCGGACTCGGTGGCATCGGGGGTCATCGGCGTAGACCCTGACACCGGTAGGTATGTCGAGGTGCGATCCTCTATCACCCTCCCCGTCGATCCCTCGTACTACAGCAGAGCCCGCTCCATCGTGTTTCCGACCACCAACGACGAGGTCGCCCACGCCTTCTACTACCCGCCGTCGAACCCCGATTTCGAAGCTCCAGCCGGCGAACTCCCCCCGCTGGTCGTCTGGACGCACGGTGGTCCAACCGGGGCGTCCTCACCTGGGTTGTCGCTCGGGCGGCAGTTCTGGACGAGCCGCGGCTTCGCTCTGGTCGACGTCAACTACCGGGGTTCGGTGGGGTACGGGCGAGAGTACCGCAGGGCGCTCGAGGGCCTCTGGGGAATCCTCGACAGCGAGGACTGCATTGCGGCCGCCCGGTACCTGGTCTCCGAAGGCTTCGCCGACCCGGACCGGCTTTCCATCAGAGGAGGCAGCGCTGGTGGGTACACGACTCTGGCGGCGTTGACCTTTCATGATGCCTTCGCAACCGGCGCCTCCTACTTCGGAGTCGCCGATCTGGGTGCGCTCGCCGAGGAGACGCACAAGTTCGAGTCGCGATATCTGGACTCGATGATCGGACCCTATCCCGAGGCCATCGATGTGTACACGGCCCGTTCTCCGATTCACCACGTCGACCTGCTCAACCGACCCATGCTCCTCCTCCAGGGTCTCGACGACAAGGTCGTGCCTCCCGAACAGGCGGAGGTGATGGTCGAAGCACTGGCCGCCAAAGGGATCGCACACGCCTACCTGGCATTCGAGGGCGAGGGTCACGGGTTCCGGTCGGCCGACGCCATCGAACGGGCTGCCGAGGCGGAATTGGCCTGGTACGGATGGGTCTTCGGGTTCCGTCCTGCCGGCCAGATACGCGCTCCGGAGATTCGTAGCGCCTAGTCGGTCGCCGTCATCGACCCCGCCTCACCAGTCGGACCCCCGCGACAGTCGAACGGAAGCGACGATCTTCCCCCTCGTTCCTCGAGGAGGCGCCTTTTCAACGGCAGCTCATCGGGCCGTTGGCGGTGGCGACCAACAACCGGCTTCCGCAGTCACAATCCGCCGTTTGCCCGCCCAGCTGATCCGACGGATTGGTCACTCTGAGCAATGTCTCAGCCACGTCGGGGGCGCAACGGCAACAGTGGTAGCGTTCAGGGCATGAGTAGACCCTCACTCCGCCATGTCGTCGGCAATTTCATGCGCTCCGAACTCGCTCTGGCCGAGCGGATCGCCCTCACCGTCAAGAACAACGCGATCAAGGTCAAGAATCGCTCAGACTGTTGCGGCAACCACGGCGAACCTGGCTGTTGAGTGGGTCCTCCGTCATCCGGTTCGGATGACCCGACCCACCACGATCATGATGGCGAGAGCGACCACGACCACTGAGGCCTGCTGGTAGTTTCGGGGAATGGACGAACAAGCACTTTCGACTGTATTCGCCGACTTGGCCGCTGAGGTCGAGATCCCCGTCGACGGCACCCTGAGTCGGGTGCTCTACAAGGACGACCGCCTCCGCCTGGTGGTGTTCGCCTTCGACCGTCACCAGGAACTCACCGACCACACCGCCTCGGTGCCGGCCGTGGTCCAGGTCGTCTCGGGACGGCTGCTCCTCGGTCTCGGGGACGAATCCGTCGAGGTGGGCCCGGGCGCCTGGATCCACATGGCCGCCAACCTGTCGCACAGCGTGCGCGCCTTGGAGCCCTCGGTGATGCTCCTCACCATGTTGCGGAATCCCTGACCTGCTCGCCGCCATGAGCTACCCCGTATAACGGGCTGCAATGGCGTCCGACATGTACTGCGCCAATCCCACGCCGGCCTTGTCGATGTTGGCTGTGAAGCGTGAGTCCGCCACGTACATCTGACCGAGCCCCTGGTGGACTTCCTCGGAGCAGTCGTAGAACCACCTGGTGATGTGGGCGCGGTGGCGATCGACGACCGCTGCTACGGCCTCGCTTCCCGGCGGCGTATCCGCCTCCATCAGGTCGAGGAAGGCGGCGTCGATGGCGGCCGCCTCAGCCTTGATCTGAACCCAATCCTCCTTGGTGTAGCGGGCGGTCCGGCGGGCCGACTCCTGGTAGGCGTCCGTGTCGCCCCAGCGTTCTTTGGCTTCGTCCTCGTATTCGGCTGGGTCGAAGCCATCGAATACCTCGAGCATTTCTTCGTTGGTCATGGTGAGTCCCTTTCGGTCTGCCTCGGCGGCACGGTCGATTGCGTCGATCATCGCGAAGAGTCGTTCGGCCCGGCGCTCGAGCAGACCTCGTTGTCGTTCGAGCGCAACTCTTCGTTCGTAGGTGGGTTGAGAGACGATCCGGTTGATCTCTTCGAGCCCGAATCCCAGTTCTCGGAAGAACAAGACTTCCTGAAGTCGGGCCACCTCGGCACTCCCATACAGCCGATAGCCGGCTTCGGTGCGGTGCTGAGGGCTGACGAGCCCGATTTCGTCGTAGTGGTGGAGGGTTCTCACCGTGACGCCGGCAAATTCGGCGATCGCCCCCACGGTCAAGGCCATTTCGGTATCCATCCCGTCAAACTACACCCTCACGTAACGTGAGGGTCAAGGGGAGAACGAAAGGGGTCAGGTGCCCTGGTCAGCCGTCCTCCTTCATAATGGCGACCGCCCGGTAGAGGTCCTCGCTGATGGTGTCCAGCCGGTTGCCATACACAGGGGCAAGCCTGACCCGCACCTTCTGACCCGAGTCATCCATGAGGTAGAGGGCGCGTCCCCCGGCGGAAGCCCCCGTCGGCATCCCGACGCTGGTCGTGTTCGGGTCGCCAACGTCGTTCTTCGGCCAGGCCAGGTCCTTCTCGTCGACGATCCGGACGGAGCCGAGGTCGAGCTCGTAGCGCCAGAAGTTCACAACGACAACCGACGAACGGGTCACCGACAGCTTCATCTGCCTCATGCGATAGACCACCGCGATTCCCATCGCGATGAGGACGACGCGCACCTGCCAGTTGGTGTTCACTCCAGCCGCCACCACCAGGAACGTCGTTGCCACTGCGGCGGCCACAATCGTCGGTCTGTCCGGCTCCGCCACGATGATCTCTTCCATCGAATCAGTATGGTACGGGCGGCCCGCCACCGACGATCCTGTTCAGAACCCTGTGTCCCACGGGTCCAATATGACGGTGAGACAAACCACGCCGGCAGCCACCAACCAGGCAGGCTCTGAGTTCAGAACTTGCCGGTGTTGCCCCACTCCTCACTCGGGGCAATGGCCTCCCCAAAGCTCCAGTGCTCGTCGATCCTGCCGCTGTCGACAGGAGCTAGAGCTTCGTGAGGGGTTGGTTGCGGCACTCAATACTGTGAAGTTCCAGTGAGGGATCGGTGGCAAAGCCGCTCGTTCCTGCGCGTGATCTGGTGATCTCTAGCGGCCGTCTGGTGAGGGTTCGGGTTTCCGGGGGTGGATTTGGCCGGCGCTCCACAGCTTCTGGCCCCAGTACCGCTGCCGTTGTCGAAACGTCACGAGTTGGTCTGAGGTCATCTCATTGAACTGTTCGAGGTCCACAAACCAGAGCGCTGTCTATCTCGGGGCCTTGTGCCACCGAGACCGCGTACCTCGAGGCCAGCTCTCCGTGCCCGAGAGCGGACGTGCCGTTCTGGGACGGGTGGGCGAGCTGTGCGTTCCTGCACGGTTGGTGATCGGGACGGGTAGCAGTCGTGTGATGGGCGTGCGGCCTTGGTCGGTGACGGCGTTTGGAAACGAGCAATACGGTAGAGCCGTTGCTCCTCTTCCAGACCTTGGCGGGTGGCGCGATCCTGGGCAGTAGGGGCGTTCAGTTGGAGGAGGTATCGCAAAGAGGGTGCTCGCAAGACGGCGCTTCCGGTTGGGTCGAAGGCGCAGCCATGCGTCTCGGAGAGCACCTGAGGAGGTGTGTAATGAAGAGATCGATCGTCATGCTTCTGGTACTGACGGTTGCGCTGGCGCTGGTAGCAGTTCCCGGTATCGGCTGGTTCACCGACAACGGCCACGGGGACTTGGGATTATTTCCTTACGGCGGAGCCAGAGGTCAAGGTTGCTGGCCCCAACGTGTTCATCTATGGCCAAGACCACGGAGACTGGTTAGGTACCTTCGCGGGATACACCGAGGAAGAATTCGTCGTCGTCTGCCATGCCAAAGCAGGCTTCAGCTTCTACAAGGGCGAGATGACGTTCTACGGGACGGTGGAAGACGAATCAGGCATTCAGCACGAGGGCACCATGGTCCTCAAGACCAATGGCAAGCAATACTCGGATACTTGCGATCCGAGTCCTGCGGAATGGGAAGGCCACTGGGTGATCATCGGTGGCACCGAGGGTCTTGCGAACGTTCACGGACAGGGAACCTTCCACGGTCCGAGCTTCCATCTGCTCTACGAAGGACAAATCCACTTCGACTAGTCAGCGAGTTGTGCGGCGCTCACCCGCCCAGCGTCCCGTCCTTGATCGTCGGCGTACATCCGAAGGTGATCCAGGACCGCCTCGGCCACGCTCCGATCAAGACCACATTGGACGTCTACGGGCACCTGTATGAGGGTCTTGACGAGGCGGCCGCAGACCCCTGGATGAGGCATTCCGTCGGGCTGCTGCGGACTCTGTGCGGATTCTCGACGGACTGCAAGTCGCCGTACTCCGGCCGTGACGCGCACAAACCCCCTGCGTGCAGGGGGTTTGTCGGTGGGCCCACCTGGACTTGAACCAGGGACCTCATCCTTATCAGGGATGCGCTCTAACCGGGCTGAGCTATGGGCCCTCTCGGGACGGCGATTGTATCAGGTCCACCGGAGTCCACCAGGCGAGACGTCGCCGCTTCCCCGCCACCTCGGTCGATCTGCAATGCTGGACCACCAAAGGACATCGAAGGAAGCCCCCATGGACGCCACTGGCTGGGACGAGCGGTACCGGAGCAAAGAACTCATCTGGAATGCGGGACCCAACCAGTTCTTGCCCGGCCTGGTGGACGGCCTGGCGGCCGGCCGGGCGCTCGACGTTGCCACCGGCGAGGGAAGAAACGCCGTGTGGCTGGCCCAGCAGGGTTGGGAGGTGACCGGCGTGGATTTCGAGCGCGGCCGGCGTCGAGAAGGCCAGAGCGGTCGCCCGACAGCACGAGGTGGCGGTCCGGTGGGCCGTCGCCGACCTCACCTCGTGGTCTCCCCCACCCGATAGTTTCGACCTCATCATCGAGTTCTATCTCCATGTCCCCGCCCAGACCCGCTCCTTGATCCATCGCAACCTCGTGGAAGGGCTTGCGCCGGGCGGGACGTATGTGATTGTCGGGCACGACCACAGCAACCTGACCGACGGGGTGGGCGGGCCGCCCAACCCCGATCTGCTCTTCACCACCGCTGACCTTGCCGCAGACCTCCCCTCCCTCCAGATCGAACGAGCCGAGATAGTCCGGCGCCCGGTCGGCGACGCCGTGGCCCTCGACGCATTGCTGGTCGCCACCAGGCCGGCATGATTTCGATCTGACACGGCGGGGAACCGACGTACAATGACCACGACCGCGGGGATGTAGCTCAGTTGGAAGAGCACCTGCTTTGCAAGCAGGGGGTCACGGGTTCGAGTCCCGTCATCTCCACGCCTCGACGAGTCTCTGCCGACGAGGGCTGCTCCGGTTCTCGTACGCGGCGAGGCGAGGACGCGCGAGTTGGCTTCGACCCCCCACACCGCCAGGCGGTAGCCCAGGTCTTCACACACGAACGACGGCAGCGCGATACTTCATTTCCTCGTTGGGCGAACCCGCTCCCTGGTCACCCTGTATGCGAAGTCGGTCCTTCTCTCGGTGCGCAGGGCAGCGTTACCGCTTCGTCACGCCTCCGGGGCGTGAGGGACCGCCTGGGCCACCAGGCCAGGGTTGGCCGGGGGCATCGTCACGTTGGGGCCGCTGAACTGGGCGCTGGTAGAGCTCGGCGTAGGCCCCGCCGGCGGCGATCAGCTCGTCGTGGGTGCCCTGCTCGACGATGCGGCCCTCCTCCATCACCAGGATCAGGTCGGCGTCGCGGATGGTGGAGAGCCGGTGGGCGATCACGAAGCTGGTCCGCTCCGTGCGCAGCGCCGCCATGGCCTGCTGCACCAGCAGCTCGGTGCGGGTGTCGACCGAGCTCGTCGCCTCGTCGAGGATCAGCAGCGCCGGGTTCGCCAGGAACGCCCGGGCGATGGTGATCAGCTGCTTCTCGCCGGCGCTGATGTTGGCGCCCTCGTCGTCGACGACCGTGTCGTAGCCGTCGGGCAGGCTGTGCACGAAGCGGTCGACGAAGGTCGCCTGCGCCGCCTCGAGGATCTCGTCCTCGGTGGCGTCGAGCCGGCCGTAGGCGATGTTGTCGCGGATCGTCCCCTCGAAGAGCCAGGTGTCCTGCAGCACCATGCCGATCCGGCAGCGCAGGTCCTGCGCGCTGCATCCGGGCGATGTCGACGCCCGTCGAGGGTGATCCGGCCTCCGTCGAGCTCGTAGAAGCGCATCACCAGGTTGACCAGGGTGGTCTTGCCCGCCCCGGTCGGCCCGACGATCGCGACCGTCTGACCCGGCTCCACCGTCAGCGACAGGTCCTCGATCAGCGGCCGGTCCTCGTCGTAGCGGAACGACACGTGCTCGAAGCGACCCGGCCGTGCGGCACCTCGACCAACCTGGCGTGGTCGCCGTCGCTCTCCTCCTCTTCGGCGTCGAGCAACTCGAAGACCCGCTCCGCCGACGCCACGCCCGACTGCAGCAGGTTGACCATCGAGGCCACCTGGGTCACCGGCTGGGTGAACTGGCGGGAGTACTGGATGAACGCCTGCACGTCACCGAGGGTCATCGTCCCGCTCGCCACCCGCAGCCCGCCGAGCACGGCGATGATCGACGTAGTTGAGGTTCCCGATGAACATCATCATCGGCATGATCAGGCCGGAGACGAACTGGGCACCGAAGCTGGCCTGGTACAGCTGCTCGTTCTCCTCCTCGAACGGCCTGCTGTGCCTCCTCCTGGCGGCCGAACACCTTGATCAGCGCGTGCCCGGTGAAGGTCTCCTCGACCTGGGCGTTGAGCGCACCGGTGCGCCGCCACTGGTCGATGAACGTGTCGCGCGAGCGCTTCATCACCGTCCCGGCGACCGCCATGCCGAGCCGGGATCGTCACCAGGGCGATCAGCGCCAGCGTCGACGAGATCGAGAACATCATCCCGAACGACGAACACGATCGTCAGCAGCGACGTCAGCAGCTGGCTCATCGTCTGCTGCAGCGTCTGGGCGACGTTGTCGATGTCGTTGGTGACCCGGCTGAGCAGCTCGCCGCGCGGCTGGCCGTCGAAGTAGCGCAGCGGCAGCCGGTTGAGCTTCTCCTCGACCTCGGCCCGCATCCGCCGCACCGTGTGCTGCACCACGTCGTTGAGCAGGTAGCCCTGGAGGAAGCTGAGCAGCGCCGACGCCGACGTACAGCGCCAGCACGAAGCAGCAAGCACGGTACGCCAGCGCCGTGAAGTCGATCCCCTGGCCCGGCACCAGGTCGATGCCGGACAGCAGGTCGGCGATCCGTCCTCTGCCCCGTGCCGGCGGCGTCGATCGCCTCGGCCTTGGTCGAGCCCGGCGGGCAGCTCCTTGCCGATGGCGCCGGCGAAGATGATGTCGGTCGCCCGGCCGAGCACCCGCGGCCCGAGCGACGACAGCGCGACGCTGGCGACGGCGGCCACGATCACGGCGACGACCTTGAGCCGCTCGGGGCGGAGGCTGCCGCAGCAGGCGCTTTCCCGACGGCCCGAAGTCCATCGACTTCTGGCCGACCATGCCCATGCCGTGGGCCCCGGCCCGGTCCGCTGTGCGCCTGGATCCGCTCGGTCTCCTGCATTGTCTTGGGCGGTCGGTCATGCGACCTCCGCCTTCAGCTGGGACTCGACGATCTCGGGGTAGGTCGGGCACGACTCCAGCAGCTCGTCGTGGGTGCCGCAGTCCGACGATCTGGCCGTCCTCGAGCACCACGATCTGGTCGGCGTCGGTGATCGTGAACACCCGCTGGGCGACGATCACCACGGTGGCGTCCCTGGTCACGGGCTCGAGCGCCGCCGCAGCCGGGCGTCGGTGGCGACGTCGAGGGCGGAGAACGAGTCGTCGAACAGGTACAGGTCGGGTCGCCGGATCACGCGCCCGGGCGATGGCGAGCCGCTGCCGCTGACCGCCCGAGACGTTGGTGCCGCCCTGGGCGATCGGCGGAGTCGAGGCCCTCCGGCATCGCCCGGACGAAGTCGGCGGCCTGGGCGATCTCGAGCGCCTCCCACATCTCGTCCTCGGTGGCGTCCGGCTTGCCGTAGCGCAGGTTGGAGGCGACGGTGCCCGAGAACAGGTAGGCCTTCTGCGGCACCAGGCCGATCTTCGCCCACAGCGCTTCGGCGTCGAGGCGCGCACGTCGACGCCGTCGACCGAGACGCGTGCCCTCGGTGGCGTCGAACAGCCGCGGCATCAGGTTGAGCAGGGTCGTCTTGCCGGCGCCGGTGGAGCCGATGATCGCGGTCGTCGTGCCCGGCCGGGCGGTGAAGGTGACGTCGCAGAGCACCGGTGCTGCGGCACCGGGGTAGGTGAAGCCGACGTCGCGGAGTTCGAGTTCGCCGCGGCCGGCGACCGTCGGTGACACCGTCGGTCGGGCGGCACCACGGAGGACTCGGTGTCGAGCACCTCGCCGATCCGGTCGGCCGAGACCGAGGCGCGCGGCACCATCACCAGCATGAACGTCGACATCATCACCGCCATCAGGATCTGCACCAGGTAGGAGAGGAAGGCGGTCAGCGCGCCGATCTGCATCGCGCCTGCGTCGATGCGGTCGCCGCCGAACCACAGCACGGCGACGCTGGAGGCGTTCAGCACCAGCATGATCACCGGGAAGATGGCCGCCATCCAGCGACCGACGGTGATCGAGACGTCGGTGAGGTCGGCGTTGGCCGTCGCCGAAGCGCTCGGTCTCGAAGGGTTCGCGGACGAAGGCCCGGATCACCCGGATGCCGGTGATCTGCTCGCGCAGCACCTGGTTGACGGTGTCGAGGCGCTGCTGCATGCAGCCGGAACCCGGGGATCATCCGCGAGATGATGAAGCCGATGGTCGACCGCCAGCACCGGGACGGCGACGGCCACCAACCAGGAGAGGCCGACGTCCTCCCGCAGCGCCATGAAGACGCCGCCGACCATCATGATCGGGGCGGCGACCATCATCGTGAACGCCATCAGCACCAGCATCTGCACCTGCTGGACGTCGTTGGTGTTGCGGGTGATCAGCGAGGGCGCCCCGAAGCGGTCCACCTCGCGGCTGGAGAACGATGACGACGGTGCGGAAGAAGCCGGCCGCGCACGTCGCGGCCGAACGCCATCGCGGTCCGCGCGCCGAAGTAGACGGCGGTGATGGTGCAGGCGATCTGGACGAGGGCGACGGCGAGCATCACGCGCGCCGATCCGCACGATGTACCCGGTGTCGCCCTGGACGACGCCGTTGTCGATGATGTCGGCGTTGAGGCTGGGCAGGTACAGCGAGGCGATGGTGCCGACGAGTTGCAGGGCGACGACGATCCAGATCCATCGCTGTGTACGGCTCGAGGTGATGGCGGAGCAGGCGGACGAGCATCAGTCGGCTCCGGATCCGTCGGCCGGTTCCGGTCGGACGAAGCCGGAGGCGAGCATGGCGAAGGCGTTGTGGAGGGCGTCGCGCAGCGGGATCGGCCGATCGTTCTCCAGCCACCACTCCATGGTGCTGCGGAGCGTGGCCACCGCCGAGGTTACGACCAGCCTGGGGTACGGGTCCTTGTCCGGGTCGACGGAGAGGCGGTCGGCGATGGCGGTGGTGAGCGCTCGCTCGAGACCGAGCATCGCGGCAAGGTGGCGCGGGACCAGTTCAGGGTAGCGGGCAGTCAATTCCGCACGGATCTTCCAGCGTCGAGCGAAGTCGGTCTCCTCGCCTGCGGTGAGCACCGCCAGTAGCGCCGTGAAGGGATCTTCATCGGCCGGACGTCGGCGCACTTGTTCGCCGACGGCGTCCACCACGGCGGCGTCCATGCCGACGATGGCTTCCTCCTTGCAGGAGAAGTAGTTGAAGAAGGTTCGGGGAGATACGCCCGCCGCGTCGGCGATGTCCTCCACGGTGACTGCGTCGAAGCCGCGTCCAGGGTTTGCTCCCGCGCTGCGGTCGCCAGCGCCTTATGGGTGGCGAGTTTCTTGCGGGTGCGGCGGTCGATGGTCGGAGGCACCGGATGCACTCTACGCAAAATTGCAGGATGTGCAAGTTTCTGAACAGTCTGGCCGCTCACACCGCGATCGAGATAGATACGGAGGTCACGGGTTCGGAGTCCCGCGATCTCCACTCCTGAGCCGCAGTAGCCCCCTCCCCCGAGGAGGCGCCTCCGTACCCGCCTCATTACGATTGGTGCCAGACTCGACCGCCAGACTCGACCGCCAGACTCGACCGCCAGACTCGACGAGGTCCGGGCTTTGGGCGGATCGCCCCTCGGGCCTGACGCCGGTATCCGGATGAGGCGTGAACCCCTCGATCGATGTAGGGAAGGTGGCGTGGACCAAGGCGCCTTCGAATGATCCCCCGGTGGGTAGACCGGGGGATCATTCAGTCGTACTGATTCGGCAGCTTGGGCGCTCCTTCGAGTGCCCAAGCGCCCAATCAGCAAACCCCCCTTGGGTATTCGAGATGAGGGCCCCAGCCGTTGGGGGGGAGCCCGTCGACCGGGACCCTCGTATCTCGAATGCGAGCGCCATACTCGTGCTGAACAGCGTATCCTCACGCTGAGTAGTCGTCTATGGGTCCAGCGACCTATTCGGCGCCCTCGGGCCTGGGTCGGGTGGCCTACGAAAGGCCCTTCCCCGGCCTTCAGGCGTCGGTTCGCACGACGCTCCGTGAGATCCTGGAGCGCCTAGACTGAGGGTCATGAAATTTCGAAAATGGTTACTCGTCGCAGCAGCCGCCGGAGGCGTTGCCGCCTACCTACAGAAGCAGAAGCAACAGCAGTTGGCCACCGATCAGGAAATCTGGAAGCCGGTCGACCCTCTCCGTCCCTTCGGGCCAAGGTCCGAGGAGAGCACCGACGAGGATGCCGCGCCAGACGAATCCGAGTGAAGGCGGCGTTGGCGCCCGGCGGAGAACTCATCCGCCGCGCCGGTCGCGTTCTCCTGGCCGATTCGCGCATCGAGCTTCTCGGCGTTCGTCATCCCCAGGGCGACGATCCGCGCCTAGCCACCGCTGACGATCTCGGGCTCTTCGACGTCGTCGTGGCCGAGGAGCTCGGCACGCCGGAAACGCAGGAGGCTTGGGACCGCCAAATTCCGATCGTGACCGCTGCGGAACTGGTGACACCAGACCCCCACTCCCTCGTCACTCACGGCGCCGACCTGAGCGGGCTGGCCGGCGCGCTCGGAGAGTTGGCCAGAATGCGGGCCGGAGCCGACCATGTTCAAGTGGCTTGGACGGCACCTGGACGTCCCCTCAGGTCCGGGACGCAGGTTGTCTTTCCGCAACCCATTGGCGCCCTCCGCTGCTCAAGGACCGGCAATACCGCCGTGGCTCCTCACGATTCAGAGTTTGCCGCCATTCTCGTGGCCGCAACTGGTCCGAAAGGAACGGTCACCCACGGAGTGGTCGATCGCCAGGGCTTCTTGGACGCAATCTGCCTGGCGGCCGCGGTATTCGCACGAGCGAAGGGACCTGGTGGTCCTGCCTCTCGCCTCGGGGCGGGATACGTGGAGGAAGCTCTGGCGGCCGGACTGAGCGTGGCGAGCAAAGCGGCCTGATTACGCCACCCGGGTGGTGCAAAACGGTGTCTTGGGAAATGCGGACTTCTCGCCAAAAGCGCTAGCATCCCGTCGAGGTCGCGTTGGGAGCGTGTACGGTCTGAGGACCGAGAAAGGGCATATGCCCAATGCCAGCGGCTCGCGCTTCACGCCACGAACGGTTCCTCCGTCTCCTTCAAAGAAATGCCGACAGTATCGTTGAAGCAGGCTTGGGGCGCGTCCGAATCGAAGACGAATACCTTTCCGGAGAATCGATCATCCTCGACGGAAAGCGGCTCCTCAATTTCGGGTCCTGCGCCTACCTCGGCGTCAACCTCGACCCCCGGCTCAAACAGGGGGCGATCAAGGCGATCGAACGGTTCGGTCCATCGTTTTCCTCGTCGGCCGCCTACGCCTCCGTCGGCTTGTACGACGAACTCGAGGAGCGGCTTCGGCTGATATTCGATGGTCCGGTCGTGGCCTTTCCGACCACCACCCTGGGGCACCTATCGGCGCTTCCGGTCCTCGTGGGCGAGGGCGACGTGGCGTTGGTGGACTCCCAAGCGCACTCCTCGGTCCACCTCGCCACCGGGGTGCTCCAATCCAAGGGCGTCGACGTGCGCCTCGTGCCCCACAACGATCTCGCCGCACTGGACCGAGCTCTGGACGAACTCACGCCGGTGCACCGCTCGGTCTGGTATCTGGCCGACGGCGTCTACTCGATGCTCGGCGATACGGCCCCTGTCAAAGCCATCGTGGCCCGCCTCGACCGGTACGAAAATCTGCACGCATACCTCGACGATGCCCATGGCTTCGGATGGGAGGGCCTCCACGGTCGCGGCTACGTGCTCAACCAGGTTCCGATGCACGAGCGAATGGTCGTGGCCGGATCACTCTCCAAATCGTTCGGTTCCGGTGGAGCTGCCATCGCTCTTCCCAACGAGGAGATGGCGCGGCGGGTACAGATGCTCAGCGGACCACTCATCTTCGGTGGTCCGATTCATCCGGCCGAGCTTGGAGCGGCGGTTGCGTCGGCGGATCTCCATCTCTCACCTGAACACTCCGAACTCCGGGCGGCGATGGCGGATCAGATCGCGACAGTCAGATCGGCGGCATTGGAACTCGAACTACCCGTCGCTTCTCATGAATCGACCCCGATCTGGTTCGCTCGAATCGGACAAACCGATCGAGCGATCGCGGTTGCCCAACGCCTCATGCACGATGGTTATTACGTCAATATTGCCGCCTTCCCGGCGGTCGCATTGGGTCAGAGTGGGATCCGATTCACGCACACCCTCTATCACGACTCTTCCCAGGTCGTCGGCATGATGGAGTCGATGGCTCGTCACATCGAAGACGTGGTCGGCGTCGTCGAGGCTCCCGTCCAGGCGGACATCCTCATCGATCTGACCGACTCGGCGATGGCGGAGTCTTTGGCCGCGCAATCTGACTAATCATTCAGCTCTGCGTCCGGGGAGCCGATAGCTATCAGGTGCACAGCGAGACGCCGCCTCTTGGAGTCCCGGCCGTAAGTCGACGCCACCTCACGGCGAGCGTCGGGGCAGGCCTCTTTGTCGCGGGTTGCCTCATTGCCGTCGTGATTGATCCAGCCGTGAGTGAAACCGCCGGACCACTCGGGATATTGGTCGCCTTCATCGCGGCAGGCGTGCTCTTCCTGACCGGTGCTCGTAACCTCCCCAGCGATGAGCGCCTCACGTGGCGATTGCTCGGGTTCGGCGTCCTGTCGGGGGCGGTGGGTGTCCTCGGCGTAGGTGCAGCAGAGGCATTGGGGTATCAACCCCCTGCGTACGGCCCCTTTGACGTCTTCTTCGCAGGCGGATATCTCCTGGTGGCAAGCGGCCTGGCGGCGCTCCCGCAGGTCTCGGGAAGCAACCGTCAGCGTTTGCGTCTCCTTCTGGACGGTCTCGTCGGAGCAGTCTCGGCCGGAGCGCTCTATTGGGTGTTGGCGCTCAGCGAGCTGTGGCAATCCACGGTCGGCGCCCCCTTCTTCGATCGCTTCTTCGGTTCGCTGTATCTCGCTCTCGACGCGGTCCTGCTGATCGTGATCATGCTCGTGGTGGTCCGTCGGGGGAGTCACCACTTCGACATACGGTTGCTCCTGATGAGCGGCAGCTACGTGGCCCTCACGATCGGTGACCTCGGCTTTTTCGTTTCCGGAGCCGGCAAGCTGTTCGAGGAAGCCACTCCGTCCTTCCACCCCTACCTCGTCGCCGGGCTCTTCGTGCTCGCCACCAGTGCGCTGGTTGGCCGGGTGCCTCCCCCTCGTGAGTTCGTAGACGGGAAGATGCCGTGGTGGTCGATGGCCGTCCCGTACAGCGTGGCTCTCGCCATGGTGGCATTCCTCTCGTATCGAGTATTCCATACCGCCGTCGAGGGTCCCGATCTGGTTCTGTTCCTCGCCGCTCTCGCCGTGGCGACACTGGTCGTCGCCCGTCAAGCCCTCGCTATTCAGGAGAACCGGAACTTGGTGGAGAAGGAACGGTCTGCCCTGGTTTCGTCCATCTCTCATGAGCTCCGGACGCCCCTCACGTCAATGATCGGGTTCCTCGAACTCCTCGAGGCCGACGGCGGCGAACTGGCAGAAGAGGAACGGTCGGAGTTCTCGGCCATCGTTCGCGATCAAGCTCAATACATGGGGCGGATCGTCATGGATCTGGTCCTTCTGTTCGCGCGAAAAGCACGCCCAGATCACCTTGCGAGAGGAGCTGGTCGAAGCCGTAACGATTGTCACGAGCGCCCTCCAAGCCGTCGGCACGGCCGCTGACACGGTGGCAGTGGACCTCGACGCGGGCGTTACGCTCAGGGTCGACGGTGATCGCATCGTTCAGATCATCGCCAACCTCCTCACCAATGCCGCCAGGTACGGCGGAGGGAAGACTCTCCTCCGGGTGGCGAAAGACGGTTCGGACCTGGTGCTCGAAGTCCATGACAACGGGCCCGGTGTGGCGAAGAAGTATCAGACGGTCATCTGGGATAGATTCGAGCGGGGTTCGCACCGCTTCAGCAGTTCGGTTCAGGGCTCTGGGATCGGTCTGGCGATCGTCGCCGCCATCGTCGGAGCTCACAAGGGCCGCACCGGCTATCGAACCTCCGAGTACCTCGGTGGTGCCTGTTTCTGGATGGTTCTCCCGGATCGTGTCGTCTCTTCCCGCCCACATCAAGCCGACGAGGTGACCTGGAGGCCGGACCAAGCGCCTTCGCCGCGGGTGCTCACTCCCCGCCAGCAACAGGCCGGCCGGGTCAGAGCGGAGAGCTGACCGAGGAACCTTCCGTCGTCTCCTTGGCGGGCGGCGAGGTGGTCTTGGTCGGGGGTGGGTTGGTCTGCCAGGACTGGACCTGGCGGACCGGAAGGGCGCTGGTTTCG
Source organism: uncultured Acidimicrobiia bacterium (assembly GCA_963752075.1). Taxonomy (GTDB): domain Bacteria; phylum Actinomycetota; class Acidimicrobiia; order Spongiisociales; family JAENVV01; genus CBDUEV01. The sequence goes on from CAVVWO010000003.1 coordinate 157,940, forward strand.
TGGGGCACCGGTGCACCGAGGCTCTCCTCCAGCACCACGAACTCGAGTCCACCCACCATGTCCGAGATGAGGTTGTACATCACGGCCGACAGTGTGGTGAGGCCGGTCATGAGTACTGCCCAAGCCACTCCGAGGAAGGCAATCGCCCTGAAGAGATAATCCCCTTCCGGCACGGCGGGCGATTCGCCTGCATCCCACAAACCGAGATCGGCCAAGAGGCTCTCCACCGTATCCGGATACCCCGCCTGATTGACGAATGCCCAGAATATGACCAATCCGAGCACCAGACCCAACGCCAGGACGGCGTAGAACACAAACGAGATCTTGAGTACGGTCCACGGATCGATCTTGCGAACGATCCGACGAACGCGACGTACAGACGCCATCTGCGTCAACTCCCTTGACGTTGGCTTGAACTTACCTGAGTGTACCGCCCAAGGCTGCCTACACCCATCTTCTCGTGGCCGGCGGTTACGTCGGCGAGGGCTCTACCACCGACCTCTCTATAACGAACGTGCTCGCCGATCAGTTCCGAGATCACGCCTCGTCCTCTTCTGCAACGACCTTGGCGAAGGCGGCCACCGAGGCATCGGCAGACATGTCGATCACCTTCACGCCCGACGCTTCGCGTTTCTGCCGACTCACGGAGTCGGCATTCGTGCGAATCGCCACACCGTCCGAGGCAATCACGAAGATCTGGTCGCCCGGATGGACCGCGCGGGCCCCAACGAGCGCCCCTCGGGTTCTGGTGAGCTTCATGGCTTTCAGGCCGAGTCCACCCCGTTTCTGGGGTCGGAACTCCTCGATCTTGGTGCGTTTGCCGTACCCGCCGGACGTCAAGATCAGGATCTCTTCGCCCTCCACGTTCGATGCCGCCCCGATCACCGCGTCGCCCTCGCGCAGCTTGATACCGCGCACACCTTGCGTGGCGCGGCCCATGGGTCGGAGATCCGATTCCGCGAAACGGATCCCCATGCCGTCTCGGGTGAACAACAGCACGTCGTTTTCCCCGTTGGTCGTGCGGACCTCTACTACTTCGTCGCCTTCTTGGAGATTGATGGCGATCAGCGTGCTCTGACGGGAGTCGTAGTCCTGGAACGGAGTCTTCTTGACGAGGCCCTTCTTGGTGACCATCACCAGATATCGAGACGTCTCGTAGTCCCGGGTGTCCACGACTGCCTCGATGCGTTCGTCGGGATCGAGCGGGAGCACGGCTTGGGCCATGACGCCCTTGGAGGTGCGGCTCTGACGTGGGATCTCGTGGGCTTTGATTCGATGGACCTTGCCACGGTTGGTGAAGAAGAGCAGATAGGCGTGGGCGGTGGTGTGGAGGAGGTGGGTCACCACATCGTCCTCGTGGATCTCGGCGGCTTTGACTCCCCTTCCGCCTCTCCCCTGCGACCGGTACACGTTGGCCGGGACCGACTTGATGTATCCGGACTCGGTCACCGAGACGATCAACTCGTCGTCGGCGATCAGATCCTCCAGCGACAGGTTCCCTTCGTCGGGAATGATCCGACTCCGCCGCGGCTCGGCGTACTTGTTGCGGATCGCCGACAACTCCTCCTTGATGATGTCGCGCTGTCGTTGTGGGTCGGCCAGGATCGATTGGTACTCGGCAATGGCCTCGAGGAGTTCGTTGTACTCGGAGCGCAACTCGTCGACGGCCAAGCCGGTGAGCCGCCGCAGCTGCATTTCGAGAATGGCACGCGCCTGCAGTTCGGAGAGTTCGAACCGATCGATCAGAGCCAACCGAGCCGTTTCGGTATCGGAGGCGCCCCTGATGATGGCGATCACTTCGTCGATGTTGTCGACGGCGATGATGAGGCCTTCGAGGATGTGGGCCCTCTTCTCGGCTTCGCTGAGGCGATGCTCCGTCCTCCGACGAATGACTTCCATCTGGTGGTCGACGTAGTAGCCGATCTGGTCGGCGAGGTTGAGCGTGCGTGGCACGCCATCAACGAGTGCGACGTTGTTCACTCCGAACGAATCCTGGAGCTGAGTGAGTTTGAACAGTTGATTCACGACCACCTGCGGAATGGCGTCGCGCTTGAGTTCGATGACGATTCGGGTGCCGACACGGGAGCTGGATTCGTTGCGAATGTCGCTGATGCCGTCGAGCTTCTTGTCATTGACGAGATCAGCCATCTTCTTGATGATCCGATCCGCCGAGGTTTGGTACGGCAATTCGGTGACGACGATGGCGGTCTTTCCTTTGCGGACCTCCTGGACGTCGGTCACGGCACGGATCTTGATCGAGCCTCGGCCGGTGGTCAGGGCGTCGCGGATACCTGAATTGCCGAGAATGTAGCCACCCGTCGGAAAGTCCGGTCCCTTCACGTAGTCGAGGAACGCCTCCGGCGGCGCGTCGGGGTTGTCGATGGCGAAGAGCACCGCGTCGGCCACCTCACCGAGGTTGTGGGGCGCCATGTTGGTAGCCATGCCGACTGCAATCCCCGTTGAGCCGTTGACGAGGAGATTGGGGAAGCGGGCAGGGAGCACCGTCGGCTCGCTCTTCTCGCCCGAGTAGTTCAGGTCGAAATCGACAGTGTCTTCTTTGATGTTCTCGAGAAGATGATCGGCCAGTGGTTGGAGACGACACTCCGTGTACCGCATGGCTCCGGGAGGATCGTCGGGGGTACCGAAGTTGCCCTGAGGATGGATGAGAGGGTTACGAAGCGAGAAATCCTGACCCATGCGGACCAGAGCGTCGTAGATGGCGTCATTCGAGTGGGGGTGGTAGTCACCCATCACCGAGCCGACCACTGTCGCCGACTTCCGATGTTGGGAAGAGGCTGTCAATCCATTCTCGAACATCGAATAGATGATTCTGCGCTGGACGGGCTTGAGCCCATCCCGCACGTCCGGGAGCGCCCGGGACACGATGACGGACATGGCGTACTCGAGGAACGAGGACGACATCTCCTGGTTGATGTCGATGTCGGGAGTATCGATCTGGTCTTCGTTGATTGACATTCGGGATCGGTCCTAAGCGTCGAGGAAGCGAACGTCGCGAGCGTTCTGTTGAATGAAGGACTTACGAGCGGCGACGTCGTCGCCCATCAGTGTGGAGAAGGTGTCGTCGGCGATGGCGGCGTCCTCGAGGTCGACACGTAACAGCGAGCGGGTCTCCGGGTTCATCGCGGTCTCCCACAACTCGTCGGGATTCATCTCGCCGAGACCCTTGAAGCGGCTCACCAGGATCTTGCGTCCTTCGTTGTCCGACTTGAACCGCTCGAGGCCATCCTCGTCCTTCAAATAGTGGATCTCTTTGCCCATCTTCACCCGGTAGAGCGGCGGTTGGGCCACATAGACGAACCCCGCCTCCACGAGGCCGCGGCAGATGACGGAACAGCAGGGTCATGAGGAGGGTACGAATGTGAGCACCGTCGACGTCGGCATCCGTGAGGAGCACGATCTTGTGATACCGCGCCTTCTCGATGTCGAACTCGTCGCCGATCCCGGTTCCGCTGGCCGTGATGATGGCTTGCACTTCGTTGTTTTGGAGCGCTCTGGCGAGCCGCGCCTTCTCGACGTTGAGGATCTTGCCTCTGATGGGGAGGATGGCTTGGTACTGCGAATCGCGTGCCTGCTTGGCAGGTCCGGCAGCCGAGTCCCCCTCAACGATGAACAATTCCGACAGCGAGGCATCGCGGGAAGAGCAATCGGCCAATTTGCCCGGCAGGCTGGCCGATTCGAGTGCCGTCTTCCGCCTCGTGACGTCGCGAGCTTTCCTGGCCGCCAAGCGGGCGTCCTGGGCGGACTTGCACTTCTCGACGATGGTCCGGGCCTCGCCGGGATTTCGCTCCAGCCATTCCGGAAACGCCCTATTCAACGTCTTCTGGACATAACCCTTGATCTCGGTATTTCCCAGTTTGGTCTTCGTCTGGCCCTCGAACTGCGGCTCTCTCACCTTGACCGAGACAACGGCCGTCAAGCCTTCGCGGACATCTTCACCCGTGAGGTTCTCGTCCTTTTCCTTCAGAATGCTCTTCGTCCTGGCGAATTCGTTGACCGCCCGGGTGAGTGCGGTGCGAAAACCCTCCTCGTGGGTGCCTCCTTCGTGGGTGTTGATGTTGTTGGCGAAGGTGTGGACCGCCTCTGTGTATGCGCTGGTCCACTGGAGGGCGATGTCGAGTTCGTGCTCGTCGGAGACGTCTTCGAACTGCAGGATGTGGGGGTGGATCGGTTCGCCACGTTTCCCGTTGAGGTGCTGGACGAAATCGACGAGGCCCTTCTTGTACAGAAAGCGAACCTGGCGGACTCCGTCATCCAGGAAGGGCGACCCGATCGCTGTCTCCACCGCCGGGACCTCCTCCTCTTCTGTCTCGCGAGCGACGATCTCCCTTCGCTCGTCGAGGAGCCGGATCTCGAGGCCTTTGTTGAGAAAGGCCATCTCGCGCAGGCGGTGAACGATGGTGGCGAAGTTGAATTCGGTGGTTTCGGAGAAGGTCTTCGGCGACGGCCAGAAGGTGATCGTCGTGCCTGTTCGCTTGACCGGCTTGCCCTTCTTCACGAGCCCTTGAGGGTTGCCGTCCACGAAGCTCTGGTTCCAAATGAACCCGTCGCGCCGAATCTCGGCTTCGAGACGCTCGGAGAGGGCATTCACGACGGACACGCCAACACCGTGCAGACCGCCGGACACCTGGTAGGCCCCGGATTCGAATTTGCCGCCGGCATGAAGCGTGGTGAGAACGGTGGTGAGGGCCGACTGTTTCGACGTCTTGTGCCTGTCGACCGGGATGCCGCGTCCGTTGTCGACAACGCGTACTCCCCCATCTTCGAGAAGTGTCACCTCGATACGGTCACACACCCCGGCCATGGCTTCGTCGACCGAGTTGTCGACTACTTCCCAAACGAGGTGATGGAGACCCGCGCGGACCGGTCGACCCGATGTACATGCCCGGCCGTTTTCGAACCGGGTCGAGGCCTTCGAGAACCGTGATGTCCGACGCTTTATACGAGCCGTCATTTCGTGCAGCCACAGGACTCCTTCGATCGCAAAAGCTCAACAGCAGGCGGGCTTCGGGGGGCTGCCGGAGCTGTATTTACACAGGTGTAACTCTAGTAGAAAAGCCCCCTGGACCCAAGCTCTCTCGGGCCATTCAGAAGGGTCGGTCAAAGACGCGGGAGCGCTTCGCCAGGGCCCGAAATAGAGCTAGCCAGGACCCACCACCCGGACCGCCTGAACGACGCCTGGACCACAGAAGTCATCCAGTCTCTCCATCAGCTCGCCCGTGGCGTACCGCAGCATACGGACAGCTCCGAGGGCCGTCGCTTCCACGGTCAATTCGCCGTCCCGCAGAAAGACCGGTGACGACGCCCCGGCCCACGGCGGGCCGGCCAGATCATCCCATTCGCTCATGATGCGCAGGAGGACATCCATGTCGGCGAGACCAAGCCGGCGGAGAGCGTCTCGGAGGGGCCCCGACACACTGGTCAAGCCTGCTCGATCCCGGTCAGAGCGGCTCATGCGACCTTCCCCGGCTCGACGGACCATCTGCGGCCGGCCACCGGCACCTCTTCGTCGCGCGCCGTCGTGATGAACGTCTGGGCCGTTGGTAGCGCGTGCGCCAACGCCTGGGCGCGATTCATGTCGAGCTCTGAAAAGACGTCGTCGAGTACCAGCAGTGGTGGCCTGCCCGTCAGCGCGGTGACCGCATGATGGGTGGCCAGGCGGAGGGAGAGCACCAACGTCCTCTGTTCTCCCTGAGAAGCGTGGGTTCGGGCAGGCCTCCCTCCGAGAAAGAACTGCGGTTCGTCGCGATGGAGCCCGACCGTCGTCGTGCGGCGGTCCTTGTCGAGCTGCTCAGCTGCCTCCAGAGCCGCCCACAGCTTCGCCTGGTGCTCTGGAGCCGCGATCGTGGTGTCGAGGCTCCCGCCCCATTCCGATTCGTAGGCGAACGTCACAGGCGTCCCCTCCCCCGCCAGGTCGCGGTAGGCGCCATCTACGCGTTCCGACAGCATTCGGAACGCCTGGGCTCGCCGGCCCATGACCTTCGCCCCGGCTTGCGAAAGCCGTTCATTCCAGACGCCCAGCGTGGTCGGGTCCGTGGAGCGGCCCATCTGGCGAAGAAGGGAATTGCGCTGCCGCAGCGCTCGTTCATATTCCGACTGGTCGAGGTGGGCGCCGGGCCAGAGTTGCACGGCGACTTCGTCGACGAAGTCCCGGCGATAGGAGGGGGAACGTTTGATGACGTCGAGATCATCAGGCAGGAACACCACGATGCGGAGATGGCCGAGGAGGTCTGCGGAGCGGGCCAGACGCTGACCATTCACCTGCACCCGGCGGCGGCCTCCGGCCGGGATCTCGATCTCGACCAGTGACGACGAATCGCCGTGCACCACCTCGCCGCGAATGACCGCTGCCTCGGCCTCGAGTTGGACGAGGGCGGCTTCGGGTGCTCCTCGAAAACTCCGCAGTGATCCGAGATAGGCGATGGCTTCCAACAGATTGGTCTTTCCCGTTGCGTTTCTCCCGACGAGAACGTTGACCGAAGGATCTGGTTCGAAGCGCTGATCGGTATAAGAACGGAAGCTCGTCAGCTCGATCCAGCCGAGCCTCACGCCACACGAACCGGCATCAACAAGTAGAGGAACTCATCCTTGCCGACTCCACGGATCACGCTGGGCTTGAGTCCGTCGATCACCTGGATCTCTATCTCGTCGGCGTCGATGACACCCACTCCGTCAGCGAGATACTTGGGGTTGAAGGCAATCAAGACCTCGTCGGCATCGCCGGAATATTCACCCGGGATGTGCTCGGCCTCGGCCCCGACGTCTTGCCGGGTGACGGTCACCTCGACCCCACCTTCGGAAAGCCGCAGTCGTACCGGGATGTGGTCTTCGGCCACCAGGGAGGCGCGTCCCAGGGCTTCCAGGAGAGCTTCCTTGCTCACGATCATTCGATTCGGATAGCTCTCCGGGAGAAGTTGGCGATAGTTCGGGAAGTTTCCCTCGATGAGCCGTAGCGTGAGGACGCCCCTGTCGGAGGCGAAGACGGCCTCGCGCGCCGGGATGGCCACCTGGATCTTGGCGGCGCCGATGGTCTTGCCGAGTTCCCGCAAGCCGCGGGCGGGAACCAGGCCGTTGGTCGGTACCGAGACACCCTTCAGCGTGCGAACGGCAAGCCGGTAGCTGTCGGTGGCGACCAGACGGAGTCCGTTGTCGTCGTTTTCGATCAGCACGCCGGTCAGGATCGGGCGTGCTGCATCGCCGGAGGCCGCAATGGTCACCTGTCCGATTGCCTCGGCGAGGTCATGCCCGTTGATCTCAACGGCACCGTCCAGGTCCACGGCCGGCACCTGGGGGAAGTCGTCGACAGGGAGTTCTCTGACGGTGAATTTCGGGCCTCCACCGAGAATCTGAAACTCGCCCTCGCTCGACTCCAGCGTGACCGCCCCGACCGGCATCTTCCGAATGGCGCTGGCTGTGAGCTTGGCCGGGATGACGACCCTGCCCTCGTCCAGCACGTCTACCTCCGTCGTCGTGCGGACGGTGATCTCGAGGTCGGTACCCGTGACCCGAAGGGTGTTACCAGTGACTTCGCACAGCACGCCGGTCAGGATCGGCAGCGCTGACCGGAGGCCCACGCCCCGATTGGCGCGGTCGAACACATCCGCCAGGTCGTCTCGTTCGGCTCGGATCTTCACAGGTAGGCCAACCCTTCTTCTCTTTCTGTTCTTCTTCTTAAACCGGTAGTAACAGTATTAGGCGTTGTGGAAAGTGGAAAACTCAACAAAGCGCCTGGTCAGCGTACTTTCTCTCTCCACAGGGAGTGGGGATAATCGGGAGTTCTTCGCGGCACCGGGTAATCGGCTGTGGAGGGAGGGGGATAATCCTCACGTTCTCCTCAGCTCCTGGGACAGCTTATTCACACTGTCGAAGACGTCGGGATCGGTCTCCATCCGTGATTTGACCTTGCCGATGGCGTACATGACGGTCGTGTGATCTCTTCCGCCGAAGAGGGCGCCGATGCGGGGCAGGGAGAGACTGGTCAACTCCCTGCACTGGTACATGGCGATCTGACGGGCCAGCACGAGGGGTGCTCGGCGGCTCGGCCCTGTGACATCTTCGACCGCAAAGCCGAACCTGGCCGCAGTCGTCCGGAGAATGTCTTCGGGCGTGAGTGGTCGAGAGGCGCTGTTGGGCACGAGGTCAGCCAGCACCTGCTGGGCCATCTCGAGGTCCACCCCACTGGCGGTCAGCGTCGAGTAGGCGGTCACCCGGGTGAGGGCGCCCTCCAGTTCACGGATGTTGTCGTGGACGTTCTCGGCTATGAACCTGAGCACGTCTTCTGGGAACTGTTGGCGGACGCCGTCGGTGTTCTTGCGCAGAATCGCCAGACGGGTTTCCACATCGGGAGGCTGGATGTCCGTGAGGAGACCCCATTCGAACCTGCTCCTGAGGCGGTCCTCGAGCGTTGCCAGGTTGCGGGGGTGTCGATCGGAGCTGATCACCATCTGCTTACCGGATTCGTAGAGGCTGTTGAAGGTGTGGAAGAACTCTTCGAGGATCTGTTCCTTGCCTTCGAAGAACTGAACGTCATCGAGCAGGAGAACGTCGGTTGTTCGATACCGAGTCTTGAACTCGTCCATCTTCTTGCGGCGGATTCCGTTGATGAACTGATTGAAGAAATTCTCGGAACTCACGTATCGAACGACACATCGAGGGTTCAGCTCGATCGAGTGGTGGCCCACAGCGTGCAGCAGATGGGTCTTTCCCAAACCGGCGGCGCCGTAGATGAACAGGGGGTTGTAGTGCTGGCCGGGTTGTTCTGCCACCGCCATGGAGGCCGCGTGGGCGAATTGATTGGAGGAACCCACCACGAAGTGGTCGAAGGTGTAGCGCGCCAGCAAGCGGCTGGCCTCTGGTTGATCATCGAGATCGCGCGGCGGCAATTGGTGCGACCGATGAGGAACAACAGGTGGGGCTTCGTCGGGAACCTCGGAGACGGCCTGAGACTCCTCATGATCAGGGCTCATCGTGAGATCAATGACGATTTCGGCCCCGTATACCGAACGAGCCGACGCCTGCAGCACCTCGAGGTGTTTGTCGAATACCCAGCGGAGATGAAAGTCGCTCGGGGCGGTCAGCTTGAGGACGTTGTCCTCGGCGCCCTCGTTCTGGAGGGCAGCCAACCAGTTCTGCCAGGTTACGTCCGTGACTTTCGACCGAACCGTGTCACGGAAGAGGTCCCACTCGGTTGTCGTCACTGGCGTCACATGGCCCTCCTGAACCTCTGTCTCGCTTTTCCACAGGTATATCCACACCATGTGGAGAGTTTCCCGCCATCACGGCGGGGTGCCCGCGTTCAAGCGGTCGGGGGGAAGCGAGAGAGCCGACTCACCTGTGCGGCGTGGCGAGTGTAGGGCGAGGGAGCAGCCCGCTTCAAGAACGACAAAATGGGGGCCGGCGGGCACTCGAGGGCCGGCGCCAAATCGCGAAAGGCCACGTCATGACGAGTTTTTCGGATGATGGGTTTCGCGCTCTCGGTCCGGATCGCCTCTCCACGGCACTAGGCCACTTTTCGCGGGATAGGGCTTTTCTTCGCGCCCTGGCCCCGGCCACCGCCTGTGACTCTATAAATGCATCGAGTGACTCGGCGTTGTCGACTTCGACAAACGACGGCGCGCCGGGATCAACGAATTACACAGTGGGGATTTGGTTTGGTGGAGATGCGGCTTTGACATTGCACCACCCCATTCGTAATCTTCGTCTTACCTCGTTCTTCTAGGAGTTCCGATGAAGCGGACCTATCAACCAAACACGCGCCGTCGTAAGCGTAAACATGGCTTTCGTTCCAAGATGCGGACCCGAGCCGGCCGTGCCACCCTCAAGCGCCGCCGTGACAAAGGTCGGCAGCGTCTCGCCGCGTAGCGATTTCGGATTCCTTCGTGCCAACGCCGACTTTCAGCGTGTCTTCAAGCTGGGAGCAAAGCGGAGATCAGGCGGCATCACGGTCGTCGAGGCACCGGGCGTATCCGAATCCGGCCGCATCGGGATCATCGCCACCAAGAAGGTGGGCAATGCCGTGGCGCGCAACCGAGCAAAGCGGAGGCTGCGAGAAGCCGTGCGCGCGGTGGGCGTTCCACCGGGTAGGGACTACGTTGTGATCGTCTCGACGAGTGTGGTCGACGCACCGTTCTCCACCCTGCTCAGGTGGGTTGAAAGAGGCCTGCATCAGGAACAGAATATGGAAGAAGCTGGAAATGGGTGAACCAAAGACTGGATTCCCGGCCCGCACAGCTCGCGGGATGATCCGGATCTACCAAAAACTGGTATCTCCGTCACTTGGGAAGAACTGCCGCTACGAACCAACTTGCTCCCGATATACCTACGAAGCCATCGGGACGTTTGGGTTGGGGCGGGGCGTTGTGATGGGCGCCAGACGCCTGGCGCGCTGTCATCCCTGGCATGAAGGTGGTTTCGACCCGGTTCCGCCAAGCGACCTCTCGGCCAGCGAACTGGACGGGGCGGCCTTCTGATGGACGGCATTCTCAAGACCATCGCCACTCCCCTCGGCTCGATTCTCGCCTTTTTCTACGACATCGTGCCAGATTTCGGATGGTCGATCATCGCTCTCACGCTTCTCATCAACCTCGTCCTCTTTCCCCTGACGCTGAAACAAACCCGAGCCACCAGGGCGTTCAGCCAGATGCAGCCGGAAGTCCGGAAGCTCCAGGCCGAGCACAAGGACGACTCGAAGAAACTTCAGGAGGAAATGATCAAGCTCCAGCGAGAGCACGGTGCGAGCCCGACGGGCTGCCTTGGGCCCATGCTGGTGCAGATGCCGATTTGGTTTGCTCTCTTCAGGTTGCTGAGAACCCCGCTCGAGTTCATCCCGTCGACTTCCGCCCTGCACGACACGATTGAAGCCGGAAACACCATCTGGTTCGCCATGGATTTGACCGTAACGCCCAGTGCCGCTTTCGCCGGCGGTGTTCTGGCCACCTTGCCCTACATTCTCGCCATCGTCGTGATGGTTGGAGGCCAGTTCCTTCAGCAGGCCTATACCCAGGCCGCTACTCCCCAGGATACCTCCAATCCTCAGGTCCAAATGACCCAGAACATCACGAAGTTCCTGCCTTTCATGTTCGGTATCTTCGCTTGGAACTTCCAGGCGGGCTTGATCGTGTACTGGGGAACATCCAATCTGTTTCGGCTCGGCCAACAGGCCGTCATTTACAAGATGGACGGTCGGCCCACTCCCCCCGACTCGGGGCCCGAGAAGGCGAAGAACGAGCCCAAGGAAGGACCTCAGCCGCCGAAGAAGGCGCAGGGGTCCGCCAAGAAGCGCCAGCGGCGGAGGAGGAATTAGACATCGTGGAGTGGGTAGAAGTACGAGGCAAGACAGTCGAAATCGCGGTTCAGGCCGCCATAGAAGAACTCGGCCTTGAATCAGCAACGCAGGCCGAGGTCAAAGTCATCCAGGAACCAGAACGAGGCTTCCTCGGTATGGGCGGCCGAGACGCCGTAGTCCAGGTCAAAGCGAAACCAAAGCGTCGCCGTCGGACCCGCGGCAAGGGCCGTGGCGACTCGAACCGGCAGAGCAACAAGTCGTCGGACGCCGGTCGAAACGCCGGTCAAGGCTCTGGACGAGATTCTGACGAAAACGCTGGTCGGTCCAAGGGTGGCGGCAAGCAAGGCCGACCGGAGCGGAAGCAGCAAGGCGGCTCGCGGGGACGCGACCAGAGAAACAAGCGGCCCTCCGACTCCGAAAAGGCCCCGGCCGCATCAACCGAAACGTCGAACAAGAACGAGGAGCCATCCGTGACGAGAGAAGAACAAGCAGAGGTCGTCAGGGAATTCCTGGTCGGCCTCCTCGATGCGTTTGGCCTCGAAGGTACGGTCACCGCCTTTGCCGACGACGAAGACATCATTCACGCCAACGTGAGCGGTGAACAAACCGAGGCGCTGGTTGGACCCAAGGGCGCGATCATGCAATCGGTACACGAACTGGCTCGTACGGTTGTTCAGCGCCAAACCCACGAGAATGTGCGACTGCGCCTGGATATCGCCGGGTACGGAGAGCGGCGCCGCGAGGCGCTGGCCATCTATGCCGGCCGTTTGGCCGAACAAGTGAAGGAAGACGGCGCCGAAGTGATGCTGGAGCCCATGAATCCGGCCGATCGCAAGGTCATCCACGACGCGGTCCAAGCGCTCGATGGAGTGCGGTCCTATTCAGAGGGCGAGGAGCCGCGCCGCAGCGTGGTGATCAGCCCAGAGTGACGCCACCTCGAGAAACGGATTGAAGGGTGGGGCCTCTCGAGGCCCCACTCTTTTGTTTCACGTGAAACCATTGCCGGGCCATTCCGTCGACGTTTCACGTGAAACACGCATCACCGGATTCCCGGACGGATCGCCGGGGAAAGCGGCGGCGAAAAGCTAGGATTCCCCAATGGAGAGACAAGCCATCGAAGCGACGCTGCAACTGGTGGGGAGCAACCTGGACGTCGACCAATGGGCACTCCTCGAGAAATACTGGTCCTGGCTCAAGACCGAAGCGTTGGAGGCGGGAGGCATAGGCCCCAGTGAGGTCGCCGACCTCGAGTCCAGGCATTTGGCAGACTCCGTGCTCTTCGCTCGCCCATGGCCCGAGGGGCCGCCCGACACGGTTCTCGATATCGGATCCGGAGTGGGGCTGCCGTCACTGGTCCTGGCGATCCTCTGGCCGGAGACCGAGGTATTGCTCCTCGATCGCTCGGGACGCCGGACGGACCTGGCCCGTAGGGCGATTCGAGTCCTGGACCTCCCGAACGCCATGGCGGTTCGAGGCGACGTACGTTCCCATCGCCAGGCCTACGCTGCCGTGGTGATGCGGGCGGTCTACCCGCCTCTCGAGGGGGTGCCGATGGTTGCCGCCCTGATCGAGCCGGGAGGTAAAGGCGTAATAGGCCTCAGCCGCACCCAGGCGCCCCACAACAGGCCCGAACTCCTGGCAGCGGTGGAGCAAACCGGGCTCGAGGGGACGGTTGTCGAAGCGAAGGTCCTTGACGTGGCGTCCTGGTTGCTTATCATGGAGCGATCGTGAGCGAACGCCAGACTCGAATCGTCGCACTCGCCAATCAGAAGGGCGGCGTCGGCAAATCCACCACCTCCATCAACCTTGCGGCGGCTTTGGCCTTTCAAGGCGAGAAGATCCTTCTCGTTGATCTCGACCCTCAAGGAAACGCCACTTCCGGTCTGGGAGTAGACCGATCTACCATCGAGTTGTCGATCTATGACGTCCTGCTCCACGAGCAGCCGATCGAGGAGGCCGTCGAGCCGACGAGTGTTCGCAACCTCTACGTGGTGCCGGCCACTATCGACCTGGCAGGCGCCGAAATCGAGCTGGTGTCGGTCTTTTCGCGGGAACAACGACTCCGCAATGCGCTCAAGGGGGCCATGGGCGAGTACGACTTCGTGTTGATCGATTGTCCTCCTTCGCTGGGACTTCTGACCATCAACGCCTTTGCAGCCGCCGACGAAGTTCTCATCCCGATCCAGAGCGAGTACTACGCCCTGGAGGGCCTCAGTCAGCTGTTGCGGAACGTTGAGCTCGTCCAGGGAAACCTCAACCCAGACCTCGAGATCGGTGGCGCCGTCCTCACCATGTACGATGCCCGCACCAAGCTATCTGCCGATGTGGCGGCCCAGGTCCGAGCCTTCTTTGGAGAGCAGGCATACCGCACCGTCATACCTCGATCGGTTCGTCTGAGTGAAGCGCCTTCGTATGGTGAGCCAATCGAGGCATTCGACCCGATGAGTCGGGGAGCGATTGCCTACCGTGAGCTCGGTCGAGAGTTCCGACGCCGCCACGGGCGAGAGTAGGGAGGACCGATGGGAGCAACTCGTAGGAGCGGTTTGGGGCGAGGCCTCGAGGCGCTCATCCCGCCAGGGGTTCCGGATCTTGGGGAGTACGCCAAGGTCTCGACCGATGTGATTTCTCCCAACCCCCAGCAACCGAGAACGACGTTTGATAAGGACGCTTTGGGTTCTTTGACGGCATCTGTCAAGGAAGTAGGGATTCTCCAGCCATTGGTGGTGAGAAAAGCGGAGGATGAGGGCTTCTACCAACTCATCGCAGGAGAACGAAGGCTCCGTGCGGCCAAGGAGGCGGGACTCACCGAGGTGCCTGTGGTGATCCGAACCGGGGACGACCGGTCGTCACTCACGGAAGCGCTGATCGAGAACGTCCAGCGACAGGACCTGAGTCCCCTCGAGGAGGCTGCAGCCTACGAACAGCTCCTGGAAGAATTTGGGTTAACGCATCAAGAAGTCGGCGATCGAGTGGGTAAGAGCCGATCGGCAGTGACCAACGCACTTCGGTTGCTCACCCTTCCGGCGTCGATTCAGGGCTTGCTCGAACGCGGCGGGTTGTCGGCTGGAGCGGCCCGGGCCTTTGTCGGAATGGAAGACCGCAAATACGCTGAACACGTGGCTCACCGGGCTGCCGAAGAGGGGTGGTCGGTGCGTCAGGTGGAAGAAGCGGTGCGAGATCGCCAGGCGCAACACGAAGAGCGTGGGAGCGTGCCGGAGTCGACGTCTCGAGAGTTGCGACCTGCAGCCATCTCGGAACTCGAACAACGCCTCGCCGAGCAGTTGGAGACCAAGGTGAGTATCAAGTATCGAAACAGCAAGGGAAGCGTGGTGATCCGCTACAACTCGCTGGAAGACCTGGAGCGAATCTACCGGGCGTTCTACTGATCGGTGTTGGCGAACGCGTCGTTCTCTCCCGCAGCGGCCTTCATTTCCTCGGCAGCCCTGCGGAAGAAGTCACACACACCTCCGAGGATGGCGTCCCGGGTTGCAGTGGTGGGCTCGATAGAAACGATCACTGCCGGCGCACGAGTGTTCTTGAGCATCGGCGTCGTACGACCGCTGACCGGTAACCCCAGAAAATCGGCCAGAACCGTGGCGAGAAGGAATCCGGCCTCACTCCGGCTGTGTGGAGATTCGAAATAGTAGATCCCGGAACCTTCCGGACCCGGTGCCCGCAATGAGAGCGTCAGGTCCGCCCCAAGCCGGTTGGCGCGACGGGCCCGCACCGTAGCGGGGGGTGAGACGTCAACGCTGCGAGAGAGCACCGGAACGCCTCCTAAATTCTGGAAATCTATGACAAGGTGGGTGGTCAGGTCCCAGAGTTCGTGGCCGAGGGCCTCCTCGCTGCCGGCAGGATCCAAATAGATCCTCGTCCCGACCACCGTTCTCGGGAGACTTCGCAGCCACTCGCGCTCGCGGACTCGTTCGCGACCCGCCTGGGGGGGAATTCTCTGGAGGGACTTGAGTTCGGCGATGACGCGCGGGCCGACCACCCCGTCTTCGGCCATGCTGCGGTTGGCCTCGAAGTCGAGAACCGCTCCATGGGTCAACGGGCCAAAGACGCCGTCGACCTTGTCGGCGTCGAACCCGAACTCATTGAGGCGGCGCTGTAGTTCGGCGACGTCGTCGCCGCGCAACATGGGGGAGCGGTAGAACAGGAGCCGGTCGCCGAGCGTGTAGCCGGCCTCGTAGAGGGCTCGCCACGTGTCCGGGCCGACGATGCCGTCCCTCGCCAGACCGCGAGCCTTCTGAAAGGCGAACACGGCGGATTCGGTCCCGGCGCTGAACTCACCCGGAGGGTCCGGCGAGCTCGGGAATCCGATCGCCTCGAGACGCCGTTGGATGTCTCGTGCCGGACCTCCGGAGTCTCCGACTCGATATAGCCGCATTCAAACTCCCCGACCCGAAAGAGCGCCATCGACCTGTCCTGGGAAAATATGGAATGCCGGGCACCATGATCGGCAAACGTGTTGGCGATGGTGAACCATCAGCGGAACCGAGGTCGAACCGTCAAAGACCCGACGCCCCGCTCCGGCACTAGGCGAGAATGTCAGAGAGTTCCTTCACCATGTCGGCTTTCGACCGGGCTCCGACGATCTTCTTCACAGCTACCCCGTCTTTGTACACGATCATCGTGGGAATGCTCATCACCCCATTGTCGGCGGCCGGCTGCGGGAAGTCGTCGATATTGAGTTTGGCGATCGAGATCTTGCCCGGGTACTCCGATGCAATCGCGTCGAGAACCGGAGCGACGGCTCTGCAGGGACCACACCACTCTGCCCAGAAATCGACCAGGACCGGAGTGGACGACGAAATAGCGTCATTGAACGTGGCGTCCGTGAGGTTTTGCGTGTTGTCTCCCATGATGACTCCTTGATCTGGTGGGGGGTTACTCGTGGTCTGCAAGCCATCGTTCGGCATCGATGGCGGCCTGGCATCCGGTGCCCGCCGCAGTGACTGCCTGACGATACACGTGATCGGCCACATCACCCGCAGCGAACACACCCGGCACGTTGGTCGCCGTGGATGGCCCGGCCAGATCGACATAGCCGGTCTCGGTGAGATCCAACTGACCAGCGAACAGCTCCGTGGTCGGCTTGTGTCCGATGGCGACAAAGACGCCGTCGGTCTTCATCTGGCGGGTTTCGTCCGTGACCGTGTCGCGCAGAACGGCTCCGGTCACCTCGTCTTCGCCAAGGATTTCTTCAACGACGGTATTCCAAGCAACCTCGACTTTCGGATGCTCGAGCACTCTTTGGCCCATGATCTTGGAAGCCCGGAACTCGTCACGGCGGTGGACCACGACAACCTTGGATGCGAATTTGGTCAAGAACAGCGCTTCTTCCATGGCCGTGTCTCCACCGCCAACCACGAGAAGGTGGCGGTCACGGAAGAAGAAGCCGTCGCAGGTAGCGCACGCGCTCACGCCCCGACCCGTCAGCCGCTCCTCTCCCGGAACGCCAAGCCATGTGGCCTTGGCCCCGGTGGCTACGATCACTGTCTCCGATTCGTATTCGTCGGCGCCCACCCAGACCTTGAAGGGCCTGCTCGAGAAATCGACTTTGGTCACATCCTCCGTTTTGAGCCGTGCTCCAAATCGTTCTGCCTGCTTGCGGAACTGATCCATCAGCTCCGGACCCATGATGCCGTCAGGGAAACCCGGGTAGTTCTCGACGTCGGTGGTGATCATGAGCTGGCCGCCGCGCTGGCTCCCTTCGAAGACCAGCGGGTCGAGACTGGCTCGGGCTGCGTACAGGGCAGCGGTGTACCCCGCAGGGCCGGAGCCGATGACGATGATGTTCTCACTCATGATGTCCTCAAGTTGGTTCGGCGTTGCGCTTCCACCACACCAACACGCCGGAGAGAAGGAATAGTCCACCGAATATCGCGTACGCCCATTCCGCGGTCGTGTATTCGGCGACGAGCCGGAACAGTGCCACGATCCCGAACAGGAGTGCCATGGAGCCGAGAAAGGCCATCACGAGGCCAAGAGCCGTCATCGTGAGGATTCTGTTGATCCGATCGACGGTGAGTAGTCGGACCTTGCCTGCGTACTCTTCGAGTTTGTCGGCGAATCTTGCTGCGAATTCGTCCATGGGGCCAGCCTAGCGAGGGACTTGAGTCTGGCCCACCCTCCGAGGCCTCACCTTGCGTCAGCGGCCGAAGATCTTGCTGTCGACCAGATCGCAGGTCTTCGGGTCGAAGGCAAAGACGTTGCCGGTGAAGCCGAAAATCTCAACGACTCTGCCCTCCAGGACTGCAACGCCGGCCAGGTTCAAGTCTTCCTCGGCGCCGTAGGCTCCGACGGCCGCGCCCACGCAGGCGAATGGAAAGGGCTCCAGCGGAACCTGGTCGCCGGTTCGCTCGGGAACAACGCCTGGATTGGCTCGCTCGAAGGTCAGAGCTTCGAAGCTGTCCCGACTGATCACGCCGAGGTCGAGGGGTTGCACGAGCGAACCCGATTCCTCGACAGCACCTTGAGCTGCCTCGGTCGATTCCTCGTAGGTCAGAGCCCCATCGGCAGGCTCGACTGCGGAGGCCGCTCCCGCCACTGCGGCTTCCTCGCTTGCGAGGGCATCGGCGTTTGTGTCTTCTGCGACGGCGCTTTCGGCGGCAAAATCGGAAGACGCCTGATCCCCGGAGCCGAGATTCGCCAGGCCGACACCCACCACACCCACGAACGCGGCGGCGGCGGCGGCGACAGCGAGTTTCGGAAGCCATGCCGACACGGGGGAGCGTCGACGCTGAGCGACGATCGGCGCCATCGTTGCCTCGGTCACGGTTCGATGGAGACGAGTCCGCTCGAGGTCGTTCAGCCGGGCGGGCTCCATCTCGCCGAGGATCCCCAGGATGAACGTCTGGGCATCGAACTCGACCCGACAATCCGCGCACGACCGAACCGCTTCTTCGGCGGCTTGAAGGTCGCCGCCAAGCAGCGAGCCCTCGGCGAGCTGAGCAATGAGATCGAAATCGTGGTCATGCATCTTCGTTACTCTGACGTTGGGGGTTGGCCTGAAGGTTCCTCAGTTGATCGGCGAGGATCCGCCTTCCCCGAAAGACCCGTGATTTCACCGTACCAACAGGGATTCCCAGTATTTCACCCACTTCGGAGAGAGGTAGCCCCTCGAGGTCGCTGAGGATGACCGCGTTGCGGAACTCCTCCGAGAGGGTCTCGAGAGCCGCTTGGAGGTCAGGTCGAAGTTCTACTGCGGTGAGCTCGTCCTGGACGGCAGGGTCCGGCGGGTCGCGACCCTCTGGGATCGGCTCCGTCCGGCGACGCTTCATCTTCCTGAGCTGGTCGTAACACGTGTTGACGGCCACTCGGTACAGCCACGTCGAAAACGCAGACTCGCCGTTGTACATGTGGGCTTTCCGAAACACCGTGATGAAGGTTTCCTGGACCGCGTCGAGGGCAGCATCCCGATCGCGCATGACGCGTAGACACACCGAGAACACGCGGTCCTCGTGGGCAGCCATGAGCTGGTCGAAGGCGCTCCGGTCCCCAGATAGATACCGCTCGACGAGAAGCCGATCCTCGGGTGCGCGACTAGCTGTCATGGGCGGAATCGTACTTCCGCCACCGTGGAGTTGTAGGTACCTTCGTTGGAGGCGGGTAGGTCGGTGAACCAGATGAGCCAGACGCCGTCTGGCTCCGCCTGGAGGTCGGCGGCTACCTGTCCTCCCCGAACGGTGCCTTCCGCCAGCGGTGTCCAGTCGCCCAAAGCGGCCGACGCGGCCGGCGCCCAACGTAGCTCCCACACCGTGCCATCCCGTACGCCGGTGATGTCCACTCCGCTCGGCGACCCGCGCACTTCGATGGCGAGTCCGACTCCTTGTTTCTGGAGTGGCAGGGGGTCGAGGTAACTCTCGGTCTTCCAGCTCGTCCCGAAATCCCCATCGATCGAGGACCCAACGAGTTCTTCATGCTCCTCACCGTCTCCAAAGGGGTCGAAAGAAAAAGCTCCGACGATGGTGATCGGACCGTCGCCTCCGGCTGGGGCCGGCTCTGCCTCCGGCGGTAGAGGTGCGCCAGGAGACACTGATGGTGGGGCCCCCGTGGTGGGAGTCGGGATGGCGGCTGCCCGGTCCTCGTCCCTCACCAAGGAGGCACCAATAGCGATCAGCACCACCGCCAAGACGGCCAGGAATGCTGCCGGTGCCAGCCATTTCCAATTCCATCCGCCTGACGGTGCGGAGACCATCGTGGGGGGCGGAGCCGTATGCAAAGCGCTGGCGAGGGCGCCCGCGTCGAACATACCGGTGCGCGCCTCCGACAGGGCTCCGTCGACGATAGGGGAGAGCCGATCCACCACCTGAGACGGCGGCACGTTGCCCGGCTCGCCGCCCGTCAGGGTTCGCTCGAGCGTTGCGGCGAGTGCTTCGACATCATCAGTGGCGTAGCGAGTCAGCGGTCGCCGGCCGAAAGCGCCGATCTTGGCCGGATGGGCTGCCGAAAAGAATATGGCTCGGGCGTCGATGGCGCCATGGATCTGCCCCGCCGCGTGCAGAACCGCCATCGCCTCGGCGAGTCCCGCAGCATTCGGCACGAACTCTTCTGGCGAGATGGGCTCTTGGGCGGCAGAGCGGTCGGCAAGAGTCATGCCTCCGACCCACTCGGAAACGGAATACGTCGTGTCGTCCAGTTGAGCTGCCGAATAGATGGCAGCGAGGTGGAGGTGGGAGACCTGGGCCACGCCCTTGACCGCCTCGAGGAATCCCTCGCATCGGTCCGGTCCGGCCTCGGGGCCGAGAGCCCGCACGAGCACGGGTCGGTCCAGTGCCGTGTCCAATGCGAGCCATTCCTCGACATCTCCGTCACGGCCGAGGCGAACCTCGAGTTGGTAGCGGTCAGGTAGAGCTGGCGGCAACGAATCACTCCCCAAGAATCAGTTCCCGGATGGGTGATTCACGATAGTGGCCGCGGCCCAAACCGGAGCACCTCGAGCACGGAGGGCATCACTTCGAAACCTTCTGACTTGTAGAGAACAGCCGCCGCCGAGTTGTCCCGCTGGGTGTTGAGGAGCATCGTTCTGCCGCCATGATTACGTCCCCACTTCAGGCCAGCCCGAACGAGGCTGCGACCGTATCCGAGAGACCGATGATCCGGGTGCACGGCGACGCGCTGCAGGTACGCAACGGCGTTTCCGGCACCGACGATGGCGAATCCGACCATCGCCCCGTCTCCGTGGCGAATCGAGAGGAACACGCTCCGCGGGGTGGCGTCCTTTGCTTCTCGCAGGCCGAGGCCGCCCAATCGCCAGACCGGTTCGAAAGCGGCCCGGTCGATCGCGACCGGGCCGGTCCAGTCGCCGGGACTCTCCTTCTCCACCTGATGAGCCGGCTCATTGAGCGGCCGGAAGAGGTCGCGGGTGTAGAGATCGAGCGACAGATATGGTCCAAAACCTGCTCGATTCCACAGTCCCGTCCCCGTCTCGGCGACGGGGGGAGAGGTCACCCCCGTCGCCCCGGCATCCCGGACGGTCTCGGCGCAGGCGCGGATGAACCCTTCGCTTCCGCGCACCAGGCGCAGCTGAGCGTCGGGGATATCGTCATTCCATGGGCGGACGTTGGCCTTTGCCCAGCCCTGTCTGAGGACCATCGGGCCTGGCCACGTACCCCGTACAGTCAGGTTCACCAATGCTCCGGATAGAGGTATTGACATTTTACGGTCTTTGCGAGGCTGAGTAGCCGGTGACGATGTGCCAGAGTAGGCCACATGCGCGCGTTGCTGATCAGTCACCCGGCCTTTCTGCTCCACACCCAGGACGATTGGCATCCAGAGCGGCCCGAACGAATCCCCGCTGCCATCGAGGGCGCCCGGAGTTCGAATGCCACGCTCATCGAACTCGAGGCCGAAGAGGTCGATCGGGACCTGCTGACGGCCGTGCACCCGGCTGAGTATCAGGCCGCCATCCAGAGGTTCTCCGCGGCGGGCGGCGGCAACCTCGACGGAGATACATACGCCAATCGACGCTCGTGGGAAGCGGCCCTCCGATCAGCAGGTGCCGGCCCCCAGGCGGTGGCCGCACTGATGGAAGGCTCCGCCGAAATGGCGTTTCTCGCCATCCGGCCCCCCGGCCATCACGCCCTCGAGAGTCGGGCGATGGGCTTCTGCCTCTTCAACAACGTGGCCATCACCGCCAGAATGCTGTCCGATCGGGGCAACCGGGTGGCCATCGTCGACTGGGATGTGCACCACGGGAACGGCACTCAGGACCTGTTCAACTCCGACCCGAGCGTTCTCTACATCTCGGCCCACCAGTATCCGTTCTATCCCGGGAGCGGGTGGCTGGACGAGACCGGATACGGTCCAGGCGAGGGTTCGACACTGAATATTCCTTTCCCGGCGTATACGGGAGGCGACGCCTACCTCGGCGCTTTCGATCGGCTGGTGGAGCCCATCCTGCGACAGTTCGAACCAGACTGGATCCTGGTGAGCGCCGGGTACGACGCTCGCCAAGAGGACCCCTTGGCTGACGCCATGTTGGGGGAGGGCGACTATCACACGATGGCGCACCGACTCAGGGGGTTGGTGCCGGCGCACCGAACCGTGTTCTTCCTCGAAGGCGGATACGACCTGGCCGCCATTCGGACCTCGGTGACCGCCACGATCAACGGGGCGTTGGGCGAAGAGCCGCCCGAGTACGTACCGGTCAAGTCCCAACCCGGCGCCTGGCGGATCGTGGAGCTCGCCACAAAAAGTGCGGGCCGTTTTTGGGAGATCGGTTAAGTCCGCCCTGTACGCAGCCGATGATGCTCAGATAGGCATTTCCCCGAGGAGGAACGTGTGGCTGCGTCTCTTGATGAGCTACTGAAGAAGATGATCGACGTCGAAGCGTCGGATCTGCATCTCAAGGTGGGTTCTCCACCGGTCATGCGCATCGATGGTGAGCTCCATCCGACGAGCCTGCCCATGCTTCTTCCGAATGACACCGAGGAGTATGCGCAGAGCATCTTCACCCAGCGAGCAGCCGGCGAGTTCCGCGAGATGAACGAGGCCGACTTCGCCTACGGCAAGGCCGAACTCGGCCGCTTCCGGGTGAACGTGTTCCGTCAGCGAGGCTCGGTCAGCCTGGTCTTGCGCCGCGTCCTTCCCACCACACAGGACTTCGCCGAACTCGGCCTTCCGCCGGTCCTCGAGAAGCTGGCTGCCGAGGCGCGAGGGCTCGTGTTGGTGACCGGCCCCACGGGTTCGGGCAAGACCACCACCCTGGCTTCGATCATCGATCACATGAACCAAACCCGCCGTGTCAACATCATCACGATCGAAGACCCGATTGAGGTCCTCCATCGCGACAAGCTCGCCATCATCGCTCAACGCGAGGTGGGCATGGACACGAAGGACTTCACGGAAGCACTCCGGCGGGCTCTCCGGCAGGACCCCGACATCATTCTCATCGGTGAGATGCGCGACGCCGAGACGGTGAAGGCAGCTCTCCAGGCAGCCGAGACCGGACACCTCGTCCTGTCGACACTCCACACCATCGACGCCACCGAGACCATCAACAGGATCATCGACTTCTTCCCGCCCTACCAGCAGCAACAGATTCGGATTCTGCTCGGATCCACGCTGAAGGGCGTAGTCAGTCAGAGGCTGCTCGAGAAGGCGGACGGGGGCCGAGCGCCGGCCGTGGAGATCATGACCATGAACGGCCGGGTCTTCGACAGAATCGTGGACGCATCGCAAACCCATAGCCTCGTCGAAGTGATCAGAGAGTCCGAGTTCTACGGCATGCAGACCTTCGACCAGTCGATTCTCAATCTCTTCAAGAATGGCGATATCTCGTTCCAGACGGCGATGACCAACGCCTCGAATCCGCACGATTTCCGGGTCAAGGCGGAACAGGAAGGCATCATCAAGGTCTAGGCCGGCTTGCGACGGCACGGGCTCGCCACACTGGTTCACCGCTCTGGGTTCACCACTCTGGGCCCATCGCTCTCTCCGGCTCTAAACGAAGACCAAGTGGCCGCTGGCCTCGAAGTAGGCCCAGCCGTCCATCTCGGGTGGCTCGAACCCGAGATGCGTCAAGATCGTGGCGATCTGGCTTCGGTGCTCCGTCCCATGGTTGATGGCCTGGATGAGGAAGAGAGCGACCGGCATTCGCCACACCCCGGGCGGGTCGTCGTCGGTGACCTCGACCTGTCGTCCCAGATCCGGGTTGGTCGCCGCATCCAAGAGCTGAGCGTCACCGAGAACGAAGCGATCGCCGAGTCGCTCGAACCCGGGGAAGGGATCCTCCGACAGTCTCTCAGGCGCTTCCAGCGAGAGGAGCCTTCCCGCGTATCCGGTTTGAGCATTGGCGATATGGACCAGGCTTGCACCGATACTGCCGTACGTTCCGACGACCGAGGCGGCCAATTGTTCCGCTCCGAGCGGTCGGCAAGCTTCGACCAGACGGCGATTCAGCGTCGCGTTGTGGCGAAAGAACTCGACCAGGAGGTTCGTGTTGCGAGCCTAACCCCTCCCAGCCCGGTGGTAAGGCGCCGTCTGAGGGACATGGCCAGGCCAATCCTCGGCTGCCAGCCGACCGCCTCGGACTTCGACGAACCGCGAGCGGCTCGGGGGCTTTATCCTGGCGCCATGGTTCCCGAACGTCTCGCCTGGTTGGTCGCGGCCGACGCCGCCCCGGCGCGTCTCGCCGAGCGGTTCGTCGACGCCGGATTTCAGCTCTTCCTTGTCGGTGGATCGGTACGCGATGCCCTGTTGGACCGGCCGGCCGACGACCTCGACTTCTCGACCGATGCTCGCCCCGCCGACATCAAGCGGGTGATCGAGCCTGTCGCCGATGCCGTCTTCACCATGGGGGAGCGGTTTGGGACCATCGGCATGAGGGCGGACGGCCACACCTACGAAATCACGACGTTCCGGAACGAGATCTATCGGGACCACAGCCGAAAGCCCGAGGTGACGTTCTCCGACGACATCGAAACGGACCTCTCGCGCCGCGACTTCACGATCAACGCCATGGCCCTCCCGCTTCCCAACCTCGAACTCATCGACCCGTTCGGAGGCTTGGATGACTTGAGTCGTCGGGCGCTGCGTACCCCACTGGCCCCCGAGATTGCGTTCTCCGACGACCCTTTGCGCATGATGCGGCTCTACCGATTCGCGTCGGCGCTCGACTTCGAGCCGGATCCTGCCGCCGTGCGGGCCGTGGAGGACATGGCCGAGCGACTCGAGATCGTCTCGGCCGAGCGCATCCGAGATGAGCTGTCGAAGCTGCTGGTGACCGACCACCCTTCCCGAGGGCTACGGGGCGTCGTCGACAGCGGCCTCGCTCAGGCCTTCCTTCCCGAACTCGTCGAATTCCGCGAGCAGCAGGATCCGCTCCATCGCCACAAGGACGTCTGGGAGCACACCATGGCAGTGGTGGAGAAGACCCAACCGACCTTGCGACTTCGCTTGGCTGCGCTCCTCCACGACATCGGGAAGCCGGCCACGCGGCAATTCGGCAAAGGAGGAGTGTCCTTCCACCACCACGAGGTGGTCGGTGCTCGGATGGCCCGAGAGCGGCTCAAGGCTCTGCGATACCCCAAGGAGATGGTCGACGACGTCGGCCGGCTCGTCTTCCTCCACCTCCGTCCCCACACCTTCAAGATGGGGTGGACGGATTCTGCAGTGCGCCGCTATGCCGCGCGACGCAGGACCGCTACTCGCAGACCTCAACGAACTGGTTCGATGCGATGTCACCACCGGGAACGCCAAGCGCGCCAATGCGATTCAACGCCGGATCGACGAGCTGGAAGATCGGATCGACGTGCTGTCCCAGCAGGAAGAGATCGCCAAGCTTCGCCCGCCCATCGACGGCAACGCGGTCATGTCCGAATTCGAACTCACCCCGGGCCCCGAGGTCGGTGCCATCATGAGGATGCTGCTGGAGTATCGGATCGACGAAGGTCCGTATTCCGAAGAAGAAGCATATGAACTCGTCCGGACCTGGCTGAAAGAGCACCACGATGCGTGAGGCGCGCCGGCGTCGTCCACGGCAGAGCGTGGTGGCTCTCACCCTCGGGTTGGCCCTCGTCACGGCCGCCTGCTCTGGCTCATCCGAACCCTCATCCTCGACCGTCGAAGACGTCTCCGCCTCCACTGGATCCACTGCTGGATCCACTAATGGGTCCACCACTGGACCCTCCACTGGACGGTCCTCCACTGGGTCCTCCACTGGGTCCTCCACTGGGGTGTCGGGTGGAGTTGTCGCCTCAGATGGGCTGGGCGACGACTATTACCCCGAGCTCGGCAATGCGGGCTACGACGTCCAACACGTTGAGCTCGAGCTCCGGATCGACCCTGCCGGGCCGCGCATCGACGGCATCGCCACCCTCGCAGCCGTCGCCACCGAGGACCTGGATAGCTGGTCGGTCGACCTCTCGACGATGACCGTCAAGACCGTGACGGTTGACGGTGAGCCCTCGGTCTTCGACCACGTGGAGCCGGAGCTCCGGATCGACCCGGCTTTGACCGTCGCGGCCGGCGAGACGTTCGAAATGGTGATCGCCTACGGCGGAAAGCCGGTGCCTTTCTTCACGGAAGCCGCCTCTTTCCAAACAGGTTTTCAACCTTCGGTGGACGGCTATTTCGCGCTGAGTGAACCGGCGGGCGCCTCGTCGTGGTTCCCCGCCAATGACCACCCGACGGACAAGGCGACCTATCGCGTCACGGTGACCGTGCCGCGGCCGTTCGTCGCCGTGTCGTCGGGGCTTCTCGCGAAGCAGTTGGAGGACGAGGATTTCATCACCTACGTGTGGGAAGCCAACCAGCCCCTCGCCTCGTATCTGCTGGCCCTCGCAGTCGGCGACTTCGAGCGGTTCGAGGAGGTGGGGCCCGACGGGATCGTTATTCGCAATTATTTCGACGATGACCTATCCGGGGTCGCGGAGATGTTTGTGCGGCAACCGGAGATGATCGGATATCTTTCCGAGCTGTTTGGGCCGTACCCGTTCGACTCCTACGGCGCCCTGGTCCTCGAGACCGAAGATCTGGGGGCGGCGCTCGAAACACAGACGATGTCGACGTTCGGTAGCCAGGTGTTGAGCTTGGGCGACGCCGTTGTGGTCCACGAACTGGCTCACCAATGGTTCGGCGACAGCGTGAGCTTGACAGAATGGAAAGACATCTGGCTCAACGAGGGATTTGCAACCTACGCGGAGTGGTTGTGGCTGGAGAGGACCGAGGGCGAGGCGCGCCGGGACGCAGAGATAGCCCGGTGGTATGCGGTGATGAGTGGCCAGGCCTTCACGGATCAGGTCGACACGGATGCGGCGGCGGCTGAGCTGGCGGAAGCTGCATTTCCGCCGCCGGGAGCGCCCCATCGCGACGATCTTTTCAATGCCTCGGTGTACAAGAGGGGAGGCTTGACGCTCCACGCCTTGCGACTGGCGGTAGGCGACGAGACGTTCTTCGAGATCCTCAGGACGTACGCGGACCGGTTCGCCTACGGGAACACCACCACCGAGGAGTTCATCGCGTTGAGCGAGGAGGTCGCCGGTCAACCACTGGAAGACCTCTTCAACGCCTGGCTGTACGAGAATCCGATTCCCGCGATTCCCGAGATGGGGCTTGCTCCATTGGCCGGATCCTGATGGACGCGTGCGGGCGCGTTTGGCGCCCTATTCGCATACTCGTATAATCGTGGCGATGAAGGTTTCTGCTGCTGTCCTGGGTGCTTCCGGCTACGCCGGTGGTGAGTTGGTTCGACTGCTGGACGAGCATCCTCAATTTGAAATCCGACTCCTCGGGGCTCACACGCAGGCCGGTCGACGATTGGGGGAGGTCCATCCGCACCTGACTGGAGGGGATAGGGTGCTGGCCACGCACGAGCTCGAAACGGCTTCGGACTGCGACATTGCCTTCTTGGCGCTTCCGCATGGTGCTTCGGCGGACCTCGCTCATGCGCTCGCAGAGCGGAGCGTTCGAGTGGTAGACCTGGGAAGCGACTTCAGGATGGACACGGCTGAGCGCTATGTGAGCGCATACGGATCTGAACATCCGCTCCCTGCCGAGCTCAGCGCATGGGCCTACGGGCTCCCCGAGTTGTTCCCAACCCAACTGGCAGGGGCTTTTCGGGTGGCATCGCCGGGCTGCTACCCGACGGCGGCGGTCCTGGGCCTCGCCCCTCTGTTGGCAGCCGGAGCGGTTGGCGTGGATGGCATCGTGGTCAATGCGGTCTCAGGGACGTCGGGAGCGGGACGGGCGCTGCGCGAAGACCTCCTCTTCGGGTCCGTCGACGAGGGAGTCCGTGCCTACGGCGTGACGAAGCACCGTCACCGACCAGAAATCGAGATGGTGTTGGAGACCTACTCGGGACTCGGGCGCGTCCCTGTCACTTTCACTCCGCATCTGGTGCCGATGCTGAGAGGTATCGCGGCCACCTCCACCGGCCCCGCCAATCCAGGAGTCACCCAGGCAGACCTCGGTGCGGTCCTGCGAGACGCCTACGCAGAGGCGCCCTTCGTCGACGTCATCGACGAGCCTCCGCAGACGCGCTGGGTCGTAGGCTCAAACCGCGCCCTGGTATCGGCGTTCCTCGACCCGTCCACGGGCCAGGCGGTCGTACTCTCTGCCATAGACAACCTGATCAAAGGCGCAGCCGGGCAGGCGATTCAGGCAGCCAACCTCATGATGGACCTCCCCGAAGGCCTCGGCCTCCCTATGTCAGGATGGATGCCGTGAGTGTTACTTCCGCTCGAGGATTCCGGGCGGCCGGTGTCGCGGCCGGGATCAAGGCCGGCGGCCAACTCGACCTGGCGCTGGTGGTATCGGAGTCCGGTCCTGTCCCCTCCGCGGCGGTGTTCACACGGTCGATGACCGCTGCTGCTCCGGTGTCCCTCAGTAGGAGCCACCTGGCCGACGGAAGATCAGCCGCGGTGGTGCTGAACTCAGGCTGCGCCAACGCCGGTACCGGGGAACGAGGCGCGGCCGCTGCCCGGGCGATGGCAGAGGCGGTGGGTCGGGCCATCGGCCACGCAGCCGAAGACGTCGTCGTGTGTTCGACGGGCCCGATCGGTCCGCAGCTCCCAGACGACCTTCCAAAGCGCGTCCCGGAGTTGGTCGCGGCGCTGAGCCCCGACGGTCATCCGGCGGCCGAAGCGATCTTGACGACCGATTCGGTGCCAAAACAGGTCACGGAGTTCGGCGACGGATGGGTAGTGGGTGGAATGGCCAAAGGAGCCGGCATGATCCGGCCCGACATGGCAACCATGCTGGCCGTTCTCACCACCGACGCCCGCGTCGATGCGGCGACCCTGCACGACGTGCTTGGCCAAGCAGTCGGCCCCACCTTCAACAGCCTGAATATCGACGGATGCCAATCAACCAACGACACAGTGGTCATCATGTCCTCCGGCGCCAGCGCGGTGGAGCCGGATCGCGACGAGTTGACGGCAGCGGTCACCGGAGTATGCCGCCGCCTCGCCACCGCCATGGCTGAGGATGCCGAGGGCGCCTCGCGCGTGGTCACCTTGACGATCACGGGCGCCGAAACCGACGATGCCGCCCGCCGACTGGGAATGGCTGTGGCCGATTCCGTGTTGGTGCGCTCCTCCTTCTACGGAGGGGACCCCAACTGGGGGAGGATCTATGGAGCGCTCGGCGTGGCGGGAGTGCCCATCGACCCTGCCGCGGTAACGGTGCACTACCAGGGTGTCCAGGTTGCCTCGAGTGGATCCTCGGTGGGGTACGACGAGCCGTCGCTCCTGTCGAGCATGAAGTCGGGTCCCCTGGATGTTCGGATCTCGGTCGGACATGGCCAGGGCAAAGGTGTCGTCGTGACCACCGACCTCACGCCTTCCTATGTCGTTTTCAACGGGGAACCGTCATGAGCACCGGCCACACGAGTCCCTCGGCCCGGAAGGGGCGCATCGCCTCGACGATGGGTAAGGCCAAGATCCTCATGGAAGCCATGCCCTACATCCGCTCCTTCAAGGACAAGGTCGTGGTCATCAAGTACGGCGGTTCGGCCATGACCGACGAGGCGCTCCGAGACACCTTCGCCGGCGACGTGGCGCTGCTCAACCTGGTCGGGATCCATCCTGTCGTGATCCACGGTGGCGGTCCGCACATCACGAGGGCGATGGGTCAGGCTGGCGTCGAGCCGAGCTGGGTCGAAGGGCTGAGGGTCACCGACGCAGAGACGATCCGGGTCGTGCAGTCGGTCTTGGCAGGGGAGATCAACCCCGATATCGTCCGCCTGCTTTCGGGTCACGGAGCGACCGCAGCCGGGGTCACCGGCATCGATGGGGGGCTGTTCACCGCTTCGGTCAAGGACGAACGCCTCGGCTTCGTTGGTGAGATCGAGCGAACTGACCCGAATCTGCTCTTTGGGATGCTGGAACGGGGCATTGTGCCGGTGGTGGCGCCTCTGGCGAGGGGACTGGACGGCGAGGTGTACAACATCAACGCCGATACGGCCGCTCAGGCGCTCGCCTCGGCTCTCGGGGCAGCCAAACTCGTCTACCTGACCGACGTGGAGGGCTTGTATCGGGATCTTGGAGACGAGGACAGTCTCATTGCTCGGGTCACGGCGGGCGAGCTCGAAGAGATGGTGCAGTCCGGATCGGTCTCCGCCGGGATGCTTCCAAAGCTCGAGTCCTGCGTGAGGGCCTTGGAGTCGGGCGTCGCCCAAGTCCACATCCTCGATGGGCGCGTCCAGCACGCCCTTCTTCTGGAGATTTTCACTCCGGAGGGTATCGGCACGATGGTCACGCGGTGACCCCACCGTCACGGACAGGGCGCCTGGATCCCGTTTTGAATGGTTATGCGGACGGACGTATAATCATGCGCTCATGAACACAGCAGCACGACGACGATTGGTTCGAAAGCTCCTTGAAGAGCAACAGGTCTCCAGCCAGGGCGACCTCGTCGAACTGCTCCAATCGGCAAACTACGACGTGACGCAGGCGACGGTCTCGCGTGATCTCCATGCTTTGGGAGCGATCAAGACCCGCATCGATGGTCGCTCGAGGTACGTGTTGCCCGACGAGGTGCTGCCATCCGGAGAAGCCTTTTCTGGCTTGGCGAGAGCGCTGACGGAGTTCGCCGAGTCGATTGTCCCTTCGGGGAATCTCGTCGTGATCAAGACCGGCGATGGAGCCGCTCATGTGGTCGCGGCCGCCATCGACTCGGCGCCCCTGGACGGTGTGCTGGGAACGATCGCCGGAGACGACACTCTCATGGTCATCGCGGGCCACGGGGTGGCTGGTCGGACCGTCGCGGAAACCCTTGAAAAGATCGGAGCCGGATGATGAAGAAGGTGGTACTCGCCTACTCGGGTGGACTCGACACGTCGGTCATTTTGACCTGGCTGAAAGAAGAATACGACGTCGAGGTCGTGGCCTACACGGCCGACGTCGGGCAGGGGGAGGAAGTCGAGGAAGCCAAAGCCAAAGCCATTGCTACCGGGGCGGTCGAAGCGATCGCCGAGGACCTGACAGAGGAGTTCGTCGCCGACTATGTGTTTCCTGCCTTGCGGGCGAACGCCGTGTACGAGGGCTACTACCTGCTGGGCACATCGCTCGCCCGGCCCGTGATCGCCAAGGGCCTGGTGAAGGCGGCCGAAGAAACCGGTGCCGACGCTATTGCTCACGGCGCCACCGGCAAGGGAAACGATCAAGTCCGGTTCGAGATCTCCGCGTATGCATTGAAGCCGGATATCCGGGTGGTGGCGCCCTGGCGGGAATGGGACCTGCGTGGACGGGCCGACTGTGTGGCGTATGCCGAGGAGCGCGGTATCCCGGTGCCTGTCACCAAGGAGAAGCCCTACTCGATGGACGCCAACCTGCTGCACATCAGCTACGAGGGCGGCGTGTTGGAGGATCCGTGGGTGAGCCCTCCTCGCGGGATGTTCAAGATGACGGTCGACCCGGAAGATGCCCCTGATCAGGCGGAGATCATCACGATTCACTATGAGAAGGGTGACCCGATCGCAGTGAACGGCGAGGAGCTCGCCCCTGCAGCTCTCCTGGCGAGGTTGAACGCCATCGGGGGTCGGCACGGGGTGGGACGAGTGGACATCGTCGAAAACCGCTTCGTCGGCATGAAGAGCCGCGGGGTGTACGAGACGCCTGGAGGGACGCTGCTCCACTACGCCCACCGGGCAGTCGAATCACTCACGCTCGACCGCGAGGTGGCCCACCTTCGCGATGAGCTCATCCCGAAATACGCGGAGATGGTGTACAACGGTTTCTGGTTCTCTCCCGAACGAGAGGCCCTTCAAGCGTTCATGGACACGACGCAGGACAGGGTGAGTGGCGAAGCACGACTCCGGCTCTACAAGGGCGGGGTGTATATCGAAGGCCGTCGGTCCGATTACGCCCTCTATGACCACGCCACCGTGACGTTCGAAGCCGACGACGTCTACGACCAGGCTGACGCCGCCGGTTTCATCCGTCTCAACGCTCTTCGCTTGCGTCGGACGGCCGAAGCCCGCCTCGGAGAAGGGGAGTGACGCTGTGGTCGGGTGGCTTCGGTAGCGACCCGGACGAACTGCTGTGGGCCTATACCGTCGATACCGTCGATCGGAGGCTCCTCGAAGTGGACGTGCGCGGATCGATGGCTCATATCGGCATGCTCGCCGAACAAGGTCTGCTTGCCGAGAGCGAGGCTGCTCTCCTTCTGGAGGGCCTTGGGCAGATCTACGAAGAGTCACGGCAGGGGACGTTCGTCTTCTTGGATACCGACGAGGACGTCCACACCGCGGTCGAACGGCGACTGATCGAAATGGTTGGAGAGCCCGCCAAAAAGCTCCACACCGGCCGATCCCGCAACGACCAGGTGGCATTGGATCTGCGTCTCTACCTGTCGAAGTCGGGCCGTGAGCAGGTCCGCCGGATGGCCACCATGGCGGCGCACCTGGTCAACAAGGCGGAAGAGGTGGGAGATGCCGTGGTGCCGTCCTACACCCACCTCCAGCAGGCCCAGGCCGTGCCGCTGGCGCACCATCTGCTCGCCTACGGGGAGATGCTGCGACGCGACGCGGAACGGATGAGGTCGGCGATCGGAAGGATCGAGGTTTCCCCACTGGGTGCCGGCGCCTCGGGTGGCAGCAGCCTTCCTCTGGATCCCGCGGTCTCGGCCAACCTGCTCGGCTGGCGGTGGCATTTCGTGAATTCGATGGATGCCGTTGCCTCGCGGGACTTCGTCGCAGAGTACGTGTTCGTGTGTGCCCAGGCGATGACGCATCTCTCTCGTCTCGCCGAAGAGGTGATTCTCTGGTCGACCTCCGAGTTCGGGTGGGTGTCCTTTCCGGATTCATTCACGACCGGGTCCTCGGCTATGCCGCAAAAGAAGAACCCGGACGTCGCCGAACTCGTCCGCGGCCGCGCTGCCGGCGTCATCGGCGACGTCGCCTCGGTGCTGACCCTGCAAAAGGGACTACCGCTGACGTACAACCGCGACCTCCAGGAAGACAAACGATTGGTCTTCCACGCCGACGATGTCCTGGCGGGGTCCCTCGAGACGCTGGGGGCGATGATGGCGTCCGCCACCTTCCATCCGCCCGCACCCCGCCCTGAGGTGACGGCCCTCGACCTGGCGGAGGCCCTGGTGAAGCGAGGCATCGCATTTCGGGTGGCGCACGAGACGGTCGGGGGCCTGATTCGAACGTTGGCCGACCAAGGAAGGACCTTCGCTGACGCCACCGCCGACGACCTTGTCACCAGCGGATTCGATCCGGAAGATCTCGCCCTCCTCGACCCGCGCGAGTCCGTGCAGCAGCGCGTCACTCCAGGCGGCGGGTCCTTCTCGGAGGTGAGCCGCCAACTGCAATGGATGCGCGATTCGATCGCCGATGCCCTCGAAGAGCCGGACGACTGAGGACTGGCCGGACGCCTGAGGATTGGGGAGACCTGGCCGAGGCGTATCACCGCAGGCACTCCGCCAAGCGCAACGCTTGCGTCGCCTTGATGCTTCACTACAATCGCCCCCTGACTAGTCACTGGAGTGGGCCGTGATTCGAAAGACAACCTTCGCTCTCATGACCGTTGTCATGGTCTTGACAGGGATCACCACGGCGGGCGCGGCGGGCGACCAGCAGAGGCAGACCTACATCGTGGTACTCGAGGACCAGGCGGGATCGGGCGTGGCCCTGCTTGCAGGGGAAGAGTCGGTGGCGGCCGTTGCCTCGGAAGCGTCGGCAGCCTACGACGGTGAAGTCGGCTTCGTCTACCAACACGCCTTGCGAGGGTTCTCCATGGCCATGTCGGCCTCTCAGGCTGCCGCCCTCGCCCGTGAGCCGGGCGTGGCGTACGTGCAGATGGATCGCGTCCACAGCATCTCGGCCCAAGATGAGCCAACCGGCATTCGGCGAATCTTCGCGGACACGAACACGAACATCGACATCGACGGCAACGACGACTTCCGGGTCGATGTGGACGTGGCCGTGATCGACACCGGCGTCGACCTCGAGCACCCCGACCTCAATGTGGTGGGTGGCGTGAGTTGTCTGCGCGGTACCTGCTCGACCGGCGGTGATGACGACCACTATCACGGCACGCACGTAGCCGGCACGATCGGTGCGATCGACAACGACTCCTATGTGGTTGGGGTGGCGCCCGGCGCCCGCATCTGGGCCGTCAAGGT
Source organism: uncultured Acidimicrobiia bacterium (assembly GCA_963752075.1). Taxonomy (GTDB): domain Bacteria; phylum Actinomycetota; class Acidimicrobiia; order Spongiisociales; family JAENVV01; genus CBDUEV01. Next base: position 191,820 of record CAVVWO010000003.1, read on the forward strand.
CCTGAATCGCCGGGGCTTCGGCACCACTGCAGGAATCGTCGCCGGCATCGACTGGGTCGCCGCCAATGCTGACACCATCGAGGTGGCCAACATGAGCCTCGGCGGCTTCGGATTCGACCAAGCCGAATACGACGCCATTCAGGGTGCGGTCGATGCTGGAGTGGCTTTCGCCGTGGCGGCTGGGAACGACTCGTCCGATGCGGCGCTCTACAGTCCGGCGTCGTTCGACAACACCCTCACGGTGAGTTCACTCACAGATTTCGACGGCCTTCCCGGTGGGGCCGGCTCATCGAACTGCTGGACTGGAGCAGACGACACCTTGGCCGATTACTCCAACTACGGCACGGTGGTTGGCATCGCCGCCCCCGGCACCTGCATACTCTCCACCTACCCGGTCGAACTCGGATCGGTCGGAACGATCAGCGGTACGTCGATGGCTTCGCCTCACGTGGCCGGTGCGCTCGCTCTCTTGGCCAGCGCAGACAACCCCAACGATGCGGCCGACGTGTTCCAGCTGTACGACCAGGTCGTTACCGCGGGCAACCTGGACTGGACCGACAACTCGGGCGACGGGATCAAGGAGCGACTCCTCGACGCCACTGGCTTCGTTCCAGCCCTGGTCGCCACGGGTGGTGGTTCGGATCTGGCGCCGACCGTGTCGGTCTCCGCACCAACCGATGGTGCGGTGTTCGGGTCCGGGACGACCATCACATTCACGGGATCGGCTTCGGATTCCGAAGACGGCGACCTGACGGCCAATCTGTCGTGGACGTCCGACATCGACGGAGCGATCGGTTCTGGCGGGAGCTTCGCGGCGAGCCTGAGCGACGGCACCCACGTCGTCTCGGCCTCCGTGACCGACTCAGGTGGGAATACCGCCACCGACACCGTCTCGGTGACCGTCGGTGATGGCCCGGCCATCACCCTGAGCGTCGTCGGAACGGCTCTCCGGAATCGGGTGAGGGCGGACCTGACCTGGACGGGTGCCTCCGGGGCGAGGGTCGACGTCTACCGCGACGGCCAACTCGTCTCCACCACGCGCAACGACGGCGCCCACTCCGACCGGATCGACGCCACGAGCGGAACCTTCGAGTATCAGGTGTGCGAACAGAACACGGCAACCTGTTCGAACCTGGCGACCGTTTCGTTCTGATCGCCTGAACATGTGAACTTCGTTCTGATCGCCCGAAGATGTGATAGAGCGATGCCGGCCCGTCGAGTGGCCGGCATCGCAGCGGGAGGGAGAGGAACTCGAGCATTTGCTACACGCAGATACCCCCTGAGGTGACACCTCGCGCACAGAGCTCCGTTTTTTCGACAGCCCCGAGGGAGAAGCTCTTGCCGGTCCCATCGGGCGTTCCGAAGACGTGCAGTCGGATTCCTCGGACCGAGTCGTCGCCCAAACCCACGACGTCCATGGTGATCTCGCCCAGGTCCCCGATTGTGGGCGCCACGGTCACGGTGAGCTTCGAGACGGGCTCCTCGTCGGAACTCACCGCCTCAGCGACCAGGGTGCCAAGTGCGAGCATCGAGTCGGCCGTCGGAATCTCCCCGAGGCCGGCCACGATGGCAGCAGTCACGTCGTCGACGGTTCCGAGGTAGGCAACGAAGGAACTGTTCACCCACCCGGTGGTGCCGTTGGCGGTGACCTGGTACCAGATCGACGAGGGGAGTTGCCGGGCCGCACCCATGGCAACTACGTCGTCGGCCGTCGGGGCCAGGGTGGTCACAATCGGCTGGTCGGCTCCCGGCGCCTTCCTCACATTGAGCACGTCGTCATGGGCGACCCCGATCACGCCCAGTTCGTCTCCCGCCGCCGGCCCTATGTCGATCGGCTCGCCTGGCAACGTACTGGTCGTGGCGGCGGTCGTGCTCGTGCTCGTGCTCGTGCTCGTGGCGATGGTGGTGGTGGTCGAAGGAGCGGTGGTGGTCGTCGACGAGGGGAGCGTGGTCGGTGACGTGGTCGTTGTCGTTGTGGCGCTGTCGGAACAGCCGACCAGCACCAAAGCGAGGGCCAGCAACACGGCGGTTGCGTAGCGGGAGGGGGCTGTCATGGGTGTTCGCCTCCAAGTGAGATTTCTTCTCATTGAGACGTCGTGAAGGAGACGGCGGTTTCCGTTCTCGGGTGGATACCGAAAGGCGTCAGGCTCTCGAGGCGGCCGGCTGGGACGGGTCAGGTCAAACCCAGGGCGGCCAGCAGTTCAGCCGCCCTGGCAGGGTCGATCAACCCGGCCGCCGGCAGGCGCCGAAGCAGTTCTCCAAGATCGGGATTCCCCTCCACTGCCGAGCGGAGCGACCTCATCCCCTCCGCTCCCCCGCCGGACTCTACGAGGCCCAGTCCCTGCCAGAACAGGACTTCCGGGTTGTCGGAGTGCTGGGCTGCCGCCGAATACGCTCTGCGAGCTGCGGAAAGGTCGCCTTCGCCGAGCGCGGCGTCCCCTTCGTTCATGAAGTCATAGGCTCGGGCCACTTCCAGCAAGCGGGTCAGCTCGCCGATTGGGTCGGGGTGGTCCTCGACGCGTAGGTCGACTTTTGGTTCCACCGCGTCCTCTCCGACGACGAGCAGGGCAGCCGACTGACTTCCGCGCAGGTCCCCGCCGCTCGACTCGGCAGCCACCAAGCCGGCCATCAAGCGGTCGGCGAGGGCACCCTGCGAAGCCTCGAAAGCACCGGCCATGGCCGGAATCACGGTGTCGGATCGCATGATGTTCGCCTGGACCGACCAACCGGGTCCCCATCGATGACCGGCTTCGGCGATACAACTCTCTCCGGTGTGAACCGCTACTACACCGGCGGCGTCCACCATGGCCACCTGCCTCAGCGCTTGCTGTTCGTCAGCTTCGAGGAGGGCGGAGAGCGCCTCCGGTGCAGACCGCCCCTCGGCCATCAACGCCAGACCGCGCGGGCCGTACGAAACCTCGACCATGGATTGGGTGGCGACGGCCCCGACTCCGGCTCTCGCCCATGGCACGATTCTGCCGACGTTGAACCAATGTGACTGAACTGCCACCCCGAAGTCTCCCGTGGAGGGGTCCCTGGCCACGATGGAGTACGTATGCGCTTTCTGCATGGCTGCCTTTCGGTTCGGATGATCCCGGAGCATCGGTGGACGCACCGGGCTGCTAATCGTCCGCCAGCTCGGGCGGAAATCCCCCTGTGGCGATCGGACCCCAGCGGTCGATCTCGACGCGGATGAGAACCTTGCCCTGTTGGACCATCGCCCGGCGGTATTCGTTCCAATCGGAGTGTTCGCCGGCGATATTGCGGAAATACTCGACCAGCGGCTCCAGCGCCTCCGGCAAGTCGAGGACCTCGGCGGTCCCGTCGACCTGCACCCATGCATCATCAAAGCCATCGGACATCACGCAGATCGAAACGGCAGGGTTGCGACGAATGTTGCGCACTTTGGCGCGTTGGGGGTAGGTCGCCACCACGAGGCGGCCGTCGTTGTCGACTCCGATGGTGACTGGCGACAGCTGCGCGCCGCCGCCGCGTTTGAGGGTTGACAAGACGGCCCGATGGCGGGGGCGCAGAAACTCCAGAAGCGCCTGGCGGGGGACAGTGGTCGTGGTTGCGATCGAGCGTGTCATGCCTGAAAGACTATTGCATCGAAGCATGCCTGCCATGACCAAAGAGCTGATCAGCTCACGCCGACACCGACCTTCTCGACGACCTCACCTCCGGGTGCCGGTGGAACTGGGCGCCGTCGATCGCCGCGCCGGGCGATCTGCTACTTCTCGATGGGGGTAGGTTCAAGAACATCGCGATGATGGGAAACACCATGAGCCGGAAGAAGTTTCAGCAGGTTCTAGGAATTCGAATGGCGTATGTCGAGCACGGCAGCGGTGATCCCATTGTCTTCCTCCATGGGAACCCGACGTCGTCATTCTTGTGGCGAGATGTCATGGCGGAACTCGAGGGCCGTGGTCGTCTGATCGCTCCCGATCTGTTGGGTATGGGCGACTCGGGAAAACTCGTGCCGAGCGGACCCAACTCGTACACCTTCGAGGACCACCGCACGTACCTTGACGGCCTGCTGGAGGTTCTGGGTGTCCACGAGAAGGTCATCCTGGTGGTGCACGACTGGGGTTCAGCGTTGGGTTTCGACTGGGCTCATCGCCACCAGGACGCCGTCAAGGGCATCGCCTACATGGAGGCGATGGTGCAGCCGATCCCAGACTGGGATGCCTGGCCCGAATCGGCGCGCGGGTTCTTCCAGGCGCTGCGGGGGGAGGCAGGGGAAGACCTCATTCTGGGCAAGAACTACTTCGTAGAGCGAGTCCTGCCCGGATCGGTCCTTCGAGACCTGACCGACGAAGAAATGGAAGAGTATCGCCGGCCGTTCGTCGAAGTCGGAGAGGCACGAAGACCCACGCTGACCTGGCCGCGACAGATCCCGATATCGGGCGAACCGGCAGACGTGCATGCCGTTGTGGCGGAGTACGCCGAATGGCTGTCCACCGCTGACGTCCCGAAACTGTTCATCAACGCTGATCCGGGTTCCATCCTCGTCGGCGCTCAACGCGACTTCTGTCGTGCCTGGCCAAACCAAACAGAGGTGACCGTGCCCGGGATCCACTTCATCCAGGAGGATTCCGGATCCGAGATCGGGCGGGAGATCGGCAACTGGTTGTCAACCATCTGATCGTTACCGCCTGGAGAACGGTTACCGTTGCGTTCTCATGAGACGACCCTCCGGATCGATCGGCACCCTGACCTCGGGCGTGTTGGCCTTCTCTTTCAGCGCGATCTCGCTCGTTTCTCTGGCGTCGTTCGCCGGGCTGTGGATTTGGCAGCTCGATCTTCTGGCCCATTTTCGCCTGCAGTACGTGGTCTTGCTCAGCGTGGGTTCAGCCGCTCTCGTCTTCACCAGACGAAAAGTGGCGACCGGGTTCGTGATCTTGGGTCTGCTGGTCAACACTGCTCTGATCGTCCCGCTCTTCCTGCCCACTACCCCAGACGATGTCTCAGACGATCTGTCTCATGGGAAGCCCCTGCGGATCCTCTCGTTCAACGTGAAGGGGTTCGCAACCGACCCGGAGCCGGTGCTGGAGTTCCTGAGGAGGACCGACGCCGAACTGGTCTTCCTCCACGAGGCAAACGTCGACTGGGAGGACTATCTGGCGGAGGGAGAGGTTCCGTTCGAGCTGACCTTCCCTCGCCGGGAGGGCTCGATCTTTGGCACGGCGGTCCTCTCTCGCCGGGCCGATGCGGTGCGGGGCCTGGTGCTTGGTCCTGATCAGCGGGTGGCGGTGGAGGTGACCCTGACACACGATGACACCCAGGTACAGATCCTCGGCATTCACGCCTACGCACCTGTCTCGAAGTACTACTCAGATATCCGGGACCGTCAGTTCGCGGACGTCGAACGATGGGCGCAAGCCTCGCCTGGCCCTGCCATCGTGATCGGGGATTTCAACGCGACGAGTTGGTCCCATGCGTTTCCTTCGGACGGGCTCACGGATACGGCTTGGGGCAACGGGTTCCAGGCAACCTGGCCGGCCGGGTTCGAGCCGTTCGCCATACCGATCGACCACGCGGTGATCACCTCGGAATGGGTGACGCTCCGACGGTGGTTGGGGCCGGATCTCGGCTCGGATCACTATCCGCTCTTCATCGATGTGGCGCTACGGGATCGTTGAACGGTGCTGGCAGGGCATCCGGTAGCCTGGCGCACATGGAACAGTACCTAGCTCGAAGAACCCGGTTTGCAGAAGCCCTGGACGGGGGCGTGGCCATCATCCCCGCAGCCGGCGAGAGTCCACGCAACGACGACGTCGATTTCGAGTTTCGCCAGGATTCCGACTTCTTCTTCCTGACCGGTTTCGATGAACCGGACGCGGTGGCCGTCATCGATCCTTCACACCCGACCGAACCGTACGTGCTCTTCGTTCGCCCGCGCGATCGGGAGATGGAGATCTGGAACGGCTTTCGAAGCGGGGTCGAGGGAGCGGTAGCCGATTTCGGGGCAGATGCCGCCTATCCGGTCGCGGAGTTCGGGAGCAAGCTCGCCGAGCACCTGGTCGGCCGCGACCGGCTCTTCTATCGGTCGGGAGGGCGTCTGGACGCCGAGGTGCTCGGAAAAGTGAGAGGACTCGCCTCACTGGAAGACCGCTTCGGGCGGGTCATTCCCCGCACCGTGGTCGATCCGACCCCGGTTCTGGCCGAACTGCGGCTTCGCAAGACGGAGTCCGAAGCCGCGCTGCTCCGGCGAGCAGCAGAGATCTCGATGGCCGGCCACCGCGCCGCCATGGAAGCCACCCGACCTGGAATGTGGGAGTACCAGACCCAGGCTGCAATGGAGTTCGTGTTTCGGAACGAGGGATCGCCGAGGAACGGGTACCCCTCCATCGTGGCGTCGGGGCCCAACGCCTGCGTTCTCCACTACACCGAGAACGATCGGAAGATGGAGGAGGGCGAACTCCTCCTCATCGACGCCGCCGCCGAATACGGCTATTTCTCGGCCGATATCACCAGGACTTTCCCTGTCGACGGCCGCTTTACCGCCGCTCAGCGAGCGATCTACGAGGTGGTTCTGGCAGCTCACCTGGCGGCCATTGGTGAAGCTCGAGTGGGCGCTCCATATGACCGAATGCACGAAACGGCCAAGCGGGTGCTCACCGAGGGGATGTCCGAACTCGGGCTCCTCCCGCGCAGCGTCGACGAATCATTGGCGATGCATCATTATCGGGAGTACTTCATGCACGGAACGGGGCACTGGTTGGGCATGGACGTGCACGACGCCGGCAGCCAACGAGTGGCGGGCTCCCCTCGCCTCCTCGAGCCCGGCATGTCGTTCACGGTCGAGCCTGGCCTCTATATCGACCCGTACCGGGAGAAAGCAGAGTTCGCGTTGGTCGAGTATGACCTCGACGAGATCGTCGAGCGTCGTTACACGATGGGCTGGGATGCGGCCCGGAAACTGGAAGCCGAGGAAAAGGCGACTCAGCCCAAGGTCGAATGGACGATTCCGGAAGCGTTCCGAGGAATCGGAATTCGCATCGAGGACGATCTTCTGATGGGTCCCGAACTCGCAGAGAACCTCACGGCTGGTCTCCCGACGACCATCGAGGACGTTGAAGCGGCCGTAGCCTGACCGAGCCCAGACCGGGCCGCCGACGGGCGCCAGACCGGGACGCCGAACGGGGTGGGTCAGTCCGAGGCCACCAGGCCCTCGGCGATCGCTCTCAGCGTCTCGCGCAGGATGCTCCCAGCGAAGAGCTCATCGGGAAACGGCAACTCGACCGTGAGCCTGAAGTGGGTGTCCTCGCGCTCCACCAAAGCACCGCTCTTCGCCAAGGCCTCGATCACCGCGCGGTTCTCGGCAGAGACGTAGCCACTGAATCGCCTGATCCCGTTTGCCTGGGCGCTCTCTGCCAGTAGTCGCATGAGCAGTGTCCCAATCCCCAAGCCCTGAGCCTCGTCGATGACGATGATGGCCGCCTCAGCCGAGTCGGGATCGTCTTGCTGGCGGACGTAGCGGGCTACCCCGAGGCCAGGTTGGTTGGGCTCGTCGGCCGCCAGGGCAGCCCAGGCGAAATGATCTCGATAGTCGATGTTGAGGAGGTAGCCCGTCTCTTTCGCTGAGAGTTCGTCAACGGGGCGGAGGAAGCGGAGGTAGCGGCTGTTGGCGCTCGCCTTGGCGAGGCCCTCTCGCAGGCGCTGCCGGTCGTCGGGCCCGACTGGCCGCACCACCACCCGCCGTCCGTTGTCGAGCGTGATCTCCGAAGTGTGGGTTCTGATGAACTCCGAGACAGACATCATCACATTCTTGCCGATGCAGCACCTAGCCTGGTCGCCAGCCGCCAACTTGGAGCTTTCATGGGAGATGTCATCCGGATCGCCAACTGCTCCGGGTTCTACGGGGATCGGCTGTCGGCTGCCCGTGAGATGATCGAAGACGGACCCATCGACGTCCTCACCGGGGACTATCTCGCCGAGTTGACGATGGCGATCCTCTGGAAGAACCGAGCCAAGAACCCGGGTGGCGGGTATGCCACCACCTTCCTGCGTCAGATGGAAGACACGATGGGCACCTGTCTGGAGCGTGGAATCAAGGTCGTTTCGAATGCCGGAGGGCTCAACCCCAACGGGCTCGCTGCAGAACTCACGGCCATTGCGGGACGCCTTGGGTTGGATCCGAGGATCGCAGTCGTCGACGGGGACGACATCGTCGGACGGCTCGATGAGTACCAACGCCACGGCAACGCCCTCACCCATCTCGACACGGGCGAGTCCCTCGCTGAGAAGGGGGTGCAACCTGTCACCGCCAATGCCTATCTCGGGTCGTGGGGCATCGTCGAGGGGCTGGCCCGCGGCGCTGACATCGTGGTGACGGGTCGGGTGACGGACGCAGCCGTGGTGATGGCCCCGGCGATCTGGCATCACGGCTGGGGTCGGCAGGATTGGGATGCTCTCGCCGGAGCGTTGGTCGCCGGCCACATCATCGAGTGCGGCACGCAGTGTTGTGGGGGCAACTACGCCTTCTTCCAAGAGGTTCCAGGCTTGGATCGGCTCGGCTTTCCCATCGCAGAGATCCGATCGGATGGATCGACGGTCATCACGAAGCACCCTGGCACGGGGGGTCTCGTGTCGACCGGAACGGTGACCGCCCAGCTGCTCTATGAGATAGGGGATCGCCATTACCTCAATCCCGACGTGACGGCCCGGTTCGACACGATTCGGTTGACCGACGAAGGCGACGATCGGGTGCTCGTGTCCGGTGTCCGCGGCGAGGCGCCGCCGGCCACCACCAAGGTCGCCCTCAACTACCTGGGGGGCTACCGCAACTCCATGGGACTCCTCGTGCCGGGCTTGGACACGGAGTCCAAGGCAGCCGCTGCCGAAGCAGCCCTGTGGGTGGCCACCGGCGGCAAGGAGCAGTACGCCGAGACCGACGTTCAGCTTCTCGGGAGGGAACACCCCGACCCACTCTCCAACGTCGAAGCCATCACCGAACTGCGGATCACCGTGAAGGATCCAGACCCGATCAAAGTCGGTCGGGCGTTCTCGTCCGCCGCGGTCGAACTGGTGCTGGCCAATTACCCCGGCTTTGCTCTCACCGCGCCACCGGGCGAGGCTTCCCCCTATGCGGTCTACTGGCCGACCACCGTGGCGGCGGACACACTCGATCAGACCGTGACCATCGCCGGCGAGACCATCCCGATCGCGATGACCCTTGCCGAGCCGTTCGAGATCGAAGAGCCCGTGCACCCCGGCGTTACCCCAGTCGGTGGAGCGAGTTCGAGGCACCCGCTCGGCCGGGCCTTCGGTGCCAGGTCCGGAGACAAAGGGGGCAACGCCAACGTGGGTATCTGGGCTCGCAACGCCGAAGGATTCGCCTGGTTGTCGGACTTCCTGACGGTCGAGAAGTTCCGCCGGCTCATTCCGGAGACCGCCGGCCTCGAGGTCCTTCGCCACGACTTTCCCAACCTCTGGGCACTCAACTTCGTCGTCGTCGGACTTCTCGGCGAAGGCGTGGCCTCCTCCACCCGGGTCGACCCCCAGGCAAAGACCCTGGGCGAATTCCTTCGAGCGAAACATGTAGACATGCCGGACGCTCTGGCGGTGTGATCGACGAGTCGGCCCTTAGATGCCGGCGCCGAGATGACGGGCCTAGATGACGGCGCCGGTCCGGCCCTTGTGATCGACCACGGCCAGGCCGAGACGTTTCCACCGGTTCATGCCGCCCGCCACGTTGTAAGCCTCGATGCCCTCGCTTCGCAGGTAGCGGGCGGCGCGTCCACTTCGGTTGCCGCTCCGGCAAACGACATAGACCGTCTGTCCCTCCAGCCGAGCCTTCCGTTTCGGGAGTGACTCCATCGACAAGTGAATGGCGAGCGGCGATCTGCCGGCCTTCCATTCGTCCTTGCGGCGAACATCGACGAGCATTCCCGCTCCGGTCGTGACGGCCTCGTGCGCCTTGGTTGGTGAGACGTTCTTGAACATGGTCCTCGAGCATCGAAAGAGAAATACCGGGGGGAGTATACGCCCAATCCGGCGTAGGAATGCCAGGGAACGGTAGGCAAGGGGAGGACGTTGGGTACGATGGTGACGGAGGGTTCTCATGTCAGCACGATCCAGAATGACAGCACCGCTCTACCGGCTCTACGAACAGCGCCTGGAGAGCGAACTGACCGACGGCCCTCTTCCCGCCCACATCGGCATCATCCTGGATGGACATCGCCGCTATGCCCGGGCTGCCCGGCTGCCGGATTACACCGCCTCGTATAGGGCGGGCATGAGGAAATTCGAGGAGTTCCTCGGCTGGGCCGAAGACCTCGAGATCACGACCATCACAGGGTGGGTGCTTTCCACTCAGAACCTCACCAGGCCCACCGAAGAACTCGAGCCGTATTTCGAGGTACTCATCGAGTTGTTCGGCCGGCTTCCAGCGCTGGCCGAACGCCACGACATGGCCATCAGGGTCATCGGGAGCCTCGATCTCCTGCCGGCGAAACTCGTCACCGCAGCCAAACAGATGGTGACGGCCCGGCCAACCGGGAGTCGGCGCCTCAATATCGCCATGGGTTACGGAGGTCGCGAAGAAATCGCGGACGCAGTGAAGGAGCTCGTCAGCAACCTGTCGGCGGAGGGTCACACCGGCCAGGACCTCGCCGACCGAATCGACCTCGATTCGCTGGCTTCGCACATGTACCTCGCCGATCTCCCCGACGCCGATCTCATCATCCGTACCTCAGGCGAATCCCGCCTATCGGGCTTCCTCTTGTGGCAGTCGGCCTACGCGGAGTTCTCCTTCGTGGACGTGTACTGGCCGGCGTTCCGGCGGGTCGACTTCCTCAGGTCCCTGCGGGACTTCGCCCGGCGCGAGCGACGATTCGGCAAATAGAGCGCTTCATCGCGGTTGCGTGGCGCCGCGGAGGAGTCGTCAGAGGTCGTCTCGCTGCCATGCCGTGCTGAGCGCGTCGGCGTACTCGTTCCATCGGTTGCCGGCGTGTGCCTGCACCCACTCGATCGAGAGTTCGGGTCGTGCCTTGATCGTACCATACAGCTCCTTGACGAGCTCCAGGTTCTTGATCGGCCCGGTCTTGCGCTTCCACCCGTTCCTCTCCCACCCGACCGCCCACTGGTTGACCGTCTGGACGGCGAGATTGCTGTCGGTGTAGAGCGTGGCAGGCACTCCTGGGGGCACGAGGTCGATCCCTCTGATGAGAGCGAGGAGTTCCATGCGATTGTTCGTCGTGTCAGGGTCGTGGCCGAAATCCTGAGCGACGATCTCTCCGTCGCGAACGTAGACCGCACCCCAACCACCGGGTCCGGGGTTGGGGACCGAACTTCCATCTGTGAACACGCCGGTGCTGGGCCCATCCGTGTAGCGCTCCAACACCTCCCCGACCGTCAGGTTCTCGCCGGCAGTGGCTGTTCGGGTTCTCGTCTTTCTCTTCTTGGTCTGCCCCGATGACGAGTTGCCCGCCTCGCGACATGTCCGGCACTGACGGGGCGTCCATCCCGGATACCGGTCGAGCACGTTCTGGGGGAGGGAGAACGAGGTCTGACATTGCTGGCATGTGAACTCGGGCATCGGCGGCAGGCTACCCGACCCGGCTCCAAAGACTGATACGGGTTCCTACGAACTGCGTGGGGCGTGGTCCGTAGTTCTGGCGATGACGACCACATCACGCTCGCCGAAACGAGTGAGACTCAGACGGAGATGGCGGTCCCCCTCGGCGCCGGGCAACGAAATGGAGAGGGTTCGTTCTGTCCCGTTCCGGACCAGCTCGGCCTCCTTCATGATCTCGGCGGCAGCCTCGGGCGGAAGGACTTCATCGAGCGACCGGAACAGAAACTCTTCTTTGGGAGGGGGACTCTCCATCAGATGGTGGGCGCCGTGTAGTTCGAGCAGCCGACCGGTCGGCCCCAGGCGGAGGATGGTGTCGGGAGTGGCCGCCAGAAAGCCGTTCAGTCGGTCCTCGCTGAGTCGAAGCGCTGCCTCGGCCCTGGCGCGCAAGCGGGACTCGGCCGCCAAGCGGACGCGCAGGAGATGGAACCGGCCGAAGAGCCAGGCGACGCCGAAGAGTGAGACGGAGATGAGCGACGAAGTGACCGTGCCGCCCCCTGAGTCGCTCGTTTGGATCAACGCTTCGAGGAGGAAGGTGTTGAAGGGGAAGGCGACCGCCGACGCTATCAGGCCTGCTCTTGTTCCATAGGTTGTCGCGATGACCGCAACCGGGATGATCGAGATGGCCACAGCCGGCTCTCCGAGCGGGCCACGCAACGCCAGATAGAGGGCAACCGCCAGGACAACGGCGACCGAGGCCAGAACATGTTCTGTGCGGCTGTGGGAGACGACAGGCATCATCTGGAATGGTACCGACCCGACCCGTCCAGGCGGCGACCATCACGCGTGTGGTCAGGCGGTGATTTCGGCGTCACCCAGATGGGTGGTGTCGGAAAACTCGCGGAGGCTGAAGGTATGAGAGGTCCCGATGGGCGTCGAGGCGATCTTGGTGATCGAGGCGTGCGTGAAAAAGAACCTCTCCCACTCCCATGGAACCGTTTCGAGGCCAAGAAGGAGACCGAGGAGGACCGCGTTGGTTCCGCCGTGGGCAACGAGCACCAACCGTTCGGGACCAGACTCCGGAAGGTCCCAGAGTTGCTGGTGGAGGGCGGATTTGGTGAGTCCGAATTCCGCTCCGGCGTTGAGGAACCCGTTGGTGACACGGCGGTGGAAGTCCCGGAAGCTCTCGCCTCCGTCGAATCCGTCCCACCACGCCTCGGGCGGGCGCGCCAGGGCGCCAGAAAAGAGGTCGTCAACGTACTCGGTGGGTTGCCCGTGCCAATGATCCGGAGGCCGAATCTCCTCCAGCCACGGATGATGGGAGACCGGGATGCCGGCGCCGTTGCCGACGGGGACCGCCGTCAGGAGCGACCGTTCCATCGTGGAGGCCATGATCAGCGTGTCGTTCCCGTCGCCGCCGGACTGCCATTCGGCGGCGGGCTCGCCGAGGCGGGCGGCCTGGCGCACGCCGAGTGACGTCAGCCCAGGATTGGACACCGCCAGGCCATCCTGGGACCAGGCGGGTTGGGCATGGCGGATCAGTATGATCTCCATCGCGCCCACGCTAGTGGTGCGGCCATCCAGAGGGCTAAGCAAGCAACCGCCCTGGGCGGGGCGGTCGCTATGGTCGGGCTAACACGGGAGGCTAAATCGTGTTACTTCCCCAATATCGGCAGCGGAGACGGATCACTTGAGCACTTTTTCAAAAAATCCTTCCGACGTCCTCGAGTCCCTCAAGGCGCACCTCATGACGCACGCCATCCGTACCGACGGTCCGTTCACGCTTCGTTCCGGTGCCGTCTCCAGCTGGTACATGGATGCCCGCCAGACCACGTTCGACGGCGAGGGAGCTCGTCTTGTCGGCGCAGCCTTCATGCCGCTGGTTCATCCCGACTCGGTGGCGGTGGGTGGTCTCACGATGGGAGCCGACCCGGTGGCGTTGGCTACCGCTATCGCCGCCAGCGAAGCCGGCCGGCCGTTACGCGCCTTTTCCATTCGCAAGGCAGCCAAGGCTCACGGTACGGGTGGTCGACTCGCCGGCCCGGTCGAAGCGGGCGATGCCGTATCCATTGTCGAGGACACGACGACGACCGGTGGAGCCATCATCGAGGCTATCGAAGCCGCCCAAGCTGAAGGGTTGGTTGTTCAAGAGGTGATCTGCCTGGTCGATCGGAGCGGTGGGGTCGCCGGAGCCGAGATGGACAGGCGCCGCATCCCGTTCCGACCGGTATTGACACCCTCAGAGTTGGGACTGGAATGAAAGACAAAGCCTTCTCCGTGCGGCGCCGGGCGATCCGACCGTTCCTCGTCGCCCTTGCCGGAGTTCCTCTTCTCGCCATGATGTATGACTTCCTCACCGGCGCCACGCTGCTCACGCGCTTTGGCGAACTCATCTACCCGGGGGATCTCGATGCGTTCGAAGCCAGAGACCTGATCTGGGCGTCGTTCTTGGCGCTCGTCGGGTCGGTTGCTCTGGTGTGGGGACTCCGAGAGCTCCTCTTCCCCAGACGCATCCTGACCGTCGACGATGCGGGGCTCCTGGTCGCTTTCGGTGGGCCGTTCCATGGCTCGGTTCGACTTCCATGGGTCGATGTCGACGATCTGCGGTCCGGAACGATGACCGAAAACGGCGTCGAACGACCGACCCTCGTATTGACGATCTTCGATCGGGGCCTTCTTCCGGAGCATCCCTGGGCTGCCCGGTGGACCGATGGATTCACGCTGGCGATCGACGTCACCGGGTGGGACAAGACTCCCACAGAGGTACTGGCGGCCTTCGACTCACACCGTAGGGCGGCGACCGTCTCGGCCCCCCTCACCTTGCTCGCCGATCAGCCGCTGGACGAATGATCAGGGCTCAGAGGTTTGCCCGCAACCAGGCGATGTCGGATCCCTGCTCGTCGGCGCCGCCTGGCGTCTCCACGATGGTCGGTGCGTTGGCGGCCCTGATCACCTCCAAGAGGGCATCCGGCGGGATCTGACCCTGACCGAGGTTCTCGTGCCGGTCCCGCCGGCTGTCGAAGGGGTCCTTGGAATCGTTGCAGTGAACCAGGTCGATCCTCCCGGTGGCCGCCATGACCCGACCCACGAGCCCGTCGAAGTCCTGCCCGGCCGCCCAGGCGTGGCAGGTGTCGAGGCAGAAGCCCGGTTCGAGATGCCCGATGGCGTCCCACAATCGTCCGATCACTTCCACTTCCCGGGCCATCGCCACCGTGCCGCCGGCAGTGTTCTCGATGAGGATCGGCACGTCTGTCTCCACTGCCTCGAGGGCTTTCCGCCAGCGATCGAAGCCTTCCTCTTCCGGGTCGGGGTCGTCGCCGGTCATATGACCTCCGTGGACGATCAAACCTCGCGCGCCGATGACTGCGGCCGCATCGGCCGAATCCTGAAGGATCTTTCGACTTGGGATCCTGACCCTGTTGTTGCCGGAGACGAGGTTGATGAGATAGGGAGCGTGCACGTAGATCCCGACGTCTGCTGCCAGAAGCTGCTCGGCGTCGTCCCGGGGGAGCGGCTTCTTCCACGATTGCGGGTTGGACAGGAAGATCTGGACGATGTCCGCTTGACGGGTCGCGGCCGATTCGAGAGGTTCGGATGTTCCGACGTGGGCACCGATGAGCATGGGGCCACCCTACCGCGTGTCACTTCCGTGCTCTTCCTCTGGGTCGACCTCGTGCCAGTGGAGCCGCCATTGGTCCCGCTCACGACTGAATCGAGCCGCGGTCCGGGGTACTTCATTGGGACCCCGGGGGATGCGAGCCAGGGGTGGGCGGAACGGTTGGCCTCAGCGGTTCTTGCGGCGGAGCAGATGACCCACCGTTTCGGCCTCCGGGCTTGGGCCCACCGGCGAAGCGTCCTTGATCTCGCCTGTGGATGGGTCCACTTCCGGAAGAGGCGCGGTGGGATGTCGAACTGCGGCCCTCCAGATCTGGCTGTCACCGGCTGAGAACACCAATCGGCGGAGAGCAACGTCGGCCAGGAAGAGAAACATGGCCAAGGCTGTCAGCCACGGCCAGATAGGCGTCTCGGCTCCGCCAACGCGTGGGGCGGGAGCGAACGCCTCGGCGGCCGGCGGGTCCACCCGGCCTCCCGTGACTTCGGCGAGGTCGGCGGCGAGGGTCACGTCCGGCTCGCGGAAGGCGAACTCCTCCTCGTAGCTCGAGATGGCCCCTGATGAGGCGGACAGGAGCGTCCCGCTTGCACCGTCGACGGAGACCGATACCCAATAGGCGCCGGGGGAGGAGGCATCGACGGTCCCCGAGAAGGTGGAGGCACCGGTCCTTTGGAGCGGAACCAGGCTGAGCTCGCCGTCGGGGCGCCGCACTCTCGCTACCGCGGAGGCGTCGAGTGGGATCTCGCCGGCATCGAAGCCGATCTCCAACTTGCCCTCGTCGACCCGGACGTCGGGAGGGGTGTCGAGGGTGGCCGGGAGCACGTCCCGAAGAACGGCACCCCAGAACGACACGTAGCCATCCCAGCTCACCCAGTCGGTGGACCAGCGGGCCGTGGCGTCCGAGGTCCAAGCCGTAGCCCGCCCCAGACCCCGCTGCCAGGTGGCGAGCAAGGGATCGTCTTGGCCGATGAGGAGGGGCGTGGACGCGGTCCCCTTGGGCTTTGTAAGTACATAGCCGTACAAAGGGGGAGATGCCGTGAGGTCGGCCGTGACCTCCGACCGGCTGGCCAGGATCGGCGTGAACACGCCCTCTTCTGTCAGGTTGCGTGACACCGTGAGAGTCTCCTCCACGAAGATCTCGGGGATACTCGAGAGGTCGGCCCCCGGGTAGTAGCGGCCTCCCCCCACAGCCGCCATCCGCTGCAGCGTGGATCCGGGTCCCTCACCGGTGCCCAAGACGGACAGCGTGATTCCGGCGTCGGCTATCTCCCTGGCGAGCGGGAGAAGCCCGTTTTCGTTCGGATCCCATCCGTCGGTGAACAGGACGATGTGACGCAAGGCGTCGTCAACCCCGCGCAGTTCGTCGAGGGCAGCTTGGAGGCCGTTGGCGATCTCGGTGTTTCCGTCTGCGAACAGGCTGCCCAGGGCCTCGTTGGCGGCGGCTTCGGACGGCTTGGGAGCCAACGGGATCACCCAGTCGACGCCAGTCGAGACCGCCACCACGCCGACGAGGTCCGTTGCTTCCAAAGCACCGATGGCTTGAGAAGCCCCGGCCCGGCTGAGGTCGGTCTTGTTCACGCCGCCTTCGGATGTGGCGCCGCCGTCGCAGTGACAGGCGCCCATCGATCCGGAGGTGTCGATGACGAGCACCTCGGCAACGGGTTGGCGCCGGACGAGGTCTTCTGGGTTGGAACGGACCGGAAGCACCGACTCGAGGGGCGAGGCGCCGTAGCCGCCCATGCCGAAAGCCTGATCTCCGCCGACCACTACCAATCCCCGGCCGAGATCCTCGACGTAGGAAGCGACCGCGTCGGCGGTGGAGTCGTCGGGAGCCGGCACGTTGACGAGTACGAGGGCGTCGTAGCGGAGCAGTTCGCCCTCGTCGGGAATGCTGGTCAGCACCTCCACATTGACCCCTCCGGCTTCGAAGGCCTCGGCGAGTTGGGCGGCCTCCCCGAGCCTGCCCTCGACGACGACAACGTTGGCGGGGCCGAGCACCCGCGTCAGCCCTTCTGCCGTATTGTTCTCAGGTCGGGAGTCGATATCGGCCGTCACGCGGGCTTCCACCACCAGAACCCCGGATTGGTCGGCGGGGATCGACACCTCTACCTCGTTGCGGCCCGGCTGGAGGTCGACGGGGACCCGAAGGGTTTCACCCGTAGTGCCGGTCACGGTCAATTCACCCGTGGTCGCCACGTTGGAACGCATCCGGATGGTGGCCGTGACGGTGTCGCCCTCTCTGGCCGAGGCCGGAAGATCGATCCCCTCTACCAGCACGTCCGCACCGCGTCCGGTTTCGACCGCCACCACGTCGACGGCGATATCCCGTTCGGCCAACTCCCGGGCAGCCAAGCGGGCATCTCCCACGGTGACCACGCTGTCGGTCAACACGACGACCCGGCGGGACCCTTCGGAGGGGAGGAGGGCGCCGACGGCTCGCAGGGCGGAAGCGAGGTCGGTCGCCGAGGAGTCGACGAGGGTGGCGATCGCCGAGGAAGCCCGATCCGCGCGGAGCGGGGCATCGACCCGGCTTTCGGACCCGAACACCAGGACCCCTGACACGGAGCCGGATGCGGCTTGATCGAGTGCCTCGTTGAGATAGGCATCTTGGGCTTGGCGAGCATCCGCCGGGATCGACGCCGAGCGATCGACGACGAAGAACACCGCGTTGGTGTCGACCGGTCGTACCAACAGGGGCCCGGAAAGGGCGACGACCAGAAGGCTCACCACCACCAATCGGACGGCCACAGCCCAGCGGTGCTGACGGGCAGGCACGGTCCGATTCCCGAGTCGCGAGATGAGAACGACGGCTCCCCACACGACGGGAAGCAGCAGCAGCCACCACAGGTTGGTGAACCTCATGCCGGTACCTCCCGCGTTCGCACCGGTCTGCGGTGCCCGACCCACCACTCCAGGATGAGGAGTGTCAGGACGGTTGCCAAGAACCAGACAGCCCACTCCTGAATGAGCGTCCCTCGATCCGCCTCGACCGCGGCGGACTCGGCCACCGCGATCGTGCGAAAGTCGCCTGCCGATTCAGTCGGAACGAAAGCCCTGATCGCCACCGGGCCGTCGGTTGCGACACCCTCTGCGTCGACGTATTGCACCTGATAGAGACCTGGCAGGCCGGTGCCGGAGAAGACGGTGGCTCCTGAGGGCACCGGAACGACGGTCCCCTCAGAGGTGATCACTTCGGTGCTCGATCCGGCGGGGGGCGAGAGGGGAATCGGTTGTCCGGCTTCCTCCACGACGACGGTGGCGGCGTTGGCGCCGGCCAGATACTCGAGGATCCGGGAACCGAGGATGGGAAACGAAACGAGCACGGGCAGGTTCGACCGGGTGATGTCGAACGTGAAGTAGATCGTGCGGTATCCGCCCACCTCGCCGAGGAGAATGAGCGGAACGTCGCCCGCCTTGACGAGGGGCAGCCAGCCGAACGCCTCGACGGTCTGCGCCTCACCCACGATGAGTTCTGCCATGTCGAGGTCGTCCAGCATCGGTTCGCCTGCTTGTTGGAACGTCACCACCGCGTTCTGCACGGTGCCCGTGACGACGATGCCCTCGGGTGGGTCCTCCGGAGCGATCATCCACATCGGTCTGTCGAACACGCCTCCCGTGACTCCATCCATGATCGCAACGTCTCCGTCGGCAACTGCGGGCACGAAGTCGGGTAACGATCGGATCAGAGCGTCGAGGAAAGCCGACCCTTCGCCGATCAACGACACCGTGGTTGCCCGGGGGACCGGCACCATCAACACAGCGGTGTCATCGAGTGGATTGCCGTCGGTCGCTTCGACAATGGTCGCCCGAACCACGTCGCCGGGCTCGGCATCAACGGGGAGGGTGGCCCTCCCCCGTCCGAGCCGGTCCATCGGGATCGGGGTGACCAGAACCGGGAGGTCACCGACGGTGATTTCCACCCGGGCAGTGTGTTCCTCCTCGCTCCAGTTCGACAACTCCAAGAACAGTCTGAGCTCTCCCTCGGTGGAGGGCTCCGTTGAGAACGCCGATATCCCGATGTTGTCTTCGAGGTCGTCGAAACGCAGCTGTCGAGCGCCTACGACCGGCTCGGCGGCAAGGGTCGAACCCTCAGGCCCGCCGTCGGTGAGGAGGAGGATCGAGGTGGGTCGATCAGGAGTCTCCAGGCCCCGAGCCAGACGGAGCGCCTGGTCGAGATTTTCAACGCCGCCCGTTGGACGGAGGTCTTCGATGGCTTTCGCCACTGCGGCCGGGTCGCGCGAAAAGGCAACCGCCACCCGGGGGGCCGGGCCGGCGTCTACCACCGAGACCAGGTTGGCGTCGCTGACGTCCTCTGCGAGTGCCAAGGCTCGATCCGTGGCGTCTTCCCATCGTGAGCCCATTGCCATCGATCCTGAGGTGTCGACCACGATCACCGTATGTGGCCCGAGGAGCGATTCCTGGGCGATGAAGGGTCTGGCCAGTGCGATCGCCAGGAGGAGCAGAACGGTGATCTGCAGCCACAGCAGCGGTGTGGTCCGAAGCCTTTGCCATGGCACAGCCGAGGAGACGGGAACACCGGCCTGTTCCCACAGCATCGTGGATGGCACGACCACCCGACGCCTCCGACTGCGCAGCATGTAGAGGGCGACGAGCGGACCCACCAACGCTGCCAGACCGAACGCGGCCGGAGCCAGGAAATTCATCGAATCATCTGCTGGGCGGCGAGGGCATCGAGGGTATGAGAAACCGCGTCGGAGGTGGCCGGGACCAACACGTGGTCGAGGCCGTTGCGGTGGGATCGTCCGGCGACATTCGTCAGGAAGGCATCGAGTCCATCCCGGTAGCGTTGCATGGTCTCGGTCGAGGTGCTGATGTCGATCGTGGTGCCGGTCTCGGCGTCCACCAGGTGCAGATCGCCGGCCAGGTCGGGATCGAGTTCCTCCGGGGCGAGCACCTGAAGGATCAATCCGCCCCCGGCGGCTCCGAGTGCGCCCAGCGCCGGTTCCCACTCTCGGCTGAGGAGGTCGGACACCACCACCACCGGGCCTCGCACACCGCCATGTCCGGCGATCTCGAGGGCAGATGCAGCCAGGCGGTCCTGGCCCGCCGGTTCGAGGCCCTCCAGCCAAGATTCCAAGCGTGGCCATGCCCCGACGTGACGGGCCGGCGGAGCGGGGAGCAGCGGTCGGCCGTCGTCACCCGGGGTGGCGTAGGGGAAGACCCTGTCGCCGCCCGCCAGCGCCAGGTAGGACACCATGGCCGCGAGACGTTTGGCGACTTCCAGCTTTCCGGCGAACTCCATGGACGCCGAGCGATCGATGATCAAGCGCACCGGCAACTCGTCCTCTGCTTCGAACAGACGGACGAGGACCACGCCGAGACGGGCCCACAGTGTGTGGTCGATCCGGCGGAAATCGTCGCCCGGTGTGTACTCGCGGTAGTCGGCGAAATCCATGGAATCCCCGTGCTGGGTGGAGGCGTGGGCACCGGACCACATCCCTCGCACCCTTCGACGCGATCGCAGGGACAGCCGCTCCAACCGGGCGCGCAGCTCCGGTTCGAGCAGCATCAGGAGTCCTCCGCCGGGCAGGTCACCTAATCGACCGCCGCCGGTTGCGGGTGGGCGTCGAGCACGCTGTCGACCAGTTGGTCGGGAGTCACTCCGTCGGCGATGGCCTCGTAGCCGATCACCAAGCGGTGGCGGAGGGCGTAGTGGGCGATGGCTCTGACGTCGGCGGCCGCCAGGTTGAGCCTTCGATCCATGATGGCGTTGGCCTTCCCTCCCAGGACAAGGGCCTGGGCGCCACGCGGGCTGGCACCGAAACGCACATACCGTCGCACGAGATCGGGAGCGAGCGACGACGTTGGGTGGGTCGCCTCGACGAGGGTTGCCACGTATCGAAGCACGTGGGCAGCTGCCGGAAGGGCTCGGACGAGGTCGCCCATCTCTGTCAGCGTGGGGCCGTCGACCACCGGAGAGGTGGTCGCATCGTGGCCGGTGGTGGTGCGCTTGACGATCTCAACCAGGTCGTCGCCGGATGGAAATTCGACGATCACCTTGAACAAGAAGCGGTCCAGTTGTGCTTCGGGGAGGGGGTAGGTGCCCTCCATCTCGATGGGGTTCTGGGTGGCCATGACGAAGAAGGGTCGCGGGAGATCGTGGGTCACGCCTGCCAGGGTGACGCGGCGTTCCTGCATCGCCTCGAGGAGCGCTGATTGGGTCTTGGGCGTGGCTCGGTTGATCTCGTCGGCGAGGACGAGGTTGGCGAAGATCGGTCCTCGGTGGAACTCGAACTGCCCGCCGGCGAGCACGTTGGTGCCAAGGATGTCCGCCGGCATGAGGTCGGGCGTGAACTGCACCCGCCCGAAGGCAACGTCGAGGACTGAACCGAGCGTTTGCAGCAACCGGGTCTTGCCGAGCCCGGGCACGCCTTCCAGAAGCACATGACCTTCACACAGGACCGCCATGAGCGACGCCTGAACCAGGTCCGCCTGCCCCACGATCACTTTGCCGACCTCGGCGGTGACCGCCGCCACTTTGTCCGAAAATTCTTCTGGTGTCATGGCTCCAACTCCGTGAAATAGTTGCTGACGATCTCCCTGAGCGCTGGTGGCACGGAGAGCGCATCGAGCGATTCCAATGCCGCTCTCTCGTACTCGGTGAAGAGGTCTTGATAGGGCACGGTCGGCAGGTTGGGCAGTCCTACTCCCTCTGCCGTACCAACCGTGTCGCCGAGGAGGTTGCCATTCAGGTCGACCCTCACTTCTTCGGACGAGGTGACAGCGGTCGGGTCGACGATTTCTCCCCGTACCGGACTTTCGAGGGGGTCGTTGTCGCTGAATCCGCCTCTGCCGATCGAACCTGTACCGCTGCCACCGGTGACTTGGCCGCCGGCGTTGCCTCCGCCGCCCGACGTATTGCCGCCGGTCACCTGGCCACCGGAACCCTGACCTTGCCCTTGCCCCTGGCCTTGGCCCTCTCCCTGGCCTTGCCCCTCGCCCTGGCCTTGGCCCTCGCCTTGGCCTTCACCTTGCCCCTGGCCTTCGCCCTGTCCTTCTCCTTGGCCCTCGCCTTGGGCCGCTCGGGCGTCGGAGAGCGCCCGTTGAGCGTCGCGGACCCGGGCAGAGGCGGTTGACCGGGCATCCCCTTGGGCAGCGTCGGCGGCCGCGGATGCGGCTGCGGCGGCCAGCTGCTCGAGTTGCTCGCCTCCCTCGCCGACCCGGATCGTGGCCGCCGCTTGTTCGAGCAGGGTGGCCATCTCTTCGTCGATCCCGGCGAAGTCGGAGGACCGTTCGGCCAGTTCGCGAGCGAGTTCGGCCCGCTCCTCGTCGGTGGCACCCGGCAGGTTCTCTTTGATCGACTCGAAGAGCTCGGCCAGAGATTCGCCTTCGGCGAGGGGATTCTGTTCCAGCCGACGTTGGAGTCCCGCCAAAGCGGTCTTCTTGGGTAGCGAGGTTGGATCTGTCGCTTCGGCCAATTCTTGGCGAGCTTCGGCCAGTTCGGAGATCGCTGCCTCCAGAGACGTGGCCTCGCGAAGGCGTTCTGCAATAGCCCTGAGTTCCTCGGCGACTTCCTCCGGGAGTGTGTCGGCGATCTCTTCGAGGGAGGCTGCCTCGGCTTCTATCACCGCGGCGGTGGCCGCCCTCTCTGCGGCGATGGCGTCGGCCGGCGAGGGGAAAAGTGTGAGGATGACAACAGAGGCGACGGCCAGAACGGTCAACCAGGGGAGCACCTTCTGCGGAAACAGCGGGCCGAATCCATCCAAGGATCGCTGGTTGGCCCACGCGGCCGAGGCTTGCACCTGGCGCTCTTCGAGCTCGGTGAGCGGTGTGTCATCGGCGAGGCGTTCCACGGCCGTCGTCACCCGGTCCTTCGAGCCCAGACGGTTGTCGAGCTCTATCGACGCAGCCATTCGAGAGGGCCGGTCCCGCCAGACCAAGGCGAACACGCCCACCAGGGACACCACGAAGGCGACGATGATCGCCGGGTCGGCCCAGGAGATCACCACCCGCCTGGCAAGACCGGCGAGGATCGAGGCCAGGCCCGCCACAACGCCCACGACCCAGAAGAAGGTGTGGCCGGCCAACATGACGGTCAGGCGTCGCCTGGCGGCGGAGACGAGTCGAGTGAGTGGTTCAGGGACTGGCATCGGGCACCTGTTCGGGCAGCGGCGGAGGTAGGGCGACCGGTGCTGGTGGTTCGATTCTCCGTCGAGTGCCCTTGCGGATCAGCCGCTTGGGGGTGTTGGGCACACTGACCAGCCTCGTCGCTCGCCAGAGGGCGAGGGCGATGATGACGGCGTAGACGATCATCGACCGGACCCACAGCGGACCACGGTTCTGGCCCTGTGCCTGCGGCTCTTGGAAGGGGGCCTGGACGAATCCGCCCTGTTCGATGAGGAGGTCGCCCGCCAAGGGTTCATCCACGAAGCCCTGGTCGAGGAAGCGGTTCCCGGTCTGGCGAAGAATGAGGAGTTCGGCGCCCAGGTCGAAAGGAGTGGGAGGGAGGGAAAAGCCGTTGAAGCCGTCGGTGGGTTCGACCGGCTCCTCGACCGCAGATACCAGGGCGATGTACGGATTGGCCCAGAGACTGACCACCTCTCGACCTCCGGGAGGGAAGACCTCGCGTTCGTCCAGTTGGAAGGGGCGGACTTCCCCGATGGCCAGGATGCCCGTCCCCACCACGAGTACGAAGATCCACAGGTAGGCACCTCCCACGGCGCCGGGGACCGACTGAGCCCGAGCGGACACCCAGAGGCCGATGGCGCCGACCACCACCGCCACCACCAAGGTCACGCCCAACCCGGCCAGGACGTCTGCCATGGTGACACCGCCGATCAGCAGCGGTACCGCCAGGATGGGCGCCACCGCAACCAGCAGCAGGAGCATGTAGGCGAGAGCGGAAACGAGTTTGCCCGAAACAAGCCGGAACGGCCCCAGCTGAGAAACCTGGAGGAGCGGAAGCGTCAAACGTTGGCGCTCGCCGACGATGGACACCGCGGCGATGGCGGGCACGATGACGAGGACGCCGGTGAGGAGGAGACTGATCAGGATCTCGAACATCAGGCGCCCCATATACGCAGAGGCCAGGACCGAACCTCCTCCTCCGAAACCGAAGGAGTTCTCGGCGATGTACCCGGCCAGCGCATAGATCAGGTAGCCGATCAGGCCGGCCGACACGAGCCAGATGGACACGAACCAATTGGACCGGGTGGTGTGGAACCGGGTCCTGAGCTCTCGTACTGCGAGCGGGTTGAGGAGACGTCTCCGGATCATTCCGCTCCCTTGGTGATCTGAAGGAAGAGTTCTTCGAGGCCGGCCCGTTCGACTCGCCATTCGTAGACGGCCACGTTCGAACTCAGCATCGAGCGCGAGGAGGCGCGCTGACTCGTCGTCGTCGCCATCGAGTGAGAAGCGGACCACGCCTCGCTCGGTGCGAACGTCCCTCACGCCTGGCTCGCCTCTCAGGAGGGCGTCGGCGGAGTCCACGTCGGTGTCGGCCGCCCGGAGGGTGACCCGCGATTGGGCGAGAAGCGCCGCGCGGATATCGTCGATACTGCCCTGGGCGAGCACTTGGCCTTCGTCGATCACGGCCAGGTGGCTGCAGATGTCCTGCAGTTCGGCCAGGATGTGGGAGGAGATGACGACCGTCTTCCCGAGACGACTCAACTCGGCGATGAGCTCTCGCAGGTCGAACCGAGCTCTGGGGTCGAGTCCGGAGGCTGGTTCGTCCAGGATGAGTAGTTCGGGGTCATGGACGAGGGCACGGGCCAGCGAAAGCCGCTGCTTCATACCCCGCGAGAGCGAGTTCACGTCGGCATCCGCCTTGTGCGTCAAGCCGACCAGGTCGAGAAGCGACGCCACCACTTGGGATCGGGCATCGGGGCGGACCCCCTGGATAGAGCCGAAGAAGTCCAGGTATTCGGCGGCCTGGAGCCCTTCGTAGACTCCGAAGAAGTCCGGCATGTAGCCCAGGATTCGCCGGACGGCGGCGGGGTCGGCGGCGGGGTCGTGGCCGCCCACCGTGACCGAACCGCCGTCGCGGGCGAGCAGGGACGACATGATGAGCATCGAAGTGGTCTTCCCGGCGCCGTTCGGGCCGATCAACCCCATGACGGAGCCTTCACGAATGGTGAGGTCGGCGCCTCCGAGCGCAGTGGTGGAGCCGTAGTACTTCTCGACGCCGCGGATTTCGACGATCACGGAGCCCGTGCGGGGTGGAGTCTGGGTGGGGGCAGGAATCACGTGTCCCACCTCATCTGGATCGCATTCGGAACGATCTCATTGAATTCGTTGGACGTGACCTCGGCCACCACCTCGCCGGTGGGCCCTCGGAACGAGCCCAGGTCGACGAAGGATGGATCGATGTCGGTGAACTCTCCGGCGGTCCAGTCGTAGAGAGCGAAGTTCTGTTGGAGGCCGCCGCCCCACACATCCCGGAATTCGACGTTCTTCACTCCAGTGGGAACTCGATAGGAGAGGTAGACGGCCTCTGCTCCGCCGATGTAGAGCTGGAATCCGTTCCCATCGACGAAGTCGGCACCCTCGATGGCGAGGATTTCGGGCGATGCGACGCCGAGGTCGAGCTCCAGCGTAGGGAGGTCGATGGGCTGAATGATGAGTGTCGGGCCGTTGGCGACCGTCGGCTTGCCGGCAATGTCCAGGGACAGCTCGAAGTCACGGGTGAACCCGAAGACGTAGGCGTCGGAGGTGCCCTGGGCGAAGTCGAAACCGCTCGCCGCGTAGGTGAGCGGCCAGATGCTCTGTTCGTCGTTTCCGTCGACGAAACCGCCTTGGGCCCAGAAGGCTTCCAAGATCGGTGATTCAAACTGTTCTCCGTTGGCGTTGATCGACAGTCTGGCGGTCCCCGTGCGATTCTCGGGACCCAGGCTGCCCGAGCCCTTCACACCGTCTGATCCATAGACGACGCCCCAATACCAGTAGTCCTGGTCGAGTTGATTCGTGACGGTGAACTCGATCTGCCGGGCGCCGTCGACTGCTACGTCGACGGCGAATGGCTCGCCTTCCGGGGTCCAGGTAGCGGTTGCCGATCCGGCGCCGAGGTTCGGGAGGTCAAAAGAGATATTGACGCCTTGATCGGTCAATGTGGTGGTGGCATCTTGGGATCCGCCGCCACCGAATTGGCCGGCATAGTTGACAGGAAACGCCGACCACCCACTCGGAAAGCCCATTGCGTATTCGCCTTCTTTGGAGGCGACGACGACGACACCGGATTGGGCGACCGAAGAGGTCCCGTCGTAGACGATCACCGAACTTTGGAGGACGGCGGTGGCGTCCTCTCGCCGGGGTCCCCCCAGCCAGAACAGGCCAACCGTTATCGCCGAGAGGAGGGGGATGGTGGCCCAGGTCAGGTGGGTCTTGTCCAGCTTTCGCAGGAGGAAGAGGTTGACGGGTCCGACCGCCAGGACGTAAGCGATCAGTCCCATGAGCAACCAGGAGAGATCTGGCAGCGCAGCACCGGTGTTGGAACTGGCCGCCTCGACGAGTTGAAAGCTGGCGTCCTGTCCCCGGCCAAACGAGAGGAACGATGCCTCCGGCCGGGGAACGTCCCGGAGGAGGCTGGCCAAGACGGTGTTGTCGGCCGTTTCCATGTCGGCTACGGAGATCACCTCGCCTTGCCCGAGGGCGCCCACCGCGACCGACCCCAACACCTGCGAGGAGTCCGAGGCGAAGCGACCAGCCTCACCAGGATCGACCACGATCCGTCCACCGTCCTCGATCCACTGGGTCACTGCGGCGAGTTGATCCTCGGTCATCTGGGCGACGGTACCGGGAGCCGCCACCAGGTAGGGAAGTGCACTGAGACGCTGATCGAGTTGGCTGAAATCAACCGATACGGGTTCGATAGGGAGACCGAGCGGGGTCGACCGGACCGATCCGAGCGAACGCACGACGCCTGGGCTTTCGAGAACACCCACGACCAGTGCATCGGTGGGAGCCCGAAGCGGGAGCGACTGACGGACGAGCTGCTCGCCGTCGACGTCGAGGACCTGAACGAAGGCCGTGGCGTTGGCCCCAGGCGCCGGGAACGGAATCTCGAGACGCTTTCGTCCGCCGGCGGCGATCTCCAGCGGGGATTGGTTTGTCGTGCCGGCGACCGAGGTCTCGATCGACCCAACCAAGAGGGTGGGGCTTGAGATCTCGACGACGAGCAGACCGGACCTGTCGGCCGCCACATAGCCGTCGATGCCCGCCTCGACCGTGACCTCGACGGCTTCCTGAGCCAATGCGGCAGACGCGTCCAGGACGAGGAATAGGGTGATCGCCACGAAGCCCAAGCGAAATCGCATGCCACTCAGACGAAGACCATCCCTGGTTGGTTCCATCGGGAGGAGAATACCGTCGATTCGATGTCCGACGGAGCAAGACCCCGTGGATTCGCCGAGGGTCTGGGAGCGGCTGGTTCTGGTCGTCCCGAGCCGACGGCAACGCCTGACGAGCAGTCGGTGGCGACCCGACCCCTGTTGGTCGCGGGGATTCAAGGCGACGGGCAGATCTCGGTCTCGGTCAACGTGAGCATGTCGAACCCGGGGGAGGCGAAATCGACGAGGTCCTCGCGAACGGTCGTCCCAATCACCGAACGCAGTTCGATCCGGGGCGGCCTGCCGTCCAGGAGCGAGCAGTCGGTGATGGTCCAGAGAGTGACGAGTTGGGCTTCGACGCCCCGAGTCAATCGCTGCGGGAGCACTCCGGCATCGAAGTTGCGGGATGGGAGAGCGGTGTGCAGGAATTCGATTCCGGACGGCGAGTCGGCCGGGTCGAGGCCCTCGCCCATTCCGTATTCGCCGTCGGTGAAGACCCAGGCTCCTGTCACTTCGGCGCCGGGGACGCCTTCGACGGACTCGAGGCGCACATCGGGCCACCCCCGTGGGTCGAGAGAGATCACCGTGGCGACCTGATGGTGCGGGGCGAGAGCTGCCCAGGTTCCGCCTGAGGCGTCGTTGACGACCGACGGCCTCAGCAGGAATGGCGACGCCCAGGCTGCCACGAGTATCAACGCGGCGGCGAGGCCGAGAATGAATCCTCGCTGCGGTGACCGATGGGGAATGAGCGTCGAGAGGGTTGGATCTGACCCGGGGACCGAGTCTCGAGGGTGGGTTGCATTGTTCATTGGCCTATTGTACCATGTCAATGAGCCAATACAAGGGAAACGAAATGGGATTGATGTCTGTTCTCATGTTGGGGGTCGTGGCGGTGGTCGTCTATGTGACCGCTTCTCGCGTCCAGGTCTCGGCTCGGGATGTAGCGTGGATGTCGGCGGTTCGACAGGTTCCTCCGGCTGAGCACACCGTCTACCAACGGTATCTGGAACGTCATCGGCGTCACCGGCTCGCCGGTGGTCTCTTTGGTGTGGTCCTGGCGGTCACGATCGGAGTCCGTTGGTTCGGCGCGGTGAGTATCGGGATCGGCGAAGGCAGTCCACTGGCCGATGTGCTCTTCTGTGGACTGGCTGGGACCCTGCTGGGAGCTCTCGCTGCTGAGCGTTTCCGGCTTTCGGAACCCGCCTCTGCGAGGCTGGCAGCTTCCCTGTCGGAGCGAGAGGACGTGTCCCGTCCGGATCTCAGGTGGGCCACGCGTGGGATCACGCTTGGTGCGTTGGGTGTGGGTCTCCTGGTGGCACTGTCGGGGAACGGCTTGGTTCCGTTGCTGATTGGCCTGGGTGGCCTGGTGGCGTTGGGTGTGGCCGAAGCGACCCAGACGGCCATATCGAGTCGTCGTCGGCCAGTGCTCTCTGATTCGGCCAAGACCGTGGATTGCCGGATTCGTTCCTTTGCCGGTCGGTCTGCGGCGTTGCTACAGCTGGCGGCTTCGGTTCTCGTGGCCGGCTGGACGATCGCCAAGGTGCCGGGACTCGAAGAGGGCTGGTTGTCGTTCGTGAGGTTCGTCCTCGTGATCGGAAGCCTTGCCGGCACGGTTGCGCTTCTCCGCCAGGCTGCGCCACGGCCGCCCAGGAAGTGGCGAGCCGAGGTCGAGTGATGATCGTTCACCTCGACACCGAATCGGCAGTTCCGGTCTTCGAGCAACTCCGTTCTCAGATCGAGCGCCTCATCGCATCAGGGCAACTACGGCCGGGTACGAAGCTGCCTCCGATCCGTCAACTGGCCGCAGACCTGAACTTGGCTCGGGGGACCGTCAACAAGGTGTATGACGCCCTGGCCAGGGAAGGATTGGTGGAGACGGCGGGTAGGCACGGGACGATCGTCCTGGATGGTTCGCACGTGACGACATCGAAAGCAGATTTGGCGGCGGCCGCCGACACGCTGGCAGTCGTCACTCGCCAACTGGGGTTGTCCGGGGACGCCGCCCATCGAGCACTTGACGAGGCACTCGACCGACTGTGAGCCGTGCGGCTCCGACCGACGGGGGCGAGCCGCAGCTCGGCAAGGACTGAGCGGCCGGAAATCGGTGGCCTGTCGGTCCACAGGCAGGGAGGGCAGCGATATCATGCCCAAATGCCGACCGCGCGCCTCGACGGTGTTGAGATTCACTACGAGATCGTCGGTGACGATGGCCCGTGGGTCGCTGCGTGCCCGAGTGGCCGCCATTCGCTGAACGACCTCGAAGAGGTGGCTCGGCACATCGCATCACGAGGATTTCGCGTGGTCCTTCACGACCGCCGCAACTGTGGTCTTTCGTCGATCAGTTTGGCTCGGCCTGAACCTGAAGAGGATGTCTGGGCCGACGATCTGCGGCGGTTGCTCGACCATCTCGACTGGGGGCCGGTCTTTGTGGTCGGGAAATCGCGTGGGGCTCGTTCTGCGATAAGGTTTGCAGAGCGCCATCCCGCCGCCACTCGTGGCCTCCTCCTGTGGGGACTCACGGGTGGGCCTGTGGCGGGTCGGGTCTTGGCCAACTACTACTTCGGCCGATACCTTCGGGCGTGCAGAGACGGTGGAATGGAGGCCGTCTGTGCGGTCGATCACTTCGCGCGAATCATCGACCACAAGCCCGCCAATCGGGACGTCCTGCTGGCGATGGATCCAATCAGGTTCCGCAGAGTGATCCGCGGCTGGAGGGCAGCCTTCCTGGATGGGGCCGGTGGGCCGATATTGGGGGTGAGCGACGACACGCTCCGCCGGATCGAGGTTCCGACCGCGATCGTGCCGTTCCAAGGGCGGTGCCATCCACGGAGCTCCGCGATGTACGCCCAGCAAACGATCCCCGACGGACGGTTCTTCGACCTCGACGTGGAGCGCGGCCGGCTATCGAGTGAACAAGTAGGGGTTGCCGAGATCTTTTGTGACTTTGCCGGCACTGTGTCGTGACGAGGTCACTCCGGCCGACTCGTCCCAAGCCTTTGCGAATCGCTCGCTCCAGAGCGTCATGTCGTCGTCGGTGATCACGTAGGCCTCGTACCCGTCCTGCGCCTCGACCCACTCCAAGCCTTCAATTCCCATGACGAACACGGCGGTGGCGTAGGCATCGGCCAGGGCGAGGCTAGGACCGACGATTGTCGCACTGATCAACGACCGGGCTGGCGTTCCGTCTCGGGGGTCGATGATGTGATCGCCCCGCTCGTAGGCGGCGGAGGTGGCGACCACGGTGGGTCCGGAGAGGTGGAGCGTCGTGGCCAGCTTGTCGGCCTGGTAGGGGTGTCGGATACCGACCACCCAACCCCGTCCGGGTTCGGGTTGCCCGCCCAAAGCGATGTCGCCGGCTGCGTTGATGCAGTAGTTCACAGCACCTGCCTCCTCGAGCATCACGGCGGCCTTTTGAATCGCCCATCCCTTGACGAGACCCGACGGGTCGAGCCTGGTTCCGTTGACCGCCGGAACGTCGAAGGCATCGAATGCGCCATTGGTCACTTCGTTGAGGCGATGGCATTCCGTCAAGACGAGGCGCACTTCGTCGGTGACATCCTCGAGGGTGATCTCGTCGCGGCCAAGTGGGTCATCGGGCTGTCATCCCAATGGGATCGACGCCGGATCGACGAAGTTGCCGGATCGACGCCGGAGAAGAAGAAGAAGAAGAAGAAGAAGAAGAAGAAGAAGAAGAAGAAGAAGAAGAAGAAGAAGAAGAAGAAGAAGAAGAAGAAGAAGAAGTTTTTTTCAA
>CAVVWO010000004.1:0-126948 GCA_963752075.1 uncultured Acidimicrobiia bacterium
CATATTTCGCTATCTGCTCCATGACCGCCACGATGAAGGCGCCGAGGCGGCCGCGGAGCTCGGCGGTGCCACTCCCGAGCTTCTGTGCGATCGTGGGCAGGGGACGGCAATTCTCGATCTTCCGATCGTCGTCGCCGATCTTGGCGAGTCCGAGCTTGTCCTCCTCCCGGTCAGCGCCCAACACAAGGAACGTGTGTGGACCACCGAGCGCAACGCAGCGATTGCCGTGTCGCACGTGACGCCGGTCGACGGGTAGTGATCGTCCGGCATCCCCTGGCTCTTCGTTGAACCGGCTGGCCTCGACCTCGCTCCTACCTGACCGATCTTCTCAGTTCCCTAGGAAGAGACTCGTGCCAATTGATCTGAGCGCCTGACGCGTGGGGCTAGCCTTGCGCACAACCCGCCACCCTACGAGGAGCCATGAGCCGGATCTCACGCCGAATCGGTGCCATCGAACCGTCCGCCACCCTAGCCATCACCAGCAAGGCCAAGGAGATGCGTGCCCAGGGGTTGCCGGTTATCGGCTTCGGAGCCGGTGACCCATTTTCCGACACCCTGCACCCCATCGTCGGGGCCGCCTGCTCCTGCACGAGACCCGAAGAACCACAAATACTCTGTGCCCCTGCCTGGGCCTCCGGGGTACCTGCGTGCGGCCATCGCCCAGAAGACGGCCCGGGATTCCGGGTACGAGGTGATGCGGACAGGTTCGTCACCAATGGCGGCAAAATGGCGGTCTTCGAGGCCTTCGCAGCCCTGCTCGACCCGGCGGACGAGGTGCTCATGCCGTCGCCCTATTCGGTGACCTACCCGACATGGCCGAGGGGGTCCCTGTGGTCGTGCCGACCGATCTCTC
This sequence comes from uncultured Acidimicrobiia bacterium, assembly GCA_963752075.1. Taxonomy (GTDB): domain Bacteria; phylum Actinomycetota; class Acidimicrobiia; order Spongiisociales; family JAENVV01; genus CBDUEV01. The sequence goes on from CAVVWO010000004.1 coordinate 854, forward strand.
GACCGGCTTTCGGGGTGCGGGTCGAGGATCTCGAGCGGCAGTCACCGATCGGACGAAGATCCTTCTCTTCGTCTCGCCCTCGAACCCGACGCCGCCGGCGACGACCATCGGAGGTCGCCAGATCGGGCGCTGGGGCCGCTGGTCTGGGTGATGACCGACGAGATCTACGAAAGGTCGTTCACGGGACGCCGAGTTCTCCTCGATGCCGGTCGAGGTGCCCGAGTTGGCAGATCGGCGCCGACCACCGGGGTCGCCAAGACCTATGCGATGACGGGTTGGCGAGTTGGGTGGGACGACGGCTTCAGCTCAAAGCGGCCACTAGCAATCCCATGCCACCTCCAACGTCGCCAATGTGTGCCAGCTCTCGCCGTGTCGCGGCCGTGTCCGGCTCTGCTCTGGCCGGTAGGGCGAACGCCTTCGACCGACGTCGAAAGAAGATGATCGAACTCCTCGAAGGGGACCCGGGCGTTTCGTTGGTCGAACCCGAAGGCGCGGTTGATGCATTCCCCTCCTTCGAAGAGGTCCTCGGGACGCTCGAGGAGGGGTGACGCCGCGAACCACGCTGGAGCTGGCTGCGGTGATCCTCGATCAAGCCCAGGTCGCCGTCGTGCCCGGTGAGGTGTTCGGCGTGCCGCGGCTGTCCTGATGCGTCGGCGACGACGACCTCATCGAAGGCGTGGACTCGGTCGCCCGAACCGTCAAAGGCCCGGTCTGCGGCATGCCGCTTTGTGGCTTGTCTCCGTTGCTCGGTAACACTCGCCCCCGGAAGGAGGTCGGGTATTGGCGGTGAGCGGATCGACGGCACGAGCAATGATCCTGGTGGAGCCGCACCGGTTCACACCCTACGCACGTTGCTGAGATTCAAGCGGCGGCTGGCTCGCAGTCGAGGCCACGGACTCGGGTGTCGAAGTCCAGGCGTGGCAGGGCACGAGCCAGATGGTGAGGTACCCGATCGGTATGAGGACACTGAATCGTGTCCCATATCGACCACCCGGTCGGGACCCGGCGCTGGTCGTCGATATGTCCGATGCGGACCTGCAGACGTTGCGCCAGCCAACTCGCCTCCTGTCCTCCCCGCAAGCCGGTCAACGCCTACGGTCAGCTTCGTCGACGGAGCCTCCCGGCGGCCTCGCCGAGTACGTGGATCCCGGATCGTGGTTGCATGTTCTCGATGATGGCATCCCGGCCGTCGTGGGGACGTTCGCCCATTCCTTGCGGCAGGGTTCAGCTGGGCCGTGGAACGCCCCCGCCGCCGGGGGACTCTTCTGACGGCTGGATGAAGGGGGCTCGGCAGTGAAGGCAGCGGGGCCGGTTGGGTCGAGCTAGCGGCTTGCTCATGATGCTGATCGTCTGTCCCTCGCCACAGCACTCGGAGCCGACATGACCTTCGCCGATCAGGAGGATGTTGCGGGCGCGGTTGCGGACAGCCTCGGAGGTCGACCGGATATCGTCGTCGACGCGGACGAGACGACGGACAATGTCGCTCTCGATCTCGTCCGGCGGGCGGCCTGGTTCGTCCTGGCCTCCACCAAAGGAACGAAAGCAGTCAACCAGCTGTTCTCCGACGTGATCGTGCTCAAGGAGCTCACCATGCTTGTGCCTTTGCAGCATCGTCCGCCGGGCCATCACTGGGTGACCTGTCAACTCGCAGCCGATCCCCGCCTCGACACCATGGTGGTCCCCTCGACGAAGCCGAGCGGCATTCAGGCCACGGCCGGCGATTTGGGACGCTATGAGTTGATGGCCGGACCTTCTGACGGTCGTCAGGAGCCAAGCGCCTGGGTCTGCGAGGCCGACATCTTCGTCGTACCATCACGCGGCGCCCGACCTCGCTGTACCAATCGGCTTCGGGCAACTGGCCAACCCCAGGTCCGGATTCCGTGACGCGTCTCCGACCATCGCGCCGACGAAGAAGCCAAACCGCTGGAGGTCGTCGCATCGTGCATGATTCTCGTCCGCTCCGGCCGAGTCGTCGTGCGACGTGAGTTTGGCGGTGTGCAACACAGCCCTGACCGGGGCGGTCGACAACAGGCTCACGTGCCCTTCCCGGTCGGTTGTATGCCAGGCGTCTGGAATGGCGTTCCCCAGCTCCGAGTGACGGGCATGCTCGTGCATGTGCACCGTCTCGATGACCGCGTGCCATATGTTGAGATGACGCTGCCCATAGTTGTGGCGGCCACCGCCGCGGCCCACTGTCAAGAGGCAGCCGCCACCGTCTCGGGCGTTGCCAGTTGCAGCGACCCCGTCACCGACCACGTCGACCAGAGCCGTGGCGTCATGCCGGTACCACAGGCCCAGAGGAATGGCACTCGAACTGAGCGACACGTTCACAGGGTGCCCATGGTGGAGGGCCCGGGATTGCGCCTGAGCAACCGACTCGAGTTCGGCCTTCATGCGTTCCGTGTTCAGCTCACCATGGTGCAGCAGATGGAAGGCCACGGCCTTCAAGGTCGAGAGGTGGCGTGGCGGATCCGGTTCTTCCGACACCCGGCGGGAGCGCCGAAGAGAAGCTGCCTCACCGGCGGCGGCTCCGAGGAGGGTCCCTCGCATGTTCCGTCCGGTGCCGGAGTCACACAAGGATTGCGGATACGGTGATGTGCAGGGCCACTAGCCTCCCTCTATGCCCCGCCCCCGCCTCCTCGCCCCGTGTACCGGCCCGGGTGCTCGAGTTTACGGCGGGCTCCACAGGGATGTGATGACCGTCCTCAGGCAGGGCTACGAGGTGGAAGCCATCTGGCCCACGGACAACGACCGACGCGATCCGCCTGGCCCGCCAGGACTGCAAAGTCGACGTGATCGTGGCCATGGGCGGCGACGGCATCGTCCATCATGTCGCCAACACATGGCCAACGGCAGCGCCCTCGGTATCATTCCGGCCAAATGTTCTGGCCGACATCCTCCATATCCCCACCCCGTCCGATCGAGGCTGCTGGATCACCTGCTCAAAGCGAACGGCCGGAGCCGATCGGCATCGTTCTCATCACCATGGACGGCGCTCCTCCTGTCGGAACATTCTTCGGCTGGTCGGCTCGACGCCGAAGTCGTGGAATCTGCCGAGAAGCGTCCGACCGCAAGACTCATTTCGGATGGTTCCACCACGGCCGATCGACCTTTGAGGTTCTGTTTCAACGGTTCCGCCGTAGGCTCCCCCAATTCTGCGCGTTGTGGCCGAAGGTCGTCGATTTGACGCACACTCCGGCCCATGCGCAGCTCCTACTTCGGAATCCTGATCCGGATCACGCCCCGGATGGCGTTCATGTAGCGGTGTTCGAAACCCTCCCGCTCCATCGGGTGGCCAACGTCGCAGTTCGCGTTTGGCCGGCAGCTCGAGAAGGCCGGTGGCGTCCATGTCCTCGAAGACGTCTTCGAGGTCACCTGTCGAGGCTGTGCAGCTCACCGGCGCTCGTCCAAGGACAGCCGGCGAACTGCTCGGAAGCGCAACACACATCGAGATACGGGCAGCCCCCAACGCGTTCACCGTGATGGCTCCCGCCTTCCGACCCAAGCCCAAGACGGTGAGGGCATGTGTCTGGAGTCACGGAGCGCCATCCAAATATCGTCGGCAAGCCGACTAGGAACTCAGCGGAGTCGCCTGGCCACGGGACGCTCGGTGGCAAGCGGGGGCCCCGCCCATACGCCCGCTCTCGGTCACCACAGAGGTGAACCAGGACAGTGGCACCACCTCGGCGAGCCCTCCGACGCCAAGCCCGCTGACTGCCGAGAGGCGAATCGCTCTCTCGAACAACTCTTGAGGAAGAACCTTGTCCTCTGACGCAATGACGGACGAGGAGTCGGGCCGCCGCCCCGCCAATGCACCGACGTGTGCATTGGCAGAGGCGGCGGCCGACTATTCCGTGCCCGTCCATCTCATTGCGTCAGAGGACAAGGTTCTTCCTCAAGAGTTGTTCGAGAGAGCGATTCGCCTCTCGGCAGTCAGCGGGCTTGGCGTCGGAGGGCTCGCCGAGGTGGTGCCACTGTCCTGGTTCACCTCTGTGGTGACCGAGAGCGGGCCGTTACCGCCTGGCGAGGTCTCCCGGCTTGCCACCGAGCGTCCCGTGGCCAGGCGACTCCGCTGAGTTCCTAGTCGTGCCGACGATGTTGGATGGCGCTCCGTAGACTCCGGCGTGGCTCCTCACCGTCTTGGGCTTGGGTCGGAAGGCGGGAGCCATCACGGTCAACGTGTTGGGGGCTGCCCGTATCTCGATGTGTGTTGCGCTTCCGAGCAGTTCGCCATCTGCTTGGACGAGCGCCGGTGGGTCGGCCTCGACGGTGACCTCGAAGACGTCTTCGAGGACATGGACGCCACCGGCCTTCTCGAGCCGGCTCCCGGCCAATACGTGAACTCCGACGTTGGCCACCCGATGGAGCGGGAGGGTTTCGAACACCGCTACATGAACGCCATCCGGGGCGTGATCGGAGAAGCTCAGGGGGACCTTCCCGAAGTAGGAGTACGGCCAGTGGGCCTGGACGAGGAGGGTGACTGCGTCGAATCGACGACCTTCGGCCACGACGCGGAGATTGGGGAGCCTACGGCGGAACCGTTGAAACAGAACCTCAAAGGTCGATCGGCCGTAGTGGAACCATCCGAAATGAGTCTTGCGGGTCGGACGCTTCTCGGCAGATTCCACGACTTCGGCGTCGAGGCCGATACCAGCCGAAAATGTTGCAAAGACAGGAGGAGCGCCGTCCATGGTGATAGAAACGATGCCGATCGGCTCCGGCCGGTTCGCTTTGAGCAGGTAATAGGCGGCCTCGATCGGACGGGTGGGGATATGGAGGATGTCGGCCAGAACGTTGGTCGTGCCGGCCGGAATGATACCGAGGGCGCTGCCCGTCCCGGCCAATGTGTTGGCGACATGATGGACGATGCCGTCGCCGCCCATGGCCACGATCACGTCGACTTTGTCGTCGACGGCCTGGCGGGCCAGGCGGATCGCGTCAGTCGTGTCCGTGGGCCAGATGGCTTCCACCTCGTAGCCCTGCCTGAGGACGGTCATCACATCCCTGTGGAGCCCGCCCGTGAAGCTCGACGCGGCCGGGTTGGCAAGGAGGCGGAGGCGGGGCATAGAGGGAGGCTAGTGGCCCTGCACATCACCGTATCCGGGTCTATCCTTGTGTGACTCCAGCCACGGACGGAAGCATGCAAGGCGCAGGGACCCTCCTCGGAGCCGCCGCCGGTGAGGCAGCTTCTCTTCGGCGCTCCCGCCGGGTGTCGGAAGAACCGGATCCGCCCAGCGCCCACCTCTCGACCTTGAAGGCCGTGGCCTTCCATCTGCTGCACCATGGTGAGCTCGACGCGGAACGCATGAAGGCCGAACTCGAGTCGGTTGCTCAGGCGCAATCCAGGGCCCTCCACCATGGGCACCCTGTGAACGTGTCGCTCAGTTCGAGTGCCATTCCTCTGGGCCTGTGGTACCGGCATGACGCCACGGCTCTCGTCGACGTGGTCGGTCGTCTGGGGTCGCTGCAACTGGCAACGCCCGAGACGGTGGCGGCTGCCTTGACGGTGGGCGCGGCGGTGGCCGCCACGACCTATGGGCAGCGTCATCTCGACGTATGGCATGCGGTCATCGAGACGGTGCACATGCACGAGCATGCCCGTCACTCGGAGCTGGGGAACGCCATTCCAGACGCCTGGCATACAACCGACCGGGAAGGGCACGTGAGCCTGTTGTCGACCGCCCCGGTCAGGGCTGTGTTGCACACCGCCAAACTCGCGTCGCACGACGACTCGGCCGGAGCGGACGGAGTCGTTCGCGATGCGACGACCTCCAGCGCACATTTTGGCTTCTTCGTCGGCGCGATGGTGGGAGCGCGTCACGGAATCCGGACCTGGGGTTGGCCAGTTCCCGAAGCCGATTGGTACAGCGAGGTCGGGCGCCGCCTGATGGAGAACCGAGCCGATACCTCGGGCCTCGCAGACCCAGGCGCTTCAGCTTTCTGACGACCCGTCAGAAGGTCACTGCCACGGAGATCAACTCATCGCGTCCCAAATCGCCGGCCGTGGCCTGAATGGCCCGCTCGGCTTCGTCGAGGGGGAACTCGTGAGACACCATGGTGTCGAGGCGGGGATCGGCTGCGAGTTGACGGGTCGCCCAGTGATAGCCGGCGGACGATGCTCCAAAGGCGCCAAGCATGGTGAGCTCCTTGAGCACGATCACGTCGGAGAACAGCTGGTTGACTGCTTTCGTTCCTTTGGTGGAGGCCAGGACGACCCGGCCGCCCGCCCGGACGAGATCGAGAGCGACGAGTATCGCTTCGGTGTCGTTGTTCGTCACGTCGACGACGATATCCGGTCGACCTCCGAGGCTGTCCGCAACCGCGCCCGCAACATCCTCCTGATCGGCGAAGACGGTCATGTCGGCTCCGAGTGCTGTGGCGAGGGACAGACGATCGGCGTCGTGAGCGAGCCCGCTCACTCCGACCCAACCGGCCCCGGCTGCCTTGGCCGCAATCAATGCAGAGAGGCCCCTTGGTCCAGGGCCGAGGATCAGGAGATTCTCCCCGGCGGCGAGTTGGGGGCGTTCCACGGCCCAGCTGAACCCTGCCGCCAAGGAATGGGCGAACGTCCCGACGACGGCCGGGATGCCGTCGTCGAGAACATGCAACCGCGATCCGGGATCCAGGTACATGTACTCGGCGAGGCCGCCCCAGAGCCCGGGAGGCTCCGTCGACGGAAGCTGACCGTAGGCGTTGACCGGCTTGCGGAGGTTGCAGGAGGCGAGTTGGCTGGCGCAACGTCTGCAGGTCCCACATCGGATGGAGGATTCGACGACCACGCGGGTCCCGACCGGGTGGTCGATATGGGAGCACGGATTCAGCGATCCGGCCAACGACCTCGTGCCCGAGAATGATCGGGTACCTCACCATCTGGCTCGTGCCCTGCCACGCCTGGACTTCGACACCCGAGATCCCGGTGGCCTCGACTGCGAGCCAGCCGCCGGCTTGAATCTCGGCGACGGGCAGATTCGTGGGTGTGAACCGGTGCGGCTCCACCAGGATCATTGCTCGTGCCGTCGATCCGCTCACCGCCAATACCCGACCTCCTTCCGGCGGCGAGTGTACCGAGCAACGGAGCCAAGCCACAAAGCGGCGGGTATCCCGGCAGACCGGGCCGAATTCACTTCAACAGTTCGGCGATTCGAGTCACGCCTTCGATGAGGTCGTCGTCGCCCAACGCATAGGACAGCCGCATGTAACCGGGCGCGCCGAACGCCTCACCGGGCACGACGGCGACCTGGGCTTGATCGAGGATCACCGCAGCCAGCTCCAGCGTGGTTCGCGGCGTCACCCCTCCTATCGAGCGTCCGAGGACCTCTTCGAAGGAGGGGAATGCATAGAACGCGCCTTCGGGTTCGACCAACGAAACGCCCGGGATTCCTTCGAGGAGTTCGATCATCTTCTTTCGACGTCGGTCGAAGGCGTTTCGCATTTCCTCCACCGCCCCAAGCGAGCCGGACACGGCCGCCAACGCGGCGAGCTGGCACACATTGGCGACGTTGGAGGTGGCATGGGATTGCAGGTTGGTGGCCGCTTTGACCACGTCTTTGGGACCGATCATCCACCCGACTCGCCAACCCGTCATCGCATAGGTCTTGGCGACCCCGTTGACGATGACACACCGATCTGCCAACTCGGGCACCTCGACCGGCATCGAGGAGAACTCGGCATTGCCGTAGACGAGATGTTCGTAGATCTCGTCGGTGATCACCCAGAGCCCACGAGCGGCCGCCCAGCGCCCGATCTCGGCGACCTCCGATGGTGGATACACCGCGCCAGTCGGGTTCGAGGGCGAGACGAAGAGAAGGATCTTCGTCCGATCGGTGACTGCCCGCTCGAGATCCTCGACCCGCACCCGAAAGCCGGTCGAGAGATCGGTCGGCACGACCACAGGAACCCCTCCGGCCATGCGGATCGCCTCGGGGTAGGTCACCCAATACGGCGACGGCATGAGCACCTCGTCGCCCGGGTCGAGCAGGGCTGCGAAGGCCTCGAAGACCGCCATTTTGCCGCCATTGGTGACGAGAACCTGCTCCGCCGTCACCTCGTACCCGGAATCCCGGGCCGTCTTCTGGGCGATGGCAGCGCGCAGCTCCGGGAGGCCGGCAGCAGCAGAGTATTTGTGGTTCTTCGGGTCTCGTGCCGCGGTGACGGCGGCCTCGACGATGGGGTCGGGTGTCGGAAAATCAGGTTCACCGGCTCCGAAGCCGATAACCGGCAACCCCTGGGCGCGCATCTCCTTGGCCTTGCTGGTGATGGCTAGGGTGGCGGACGGTTCGATGGCACCGATTCGGCGTGAGATCCGGCTCATGGCTCCTCGTAGGGTGGCGGGTTGTGCGCAAGGCTAGCCCCACGCGTCAGGCGCTCAGATCGATTGGCACGAGTCTCTTCCTCAGATGAGAAGATCGGTCAGGTAGGAGCGAGGTCGATAGGCCAGCCGGTTCAACGGAGACAGGTCTGCCAGGGGATGCCGGACGATCACTACCCGTCGACCGGCGTCGCGTGCCGACACGGCAATCGCTGCGTTGCGCTCGGTGGTCCACACACGTTCCTTGTGTTGGGCGCTGACCGGGAGGAGGACAGCTTCGGCGCTCGCCGGGTCGGCGACGACGATCGGAAGATCGAGGATTCCCATCCCCCTTGCGACCGCCCGCCGATCGCACAGAAGCTCGGGAGTGGCACCGCCGAGCTCGACGGCTGCCTCGAGCACCTTCATCGTGGCCGGCCCGATGGACAGAATCCCAATGGTCGCCCACCGGGCCAGGCTCAAGCCGAGCTCTGACGTCCACGTTTCATCTTCGAGGCGGCGTCCGATCTCCCGAAGCCCATCGGTCGCTCGCAAGGGGTCTGGTTCGAGAGCCACCTCGGTGGCAGCCAGCAACAATGCCGAATCGGCTCGTCTGGCCCGGAGCATCTGGACGGCTTCGAGCCCGCCGGGATCCCAGTCGGATTCCGTCATGGCGAGGAGAGCTTCCACCGCCCTGCGGGCGGTTATGACCGGATCGGTCCACTCGTCGCGAGCGGCGTCGGCGAGCTCGTCCAGCGGGTCGGCATCTGGCATGAGCCCGGCCTCGACCGGCTACGACCGACGCGATCAGCTTTCGGTGACTTCGTCGGCAACGTCGGAGGCACCGTCTTTGACTTCGTCGGCAACGTCGGAGGCACCGTCTTTGACTTCGTCGACAGCTTCGGAGGCGGCGTCTTTGGCTTCGTCGGCAGCTTCGGATGCGGCCTCTTTGGCTCCATCGGCAACGTCGGAGGCGGCCTCTTTGGCTCCGGAGGTCTTGTCCTTGACCGAGTCCATGGCGTCGGACGCTGTTTCCTTGACCGTCTCTGCGGCTTCTCCTGCCTTTTCCTTGGCGGTTTCGGCCATCTCCTTGGCTGCCTCTGCGGCTTCTCCAGCCTTCTCCTTGGCCACGGCGGCGGCTTCTCCGGCCTTTTCCTTGGCAACGGCCGCAGCTTCTCCGGCCTTCTCAGCTGCCTCGCCCGCCACGTCTTTGGCGCGACCGAACAGGTTCTTCAGGGTGTCCATCAGGCTCATCTTCGACTCCTCAATGTGGGTTTCCAGACGTATCCTACGGCACCGGCCTGGCGCCTGAATCGCTCAGTAGGCGAATCGATGCCGCGTGGCTCCGTCGAGGTCCAGCAAGAAGGCGGAGTCGCCGCTGTTGTCCCACACAGGGGAGCCCGCACACCAATACACGAGAGCGGCCTCGTCCTGTCCGCATCCGGTGAAGACGACGAGGCTCGCCCCTGGCTCCAGCGACGTCGACGGCGGGAAGACGAAGCGGTGGACCGATGATTCGTCACGCAACGTCCAGCCTGCCAGGGAAATCGAAGTCTCCGATCGATTCTCCAAGATGACGTACTCACCGTTGAGGTTCTCTTCGTCCCGACCGGGTGGGTTCGCCTGAATCTCGGTGATGACGACCGTGCGGTTGTTCGTCGCCGCCACAGGTGTCGGAGGACCACATCCCGCGTCCCGCGTCCTGTGCCTCGATTCCGCTGTGTCGAGGATTGCCTGCATCATGGTGTTGGGTTCGTACGATCGCGCCAGCGCCGCGCCGCGTGCCGCCATCTCGGCGTTGATGAGCAGCCCGTCCACGTAGACGTAGGCCAGAAGTCGGCCATATTGGTCGTTCGGCTCGACGTCCGAAACAAGCAGAACCTCCCGCCCGTCGATGAGTTCGGTGAGAATCTGGCCGGCCTCTGCTCCGTAGCACTCGTCGCGCTCAGGGGCGTTGATCCCGATCATGCGGACCCGCTCATCGGATCCGGCTACCTCGGCTCTGAACGAGTCGCCGTCGGAAACGAAGGTGACCTGGGCTGGAACACCGGCGGACAGGTCGGAAACGTCGGGGTGAGGCTGGAGCAGAACCGTGGGGGGCTCGGTGTCGTTGCTCGAAGGTTGGGCGCAGGCGACCACGAGGATGGCAATCGCCGCCAGGAAGTACCGCATCGGCTCAGACGGCCAGGTCGGCGGCCTTGCGGGCCGCGATCAGGACCGGATCCCAGGTTCCCGAGAACGGAGGTGCGTACGACAGATCCATCATGCTGAACGAGTGACCGTCCATGTCGTTCCAGATTCCGGTTGCCAGGGTGTCGATCCGTTTGCCGGCAGTCGGTCCGCCGACGATTTGGGCTCCGAGGAGGCGGCCGGTACCTCGCTCGGCGACGACCTTCAGGGTCATCGGAGCCGCGTCGGGCCAGTAGCCGGCGGTCGTCGAACTTTCGGTGATCGCAGCCACGGCGTCGATTCCATGGGCGGCCGCCTCGGCCTCCCCGAGTCCGGTACGGGCGATCTCGAGGTCCATGAACTTGGTGATGGCGGTGCCCAGGATTCCGGGAAACCGAGCGTCCTCGCCGCCGAGATTGATGCCGGCGACCCGGCCCTGCTTGTTGGCGACGGTTCCGAGATGCACGTTGGCCGGTTGACCGGTGAGACGATGGAGTGCCTCTGCGCAGTCGCCCGCCGACCACACGCCTTCGACCCGGGTGCGCTGCCGGTCGTCGACGGCCACTGCGCCGGTCGGACCGATCGGGATGCCGGCATCGGCCGCCAGCTCGGCCACGGGCCGGGTTCCCAGACCGAGGACCACCAGGTCGGCGGGGATGTCACTTCCGTCGCATGCGATACCCGTGACTCGGCCGGAGCTGTCGGACAAGCAGGCGACCCGAAGTCCCGTGACGATCTCGACCCCTCTCGACGGACTCCTTCGGTGGCGAGGTCACTCATGTCCGGATCGAGTGAGCGATTCATGACGCCGCCCCCGGAGGTGACGAAGACGGTCTCGACGTCGAGGCGATGGAAGGCTTCGGCGACTTCGAGTCCGATGTAGCCTCCACCGATGACCACCGCACGGCGGGCGTTCCCGGCGGCGGCCTTGATGGCCACGGCGTCGTCGAGGCTCTTGAGGGTGAACACGCCGTCCAGGTCGATCCCTTCGATCGGTGGACGATCCGGGTGGCGCCGGTGGCGTAGACGAGCTGGTCGTATCCCTCGGTGAAACTCCCATCGGGACTGCTCACGGTGACGCTTCCCGGGGCGGTGTCGATCTCCTCGACGCGGTGATGGATGTGGACGTCGATGTCCTGGCGGGCGAACTGCTCAGGGGTGCGGACGACGAGTTGGTCGAGGCGCGGGACGTCTCCCGCGATGTAATAGGGCTCCCCGCATGCCGAGTAGCTCACCCAGTTCGACTGCTCGAAGACGGTGATGCGAAGCTCGTCGGCGGAACGGCGTCGGCGGGCTTGGCTTGCCGCGGACATCCCGGCGGCATCGCCGCCGATGACGACGAGGCGTTCGGTCACTTGTTCTTCCGGAATCGCGAAGTCTTGGGGGTGGCGGTTTCCCGCCGAAGAGCCTTGAGTTCGGCCCGGGCCTTCAGCTGACGGCGGCGGCGTACCCGCCACACAAAGCCGGCCAGCTCGTCGATCACCACGGCGATCAGGGCCGTACCGAGGATGACGACGGCCAGGGGCGCATTGACCTTCCACGTGAAGAAGCGGAACTCCACTTCTTGGAAGTTGAAGAACATGAGCAGCAGCATCAACACGACGAGGAGCGACCCGAAGACGAAACTCCATCGGAAGCCCGATCCGCGGTAGACGGTGGCGTTGGGTGGCAGCGTTTCGGCCGGCCGCGTTGGAGTGTCGATCGCCTCTGAGACCCCTAACGAGGTGTCGGCGTCACCGACGATCTCGGCGTCGATCACCTCGGCATCGGTCCACTCTTCGGGTAGTTCGGGTATGTCGGTCATGGTGAGACCCAGCTTAGGAGACTTCTGCTCCGTCGAAGTGCCAGTCCTGTCGCGACCGCCGGGCTTCCTCGACGTCGACCCGGCTGAGCAGGAAGCCTCCGATGATGAAGAAGGCGGCCACCGACATGATGGCGGGACGGCCCGATCCGGTGGCATTGCTGACGATCGCGAAGACGAGAGGTCCCCAGATGGCGGAGAACTTGGCGAACACGGAGAAGAAGCCGTAGAACTCGGCCGACGCCTCTTCCGGGATCATGGTGCCGTACAGGCTTCTGCTGAGCGCCTGGACGCCTCCCAGAACGAACCCGACGACGGCTGCCAGAGCGTAGAACGGGAGGGCTTCGCCCTCGGGAAGGAAGTAGGCGGCGATCGCAAGGAGAATCCAGACGCCCAGATTGGCGAGGATCGCTCGTTTTGGCCCGATCCGTCCCGAGATCCGACCGAACATGATCGCGCCACCGAAAGCGATGAACTGCACGATCAGGAAGGCGATGATGATCTCGGTGATGGACAGATTCAGCGTTTCTTCTGCGTACGCACCGGAGATGTTGATGACGGTCTGAGTGCCATCGTTGTAGAACATGAAGGCCAGGATGAACAGCAGGATCTGACGGAATCCGAGGAGCTTCTTGGCGGTGGCGACCGTTCTTCCGAACCCGATCCTGGCGTAGGCGACCAGCGCTGGTTGGGATTGGAGTTCGGCAGGTATCTCGCTGGCCTCCCCGTGCTCAGGGAGCCGACGAAGGGCGAAGACCGTGAACGCCACCCACCAGACCCCGGCGCCAAAGATGCCGATGCGCGTCGCAGTCTCAGTGGCCATCGAGATCGTCCCGCCATCCGCCAACACGATGAGCACAAAGGCGAGGAGGACATACACGCCGCCGCCGATGTAACCCAAGGCGAAACCTCGGGAGGAAACGCGATCGATGGTGTCTTCGGTGGTGAGAACCGGAAGAAAGCCGTCATAGAAGACGTTGGCGGCCACGAATCCGATCTGGCTGACCACGAAGACGAGAAGGAACGTGGGCACGGCACCGGCCGGCACGAACGGAACCGCCATCGTGAAGAGTGCCCCGAGAAAGGCGAAGGCGCGCAAGAAGGCTCGTTTGGCGGCAGAGAAGTCGGCGACCGCGCCGAGCACGGGCATGATGAGGAAGAGGATGAAGGCACCTCCCGACACCACGAGTGACCAGATCGTTTCGCCGCTGAGGTTTCTCCATCCGGCTTCAGGGACGATGACTCCGGTGAAGAACGGTGCAACGATGGCGCCTGAGGTGGTTGCGTAGGCGGAGTTGGCCCAGTCATACATCGCCCATCCGAACAGCGTCCGACGGTCATTCTTCAGGGTGGGGGTCAACGTTGCTCCTCGGTCGAGCGCCACCCTACGTCGAGGTCGGTGCGGACTTCAACCCAGACTCGGCGTTTCGTCGGTGTCGAGAGTCGCCTCCCATCAGCTCGAAGATCGGTGCAAGGGTGAGCTAGCGTGGCCGGATGACCGGAATGGGTTCGAAACGTCCTGCCACGTTGCTGGCGCTCGTGGGCACGGTGCTCGCCCTGGTGAGTTGTGGGCGCGGCGGCGGTGATCCGGTAACCGAGGCCACCCAACCGGCGGCTCTTCCCGCCTCCGTTGCGGAATCCACGAGCATTCCGAGCGGTACCGACCCACTCCCTACCGCCGAGGAGGGTGCCACTCCGGCCATCTCGACCCCTGTTGCGCCGCTCCGGGGGATCTCGACTCGCATCCTCGAGAGCCAAGCTGCCTTTCCCGTACTGGTTGCCGCGCCTCCCGCGGATGGGCGGGTGTTCGTGGTTGGAAAGGAAGGCACGATCTGGACTCAATCCCGGACGGGTGGCCCTGAGACGCTTGCCCTGGACCTTCGGGAGGAAGTGTCAACGCGAAGCGAACAAGGACTGCTCGGGCTGGCGTTTCCGCCCGACTTCGCAGAGCGTCCGAGAGCATTCGTCGACTACACGGATCGGGTCGGGTCAACGGTGGTGTCGGAGTTTCGGGTGGCCGACGACGGAACGTTTCTCGACGAGAGGGTCTTGCTGACCGTGCCCCAACCCGCCGCCAACCACAATGGCGGTCATCTGGCCTTCGGACCGGATGGGGCTCTCTACGTCGCCCTTGGCGATGGAGGAGGGGCGAACGACGAGTACGGAAATGGCGGCGATCCCTCGACGCTCCTCGGGACTCTGCTGCGCCTCGACGTGTCAGAGCCGGGCCGGTTGGCGGTGCCTGCCGACAACCCATTCGTCGGCGGTGGGGGAGCTGCCGAGGTTTGGGCGTTCGGGCTCAGAAACCCCTGGCGTTTCACCTTTGATGACGGCTGGCTGGTCGTGGCCGATGTCGGGCAGGGGAGTTACGAGGAGATCAACCGTGTCCGGTCGGATTCGCCGGGGCTCGACTACGGGTGGTCGACGATGGAGGGACTGCACTGCTTCTCGCCGCGTTCGGATTGCGATCCGACGGGGTTGGTCCTCCCTGTCTTGGAGATCGCGCACGGTGACGGCGAGACCTGTTCCGTGACAGGAGGCGTGGTGTATCGCGGGGCCGACATCCCGGAACTGTCGGGCCAGTATTTCTACTCGGACTATTGCGGAGGGTATCTGCGTTCCGTTCGGTTCGAGAACGATCAGGTCTCCGAGCACCTCGATTGGACCGACCAGGTGGGCGATCTCGGTCAGGTGACCTCCTTCGGGGTGGACGGATCAGGGGAAGTGTTCATCACCTCGGCCGACGGCACCGTCCGGCGTCTGGTGGCCGACCGCCAGGACTGACAGTCACCGTGGTCGACGATTCTGTCGGGACCTGCCGGTACGATCGCCCCTATGCGCATGTATGTCGAAGGATGGCAGCCGGGATACGGCTCACCCACGGAGCCGGAACAGGCCTTTGCTCCCTCGAGTGAGGACGTCGACTACGACGTCGAAGCCGGGACGTGGGTGCCCCGTCCGGGCGCCGACGATGGCGTTCGGCGTGTGGCGTTCGTCGACGGTGTCGAGCGCATCGATGCCCGCCTCACGCTCGACGCGGCGAAGGGCCCGATCCCGGGAATCTTCGGTTCGTTCGGCGTCGGTGCGGTGGTCTGGGATCGGTCGGTACCGCGGTCGACTTTCGAGCACCTTCGGGTTGAACGGGTGTGTGTCCAGGGCCACGGTGCCCATGTCGTCGTGCCCAAGGTGCCGCATGGCCTCGACTATCCGGTGGCTTCCATCGAAGATGACGACCCGGCCGCGCTGGTTCGCCACCTTCACGAGCGGATGCGGAAGGCGGAGGCGGACCTTTCGGCAGTGCTGGCGGATTCGGGCTTGTTCGTGGTGGCCGACGGTCCCATCTCAGAACTGCGGGCCCGTTCTATCGTCGGGATGATCAAGACGCACCGAGCCTCGTACCTCGACGACGAGCACATCCCCATCATGGCTGAGCTCGAGCCGGGCTTTCGATCCCCGCTGTTCTTGATTCGCTCTGGCCCCTACTCGAAGTATTCGTGGTATCTCCGCCTGGCCCGCGTGACACGGGGACATTCCTGGAGCGGTGTCGTTCGGTGTGTGGCGCCGGAGGCGATCGGGGTTGCCGAAGCGGCGATCGTGGCAGACCGAACTGCCGTGCTCCTGCCCCAGGTGGCGTCAGAGGAGCATGTGGATCC
Source organism: uncultured Acidimicrobiia bacterium (assembly GCA_963752075.1). Lineage (GTDB taxonomy): Bacteria > Actinomycetota > Acidimicrobiia > Spongiisociales > JAENVV01 > CBDUEV01. The sequence continues at coordinate 16,764 of CAVVWO010000004.1, forward strand.
TCGGGCCCCCCAGAATCTGGTGCCCGTCGGAGCCCTCGAGCGGGAGCTTCGGCGCAATCTCGGTGATCAGGGGCTCGTCTATCGTGCGTTGCGCGAAGCGATGGAGCAGCAAAGGGAGAGCGCATGAGTGCCGATGAACGAACCGCCGTGGGGAGGGTTCTCGGTACGCAGCACACATCGACGCAGGAGTTTCGGGTCGTGCTCGACGATCAGAGCTACCTCCAACTGGACGACCTCGTCGTCGTTCGGACCGACGTGCCTTCCGCGGGTGAGATAGCTACGTACGGAGTGGTGACCGAGGTCGAGAGCATCTATGAAGGAGCGTCGTTCGAATCCGACACCTTCCGGATCGCCGAGCAGGGCATCCTCCCAGCCCGGAAGGTGCGGTCTGCCCAAGTGGCCGTTACCCGGGTCGATCCCGAACTCTGGGTTTCGCCGGACCCCGGGCAAGCGGTGGAGCGGGCGACCGGCGACAGCAGAGACAAGGCGCTCTACGCGGATGAGATGGGTCGTCCGCTTCCCATCGGGACTGGACGCGACGGTCTGCCCATGTACGTCGACCTGGATTTCTTCGACGGCCGAAAGGGCGGTCACATGTCGATCTCGGGTATTTCGGGGGTGGCCACCAAGACGTCGTTTGCGTTGTTCTTCCTGCGGATGTTGACGGGGCGTCCCGACATCGTGGGAAGTGGCGCCGCCAACCTCAAGGTGCTCGTGTTCAACGTGAAAGGCGAAGACCTGTTGTGGCTCGACAAGCCGAACAGCCTGTTCGACGATACGGCGCGCGCTGCCTGGGCACAGCTCGGGGTCGAGCCTGGCCCATTTCCGTCGGTGGCGTTCTGGGCGCCGCCACGGCGAGGTACCGGGGATACGATCCTGCCCGATCTCGGTGGCCGTCAGGAAGGTGTGGGTGCTTTTGCCTGGACGCCGCGTGAGTTCATCGACGAAGGGCTTCTGCGGTTCTTGTTCACGGACGCCTCCGATACTCGCAATCAACTGGCGTTCGTCGAGGAGAGGGTGCGTGCCCAACTTCGCCGGTGGGCGGTCGATGTTCTCGGCATGGAGGGCGCGGTGGTGCTGCGGCAGCCGCCCCCGGGTGGACATTCCCCCGGCAGCGCCGTGGCCGTTGACCCGGGTGAGCGACCGATCAAGGATCTCGGGTCGCTCATCGACACCCTCGAGGAGTATCTCGACCCTCAAGATGAATCCCAGCCCGACCGGACGTGGACCGGAAGCGTGCAGGGCGGCACGATCTCTGCCTTCATGCGTCGCCTGTACGCGGCGCAGTCCCGTGTGGGTCACCTCATTCGGGCGGGGGAGAGCAGGCGGATCGATCGTGAAGCCGCCCAGGTGAGCGTCGTTGGTATCCAGTCGCTCCATGACCTGGCGCAGCGGTTCGTCGTTGGTGCTCTTCTCCAGGAGACGTTCGACGAGAAGGAGCGCAGCGGCCAACGCCTTCCGCTCTCAGTCATCGTCCTCGATGAACTCAACAAATATGCGCCCCGGGAGGGTTCCAGTCCTTTGAAGGACATGCTCATCGATATTGCCCAACGGGGCCGTTCCCTTGGTGTGTTGCTGGTCGGCGCCCAGCAGACGGCGTCGCGGATCGCTCAGGAAGTCATGGAGAACGCGGCCATTCGGGTGGCGGGTCGGCTGGACGCGGCCGAGGCCGAACGAAGCGAGTACGGGTGGATGCTGCCGTCCACCCGGGCGCGGGCGCGCCTCCTCAAGCCGGGGACCATGGTGGTGAGTCAACCGGCCATCCCGGTGCCGTTGGTGATTTCGTTTCCCTTCCCACCTTGGGCTACCCGGAGGGAGGAGGTCGCTCAAGAGGACGACCCCTTTGCCGGACTCTGATGAAGATCCTTCACACCTCCGATTGGCATGTCGGAAAGCGAATCGGTCGATACGATCGAATGGCCGAGTTCGAAGCGGTCCTCGCGGAAGTTCGCGAGATCGCCGATAGGGAAGCCGTTGACCTCGTCATCGTCTCGGGAGACCTGTTCGATCGGCCGAGCCCCCCGATCGAGGCCATGCGTCTGGTTATCGAGTCCCTCGTGGCGCTGGCCGACGGCGGGAGCCGCCCGGTCGTGGCAGTCGCAGGAAACCATGACTCCGCAGATCTGTTCGAGGTCTTGGCCCCGCTGGTCGAGCCCCTTGGGGTGTCCTTGGTTGGTCAGATCAAACGGCCTCTGGAGGGCGGCGTCATCACCGTCGACACATCCGGCGGGAGGGCGGCAATCGCAGCGTTCCCTTTTCTTCGGGAGGGCCGAGTGGTCGACTTCATGGAAGAAACCGAGCGTTGGTACGGGCTGTACGCCGACCGTGTGCGGGAACTGGCAGCTGTCTACGCCGATGCCGCCGTGGAGGCAGCCGGGGCGGACGGGGTGGCGCTGCTCGCCGCGCACTTCATGGTGACCGGCGCGGCGATCGGGGGTCACGGCGTGCCGCGCGGAGAACGTGCCTTGCACATCGGCAAGGCTTACGCAGCCACTGAACAAGCCATCCCACCGGTGCTCAACTATGTGGCCATGGGTCACATCCACGCCCCCCAGAAGGTTCCGGGGGCGAGTGTTCCTGCCGAGTACGCAGGCTCGCTGCTCGAACTCGATTTTGGTGAAGCCGGCGAAACGAAGCGAGTCGTCCTGGTGGAGACGGAGCCTGGCATTCGCGCCACTACACGCTCCATCCCGCTCACCGCCGGCCGCAGGCTCGTCCGGGCGTCGGGCACCTGGGAGGCGCTCATTGCCCGACCGGAACTCACCGAGGCGTATGTGGACCTCATCGTTGATACGGCGGGCGCCGACCCAGGACTGGCCGACCGCGCCCGTCAGCACTTCCCGTATCTCGTGAAGGTCGAGGCGAGGTACGAGCGAGCGAAGCAGGAGTCCATCGATCGAACCGGAATGGCCTGGGACGAGCTCTTCGCCGATTATCTCCGTTCTGAACGCGAGATCGAACCATCGGATGAGCTTCTCGTCGCTTTCCGGTCCATCCAGGATGAGGCGCTCGCCGAGGACACGACGTGAGGCCACTTTCGATCACTCTCGACGGTTTCCGCAGCTACGCACAGCGGTCCGAGTTCGACTTTCGGCATCGACAACTCGTCGGGATCGTCGGTCCCATCGGATCGGGGAAGTCGACCATTCTCGATGCCGTGGCCTTCGCTCTCTACGGGATGACACCGACGGAGCGTTCCAGCACCAAGTCGCTGATTCACCAGCGTTCGGATGCGGCACGAGTTGAACTCGTGTTCGAGGTCGACGGGCAGGTGTGGCGGGCAGTGCGCGCGTTGCGCCGGGCGGGACAAAGCGAGCATGCCCTGTATCGCTACTCGTCGGACGCCGGTCTTCTCGCCGGCGAGGACCCTCTGGAAAGAGTGCTGAAGAAGGGCGAGGTCGATCAGCGAATCGAGCAGCTGTTGGGGTTGGACTTCGCAGCGTTCAACCGGTCGGTTCTCCTGGCCCAGGGACGTTTCGCTGAACTGCTCCAAGCCACAGCCACCCAACGTGACGAGGTCCTGAAAGGAGTCTTTGGGTTCGAGCGTATCGGCTCGATGGAGCGACTTGCCAAGCTCAGGCGCGACACTGCGGCTCGTGACCTCGAAGAACTGGGTCGGGAGCGTGACACCCTCCATGAGACGAGACAGAGGCTGGAGCAGGCTGAGGTTGAAGCGGGCCGTGCCAGGTCCCGTCTCGAGGAACTCACCGCCATCGAACCTGAACTCGAGAAACAAACCGCGCTCGTGGATGAAGCGGTCCTCCATCGCGACTCGGCCGAAGCCCGCCTGGCGACCTTGGCTGAGATGGCCGACCAGATGCCGGACCCCGCCGACACCGCGACCGTGCTGTCGGCCGCCGCCGACTCCTTCGATGAGGAGTCGGCCTTGACTCCGACAGCTCACGCGGCTCGGGCGGAAGCCCAGAATGCGGCAGCCAAGGTCGCCGAGATGCTCTCCGAACTCGGTGGCGAGGACGCACTGAGTAGGGCAGGCGCCCTCGTGGCGTCGTTGGCATCTCATCGAGAAGGCTTGGCCACGGTCGAAAAGCGTCTCGCAGCAGCCAAAGCGGATCACTTGGCTCGAATCGCCGACCTCGAACGCCTCGGAAGCGCCCAGGTCGAAGCGGCCGTCCAGGACGAGGAGACGGTCGCCCGACTGGCAGCCGCCGACGAGGCGGCCCGAGCGGCCGAGAGCGCACACCATGACGCGCTCCACGCCGACATGGCCGCCACCCTTCGGGGGCGGCTTCAGCAAGGTGACGAATGCCCGGTCTGTGCACAGAAAGTCTCCGTGTTGCCGGAGGCCGTCCCGGTCGACGTGACCGCGGCGGAGCAGGCGCTCGAGCGGGCCCGGAAACTGCTCCGCGAGGCCGCCGCGGCCAACCGCGCCAGCAACCAGCGCCTCGCCGTGGGTGCGAAGGAGGTGGAATCGGCGGAGAGCTTGGTCGCCACTGCCACATCCAGCATCGAAGGCCTGGAGAAGGAGGCAGCCGCCATCAGAGTCAGCATCGCCAGGGCGGAGGCGGAGGCGGAGGCGCTCCCCGGCGACGGAGATCCGGAGCATCGGCTCCGCTCGATTCACATGGCGTTGGCCGGAGCCCGATCTGCCGCCGACATCACTTCGCGTCGCGCCGATGAACTTCAGGAGAAGCTGGAGAGCTCCCGGCGGAAGTCTCGGGAGGCCGGCCAGGCGCTCGAGCGCTTGTCGGCCCGGCTCCACCAAATCGCAGGGCGTCTTGGCGAAGAAGTCGCCATCGGCTCACAGCCGGACGAGGTCAAGGCGGCAGTATCGGAAATGAGAGACCGGTGGAAACGGGCGCGTCAGACGGCAGCAGACGAGAAGGTGGATGCTGATGGCCGGTTGGAAAGCTCGCGCCAGGAGATCGCCCGGCTACTCGGCTCCGCCGGGCTGGATGCCGAAACCGACTTCAACCAGGCGAAGGCCGAGGTTCAGGCGAAACTCGCCAGATCCATCGCCGAAGCCGAGATCCATGGGGAACGCGTTGCCGCCTCGGCCACCCTCGCCGCCAGAATCGACGAGGCAGAAGCGCGGTTCGACCTCCACAAGACCCTGGCGACCGAACTCACCCCGTCGCGCTTTCTGAACTTTCTCCTTCGCGAAGAACGGGCGGTGCTCTCGGACCTCGGCGGTCATCGTTTTGAGGAACTGTCGGGTGGGCGATTCCGATTCAGTCGAGGGTGGCGAGTTCGACATCGTCGATCTGACCTCCGCCGAGCAGGTCCGAAGAGCCGACTCGCTTTCCGGCGGGGAGACGTTTCTCGCCTCACTGGCTCTCGCCCTGGCGCTGGCGGAGATGGTCACCCGCGGCGGCGGTCGCCTCGACGCGTTCTTTCTGGACGAGGGTTTCGGCTCCCTCGACCCTGAGCACTTGGATCTCGCCATGGCCGGCATCGAGAAGCTGGTGACCGATCACGAGGACCGCTTGGTCGTGATCGTCAGCCATGTCCAGGAAATGCGCGAACGGGTCGAGGATCTCATCGTTCTCGACAAAGACCCGGCGACGGGCGCAACCGTCGTGGTCTGACCGCCCCGGTGGCGGACCATCAGCCGACGATCCCGTGTCCCTCCGGTTTCGCCTCTCGAGTCATCAGCGCCAACAACGAAGCCCGCGGATCCGCTCCGTCGTATAGGACCCGGCCGACCTCGATGGCAATCGGCATTTCGACTCGGTTCTGTTCGGCGAGTCGAAGGACTCCCTCGGTGCTCTTGACCCCCTCGGCCACCATGTTCATCTCTGCCACCACGTCCTCGAGGCTCCGGCCTTCGCCAAGTCCCCGACCAACGGTGTGGTTTCGGCTTTGCTCGGAGTAACACGTCGCCACGAGGTCACCGATACCGGCCAACCCTCCAAATGTGAACGGACTCCCGCCCAGAGCAATCCCGAGCCGCGTGAGCTCTGCCAAGGCCCGCGTCACGAGCATCGCCCGAGTGTTGTCGCCGAATCCGAGACCTGAAGCCATCCCCGACGCGATGGCCATGACGTTCTTGCAGGCGCCGGCCACCTCACATCCGATCACGTCGGTGTTGGTATAGACGCGGAAGCGGGGGGAGAGAAACTGCGCTTGCAGACGCTCGGCTGCGTCTTCATCGCGCATGGCGACGACGGTGGCAGCCGGTTGGCCGGCCATGATCTCGCGCGCCAGATTCGGTCCGCTCAAGACCCCGATCCGGGCTCGATCGTGATCAGGTAGCACGTCACTGATCACCTCTGTCATCCGCATCAGGGTCCCTTGTTCGATCCCCTTCGTCAGGCTGAGGATGCTGGCCCGGGGCGACACGGCAGGAGCGGCGGCTCGCAACACTTCTCGGAAACCGTGCGACGGGACGCCCATGATGAGTGCCTCGGCTCCCGTAACCGCCGCCTCCAGTTCCGACGTGGCGCGGACGTCGGGGGGGAGTGGGAAACCCTTCAGATAGGCCGGGTTCTCGTGACTCGAGTTGATGGCCTCGGCGAGCTCTGGACGACGGGCCCACAGGGTTGTCGGTCCGTTATGAGCGGCAAGGGCGGCAACTGCGGTTCCCCAGGATCCGGCTCCGATCACCACGAGTTTCACGATGGCTACCTCCTGGGCTAACCGTACTTCCCCTTCGACCTGAGCGCCGGTCGTTCGTGGCCCTTAGGTAGACTTCTGGCCTTGCACCTCTTCTCGCTCGCCGACAGCTCCGACACGATCGTCAACGCGCCGCCGTTGGATGAGCATCAGGTGTTGGTGCTCCTGGTGCAGCTGGCGCTGCTGGTGCTGGTGGCCCGGCTCTTGGGCGGCGTCTTCAAACGAATGGGGCAGCCTGCGGTCGTGGGGGAATTGCTGGCCGGGGTCATCCTCGGGCCGTCGCTTTTCCGACAGGTCTCACCACAGGCGTACAACTGGGTCTTCGAGGCCGAGCCGGTGGTCAACAGCGCGGTGTTCGCGTTCGCCTGGCTCGGCGTGATCATGCTGCTCGTCGTGATCGGTTTCGAAACCGATCTCGCCATCATCGCTCGGTTCCGGCGCGCCTCCCTGCTCGTATCGGCGGGGAGTCTCCTGGTGCCGTTCGGCGTTGGCGTCGCCCTCGCCCTGGCCGCCCCCGCCGCCTTCCGAGCCGAGGGCGCCAGCGTCGGCGTTTTTGCCGGCTTCTTTGCGCTCGCTCTCTCTGTGTCGGCGCTGCCGGTGGTAGCCAAGATCCTGCAAGATCTGGGGTTCCTTCGACGCAACTTCGGTCAGATCACGTTGGCCTCCGGGATGACCATGGACTCGTTCGGTTGGCTGATCCTGGCTGCGCTGGCAGGGATCGCCCGTGAGAACCGCCTCGATTTGGGGTCCCTGGGCCGTTCGATCGGTGGTCTGGTGCTCTTTCTCTTGTTCGCGGTAACGCTCGGTCGCTGGTTCATCGATCGTCTGTATCGGCGGATCATGGATTTGGGATCGAGCGTGACCGCCGCGCTCACCATCACGCTCCTGGCGGCGCTCATCGGAGCGGCAGTGACCCAGTGGCTTGGACTGGAAGCCATCCTTGGCGCGTTCATCGTCGGGATCCTGCTCTCGACGACGCGGCACCAGCTGCCCACGGTCAGAGAGCGACTGGAAACCTTCACCACCTCGTTCTTTGCGCCGATCTTCTTCGCCTTCAGCGGCTTGCGGGTCGACCTGTCGGCTCTTCGAGACACCCAGATACTTGTCTGGACGATCGTCATCGTCGTGGCGGCGCTCATCGCCAAGGTGGTCGGCACGTACATCGGAGCCCGCCTAGGCGGTATCGGGCACCGCGAGGGTCTGGCTCTCGGGTCCGGGCTGAGCGCCCTGGGAGCAATGGGCATCGTGGTCGCCCTGGTCGGACTCAACGTCGGCGAGCTGAGCGAAGCAGGCTATACCGTCCTCGTCGTAGCAGCCATCGTCACCTCGATCGTCTCCCCGGCGCTCCTCCGTCTCACCGTGTCCGGATGGGAGGTCCCGCCCGAAGAGAAAGAACGCCTCCAGCGTGAGGCGCTCAGAGAATCCTCGGTGATTCTTCACGCCACCCGAGCTCTCCTTCCCACCCGTGGCGGCCGCAACTCCCGCTATGCCGTGCGCCTTCTGGAGGCAGTCTTCGAAAAGCTCGAAGTGAGCGTGTTGGCGGTGGATGTGCCAACGCCCGGGTGGATCGGTCGGTTCGTCTTTCGGAGGCGGGCCGGATCGTCGGCCGGTGTCGCCGAGATCGTGGACGCCTTCGAGACGACGGTGCCGCGCGTGGTCCGAAAGGTGGACCGGGACCCTGCCGACGCGATTTCCCGTGAGGCACGGCTCGGGTATGACCTCCTGGTGATGGGGGCTTCGGATGGCGAATCGGACAGTGGGTTGTTCTCGACGGTTGTGGACAGGGTGTTGTCTCAGTCTCCGGTTCCCTCCATCGTGGTCCGGTTTCCTGCCGACACCGACGCGCCGGACCACCTTCCACAACGAATCCTGATTCCCGTCAACGCCAGTGTCGCCACGCGGGCAGCTGAGGAATTTGGCTACTCGATCGCCAGAACCTCGCAGGGGTCCGTCGTGGCCCTTCACGTCATCAACCGACCCGACGGCCAGGGAATGATGCTCGAGGAGCATCGGATGGACGATGCCAAGCACACCGCAACCGAGCTTCTCACCGAGGCCACGATGCTGGGCAGCCGACTCGGGGTCAAGGTCGGAACGCTGCTGCAGGTTGCCACCAATACCGAGCACGAGATCGTAACGAAGGCGAATTCCGGTGAGTTCGACTTGCTTGTCCTCGGTGTTGCTCAGCGCCCGCTCACAAACCGCTCGTTCTTCGGGCATCGTGTCAGCTACATCATCGAGAACGCGCGAATTCCCGTGGCGATCGTGGGCCTTCCGACCAGCCGTCCCGGCGGGGGATGACCCGGTCGTTGGACATCATCATGGTGGATCGGGGGATCGGCGGCTCCGCGAATGAAGCGCTGAGGAGCGGCGCCGGCACGGCACCTTCGGGCCCCATCGACGACTCGCCTGCTCAGCTAGTCGCGGGTCGTATCGCATCGACTCGGAGTTCGTGGTGGCCGCCACGCTGACGTCTGAGGTTCTCACTTCCGCCAGAGTTCACTCGAGGATGGGCTTTTTGGCAGGTAGCGCTCAATTCGCGCAGCCTCGACGCCGATAACCTGTTGGATGGACCCGGAGACCGACATCACGTGGTGGTCGCGCCATCTGCAGGGCCTCGCCCAGCAGATCGCCGAGAACGATTACTTCGTTCCGGCAGAGGCTATCGCCGAGGCAATCCTGCACGGCCGCCCGAAGTGGGGAAAGAATCCGGTGTTCATCGGCGATCATTCCGCCATGGACGCCCAGCGATCAGCCAGGTAGCATGGACTTTGGGTGCACGAGATCGCCCCCCTTGGTCTCGTGCAACACCCCTAAGGGGGTCGAGGAGTACGGGTTACCCTGGCGCCGCACTCGCGAAATTCGGCTCCTGAATTGCTCCCAGAGGGAGCATGAGGCTCCGACTCGTTCGAGTCGGAGCCTCTCCTTTAACGCCCACGGCGGTCGAACACCGCTCGTGAAGCCTGGATTATCGGATTGTGTCCGCTCTCCCAGTGATCGAAAGCCGTCACGACGGCGAATCCCACAAGAGCGAGCACCACGGCGACTGCCAGTGATCCGCCCGCGACAGGGCCTGACAGCGCTTCCTTGGCGCACAGCGTTGCATCTCCCTCGAGGCACTCGCGCCACGGCCAGACCTTCCAGAGTGAGCCGACCATGAATCCGGCCATGGCGGCCAGGGTCGGGTCGTGCCACCGCGCCAGCAGGCGACGCAGGATCCTGACGAAAGTCGCCAACCCAACCGTCACCCCGGCTGCCAGCACGAGCAGATCGACGATTTCGAAGTTGGATACGGCCGCCAGTGCCCTCTCATATTGACCCATGATGAAGAGGATGAAGGAACCGGAAATGCCTGGAAGGATCATCGCCGAGATAGCGACCGCCCCGGCGACGAAGAAAGCGAGCAGGGAATCCGATCCTTGCGACGGGGTGAGGCGGACGATGATCGAAGCCGCGATCGCTCCGGTCACGGCGGCTATCACCGTTTGCCGGTGCCACCTCAGCCTTCCGCCGACCGCGATGGCCGAGGCGAGTACCAGGCCACAGAACAACGCCAACAGGTTGATCCGAGAATCCTCGCCCTGCATCCAGTGTTCGAGGGGTCCGGCCAGGGTCAGGACCGCCGGCGGCGATGCCCATGCCCAGCGGGACGATGAAGCCCCAGGGCACAGTGCGGAGGGCCCCCCAGTTCCACCTCGTCAACTGCCTGAGAAGGTGTCCGTCGACCGAGGCAATGGCCTCGAGTAGCTGCTCGTAGATCCCCATTACCAACGCGATGGTGCCTCCCGAAACGCCCGGAACGACGTCAGCCGAACCCATGACGAATCCGGTCAAGAGCAGGCGAAGTTTGGAAGGAGACTCAGACATAGGCAGCGATCGTAGCGTCGTGGCCGAGTCCATCGGCCGCCGGGGCTCTAGGCAACCAAGCGGGTCCGGCAGGCTTCTAGGCTGTCGGCATGCTGAGAATCGCTCGCATTGTCATCGGTTCCATATTCGTTCTCGTCCTCCTCACTGCCTGCGGAGATCCGATTGCGGAGGACGCCGCAGGAGCAGATATCTACTCCGTGAGTTGTGCCCGTTGCCACGGGGCCGACCTGATGGGCAACGCCGTATTTCCAGCATTGGGACCAGGGTCTCCATCCGCAGACAAGGAGGACGCCACACTCTTACAGACCATCGCTCGCGGTCGCGGAAGTATGCCGTCTTTCGAAGGACAGCTGAGCGAGAGTCAGATCGAGCGGGTCCTCGGCTACCTGAGAGAACAGCAAGGCGCCTGAATTTCAGGAGGGGTCGTCTGCCGCGTGGTCGCATCCCATGCGTTGGCACATCGAGGTCGAGGATTTCCCGAAGTTGAGCCCGCATGCGAACCCGATCGCCCGAGGTTTCGAATCGCACGGAACCACCCTCCCGGTGGTGCTCGAGAGCCCCTCGTTCCGTCAGCACTCGAACCGTCTGCGCCGCTACGGCGTGCGACGGGTCGATGATGGCCACGTTCGGCCCGGCGACCCGTTGGACAGCATTCGTCAGGAAGCTGTAGTGCGTGCAGCCCAGAACCAGGGTGTCCACCCCCTCGGCAATCAGGGGCGTGACATAGGCGGCGATGAGCGTGTCTGCGTACGTCGTGTCGGCCAATCCATCCTCGACGAGCTCGACCAGGCCGGGACACGGACACCGATAGATCGTGGCGTCGTTCGCATGCTGTTCGATGACTCTGGCGAGGCGCCGGCCCTCGATGGTGCGGGTGGTCGCCAAAACCCCGACCTTCTTCGCTTCCGAGGCGCGAGCGGCCGGCTTGACGGCTGGCTCCATTCCTATGAAGGGCGTGGCCGGCCACCGATCACGGAGATGCTCGAGAGCCGCATCTGACGCGGTGTTGCATGCAACGACGACCGCCGTGACCCCGTGGACGGCGAGCAGGTGATCGACGGCCTCCTTGGTGTATGACCTGACAGTGGCCTCGGGAAGGTCGCCGTAGGGAGCCCGGCCTTGATCGGCGAGATAAACGAAGCTCTCACCGGGGAGTCGCGCCTGTAGTTGGCGGAGGATCGAGAGGCCTCCGAGGCCCGAATCGAACACGCCGATCGGGTGCGGTTTCGAGTGGCTCCGTCCCTGCATCCCTTCATATCAGCAGGTCTGGCGGCTTCACTCGTCGATTCCGACGCCTGCCTCTTCTATGTCTCACCGTGACCAAGCCATCCGCTGGGCAGCCGCACCATCGCTACGGCGCACATCGCTAACGTCGTGAGGGCAGAGAGCGGAGGAGCAAGGATGAACATCGCAGACGCAAAGGCGATCGTCACGGGCGGAGCGTCCGGGCTTGGTGGCGGAACCGTTGCAGCCATCGTGGCGGCTGGAGGGAAGGCGACAATCCTGGACCTTCCCACATCGAACGGCGCCAAGGCAGCCAAGGCTCTTGGAGAGCGAGCCTTCTATGTTCCGGTCGATGTCCGCGAACCCGATATGGTCGAACAAGCCGTGGATCACGCCGCCGAGTTGATGGGCGGCATCAACCTCTGCCTCAATGCCGCCGGCGTGGGAACCGCCCATCGGACCTTGACCCGGGACGGTCAGATGTTCCCTCTCGATCTGTTCGCGTTCACGATTGCCATCAACCTCGTGGGGCTCTTCGACGTGACCCGTCACGCCGCTCGACTCATGGCACAGAACGAGCCAGACGCAGAGGGTGAGCGCGGGGTGATCGTCAACGTCGCTTCGATTGCAGCCTTCGAGGGTCAGGTTGGACAGGCGGCGTACTCCGCTTCCAAGGGAGGGATCGTGGGTTTGACGCTCCCGCTGGCCAGAGACCTCGGCAGCCTCGGCGTCAGGGTGAACACCATCGCTCCGGGCATCATGGATACGCCGATGATGGCTTCGGCTCCGCAGGAGGTGAGGGAGGCCTTGGCCGAGATCTCGGTTTTCCCCAAACGTCTGGGTACTCCCGACGACTTCGCCAAGCTCGTCATCGCCATCGCCGAGAACCCCATGCTCAACGGAGAAGTCATTCGCCTCGACGGAGGCGCTCGGATGATGCCGAAATAGCTTTGGTCCAACAGCCTCACGGCCAACAGTTTCAGGCCAACGGTTTCAGGCCAACGGTTTCAGGCCAACTGTTTCAGGCCAACTGTTTCAGGCCAACGGTTTCAGGCGGCTTCAGACAATTGTCGCTTGAGGCGTGCCACGATGGCACCCATTCCCCGCAAGCGCTGAGGCGTGACCACCTCCTCCAACCCGATCCCTCGATAGAAGTCATCGGGAAGGCCTAGGATCGTCGCCACCGTTTCGCCATTGAGGCCTTCGGCCAGAATGCCTGCATAGCCCCGCACGGTTGGTGACTCCGGTGGGCAATCGAAATAGATGGTGACCTTGTTCTCGGAGTCGACTTCCGTGGCGAGGAAGAACGGAGTCTGACACTCGTGGACTTGTTCCATGGCGTCCTGGTTTGCTGAGAGATGCGGGGGCAACGGGGGAACCCGCCGGCTGTAGTCGAGGAGTGCCTGGATGCGTATGTCCTTGGGTGCAGAGCTGAACATGTCGGCGATGCGCTGAAGTCTCGGTGGTAGTGCCATTTGCTGCGAGTCTAACGTCTCGCCTCATTTGCACTATCTCCATAGGAGAAACTTCGATAGGCTGGCTGCATACCCAAGAGGAGGTTCCCATTTCGGTCCCGAACGACCCCGCTGCCCACCTGGCGCAGTTCGCACACCCTGAGAAGCTGGTCACAACCGCATGGGTGGCGGAGCATCTCGACGACCCGAATGTCGTCATCGTCGAATCGGACGAAGACGTGCTGTTGTATCACACAGGTCACATTCCGGGAGCCGTGAAGATCGACTGGCATGAGGATCTCAACGACGCACTGATTCGCGACTATCTCGACGCTGAGCATTTTGCGGCGATGGTGGGGGAGAAAGGCATCACTCCTCAGCACACGGTTGTGTTCTACGGCGACAACTTCAATTGGTGGGCTGCCTACGCGCTATGGGTGTTCGCCCTCTTCGGCCACGTCGACACCCGTCTCATGGACGGCGGTCGCGCCAAATGGATGGCGGAGGGCCGGACAGTCACCACCGAGAGCCCCGATCGCCCGGCCGTCGATTACGCCGTTCCTACGCGGGATGATGGACCTATCAGGGCCTTCCGAAGCGAAGTCTTTGCCCATCTCGAATCCGGTCGGCCGTTGGTCGACGTTCGGTCGCCGGAAGAGTTCAGCGGGGAACGGCTTCACATGCCGGACTACCCACAAGAGGGCGCCATGCGCGGAGGGCACATTCCCGGGGCGAGCAGCGTGCCATGGAAGCGCGCGGCCAACGACGACGGCACCTTCAAGGAGCGATCCGAACTGGAGGATCTCTATCTCGACGAGGTGGGCCTGAAGCCGGACGACGACGTGGTCGTCTACTGCCGGATCGGTGAACGGTCCAGCCATACGTGGTTCGTGCTCACCCAACTCCTCGGGTTCCCCTCCGTCCGGAACTATGACGGCAGTTGGACCGAATGGGGCAATCTGGTGGGAGCGCCCATCGAGCGTTGACCCAACCGATTCTCGGGAAACGGTAGTGTGTCGGCCATGGCCGATCAGGTTTCGACAGGACCTCAACTCCCGAGAGCGACCCCCAACACCGACTTGCCGCCCTGGGTTCCCAAGCTGCTGAGACGAATCGTCTTCACGACGCTTCTCACGCTGGCAGCCTGGTGGGTGGCCAGGGAGCTGACCGGGTTCCTCATCAACGTCCTGGCATCGTTGTTCCTGTCGTTCGCCTTCGAGCCGGCCGTTCGGTACATGGCGCGCCGCGGACTTCGTCGCGGAGCGGCCACGGCGATCGTGTTCGTCGTGGCACTGACCTTTGCGATCGGGTTCTTCTCGATCATGCTGCCGCCCATCCTCGGTCAGGGTGCCGACCTGGTCGCTCAGGTGCCTCAATGGATCGAGGACTACGGACCTCGTCTAGAGGAAGCGCTGGGTGTCGAACTCTCCCTTGATGCGCTGGCAGCCAACTTCGGTGATGTCGGAACCCTCATCGAGCGCTATGCGGCAACCGTGACCGGTCAGGTGGCCGGGGTGGCCTCGGCAACGATCGGCCTTCTCGTCAACCTGCTGACGGTGGCGCTGTTCACCTTCTACCTTCTGGCTGACGGACCCAAGATACGACGCCGGCTCTTTGGCATGTTTCCTCCGGGACGTCAGGCCGAGGTGGTCCGCATCTGGGAGCTGGCCATCACCAAGACGGGCGGATACGTCTACTCACGTCTGGTTCTCGCCACGATTTCAGCCGCCGTCACCGCCCTGTTTCTGGCCATCCTCGGGGTGGACGACGCCCTCGCAATGGGGATATGGGTCGGGGTCATATCGCAGTTCGTTCCTGTACTGGGAACCTACATCGCCGCCGTGGTGCCGATCTTCGTCGCCTTCATCGAGTCACCGATCAAGGCCGTCTGGGTGCTCGTGTTCCTCGTCGCCTACCAGCAGGTCGAAAACGTGCTCATTGCGCCTCGCGTTACTGCCCGCACGATGTCGCTCCACCCGGCTGTCGGGTTCGGGGCCGCCATCATGGGCATCAACATCTTGGGCGCGCTCGGCGCCATCATCGCGCTTCCGACGGCAGCCATCATCCAGGCGTTCGTGTCGGCCGTGATGGAGGAACATCCGGTCAAATCATCCTGGTTGACGTCCGACTTCGACGAGAGCGAGGAGGCGGAGCTTCTGGCAGCGGCGTGGGAGCCGCCGACCGTGGAAGAGGAATGACTCCGGTTTCCGAGTTCCACCGGCTTTCTGTCGACCACGGGTGGCTCATCGCGGAGCACCTCATCGATGAGGAGGGCATCTGGACATCTCGGTCCAACGGAGCGTCGGTCAGTTACTCCGAGAGTGGCCACTCCAACCTCATGGTGCACGAGGACCGAAGCTTCTGGTTCGGCGCCAGGGCGGATGCGATCGTCGCTGCCGTCTGCCGTTACGGCGATGGGAGCTGCGTGTGGGAAATCGGCGCCGGCAACGGTCACGTCGCGGCGGCCCTCCAGGCGGCAGGGATCCCAGCCGTGGCCGTCGAGCCCGGGCCCGTCGGGATCGCCAACGCGCACCAACGAGGAGTGCCGGCTATCCGCGGCTTGCTCTTCGAGTTGGATCTCCCCGACGCTTCACTGGGCGCGGCGGGCATGTTCGACGTGTTGGAACACCTCGCCGAGCCTGCCGCTCTCCTCGCCGAGGTGCGACGCGTTCTTCGACCAGGGGCGCTTCTGGTGGTCACCGTGCCTGCTCATGGGTGGCTCTGGAGCGACAAAGACACCGCGGCGGGCCACTTCCGTCGGTACTCGCGGCGCGCCCTCGATGAGCAACTGACCGGTGCCGGCTTCCAAGGAGTGGACAGCCGGTACCTGTTCCCGTCCCTGGTCGTTCCGATGGCCATACGCTATCGCCTGCCGTTCCTCGTTCGAGGGCCCGCCGCCGCCGAAGCGGTCTCTGCTCGGGTAACTCGAGACCTGGGTAGCCCGGGAGGTTTGTACCGGGTACTCAAGCGTGTCTTCTCGGTCGAGCGCAGGGTGTCCCAAGCGATCCGCATTCCGTTCGGTACCTCGATTCTGGGCGTCTATCGGAAGCCCTGACCCGCAACGGCGACCGTCTGGACCCGCTCTCAGATCAGCTCGAGCCCGCCGTCCACCACCACGACCTGGCCGGTCGCGTACTTCGAAGCGACCAATCCCATCACGACTTCGGCGACGTCCTCCGGGGAACCGGACCGTTTCAGAGGAACAGAACTTCGAACCTGGGCCCGAATCTCATCCCAGTCCTCCGTCCACGGAGTGTCGATCAGTCCGGGCGCTACCGCGTTGACCCGAATCTCGGGTCCGAGCACCCTGGCCAGCAGGACGGTCAGATGGTTGAGGGCTGCCTTGGACGTGGCGTAGGGAATGGAGGAGCCCAGCGGGCGCACTCCCGCCACCGACGAGATATTGACCACTGCTCCGTCCCCCGTGGAAGCGAGGGCGGGGGCCGCCGCCCGGATCACTTGCCACGGCCCGACCACATTCGTGCCGAGGATGGTGGTCCAGTCATCGGAAGTGACCGCCTCGAGATCGGCGTGATCGATGACACGGGTCGTGCCGGCGTTGTTCACAACGACATCCAGGCGTCCGAAATGCTCGAGGGTTTCGGCGACCAGCGCTCTGGCCTGCCGGTCGTCGGAGACGTCTGCGCGCACGTATATGGCGTTCGGCAAGTCCGCTGCGACCGCGCGTCCCATGTCGACCGACTCGACCGAATTGATCACAACTGCTGCATCTTCTTTTGCGAATCGGCGGGCTATCGCTTCTCCGATTCCACTCGACGAACCCGTGACAATGGCAACTTTCCTCTCCACGATCCCTCTTTCCTCGCTGCATTCCGGTAGAAACGACAGGTGGCGACAGACTGACACATGCAACCTGCCCGCGACGAGGAGACCTGATGTTCGACGAGAAAATCGCAGTGGTGACCGGAGGGGCGAGCGGCATCGGATTTGCCATGGCGGAAGCGTTCGCTTCGCGAGGCGCCTCGGTCATGCTGGCGGACCTCGACGAGAGCGGGCTGGCTGACGCGGTGGGACGACTCGAAAGATCGGGGCTCGTGGCGGACAGCTGCGTGACCGATGTCACGAATGCGGACTCGGTCGAGGCGCTCGCCCGGCACACCGTTCGTCGGTTCGGTGGAGTCGACATCGTATGCAACAACGCCGGGGTCGCCGTATATGGCTCGGCGGTGCAGGCCACCCCGGAGGATTGGGATTTCGCGATGGGGGTGAACCTCTATGGCGTGGTCAACGGTATCCGGGCGTTTGTGCCCAGGCTGCTCGAGCGGGGTGGCGGACACATCGTGAATACGGCCAGTATGAGCGGGCTCGTCGGAATGGAGCACCTGGGGGTGTATTGCGCGTCCAAGTTTGCCGTTGTGGGGCTTTCGGAATCGCTCGCCCGTGAGTTGAAACCCTCAGGTATCGGGGTGAGCGTCGTCTGCCCGATGGTCGTCGATACGCCCATCTCGGCCAACAGCGTCCGGATGCGCCCTGATGCCTTGCGGAACCGAGAGGCGGAACCTCTCGAGGTCGGCGAGTTGGTCGGGGGTGTCATCTCGGCCCCGGCGGTGGCCGACCTCGTGCTCGATGCCATCGAAAACGGATACTTCTATGTGTTGACTCACCCGGAGCAAGGCTCGATATTGGCCCGTAGGGCGAGACGTTTGGATGACGCCGCCGCCCGCCTGGCGGTGTGAGGTGGGTCCGCTGGCAGGGGTCAGGGTTCTAGAGGTCGCCGGGCTCGGGCCGGGTCCGTTTTGCGCGATGATGCTCGCCGACATGGGCGCGGATGTGATTCGGGTCGACCGGACTCGGGCACAGGAGTCGGAGTACCTGGCGCGGGGCAGCCGAGATCCTCAATCGAGGACGGCGGTCCATCGGCATCGATCTCAAGCAGGATGACGGGCGCCAAGTGATGCTCCGTCTGGTGGACGAAGTCGACGGCCTGATCGAGGGTTTTCGCCCCGGGGTGATGGAGCGTCTCGGCCTCGGCCCAGATGTACTCCTGGAGCGCAACCCTCGACTCGTCTATGGACGGATGACCGGGTGGGGCCAGGACGGACCTCTGGCACCGACTTCTGGCCACGACATCGACTACATCGCGCTGTCCGGCGTGCTGGGAGCGATCGGGAGGGAGGATGAGAACCCGGTCCCGCCCCTCAACCTGATCGGCGACTTCGGCGGAGGGGGCATGCTCCTCGCCTTTGGCATGGTGTGTGGGATGCTCGAAACCAGCCGATCCGGCGTGGGTCAGGTGATAGACGCATCGATGGTGGACGGTTCGGCGGTGTTGTCGACGATGGTGTGGTCGATGGCGAGCATGGGACTCTGGGACCTCGAGCGCAAGGCGACGAATCTCCTCGACGGGTCATCCCCGTTCTACGACACCTATCAGACGTCCGACGGTTTCTACATGGCGGTCGGTGCTCTCGAACCGCAGTTCTACCATCGATTGCTCGTGGGCTTGGAGCTCGTTGAAGAGGACTTGCCGCACCAACTCGACCGGGCACGCTGGCCTGCCCTGCGGGAGGTCTTCACCGAACGGTTCGCCACGAAGACCCGCCAGGAATGGACTGCCGTGTTCGAAGGGACGGATGCGTGCGTCGCTCCCGTGCTCAACTTCGCCGAGGCGGCACGCCATCCCCACAACGTGGCGCGTCAGACCTTCGTGGAGGTGGACGGCGTCACGCAGCCGGCGCCCGCCCCTCGATTTTCGCGGACGCCGACAGCCCTGCCGGCAGCCCCGGTCGAGGCGGGTGCCCATTCCCGAGAGATCCTGTCGGCTCTGGGATACACGCCGCACGCCATAGATACACTTCGTAGGGATGGAGCGATCAGCTGAGATGAGGTCGAGATGTTGAATGATACGCTCACGATGGAGCGAAACACGATCGAGGACGCGGTCGGGGGCCTGACCCTGGTCGATGTGCTCGCTCGTAATGCGCGGGGCTATCCCGACCGTCCTGCGATTGCGTGGCGCGAGGATGGGCGGCTGCAACACCTCACCTGGCATGAGTACCGGGCCAAGGTTCTCGAAGTGGCCGTGGCGCTGATCGAGCTGGGGATCGAGCCAGGGGACGCCGTGGCGATCATGGCTGCCAATCGGCCCGAGCACGTCATCGCCGACCTCGCGGCCGTGCACGCCCGGGCGACGCCGGTGACCTTGTATTCGACGTTTGCTCCGGCGCAGGTTGCCTATGTCGCCGACGATTGCCGAGCCAAGGTGGCGATCGTCGAGGACGCTGAGACGGCGAGTCTCTGGATGTCCATCAAGGATGATCTTCCGCATCTCGAACACATCGTCGTGTTGCGCGGGCCTGCACCGGAAGGAACGACAACCTGGTCGGACCTCTGCGAGCGTGGACGGGAACGGGCCCTCGGCGATTCCGTGCCGATCGAAACGGTGGCCGCAGGAGTGCAACCCCACCACCTCGCCACCTTGATCTACACCTCGGGAACAACCGGAGAGCCAAAGGGCGTGGAGCTCACGCAGTCGAACGTACTTTGGACACTCGAAGCGATGGGCATGGCGGTCGACCTACCGGACCACCCGCGACTCGTCTCATACCTTCCGCTGGCGCATATCGCCGAACGGGCGGCAGCTCACTACCTGGGGATGTGGTTGGTGGGCGAGGTGACGTATTGCGCCAATGTCGCCTCGATCATGAGCGTCCTGAAGCTCGTCCGACCCCATCTCGTTCGTCGGAGTGCCCCGCATCTGGGAGAAACTCTATCAACGGGTCTGGGTCAAGTTGGACGGGGAGGAAGACGCAAGACGCCGACGGCTCACGGAACTGGCGCTCGAGACGGGACGCCAGGTCACTCGATGTCGAGCAGTTCGGGGAGAAGCCGTCCCCGCTCTCCGCGGCCAAGTTGGCTGGGTTGGACAGGCTGGTCCTCTCCAGGATTCGGTCTGAGCTGGGTTTCGACCAGCTCGCCATGGCCATCACGACGGCGGGCCCCATCGACCGACACATCGTGGCCTTCTTCCGTTCCGTGGGCGTTCCGCTTCATGAGCTGTATGGAATGACGGAGTGCTGTGGGCCGGTGACGAGCAACGTGAAGGGCTTCGACAAGATCGGGACGGTGGGAAGACCCTTGACCGGGGTCGAGATCCGGGTGGAGTCCGACGGGGAGCTCTTGATTCGCGGCGGGAATGTGACGCCGGGCTACTACCGGGACGAGGAAGCAACCGACGATGCGTTCACAGAGGACGGCTGGCTGCGGACCGGCGATCTAGGGACCATCGATCGCGATGGCTATCTGACCATCGTGGGACGCAAGAAGGAGCTGATCGTGACGGCCGGCGGCAAGAACATCGCTCCTGTGCATCTCGAGCACCTCCTGCAGCGCCATCCCCTCGTCGGACACGCCTGTGTCGTCGGAGACCGCCGCCCCTACCTGGTGGCGGTGTTGGCGTTGGACCCAGAGCAATTGGAGGCCGCATTCGGGGGATCGAACCTCCGGTGGTCGATCTCCCCGAGGTTCGAGGCCGCCGTCGAGGCCGCGGTGCCGCCGGCCAACGCAGAGGTGGCCAGGGTCGAGCAAGTCAAGAAGTACGCCGTGGTTGCCGACGACTGGACTCCCGAGTCGGGGCTGCTGACACCTTCGTTCAAATTGAAACGTTCCGTCGTGCAGGACCGCTACCGTGACCTCATCGAGGCGCTGTACGGGTGAACTCGAGAAGAACAGGCGAACGCTCCGGTTCCGTCGCACGCTGTGACCAGGTAGAGTTTGGATAATTACGATGGTTCGGAGGAGCACGCCCATGCAAGAATTCACAAGTCCCGGTGCCGCAGTGATCGATGCCAGCGAGACGGTCACGGATGGACTGTGGAGGGCCGAGACGGGAACATCCGAATCGGGCCGCGCTCGCCTATCGCGACGGCGATTCGTTCGTCGACGTGAGCACGAAGGATTTCGCCGAAACGGTTCGCCGCATCGCGGCCGGATTCATCGCGGCCGGAATCCAGCCCGGGCGACCGTATCTGTCTGTTCTCCCCCACCCGCATCGAATTCACCTACTTCGACTACGCGATCTGGGCGGCCGGCTGCGCCACGGTCACCATCTACGAGACCTCGTTCGTCCGAGCAGGTGGAGTGGATCGTCAAGGACTCGGGAGCGGTCGCACTGGTGGCGGCATCCGACGCTCTCGTCGAGGTCTTCAACGAGCGGGCCGGCACGCTCGGCACCTGCGAAAAGGTGTGGTCGATCGACGGCGGGGCCATCGCCGAATTGACCGAACTCGGCAAGGGTGTCTCCGACGACGAGGTGATGGCGCGAGTCGAAGCCACCCAGCAGGGCGATCTCGCCACCCTGGTGTACACCTCCGGAACGACCGGCCTTCCCAAGGGATGTCATCTGACCCACCTCAACTTCGTGTGGGTGGTCAGGAACACGCTCCAGGAGACCTGCCGACGTCTTCTATCCGGGCGCCTCGACGCTGATGTTCCTCCCTCTGGCGCACATCTTCGCTCGCCTCATCCAGGTCGGATCCGTCGACGTCGGCGCCAAGATGGCCTTTTCGACGGGCACCCCGCAGCTCCTCGAAGAGCTCGCCATGGTCAAGCCGACCTTTGTCTTCTCCGTGCCTCGCGTATTCGAGAAGGTCTACAACTCGGCGGCCAGCAAGGCGAACGAGGATGGCAAGGGCAAGATCTTCGACGCGGCCGCCAAGACCGCCATCGACTTTGCTCGCCAGAGCGAGCACGGATCGGTCGGTCTCAAGACGAAGGTCATGCATGCCGTCTTCGACAAGCTCGTCTACTCGAAGATCCGGGCGCTGTTCGGAGGCCGGGCGACGACGGCCGTTTCCGGCGGCGCTCCGCTCGGAGAGCGCCTCGGCTTCTTCTTCTCGGGTGTCGGGCATGACCGTCTACGAGGGCTACGGCCTGACCGAGACGTCGGCCGCGACCACGGTGGGAAGGACGCGGCAAGCTCAAGATCGGTACGGTCGGCACGCCGATTCCCGGCGTGTCCGTCCGGATCGCCGACGACGGCGAGGTGCTCATCAAGGGTGGTCACGTCTTCTCGGGCTACTGGAACAACGACGCAGCCACCGCCGAAGCCCTCAGCGAGCGACGGCTGGTTCCACTCCGGGCGACCTCGGTTCGCTCGACGATGAGGGGTTCCTCCGCATCACGGGCAGGAAGAAGGAGATCATCGTGACGGCGGCCGGCAAGAACGTGGCTCCCGCCGTCCTCGAAGACCGGCTGCGTGCCCATCCGCTCGTCAGCCAGTGCATGGTGATCGGCGACGCTCAACCGTTCATCGCCGTGATGGTCACCATCGATCCCGATGAGTTCCCTCGCTGGAAGGCCTCCAACGGCAAGACCGGTGAGCTTCACGAGCTGGCCGAGGACATCCACCTCAAGGAGGAGATCGAGGCCGCCATCGCCGAAGCCAACAAGGCCGTCTCGAAGGCCGAGGCGATCAAGGCGTTCCGGATCCTGCCGGAGGACTTCTCGATCGAGGGTGGCGAGATCACGCCGACCCTGAAGGTGAAGAGGAAGGTCGTCGCGGAGAAGTACGCCCACGTGATGGACGACATCTACCGCAGCTGACGAGGCCACGACTCGGATTCGGTGTGAACCACCGTTAACTCGGACGTGCGTCTGTCGACTAAACTGAGCGATCAAGCCCAACCGACGACGGAGAAACACCATGTCCGATATCACCTTCGATCAGCGCGTCGCTGTCATCACCGGAGCCGGCGGCGGGCTCGGGAAGACCTATGCGCTGGAACTGGCCAGACGCGGGGCGAGGGTCGTTGTCAACGACCTGGGAGGCGCCGTCGACGGATCCGGTGCCGGGTCCATGGCTGCCGACGCCGTGGTCGGTGAGATCAAGGCTGCCGGCGGCGAAGCCGTCGCCAACTACGACTCCGTGGCCACGCCCGAAGGCGGGCGCCGCCATCGTCCAGACCGCCCTCGATGACATTCGGCCAGATCGACATCCTCATCAACAACGCCGGCATCCTTCGAGACGCTTCGTTCGCCAAGATGACCACTGAACAGATCGACGCCGTGATCGACGTGCATCTCAAAGGTGCGTTCTACGTCACCCAGCCCGCCTTCGCGGCGATGAAGGAGGCGGGGTACGGTCGCATCGTCAATACATCGTCGCCCTCTGGCATCTTCGGCAATTTCGGTCAAGCGAACTACGGAGCGGCCAAGGGCGGCCTGGTCGGGATGATGAACGTCCTCGCCATCGAGGGCGCCAAGTACAACATCAAGGCCAACGCCATCGCCCCCGTCGCCAAGACGCGGATGACCGAGGATCTTCTCGGACCGTTGGCCGACATGGTCGACCCCAACCAGGTGATGCCGCTGGTCGTCTACCTGGCCTCTGAAGGCTGCGCAGTCACTCACGAGGTCTTCTCGGTGGGTGGCGGACGCTACGCCACGAGTCTTCGTCGGTGTGAATCAGGGCTGGTTCTCCGGTCAAGGGGTGGTGCCGAGCTGTCGAGGACATCGCCGCCCACCTCGAGGAGATCACGTGACATCTCCGACTACATGATTCCCCAGAACAACAACGAAGAGATGGCGTTGCTGTTCAAAGCGTTGCAGGGCTGAGCGATGCCGATCGACATCGACAAGG
Organism: uncultured Acidimicrobiia bacterium; assembly: GCA_963752075.1. Taxonomy (GTDB): domain Bacteria; phylum Actinomycetota; class Acidimicrobiia; order Spongiisociales; family JAENVV01; genus CBDUEV01. The sequence goes on from CAVVWO010000004.1 coordinate 40,482, forward strand.
CGCTGGGAGCTCCACTCCAGCCGATGACTTCGTCATGGGACGAGGACGACGTGATTCTCTATCACCTGGGCGTGGGGGCCGGGATGCGCACCCACTGATCCCGGCGAGCTCGAGTACACCTACGAGGCCAACCTGAAGGTCCTGCCATCGTTCGTCACGACCACGTCGTTCGCCATGATGGCGCAGCTCGGGTCGGTCGACGGGCTCGACTTCAACTTCGCCATGCTGCTCCACGGCGAACAGGCGATCGAGATCCACCGACCGGTGCCCACTTCGATCACGGTCAGGCTGCCCATTCTGGGCGCATCACGGAGATCTACGACAAGGGCAAGGGCGCGCTGGTGATTCTGGAGATCGAGACCAGCACGGCCGGACGGCGAGAAGTTGTTCACGAACCGTTCTTCGATCTTCCTCCGCGGCGAGGGAGGCTTTGGCGGCGACAGTGGGCCGGCCGCCGGGCAACGTGGCTCCGGAGCGAACGCCGGACCATGTGGTCGAGTCGCCGACGCTTCCTCAGCAGGCGCTGCTGTACCGCTTGTCCGGCGACAAGAACCCGCTCCACGCCGATCCGGCGTTCGCGGCATTCGGCGGATTCGATCGCCCCATCCTGCACGGACTCTGCTCGTACGGCGTCGTGTGCAAGGCCGTGGTCGATAACGTGCTGTCGCGGCGACGTCTCCAAGGTGTCCGACGTACTCGGCCCGCTTCGCCGGGCCCGTCTTCCCGGGCGAGACGATCGTGACCTCGATCTGGGAAGAGGATGGCTCGTACGTCATCTCTGCCGAGACCAAAGAACGCAACAGCTCCCGTCATCTCGAACGCCGCGCTCGACTGTGGCCTGAGGAGGAGACCCATGACCGCCACGCGATGAGCAGCTCGTCGAAGCCCAGCTGGATGAGCTCTTCGCCGACGACCGACGCAACGTGAAGGTCCCGGAGTTCTGGGGGCCGATGTACGACCTCGGCTTGGCTTGGGTTCACTTTCCCGGAGGGCTCGGGCGGCCTCGGCCTCAGCCCGAGGTATCCAGAAGACGGTTCTCGCCGAAGTGCGGCGCCGGGGTGGCTCGATCGCCAACTACCAGCGGAACATCCTGGGGATCGGCATGGGAGGGCCGGTGCTGGCCGCGCACGGTACCGACCGAGCAGCGAGAGAAGTGGCTTCGGAAGATGTTCACGGCTGAGGAGATCTGGTGCCAGATGTTCTCGGAGCCGGACGCCGGGTTCCGATGTGGCCGGCTTGTCCGCCAGGGCGGTGCGCGACGGCGACGAGTGGGTCGTCAACGGTCAGAAGGTGTGGACGACCCTCGCCCACGTCTCCCGATGGGGGATGCTGGTGGTCCGAACCGACCCCGACGTCCCAAAGCACAAGGGCCTCAGCTACTTCATCGTGGACATGGAGTCACCAGGGGTCGAGGTGCGACCGCTCTTTCAGATCACCGGTGAGGCCGAGTTCAACGAGGTGTACTTCACCGACGTTCGCGTCCCCGACTGGAACCGACTCGGTGAAGTGGGGGAAGGATGGAGGATCGCACTCACCACCCTCATGAACGAGCGGGTCGCGATTGGATCCAACGTCACGCCACGCGGCGGGGGAGCGATCGCAGATGCTGTCGCGGTGTGGAAGTCGAAGGACCGCGACGATCTCGTGAAACGAGACAAGCTCACCATGCTGTGGATCGAGGCCGAGGCGATGCGACTCACCAACATCCGCGCCTCGGACAATCGCCGGCGAGGGCGCTCCTGGACCGGAGGGATCGACGGGCAAAGCTGCATTGGGCCGACCTCAACAAGAAGATCACCGAATTCACGATGGAGCTGCTCGGCGCCGAAGGCCTTTTGCTCCCAGGTGGCTACACGATGGCCCGACCCGAGGAAGCAGGGTTGGGGCGCCAGGCCAGCCAGCGCTCGTTCCTCCGTGCCCGAGCCAACTCGATCGAAGGGGGGACCTCCGAGATCATGCGCAACATCCTCGGCGAACGGGTGTTGGGCCTGCCAGGCGAACCACGGGTCGACAAGGACCTTCCATGGAAAGAGGTACCTCGCTGACCGCCACGAGCTTGTCCGGAACCTGGGTATGAGAAGCACGCACAGAGCGTTCCGACGGGCGTAGGCTGGAGTCATGGCAGATCGAGAGACGACTTCTCAGTGCGATGCGTTCCGTTGGTCCTGCCCACCACAAAGCCTTCTGCCGAGAGTGATGGCGAAGATCCTGATTGGCCGTTCTGGTACGCCGACTATTTGAGGGAAGAAGCATCGGCCGCACTCAACGCTGATCTCTCGCGAGACCAGTTGGCTGCGCTGTTGACGGACGCCGAGGCAGCGCCGGGCAGAGTCGGCGAAGACTGGACGGAGTCCTCGTAATCGTCGACTATCTGATCGACAACGGGTGAGTGGCTGAGACCCCTATGCTGCTATTGAGACCCCTCCGGGAGGATGGCGAGAAGGCTCCCGGACGCAGCCGTCACAGTGGCATAGGGCTTGGCGAATTCGTTTGAGATCCCGCGAGCCGTGTAGGGCTCGAGGGTTTCATCGGTCAATGGCCATCGCAAGCCCGTGGTGGTGACACCGGTGACCGGACCGCCGATCGGGACGAGGCTCACGGTCGCTCCTGGCATCCCGTGCAGGTGGACCGTGCCGTGCACCACGAACACATGCGCCTCGCCTGCCAGCCATTCGACTCGACGGTTCGCCAGGCGGGGACTGGAGATCACCGATGTGTTGGCTAGGTGATGGTCGAGCCGGCCGCCGTATCCGCCCACGATGATGATCCTGTCGGCGTCGAGTCGCAACGCGGCGTCCAGAGCGAGTTCGAGATCGGTGAAGTCCTTGTCTCGTTCGTAGATCTCCATGGGAACGCCCGTGGCGCCCGCCAGCCCGTCTGGCGAGACCGAGTCCAGATCTCCGACGATGAGATCGACCTGGAAACCGATGAGGGCCGCTTGGTCGAAACCCGAATCCGCCGCGATCACGAAGGCCCCTTCGGGAAGGTCTTCGACGACATCGAGGTCGATGGCCTCCCCTCCGGCGAAGATGATGGCCGCCGTGGGTTCTACGAGTTCCATTCCCCGAAACTAGCGCGCCGTATTGATGCGTCGGGGTGGTCAGCGCGACCAGCTGGCGAAGTCCCCGACATGCCACGCGGACCGGCGCAGCGTCCTCGACTGACGACTTGCACGAAGATCTCACTGGGTCCCGTACCGGATGTTGCCGAATAGACGAACGCCTCACCGTCCGGCGACCAGATCGACAGACTCCGGTTGTACTGGTCCCAGAAGGGCAGATAGCGCTCAGTCCATACGCCGGTCGGCTCGAATTCGGCAAATCGCCTCACTTCGTCGTCGGCCCAGACCACCCAGCGGGCGGCGGGGACTTCTGAGTCTCGATCGAACTCGAGCGAAAGGAGCTTGGTTCCGTCGGGGCTCCACTGAAATGCGAGGACGGCGCCGTCGTTGACCTTGATCGGGGCAGCTCCGGTTTCCACGATCCACAGGTCGAGTCCCGAGCCCGTCAGGTACGCCACTCGATCAGTCGTGGCCGCGAACGCTCCAAAGCCGTCAAAGCGGGTGATCTCGCGGTCGGACGCATCGATGGTGCCCACGAGCAGGCGTTGGGTCGTCGATCCCTGGACGGCCAGGCCTCGGGCGCGGATGGCTGACGGTGTCGAATCCTGATAGACGATCCCCTCGTCGGTCCACTGGGGCGCTTGAAATTCCCCGGTGGTAGGCACGGATCGGATTCGGGAGCCCGTCTCGACGTCGATCACCCGCAGTTCGGACTCTCCGACATGCGCCACTATCTGAGCGCCGTCGGGAGACCAGTCGAAGTAGAAGGGTGCCCCTCCGTCCACGGTTCGGACCGCGTCCTTCTCCGGTTCGATGAGGGCGAACTCGATCGTGCCCGATGGCTCCGTTTCCGAGCAGCGCAAGGTGCGTGCCGGATGGGCTCCATGAGATGTAGAAGGGAAGGAAACCGGTTTCGAGGTAGTCGGGGTCGGTCCGACGGCGGCCACTGCCACGGCGGGCGTGCCGGACGGGCGAATGGTCGACCACGCCAGTCGACGGCCGTCCGCCGACCATGTCGCCTGAGATCCATCGATCGATCCCGGCAAGTGCGATCGGGTCGGACCCGTCCGGACGAATGACCGCCAGCTCCGACCCATGTTCCACGACGAGGGAGCCGGGCAGTTGAGCGACGTCCGTGGTTCCGACCTCTCCGGACAAGGGAGCACCGACCGAATCAGTCGTGGTTGAACCGGCCGTCGAAGGGGTACGGGCGCTCGAGCTGCATGCCATGGCAAGCACAGCCAGGCTGATGATCGCCGAGCTGCGGCGGAACAGGGAGGAGCCCATGGACCGATCCTAGGAGTGCGGTCATCGAAGCGTTACTGAGACTGCGAACCCGGCGTCTCTTGTGACGTGTCAGCCGTGCGTTCGGCCGGTCGCCTCATTCAGTTGGCGAACGCGGCCGGCGAGCTCGGACGTGAGGGCGCCGGCCGCCATCCGCCAGTGCCAGTTGCCTGCGGAACTCCCGGGAAGGTTCATCCGTTGTTCGCCGGGCAGTGACAGGATGTCTTGCATCGGCGCCACGACATAGTCAGCGCGGGATCGCCAAATCGCCTCGATCAGACTCCATGCGATGTCGGAGCCATCGATACCCAGGTAGGTCCTGGCGAAATGGCGCTCCTCCTCCGGGGCTGACTCGTACCAGCCGACCGTCGTGTCGTTGTCGTGGGTCCCGGTGTAGGCAACGCAGTTCTCGGGGTAGAGGTGAGGGAGGAACGGGTTCGTTTCGTCGTCGTCGAAGGCGAACTGAAGGATCTTCATCCCGGGCAGCCCCAGTTGATCGCGCAGATGGCAAAGACCTTGGGTGACAACTCACCGAGGTCTTCGGCAATGATCGGAAGCTCACCCAACTCGGATTTCACGGCCTCGAAAAACGAAACACCGGGACCGTCCAACCACCGGCCGGTCTCGGCGGTCTCGGCGTCGCCCGGGATCTCCCAATAGTCGGCGAAGGCACGGAAATGATCGATGCGCACGATGTCGACCTGTCGGAGGACGGCCTTCAGGCGTTCCACCCACCAGCGATATCCGTCTGCGGCGTGGCGCTCCCATCGGTAGAGCGGGTTGCCCCAGAGTTGCCCGGTCGCAGAGAAATAGTCGGGTGGAACGCCTGCAACGACCTCGGGTCGACCCGTCGAGTCGAGCCGAAAGAGGTCGGGCATGGCCCACACGTCGGCCGAGTCGTGCGCTACGAAGATCGGGAGATCCCCAACGATGCGGAGGTCGAGGCGATGGGCGCTCTGGCGGATGCGGTCCCACTGGCTGAAAAAGAGGTACTGGCGAAAGCGGTGTGCGTCGATTCGATCGGAGAGTCGGCTTCGGGCGTCGGCCAGAGCCTCGGGGTCTCTATCCCGGAGTTCGGCACTCCATTCGGGCCATGGCCTCCCGCCCTCGTCCTCCTTGACGGCCATGAAGAGTGCGAAATCCTCCAGCCATTCGGATTCGGCCGCCACGAAGCGGTCGTAGTGGGGGTCGGCCCGGAAGCGGTGGTGGGCGCGGTCGAGCATCTCGGTCTTCCATTGGATCAGCGGCCCGAAATCGACCGTTCTTCTGGGAAGTCGGGCATCGTGGCGAAGTCGTCGGGCGCCAGGAGGTCCGCCTCGACCAGCTCCTCGAGGCTGACCAGGTAGGGGTTCCCCGCAAAGGAGGAGAAGCTCTGATACGGCGAGTCGCCGAACCCGGTCGGCCCGAGGGGAAGAACCTGCCAGAGTTCGCAGCCTGTGGACGCAAGCCAATCCAGCCAGGTGAAAGCCTGCGATCCCAGCTCGCCGATCCCGTGGGGACCTGGCAGGGACGTCGGATGAAGGAGAATGCCCGAAGTGCGCGCAGTGCTCATGGCGGGTGACCATAGCCGATCGACGTGGACCCGATCGACGAACCCGATCGCTCCCTAGGCTGGAGTGATGCGAACGGTGGCAATCCTCATTGGGCTCTTTGTCGTTGGTGCCACGATTGTATCGGCGACCCGCACGGTCATTCTGCCGCGAGCGGTGTCCAGCCTTCTGTCGGGAACCGTCTTCCGGGTGACTCGGCGGGTATTCGATGTGCTCGCCCATCCCGCGCGCAGCTACGAGACCAGAGACCGGGTCATGGCGATGTACGGCCCGATCAGTCTGCTGCTGCTTCCGGCGGTCTGGGTGACACTCGTCATGGTTGGCTTCGCTCTGTTGTTCTGGGGTTTTGGCTACGGCGACTGGGCTGCATCGCTTTGGGTGTCGGGTTCGTCGCTCCTCACGTTGGGATTCGCGCCGATCGACTCCACCGGTTTGCGGCTCCTTGCATTTTCGGAGGCCACCCTGGGTCTCGGAATCATCGCTCTCCTGATCACCTTTCTTCCCTCGTTGTACTCGAATTTCGCCACCCGTGAGGTCGAGGTCGCCCTCATGGACGTGCGGGCAGGTACTCCGCCGTCGGCAGTGGTGTTTCTGCAACGGGTGTACCGGATCGGCTGGCTCGACGATCTGGAGTCGACTTGGCTCGACTGGGAACGGTGGTTTGCGGTACTCCAGGAGTCGCACACCTCGTTTCCTGCGCTCAACTTCTTTCGTTCGCCACAACCTGGCCATAGTTGGGTCACCGCGGCCGGGGCGGCCCTCGACGCAGCCGCGTTGTTCGACTCGGTGGTCGACAGGCCCCGCCAACCTGCCTCGAACATCATGATTCGGGCGGGTTCGCTCGCTGTTGGGCCGCATTTGCGCGGTGTTCGGAATCGGGTACGACGCCAACCCCCGCTACGGCGATCCGATTGCCATCACCCCGCCGAGTTCGATGAGGCATGCGGGACCCTCGCCGAGGCGGGTCTGCCCGCTCAAACCCGACCGTGATCAAGCCTGGGCGGATTTCTCGGGTTGGCGAGTGAACTACGAGACACCGCTGCTTCGCTTGGCGGAGATCGTGATGGCTCCGGTCGCACCGTGGAGCTCGGACCGATCGGCGCTCCGATCCGAGAAACCCGTGATCAGGAGGTGGGGTCGGCGGAGGTCGAGGTGATCCTGATGTCGAGACGCTGGTGGGCTGTCCGGAGCGCGTCCTCCACGGATGCGGGTCGGCGCCTTTGGCGAAGATGAAACCGAGATATCGATCCCCCTCGGGGAGTGTCTCGACGTAGGACCCCTCACTGATGGTGATCTCGACGCTCGTGACCCCGGGACGGCCGTCGCTCGGTCGATTCCGTAAACGCCCTCGAGGGTCCCGTTGCGAGGGATGGGGATCATCATGACGCCGGCGGCGGGCTCCTCACGCCGCATGCCGCGCAGGGGCATTCCCAACGCCGCTCTCAACAACACGGTTTCGAGCGTCGAACCCATGAGCCCGAACCGCAACGCTCGTCCGCACAGTCCGCCAATCGGTCGGGCGGCGATCTCCACCATGCGCACCCACGGGCCATCGACGCGGAGCTCTGCGTGGACGGGACCGACTCGGAGTCCCAGGGCGTCGATCGCCCTCTGGGTGACGACCGCGACCTCAGCCTGCATGTCGGGATGGAGGCGGCTCGGGGTGACGTAGAGGGTCTCTTCGAAGAAGGGTCCGTCGAGCGCGTCCGGCTTGTCGAGGATGGCGAGCACTTCGAGCCGGCCGTCACGCACCACGCCCTCGACCGCTACCTCGAACCCAGGGATGAAGCGTTCGAAGAGCAGGGGCTCGTTCGGGTTTCTGCCCGCCCGGGTGAGGATTCGGCGGATTCGTTGAACCACTGCCGGCGCCTCGGTTGGATCGTCGATACGGATCACGCCCCGGCTCCCGGACAACGACAGGGGCTTGATGACCAGCGGGACGCCGACGTGTTCGGCGAGTTCCGATCGTGTCCGCCCCCGGCTCGGCCACCTGGTACGGGGGCTGGGGGACCTCCTCTCGGAGGGCGCGACGGAGCATCACCTTGTTGCGGGTGGCGGCGACCGCATGGGCAGGGTTGTGAGGGAGCCCGAGCCGCTCGGAGGCCAGTGCCGCGATCAGGACACCCTCGTCGTCGACGGCGACCACGGCCGTCGAGAGGGTGCTTCCTGCCCAGGGCGACGATCGTGGCCGCCGATTCCTCGGGCCGGGCGCAGTCGATGAGCAAGAAGCCTTCGCCCATGGCTTCGCCGAGGAGTTGCGGCCGTTCCGACGCCACGGTGATCTCGAGATCGAGGCCGTCGGCCGCCTCCATGAAGTCGGCCGCCCGGTAGGTCGCGGTGGGGAGAATCAGGACGATGCGTGGCATCGTGGCATTGTGGCGCGTTTGGTTCGTCTTGTGCCCATCTGGCGGATCTTCTGCCAGGGAGTACGATGAACCAACCCGCATCCGGAGAAACCGTGAGTGAAACACCAGTGTTGAGTATTACCGACGATGCCGTCGCCAAGATCACCGAGATCAGGGACGGCGAACCCGGCGATGACGAGTTCGCCCTCTTCCTCGAGATCACGGGGATTCGAGGCGGCCAGTTCGTGTACGAACTCAGCTTCATGCCGGTGGAAGACCGCGAGGCCTCCGATCACCTCCACCGGTATGGCGATCTGGCGGTCGTGATCGCCGCCAAGGACGTCGACAAGTTCGAGGGTGCGAGCCTTTCGATGGGGAGTGATCCGGAGAATCCGGCGCTCGCGATCAACAATCCGAACACGCCGGCCACCCCGGTCTCCGCCACAGCGCCGGTAGGTGACCTGTCGGGTCCGCTGGCGGAGCGCATCCAGCAGGTCCTCGACCAGAGCATCAATCCTTCCATTGCGGGACATGGTGGAGCTGCGCAACTGATCAGCGTGGACGGCGCGGTTGCCTACGTCCAACTGAGTGGGGGATGCCAAGGCTGTGGGCTGGCGAGCGTCACCTTGAAACAGGGCATCGAGCGTCTCCTCAAGGAGGCGATTCCGTGAACTCGAAGAGGTGATCGATGTGACCGATCATGCCTCCGGTACCGACCCGTACTACGAGTCGGCCAAGAAGTAGCCGTTCGGCCGAGCCGGCTCAGCGGGTCTCGAGCATGAGAATGTGGTCTCGCTGGATCCACGCCACGCCGCCGCCGGTCTCCATCTGGAGCCACGATTCGACGATGCCGTCAGAGATGCGGCCGCCGTTCCGGCCTCCACCAGCAGTGATCCGTCGAAGGTGTGGCGACCCACCACCTTGACGTAGCGGCGGTCGTCTCGTAGAAGCCCTCGGCGTGGGGAGCGGCCACGGTCTTGATAGTGGCGATGCCGGCCTTGCCGACCAGTTGGAATCGGTCACCTTGGAACTTGAATCGCAGGAGATGATCCGACTCATCCATCAGTTCGGCGATCGTCGCCGATCCGGTATGGCGTGGACTGGTGGCCGGCAAGAACACGGTTCCTGATTCGACGGTCCCGTCGATGAGATACAACGTTACTGGTAGCGGTTGTTTCTTGACGCGGAGTGATTCCATCACTTCGAATTGTACCGCCACAGTGAGTGGCGCGCCCGACTCCGGACACGGTTTCCGAGCGGCGGACCGGCAGCGCCTACCTAACCGCCATCTGGTCGAGCGGTGAGGATGTGATGGCGCGCCACCCACACGTGGCCCGTGTGGGTCTGGAGTTGTAGCCAGGGTTCGGTGCTGTTGACCACATCCAAGATCCGGCGACCGCTACCTTCTTCGATGATGAACGTGCCGTCGAACCGCTGACCCGAGGTCGTCTCGAGGTGCACCGGAATCCGGAAGCTGTGCGAATGGTCCTCCGCGTCCTTCAAGGATACTTCGGCAGCCACGATGGCATTCCGTCCCACCAGCACGAAGCGGTCCCGTTCGGTCTCTGACAGGGAGCATCGGATCGTCCTCTGCGACGAGATCACCGAGCGTCTGCGGCTGGCCGTGGCGCTGCGAGAAATCGGACAGGAAGACGGTGCCGCGGAGCGACCGTGCCGTTGGACAGTGGAAGGTGGCGGAAACCTCCCGTTTGTGGACGTGGAGGCTGCTCGTCATGCTGTCTTGGCGGGGTGATCGGCCGGGAGGAACGGGAAAGACCGTTTCGGGGTTGAGGACCCGTTCGAGGGCCGTCTCGGGGGCGATTCGACCTTCCTTGAGCAGTTCGACGATGGCATGGTCGAGCGTCTGCATTCCCTCGCCCCGGCCGGTCTGCATCGCGGAGGGAATCTGGAAGGTCTTGCCCTCGCGGATGAGGTTTCCGATCGCCGGGGTGCAGATCATGATCTCGAGCGCAGCGATCCGACCCGGGCTGATCCACGGTGCGGAAGAGGGTCTGAGCGATGACGGCGGCCAGTGACTCGGCCAGGGTTGATCGGATTTGTGGTTGTTCGTCGGCAGGGAAGACTTCGATGATGCCGGTCCACGGTCTTGGAGGCGTTGTTGGTGTGGAGGGTGCCGAACACCAGGTGGCCGGTGCTGGCTGCTTCGATGGCGAGTCGGATGGTCTCCACGTCGCGGAGCTCGCCCGACCAGGATCACGTCAGGATCTTCGCGAAGTGCGGCGCGGAGCGCGCTGGCAAACGACCTGGGTGTGGGAGCCGACCTCACGATGGTTGACGAGCGCTCGATCGCTTCTGTGCACGAACTCGACCGGGTCTTCGATCGTCAGGATGTGGTCGTTTCTCGTCTTGTTGGCTTCGTCGATGATGGCGGCCAGGGTCGTGGATTTGCCCGATCCGGTGGGTCCGGTGACGAGGACGAGACCCTTGTGGAGCCGGGAGAGCTTCCGAACAGATAGGGGGCAGTCCCAGTTGCTTCGGCAGTGAGGATCTCGGAGGGAATCAGTCGGAATACGCCGCCGGATCCGTTCTTCTGCATGAACAGATTGCATCGAAAGCGAGCGAGTCCTTCGACCTCGTACCCGAAATCCAGGTCGCCGGTCGCTTCGTATTTGGCCCATAAGTCTGGAGGAGTGATCTCGCGCAGGAGCGCCCGCACGGTTTGATCGTTCGAGGGTTCGCTCTTGAGGCGGACCAGGTCGCCATGGATCCGCATGATGGGCACTTGGCCGGCCACGAGGTGAAGATCTGAGCCGTCCTGCTGATTGAGCGCACGAAAGAGTGCGTCGAGCTTTGCCATGCTGTCCTTGATCGGGAGGCCACGCTGGATATCGGACGATAGTCGGACCCGCCTTGAGATGTTCGGCATCGGTTGGCCGCCAAACCTGCGATCCTATGGGGTGATGCGTTCCAATGGCCGCGATCTCGAACATCCACCCGTCGGTGTGCCAGCTCTGGTGCTTGTGCTCGCGCTGTCCGCGTGTACCGGAGAACGGCTCGGACATCCCACGACCGATTCCGCCGCCGCCGGAGCATCGACGGTGGCGACCGTGCCGCACCCGACGGAACCCGACTCCTTTGCCGGGGACACTCCGGCGCCTGAGTTCCCGGACGGCTTGGATTGGCTGAACACCGAGCGTCCGCTCACGCTCGCCGAGTTGCGGGGCAAGGCTGTGCTGCTGGATTTCTGGACCTACGGATGTATCAACTGTCAACACATCATTCCGGATCTGAAGGCGTCTCGAGGAGGAGTTCGGTGATGCGCTCGTCGTGATCGGCGTCCATTCGGCGAAGTTCGCCGCCGAAGGGCGAGACAGAGTCCATTCGTCAGGTGATCTTGCGATACGGGATCGAACATCCGGTGGTCAACGATGCCGAGTTCGCCACGTGGAATCTGTGGGGAGCTCAGGCCTGGCCGACACTCGTGCTCATCGACCCGGCAGGCAACATCGTGGGAGGACATGCCGGCGAAGGCGTGTATCCCGTTTTCCAGCCGGTCATCGCCTCGCTGGTCGAGGAGTTTGGATGCGCAGGGACGGTTGGATACCACTCCGATCGATGTTCGGCTGGAGGCCGAGGGCCGTCCGGACCACGGTGCTCTCGTTTCCCGGCAAGGTCCTCGTCGACGATGAAGGTGGTCGGGTCTTCGTGGCCGATTCGAACCACCATCGGGTCGTGGTTGCCGATCTCGAGACCGGTGCGGCGCTCGCCGTCTACGGCTCGGGGGTGGCGGGATTCGCCGACGGTCTGCCCGGCGTCGTTCTCCTCACCGCAGGGGATGGCGCTGACCGAGGATGGGTCCACGCTGCTGGTGGCCGACACCGGAAACCACGCCTCCGTTCTGTGGATCTCGCCACCGGACGTCGTCTCCACCGTGGCGGGAACCGGACAGCAAGGCACGTATCCGATCCGACGGCGGTGAGGCGATTGGAGACGGATCGCTATTCTCCCCGTGGGCTCTGGAGCAGGAGGGTCCGACGTGTGGGTGGCGATGGCGGGGAGCCATCAGCTGTGGCGCCTCGATCCGGCCGCCGGGACGATCGAACCGGTGGTGGGCAGTGGTCGGCGAAAGCGTGCAGGGCGGGCCGTGGCTGGAAGCCGAGTTGGCTCAGCCGTCGGGGTTGGCCCTGGCCGGTTCCCGACTTCTCTTTGCCGATTCCGAGAGCAGCTCGATCCGGTACGCAGACCTCGAGGGCGACACGGTGGAACTGCTCGCCGGCACCGACCGCAACCTGTTCGATTTCGGAGCGGCCGACGGAACGGGCGCCGAGGCTCGGTTTCAACACCCACTCGGCATCACGGTGAGCGGCGGGACCGCATGGTCGCGGACACGTACAACTCGCGGATCCGCACGATCGACCTCGACTCCGGCAGGGTTGCGACCTTGGCCGGCTCCGATCCCGGCTGGAGGGACGGCGAGACGGCCCTGTTCTCGGAGCCGGGTGGTATCGATCTCTCCGACGACGGCCGGCTGTTTGTGGCCGACACCAACAATCATTCCATCCGAGTTGTGGATTCCGTCACCGGCGCCACGTCGACTTGGGTGATCACCGGCGTCGAGGCAGTCGAACCGGCCGTCGACTCGGCCGACTTCTCGGGCGTAGTACGCCAGTTGGAGCCCCAACGGCTGTCGAAAGGGCCGGCGAGCCTGGTGCTCGATGTGCGGCTCCCGGCGGGATACAAGGTCAACCCGTTGGCCCCGTCGACCTTCACATGGAGTGGCGATGGCGTGGCGATCCCCGAAGGCGCCAGGGGCACCGTGCTCGAACCAGAGTTTCCGATGATTGTGGATCTCGAAGTGCTCGGCAGTGGCTCGATCGTGGGGGACATCTCACTGGTGTACTGCGAGGCTGACGTCGAATCGATCTGCCTCGTGGAGCGGCTCCGCATCATTGTCCCTGTCGTGGCCGTCGAAAGTGGGAGTTCTGAGGTTCGTGTCGACCATCAGGTAGCGCTCCCGGTCGACCTGTGAGCAGACCTAGGGGATCCTCGGCCGGGAGGCGCTGGCGTTGCCCGACAGGGCGCCTTGCGCTCTCCCTGAGGCGGCCGGCGGCACACGGACGAGAGGGCTGTATGCGTAGAGGCATCTCCATCGGCCGATTGTTCGGGATTCCGATCGTGCTCGACACCTCGTGGTTCTTCATCGCCGTCCTGGTGGCCGCCGCCCTGGCCTCCAGCTTCTCGCAGACCTCGTCCGGTGCCGCAGTGTGGATCGCGGCTTCGCTCAGCTCGGTCGGGTTCTTCGGTAGCGTGATCGTCCACGAGTTGAGTCACTCGCTGGTGGCGATTCGGCGGGGTATCCCGGTGCGACAGGTGCGTCTCTTCATCTTTCGGTGGGGTTTCGGAACTCGAACACGAAGCGGCCAACCCGCGGGACGAGCTGGCCGTCACGATCGCCGGGACCACTGTCGTCGGCGCTGATCGGAGGAGTCGTCCTGGGGGTGGCGTGGCTCTTGCCTGATGAGTGGCGGTTGGCCGGGAAGCGGTGGGTGGCTCGGATCGGTCAATATCGCTCTGGCGATCTTCAATCTCCTGCCGGGTTTCCCGCTCGACGGCGGTCGCGTGCTTCGTGCGCTCGCCTGGAAACGGTCGGGCAGCCGTGTCAAGGCCACTCGACTGGCCGCCTCGGTGGGGAGAGGAATCGCAGTCCGGGATGATCGTGCTCGGCTTCGTCGCCATGTACTGGATCGGGCTCGACGGCCTGTGGCTGGCCATGATCGGGTGGTTTCTCTACGGCTCGGCCTCGGCAGCAAGTCGGATCAGCTCTTCTGGATCCACGGCTCCGCGAAGCCCCGATCGAGTCGGTCATGGCACCGTCCTCCGGCTATGTGTCGCCGGCCTCGACGCTCACCTCGCTCACTCCGGGATGGGCGTCTGGATTCCGGTGCTCGACCCGTGGGGTGCCCCGCTGGGGGTGGTCGAGTCGGCAGTCCTGGAAAGATACCGACTGCGTTGTGGAGCGAGCACCCGGGTGCGTGAGGTGATGCGGGAACTCCGGCCCGGCGGAGACGGTTCAGGTTGGGAACCACGCTCGGTGAAGCTTGCAGGGATTGGTCGTCGACGACTGGCGCCTGCTCGTGCTCGAGGGTGTCGATCCGCGCGGCGTGGTGACGCCGACTGTCGTCGAGTCGGTATCTCGACGCGATGGAGTCGGGCGCGATCCCAGTCCACGCCCCGTTGAAGACCACCCCGGTGAAGCCGGCTCAGGCCCGACCAGGAGCGAGGGGATGACGTCGCCTGCCTTGCCCAGCAGCTCGATGTGGGCGACGCTGCTCGCCGCGTTGGGTTCGGTGTTGACGACGATGACCGGAGTGTCTCTCGGCGACCGCCGACTCGATGAGGCCGGCGGCCGGCCATACCTGTGCACTCGTTCCGGCCACGAGCATGAGATCCGCTTCGAGAACGGCCTGTTCGGCAGCCTGCCATTCGTTCGGTCGGCAGCGCTTCTCCGAACCACACGACGTCGGGGCGCATTCGATTGCCGCACTCGGGGCAGACTCGCAGAGGCGGTGGATCTGCCGGGTCGATCGCTTCGATCGTGGCCGCACCCGGCGTTGCAGCGGTCCCGGTCGATGACCCCATGAAGGTGGATGACTCGATCGGAGCCGGCCAGTTCCAGAAGGGTGTCGATGTTTTGGGTGATGTGGATCATCGATGGATGTTTGGCCAGGGCGACATGGGCGGGGTTGGGCTTCGCTCGTGGCGACCACTCTTCGTCGTTCGTTGTACCAGTCGATCACCCGTTGCGGGTCTGTTCCGAAGCCGGTCTGGGATGCGTAGACAGTGGGATCGAAGCGGGCCCAGATGCCTCCCGCATCTCGAAAGGTGGGGATCCCCGATTCCTCGCTGAGACCGGCGCCGGAGAACGAAACCGGGCGCTGTGCCGATCGAACGAGTTGTCTCGCCTGTTCCCACATGGAGTGGAGACTAACGATCTCGAAGAAAGGCTCTTGGACCCTGGGAGTCGAAACGATGCGTGGTTGCATGGGGCCGAGACGAGGAGGTCTCGTGCAACGCAATGTGTTCATGTTCGAACAGGTCGACGCACCGTACGAAACGGTGCGACGGATCTTACGCGACGAACCAGGTCTGATCTTCGAGCCGTCCGCCCTCGTGTCCTTGATGGGTGTCAACGAGGTCGTGACCCGACTCGACGTCAGCGTCGGGTTGATCACGGTCGCCGACGACGTCGATGTCCAGTTCGGGAAGTTCGAAGAGGTCGAACGAGGCATGACGGCGATGACCCGCGAGGTGTGTTGGTGCGCCGTCGATCATCCGGAGTGGTTTCCTCGCTTCGATGGCGAGTTCGAGGCGTATCCGCTCAGCCGAACGACGACCCAGCTCACCTTCGTCGGCCGCTACACACCGCCAGGAGGATTGCTCGGAGGTGTCATCGATCTGGTGGCCCTCCACCGGGTCGCCGACTCGGCGATTCGGACGTTCTTCGAACACGCGGTGGAGAGGTTGGAGACTCTGGGAGCACCCGGCCCGGTCGGGCAGGAACCCACCCGCTAACGCCCGGGCGCAGGGCCGGGGGATGCGCTGCCTGAGTCCAGCACTTCGAGGATGGCCTCGCCGTAGGCCTCGAGTTTGGTGGGCCCGATGCCGGGACATTCGGCCAGTTGCTCCAGTGATTCGGGCACTCTCGCCGCGATAGCTCGCAGGTGTTTGTCCGACAGGACGATGTAGGCCGGGACGTTCTGCGTCACCGCCTGTTCCTTCCGCCATGCCTTGAGCGCTTTGACGATCTCGTGGTCGGGTTCGGGCTCGGCCTCGGTGGGACGGCGCAGGGGTCCGTTCACGCCGTTCACGGTCACCTGTTCATGCCACGGGACTCGAATGGAGGTGCCGCCCACGTCGACGAGGACGCCGTCGTCGACGATCTTGGAGATGGTGCCCCGGTGGCCACTCCAGAGGATTCGCTGACCGATCTTGGGTAGTGGTACCGGTGTTCCGCCGGCTTCGGCTGCCGGGCTGGCTGCGTGGGAGACGCGGCGGGCGCGTCGAAGAGCTCGTCCAGAAAGCGGGAGGGGTGCGCGGCGTCGCCCAAGACGACTGCCTCGTCGATGCCTCGGGTGATGGCCACATGAAAGACACGCCGTTCCTCTTCGAGGTCGTCGGCCAGCCGGTGGGGCATCTGTCCCTGCCGGACCGGCGCCACGATGACCTTGGGCCACTCCATTCCTTTCACCTTGTGGATGGTCGACAGGGTCACTCCGTTTGGGCTGGCCGGGCGTGCCAGCAGACCCTCGAGCCAGGTTTCGAAACTGGCGGCGTTGGGGTGGAGTGCGCAGAGTTGGGCGAGGGCGTCGAGATCGTCGGTGTGGCCGGACCGATCGGCTGCGGAGCGGGATCCGTCGAGGAGCGCAGCCGCCCGGTCGAGACCGACCTCACTGCGCACGGTGCGGAGCACGGTGGCGACGTCACCTGGTGAGGCCGCCTCCACGACGGACTCGAGGTCGTCGATGAATCCTTCGAATCGGTCCTGGCTACCGGCGTTGAAAGAGGCGGAGGCGGCCCACAATTGATCGATGGTCCACCGCGGCTTCTGGCGAAGATCGGGTCTACGGCCCGGGAGATCCGACGGGCGGGTCGACCGACGACCTCTTGGAGGTCGGACCGCGTGATATCAGGTCGGGGGCAAGGCCAATGCGAAGGTAGGCCCGGAAGGCCCGCACTGCGGTCCGGCGAGGAAACTCGGGTCCCACAGGTGAACTGTGCGCGACACCAAGCGACTCGAGGACTGCCTGAGTGGGAAGCAGAGCGTGGTTGACACGGCTGAGGACGGCGATGTCGTTCAGCGCCACTCCGTCGGCGAACCAAGCTGTGATGAGTTCCCCCGCACGGAGCGCCATGGCACCTTCGGCGAGCCGTTCGACCAGAGAGGGTCCCCTGCTCGACGGGGTCGGCCTTGATGTTCTTGGGGATCCGACGTCGGTTGTGCTGAGAAGGTTGGCGGCTGCAGTCACGACTGCTCGGGACAGCGATAGTTGGTCTCGAGCGCGTAGTGTCCCGGCGCCGGGGAAGAGGCGGTCGAAGTCGATGAGGAATTCCGGTGTCGCACCCGTGTACCCGTAGATGACCTGGTCATCGTCACCAACGCCGAAGACCTGGTACGCGGGAGCGGCCACGAGACGCAAGCAACAGCAGAAACGCCGGGGTGAGATCCTGGAACTCGTCGACGAGGAGATGGCGGGCGGTGCCCTGCACTCGTCGCCGCAGGGCCGGGTCGATGAGCAGCATGCGAATCGCTTGGTAGATCTGTTCGTCGAAATCGATGGCGTTCCGCTGGTCGAGCGCCTGTCGGTATTGTCGAACACATTCGGGAAGTCGGGGATGTCGTCGCGCATCTCGGCAACGATCTCGGGCCGGATCAGGCCGATACGAACCGTGGCGAGTGCTTCCAGATAGGGGGCGGTCTGGTCAGCGGTTCTGTCGAGGTTGACTCGGGAATGAGGGGATTGAGAATGGACCGTTGGGTTCGCTCGTCGACCACTTGCAGGTCTGCACTTCCGGAGCGAACGATGGCGTAGGCAAGGGAATGGATGGTGCGGACGTTGGCTTCGAGACCGGCTGTTCGGCTGCGCATCTCTTGGGCGGCCCGGGCGTTGTAGGCAACCGCAGTCACGATGGCCGGCTCGATCCACCGGTCTCGGAACAGATGCGTGAGACGAGCGGTGAGGGTCCTCGTCTTGCCGGATCCGGCTGGAGCGATGATCCGGGCCGGCCCGCGCCGGGTGAAGTACCGCCTCGGCCTGGTCGTCGGCGAGTTCGAGAATGTCGGCGTGCCGGGTCAAGTCGGGCCGGGGAGGTGTGCAGATCGCCACGTTCGATCGTCTCTCGATGCACGATGGCCTCGCGCACGTCCACCGGCCCTCGGGGTCCGCCGTCGCACCAGGCGGCACGTCCGTCGGGGAGGACGATGTCCGTCGTCGTCGCCTGCCTTCGCGCCGAGTCTGACGGCGTTCTCGGAATGCCACCAGACGGCGGTTCCGGAGCGGAGGTCGTAGTTGTTGGCCCAGACGAGGAAGTGCAGACGTTCTCTCCGGAACTCGAACTCGGCCGTGAGGAGGTAGGGCTCTCGCGTCTCTGTTTCCGGTTGGCGAAGATCGTTGGCGTCGATCTCCAGCACGACGACGACCGGGGTACGAGTCTGCCAGGCAGTGTGGAGGGCGTCGACCGCCTCCTGGGGGAGCGGCAGGCGGCCTCGTCGATGGTCACCCGTGGGGCGTTTGTCCACGGGGAGGGAATCTGGACGATCGTTCGAACAACGACGCCTCGTCCGAGAGCGAGGGTGCAATGCTGGGATCATTCACGGAACGCAGGGTACCGCTCACATCGGACAGAAACGCTTCGACTCAGGATGGGCAGAGCGGAAGGGTTCTTCGGAGGCCTCGTCGACCTGTATCTCGTCGGCTACCTGCGACGAGGTCCCTGCGTCGAGTCCGACGACCAGCGCCGTCATGCCTCGGTCAGGTTCGTCGATATATCCCGAACCTGCGCCACATCGTCACGATCTCGTCGGCGTCGAAGAGCGGCGCATCTCGTGCCGCCAGCTGGGTGTTCAGCTCACCGATTCTGTTCCTCACTTCCGTCACTGAGCGAAGTGGCCAGACCAGGACCAATTGCCGGTCGATTTCAGCAAGCCGGGCGCGTTCGAGGTCGGCGAGTTGTTCCCGTGCGATGAACCGCTTGGCCCACCACGCAGGATCGTAGGGTTGAGCCAGCCCCTGGATCGGTTGACCTTGTCCGGCGAGGTCGTCGAACTCGCCCTGTTCGGCGGCTTCCCGCATACGGCGTTCTGCGATGGACTCAAACCGATTCAATTCGGCCATGTGATCATCATAGATCGGGTGTGGCGTCGCTCAGGGGGTCGTTCGCTCAGGGGTCGAGGTCGAAGCTGAAGTAGTCGACCACGATCGAATCCTCTTCCCCCAGTTCGGCCCGCAGAGGAAATCCGAGCGTCTGATCGAATTCGGCGGTGGCCTCGGGATGTTCGGCCAGATGGTCCGCTACGTCGGCCAGGAGCGTGTCGATGGTTGGGGCGTTGGGCAGGGAGATTGGACTCCTGCATCGGCATTCGTTCCACCAAGGCGACCTCTGCTTGCCTGACCGTGATGCGAAATGAGCCGACCAGGGTCTGATCGCAGGTGGTGCAGCCCCGATTCACGACGAAAACGTAGTCCGGTTGTTTCACTTCCTCCCACGTCTGGCGTGCTTCCTCGACGGCCGAGATGGTGTTGGGGACAGCGGATGTGGTGCTCGTCGAAGAGGCGGTTGGCTGCGCAGGCGTGGTGGTGGGCGAGGTAGTCGATGAGTCACCGGTGCCGGAACACGAAGCGATCAGTGTCGCGGTGAGGAGGAATGCTATCAAGAGTCGTCCCATGGGATTTCGACGCCGCTGTGCCGAGCCTGGTTCCCGTGGCTGGTTCAGCGGATCTTCAGGAGCGCAAGGCAAGGTGACGGTACGTCGAAGAGGGGAATGCACGATGGCGGACACAGTAGCGAGCGCACTTGATCATCTTTGGGAGATCGGCATGGATCACCTCTCCGATCACGTATCGACGGTTGGCCACCCCTGCGTGGATGCGGATCATCGCTGTGAGGACGGATTCGATCTCGCCCTGTGGGTGGGTGTTCTCCAAGCCTGGTGGGTCGAAGATCGATTGACGCTCAGCCAGCACGCGGCGTTGGCTGCGGTACCTGGATGGACTGTGATGATGGAACTGGCCGACTGGGGGGAGCCGTTCGCGGAACTATCGGTGCGATGAACACCTCGTTGGGTCGGTCGGTCTCCGTGCTTGGTTGACCGTGCTGGTGGCGACCGCTCTAGAGGTCGACGGGAATGAGGACCGGGTGATCCCGTGCCAGATGCCATTGGAGGCGTGGTTGTCGAGATCCCGACGGTCAACGAACGGGTTCTTCACGTCAGGCTCATTGTCGACGAGCATGATCTTGGCGAAGGTGGCGTTCTTGACGTCCACGGTGAACGAAGCGCCTTGGACAGTGGACAAAGCCACGCCGTCTGCTTCGAGGGCCGCCGCAGAGTCGATGATGCCAGGGACCACGTGATATTCGACGATCTCGTTGATGAATTGGAGGTCGCCACCGACCGCATCGAGCAGCGCTCGGATGACGCCTGCTTCCCGAGCAATCCGCTGTCCGGTCAGGTCGTAAGCGAGGGCCCGGAAGGCCTGATCATCGGGCAGGAAGACCGTCAGTGCTGCGTCCGGGTCGAGCGCCGCTCCGAGAGAGGTCTCGACGCTCTCGGCTTCGGTAGCACCGAGGATCGCCAAGACGATCTCGCCGATGATGTCGTAGCCGCCGCGTCGGGTGTCGAGAACGCTATCGGCGTCTGCCACGATTCGCTCCCCGAGCGTCGGCAGGTCTTCGTGACCGGTGGCGCTGGCCGGTACTGCCAGCAGCAACACCAGCATCGCTGCCATCGCAATGCTCACGTAACGTCTCATGATTCTCCTCCGAGTTGGTTCGCCCGTCCGGCGACCCTCAATGGCTAAGGAGCCCGGCGCCTTTTTGGGTGAGACCGAATCCGTCGATGGTGGGGGGCCCTACGATGACGGGTGCGCGTGCTTCTCGTTTCGACCTATGAACTCGGACATCAGCCGCTCCATGTCGCTTCGCCGGCCGGCGCGTTGATCGCGGCCGGACATGAGGTAGCGGCGTTGGATCTGGCGGTCGACCCCTATGACGCCGGAACTGCTCGACGGGGTGGACGTGGTGGCGATCTCGGTGCCCATGCACACGGCGATGCGGATCGGGAGTGGTCGTCGCCCAACGATCAGAGCGGCGAGACCGACCTTGCCCGTCGCCTTCTACGGCCTCTACGCCGCCATGTCAGGCGATCCCACGGTCGACCGCCTCGCCGATGCCGTCATCGCCGGCGAGTACGAAGAGGAACTCGTGGGCTGGGTTTCGGCCGGGGGCGGCGAGTTGGAGTCGGTGGCAGTCGGCAAGACGGCGTTTCACCGTACCGGCCCGGCAGACCCTTCCTCTCCTCGACCAATACGCCCACCTCTCGATGGGCGAAGAGCATCGGCTGGCGGGATATGTCGAGGCCAGCCATGGTTGCCGTCACCGCTGCCGACACTGTCCGATCCCGGCCATCTACGACGGCACGTACCGGACCAGTCGACGTCGAGACGGTGGTGGCCGACGTCGATCAGCTCGTGGCGGCCGGGGCACGCCACGTCACTCTTGGCGACCCCGATTTTCTGAACGGGCCGCACCATGCACGTCGGGTCTTGGGTGCGCTCCACGGGCGGTATCCTCACCTCACATTCGATCTGACCATCAAGGTGGAGCATCTTCTGAAGTACCGCCACCTCCTCCCGGACCTCGCCTCATGGGGGACGGTGTTCATCGTGTCGGCGTTCGAATCGACCAACGACGAGATCCTCCACATTCTCGACAAAGGGCATTCGGTCGGGGAGATGGCCACGGCAACGGAGCTGGTCCGCGCCGCCGGCATCGAGCTTCGACCAACCTGGCTCCCCTTCACTCCGTGGACGACCCTGCAGGACATGGTCGACCTGTTCGATTTCCTGGCTCTCCACGATCTGTTCGGAAGCGTCGATCCGATCCAGACCGCCATTCGACTGCTCGTGCCGCGCGGCTCGCTCCTCGTGGGACACCCGGCCATGGAGGGAGTGCTGGGCGCCGTACGATCCCAGCGCCCTCAGCTACCCGTGGGTGGCGCGTGATCCCCGCCTCGACGAACTCCAGCTCGCCATGAGCCGCACCGTCGAGAACGCAATCGACTCCCCGACCGGCGAGGTCATCCAGCGACTGTGGACGCTCGTTCTCGACGCGGCCGGGCGACCGCTTCGAGATTTGGCCATCCCGTCCGGGTCTCTCGAAGGGAGGCCACGGCTCACCGAGCCGTGGTTCTGCTGAGCGGAACCCACCGCGAACCAGGTCGGTTCGCTCGAAAACTAGTCACTCTGAGTGGTAATACAACGACCCTCGAGGCCGTCCTGCTCCCGGGTAGAGTCACCCCGGTGGGAGACAATCATGGTCAGTATTCGAGGTAGGTCGATCGCAGTCGTGACGGTCATCTCTCGCTGTGGGGGCACTGGGGCCTGTAGCCAGCGCCGCCACCGAGAGTGATCGTGCTATGTGGGTGTGGGGCGCCCCAGAGGCAGGGGTGGTGGACTTCGCCGTCGCCAAAGGGGTGAACAACGGTCTACCTCCACGCTCCGCCCGGCTTTTCCTCGGATACTGCCCATGCGTCTTTCCTGGCTCGATGCGCACGACGCAGGACTCCAGGTCTACGCCATGGCCGGTGACCCGAGCTTGGGCCGAAGAAGCCCGCACCGATGTACGCACTGGGTCACCGAGGTGATCGGCCACGGTGGGTTCGATGGTGTCATCGTCGACGTCGAACCATATCTCCTTCGGATTGGAGCAGCAGTCGCAGCCAGTCCGTCTCATCGACAAGTACCTGAAAGGCTTGGATCGGGCGCGGGCACTCGAGCGGGTCTTGCCGTTCGTGGCTGCCGTGCCGTTTCTGGTTCGACGATCCGGCGTACGAACCGAAATGTGGGCCGTCTGGTGGGCGCGGTTCTCGATCGTGTCGACGGAATCGTGGTGATGGCATACCGGGATCACGCGGAAGGCCCCGACGGGATCATCGAGCATGCCTCCGCTGAAGTGGCTCTGGCGGCTTCGAAGGGCAAGTTCGCTGTCGTCGGGATTGAGACCGGACAGACGGGCCTCGACAAGACGACCTTCGCCGAGGAGGGTGAAGCGGCCATGGAGGCGGCCCTGGCCGCCACCGCCGCGGCCCTTGGGGCGTCCCGCGGGGTTCGGGGGAGTGGCCATCCACCATTACGGTTCGTGGACGCAGCCTCAGTCCCTGACTTCGACGAAATCGATCCGGTCCAACACCTCACCGATCTCCGCGGCGAATTCGGCTCGTCGCTCGTCCACGTCGCCGCGGTCGTCAGCGGCCAGGAGATCCGCGGTTCTCGGCGAGGCCGCAATGCCGACTTGAACAAGACCTGGGAGACGGCTTCTTCGGCCTCGATCCGCTCTTGGAGGCGGTACTGGGTGCCGAGTTCGAGGGCTCTGTGATAGGAATGCTTTCTCGTCGAGGTCGTCGGCGGCTGGAAACAGGGTCAGGGTCTCCGCAGCCACGAAGTAGGCCTCCAGGAAGGGCCGGATCGCCCACCCGCTGTGAATCGGCTTCAGCTCGGCGAGCAGTTGGCAGACACCATCGGTTCCCTGGCTCACCAACTCTTCCCACGCCGGGAACCGTTGGGTGAGCTCTTGGCCCACCTCGACCCGAAACTCTTCCTTCTCGGGGAAGAAGAACTCGAACTTCAAGAGGTCTCGCAATCCCATCACCTCGTTCCAGAAGACCTCCATGGGGTCTCCCGGTGTGCGGGCGACTTTGGCGAGGGCCAGCTCGGCGATCGATCCCGCTACGAAGTAGTGCACGATGGTGTTGCGGTAGTAGGCGGCGGCCAGGTACTGGTCGTCGCCGACCCGGTAGACGACTTCAGAGCCTCCGTCGTAGCGGGTGACGATGTCGTGTTCCACGAGTCGATCGAGGACCTCTTGAACCTGGGAGTGTCCTCCGTCGAGGTGGATTCGCTCGGTGATGGGCAGATGCCGGCGAAGGACGTAGGTGCCGAGATCGGTGAGCACTTCGACGATCTCGTCCACCGTTGTTGCCTGGCGATGGTTGCCGAGGAGGGCGAGGGTCACGACGGCGGTGGGCGTGATCGGCATCGCGCGGTTGATGCGAACCATGACCTCGAAGGCGAGTTTGCTCACGGCGAGGTTGTGCTCGTCGTCGCCGGCACCGGCCAGTTCCTTCGCCATCGAGACCGGCTCGCCGAAGCGAATGTGGACGTTGCCGTAGCGCCGTCGCAGATTACGGACCGCCTTGAAGAGCCACGTCAGGCTTTCGCTCTCCTTGGCCTCCCCCCGCTGTTCTCTGGCGTAGTCCCCGACGTCTTGGATCTGGTCGTAGGCAATGGCGATGGGAATCAGGATCACGTCGTCGGCGGAGCCGCGCCGGAAGGATTCGACGACGTAGGTGAGCATGCCGAACTTGGGCGGAAGGACCTTGCCGGATCGCGATCGTCCGCCTTCGAGGTACCACTCGAGCGGAAAGTGTCGTTCGAGCAGGTAGTCGAGGTAGGACTGGAGGGCGAACTTGTAGACCGGCTTTCCCTTGAACGATCTTCGGATGAAGAACACCCCGGTGCGCCGAAGGAGCGGGCCGAGTGGGAAGAAGTTGAGGTTGATGCCACCCGCGGTGTGGTTGGAAGGCAGGTCGTTCTCCCACAGCATGTACTGGAGGACGAGGCGGTCGAGCTGCGATTTGTGGGAGGGCAGGAAAACGAGCGGATGGTCTTCGGAGAGCTGATAGAGCTCATGGAGTCGTTGAGCGTCGTAGTTGAGTGAGCCGTACCCCTGCCGGTAGAGCCAGTGGATCATGCCGGCCACGAGGTCGATGACGAGGGGACTGTGTGAGGCGGCGATTTCGCGCAGGTTCCGACTGGCTTGCCGGTGGACCGATTCGTAGGATCGTCCTTCGGTGTCGGCCAGGCGGGCGATCCGTCCTTGAAGGTTGGTCGACGGAGTATTTCTTCGTGGAGGAATTTGGGGACCTTGTACCGGTTGCCCCGAATGTCGACGTTCTGCTCGTTCCAGGGCCAGCCATGCTCGTCGAGCGACGAAGTCGCCGAGGGCGTCGCCGTCTTCGCCGTGGCGCCAGGCCCCCGTAGTGCCCGTGCTCCGGCCGGCTCGCCGTGGATGATGGTCACCCGGTCGGGAGCGGTGGCGAGAATGGCATATTCGCGGAGCGGGTCGGGGTCACGCGGGTCGCCCAGCTTGGCCAGGTCGACCAGTCTCACGGTGCGGGTCCCTCCACGTTCGGCGGCGGACCACACGACCCGGACGGGCACGACCAGAGCGGATCGTCCCGGCGGCTGAGACGTGCCTCGAGGCGCGGGCTGATCCGGTTGTTCCTGCGCCGACGACGCGAGGCAGGGAATCCGAATGAGTTCGTAGGCGCCGTTGGCAGTGCGTCGCGCCCAGTTCTGGATGAGCCGGAACTCGAGGCGACTCGATGCGTCGACGAGGAGGACCGTCGGCCGATCGGTCTCACCGGGCCAGGGCGGCTCGGCTGGGATGTGGGATGTCGATGCTGGGCAGGGCGACCATGTTTCGATTCTATGGGTTCTCGCTCAGTCTTGCTCGGCCAAGGAGGCGTGGCGAAAACAGTCGACGGTGTGATCGTTGACCACCCCGTTGCCTGGAGGTAGGCGTACATGATGGTTGGTCCCACAAAGCGGAAGCCTCGTTGCTTCAGGTCCTTCGACGAGGTGCCGGGACAGTTCGGTTTCCGAGGGGATGTCGGCGGTCGTCTGGCGGGCGGGCTGGAGCACCTGACCGTCGGTGAAGCTCCAGAGGTATGTCGGAGAAGCTGCCGTGTTCGTCCTGGACGGCCAGGAAGGCGGCTGCGTTGGTGATCGTGGCGGCGATCTTGGCTCGGTTGCGAACGATGGAGCGGTCGGCGGCGGAGGCGCTCCTGGTCGGCCTCGGTGTAGCGAGAGACCGCCTCCGGGTCGAAGTCGGCGAACGGCTGTTCGGTAGCCGTGGCGTTTGTTGAGGATGGTGCTCCAGCTCAGACCGGCTTGGGCTCCTTCGAGCGTGAGGAACTCGAACAGCGCACGGTCGTCGGTGACCGGCACGCCCCATTCCTCGTCGTGGTAGGCGACGTAGGCGGGTTGATCGAGAGGCACCCAGGCGCAGCGTTGCATGGGGCGATGGTAGGGGCAGTGCACCCGGTTCGAGGGGGCGGCTACATTGAGCGGAATGCGGGCAGTGGTGCAGCGGGTATTGAAGTCATCGGTGTCGGTGGACGGTGAGGTGGTCGGGGAGATCGGGCGGCGGGCTGCTGGTTCTGGTCGGTGTCACGGCGGCGATGGCGGCGGCCGATGCGGTGGCGATGGCGGACAAACTCGCCGGGCTTGCGCATCTTTCGGGATCGCGGACGGCAAGATGAACCTGAGCGTTGCCGACGTCGGAGGAGCGGTACTCGTGGTGAGTCAGTTCACGCTCTATGGCGATGCGCGGCGGGGTCGGCGCCCGTCGTTCACCGATGCGGCGCCACCGGAGGTGGCCGAACCGTTGGTGGAGGAGTTGGTGGCGCACGGATCGCTCGGCAGGCGTCGACGTCCACGACGGGCGGTTCGGGGCGATGATGGAGGTGGAGATCCACAACGACGGGCCGGTGACCATCGATCCTCGAGACCGAGGATGGTCGGTTCGTCTGACGCGTCGCTGAGGCCGTGTGGGCTTGTGGGAGCAGCCAGGCGGTGCCGGCTTCGCAGAAACGAGCGAAGTCGCATGACTTCGCAGGCGGCGGACGGGAGTGGGTCGTAGGCGCCGGCGGCGATCGCTCGATCAGGTCGGTGAGGTCCGTCTCGGCGTCGTCGAGCCAGGCGTGCGTCGGCGGATTCGGAGATCTCGGTCAGGTGACCGCCGCCCAGGTAGGCGAAGGTCACGTCGAGCGCCGTCCGGTGGCGCGCCGAACGCTCCGTGACGGGCGGCGAGCGCGTAGGCCTGAAGCTGGGTTCGTTGCTGGGATTCGAGTTGGGCCGTCCGGACTTGAAGTCGACGATCTCCCACTGTGCTCTGTCCCATAGATGGCATCGACCCGCCCGCGAATGCCGGCTTCCCCGAGACGGAGATCGAACGGCGCCTCGGTGTGGAGTGGCTGCTCGACGGCGAAGCGCGAATCGGTGAACACCTCGTACGGCCCGGGCCCGCCGTGGGCCGAGCGAGGCATCGGCTGGCCGGTCAGGTCGTACAGGTCGTCCAGGCGCCTCGTCGATCGGGACGTTGCCACGGTTGTGGAGTTCGATCCGTCGGTGGACCTCGACGCCTCGTTGCGCAGCGCCCGACGGGCGGCGGGGAAGTCGATCGACCTCTGACCAGAAGAAGCGCTTGGGGCAGGTTGCGTAGGTGACCAGACCCGGTGACCGAGGTGGTGAGAGGTAGCTCCTCGGCCGCACCCGGCCTGAGGCGGCGGTAGAGCGAACAGCATGTCCTGGTATTCCTCCACGAGGCCATCGTAGGCGCGGCGGGTTCTCAGCTCCGTTGCCTTGTGTGGCCGGCCAGTCGGGGCTTCGAGGGCGTCGCTCGCAGAGCGCCGTCCCATCCGAGATCTCCGAAGGTCGGATCGGGAGCCTCCCGTGGCCGACTCGAGCCGGAGCGTATCGGGTCGGTCAGGCGGCTCGGCGTGTCCGAGGTCACCGAGAGAGGGGCTGCTGCTCGGCCAGGTTCGAAGAGTGGACTGGGTTTGGCCACGGTCTTGCGGGGCTCGGGATGACCATACCAGGAGGCGCCGGTCAGGTAGAGGCGCCGGCGGGCCCGGGTGGCGGCCACGTAGGCGATGCGCCATTCCTGACGGTCGTGGCGTTCCTTGAGGAGAGCGGTCCGTTCCTTATCGGTCATCTCGGCCGTGGATCGGTGGGAGTGTGTGGTGATCGAGTCGCAGTTCGTAGGGGAGCATCTGGGGATGTTTGAACGGGTCGTCGTGGCCGCGCGAGCTGGCCGGGAAATTTCCCTGATAGACGGCCGGGATGAAGACGACGTCCCACTCGAGGCCCTTGGCGCGGTGAACGGTGAGGAGCGCCACGGCGTTCTCGCCCGACAGGCGAGCGGTGTCGAGCTCCTCGGTCTGGTCGTCCTGCATGAGACTCAGATAGGCCAGAAACGCCGGGAGGGACGGTCGCCCTCCGAGGGGACTCCATTCCTCGGCGAGGTCGAGGAAACGGTAGAGGTTGAGGCGGGCCGACAAGCGGCCCGATGGTTCCATGGCTTCGACCTCCTGCCAGGCGCCGGTCGCGGAGAGGATCCGCCGGACGAGTTCGACGAGGTTCACCCCCTGCGCGTCGGAGAGGAGCCGGCGGTAGGTCGCTCTGGAAATCGTCGAGCGCCTACCGGGCCCGGTCGTCGAGTGTCGCGACGCCGGGAATGGTGTCGAGACGATCGACGGCCTCGACCAGGCTCCGCCCGGGCATCCCTCGATCGCTCGTGTTCGTCCCGCGCCGGCCTCGCCCAATCGGCAGAGAGGCTTGAGTCGGCAAGGCCGAGCCGGTAGCGACTTCCCATGAGGATTCGGAGGGTGGCAGGAGCGTCTTCCGGGTCGTTGAGGATGCGCAGCCAGGCGTGGAGGTCGCTCACCTCCGGAATGGCGAGGAGACCGCCGAGGTTGGCGACCTCGACCGGAATGCCGAAGTCCTCGAGCGTGGCCCGCACCACCTCGATGTCCTTGTTCTTGCGGAACAGGACGGCCATGTCGGACCAAGCCGCTCCGGCGTCGTGGAGTCGGCGCATCTCTTCGGCGAGGAACGGCGCCTCGTCCATGGCGGTTCCCATCCACTTGGTGGCCACGTATCCTGTCTCAGCCTCGGGGAGCGCCTGCAAGGGCTGGCCCTCCCTCGTCGCCGATCTGGGCTCGGATCTCGTTGGCCACCGCGAGGACGTGATGTCCGGACCGGCGGTTGATGGTGAGCGGCAGCGGTCGCGGCCGGCAGGCCTGATCCGTCGAGGAAATGGGTCGGGAAGGAGGCGAAGTTGTCGAGGGATGCGCCTCTCCACTCGTAGATCGTCTGGTCGGCGTCACCCACTGCGGTCACCGGGAAGCCATCGCGCGAAGATCGCTCGCAGGAGCTCTCGCTGGGCAGGGTTGGTGTCCTGGTACTCGTCGAGAAAGACGGCTCGGTACCGTTGGCGGATGCGATCGGCGACGTCGGGATGTCGCGTCACGATCTCGTGGCCTTGGCGATCAGGTCGCCGTAGTCGACCACCCCGAGTCGGGCCTTCTCGGCGTCGTAGCGCGCCACGATACCGAGCACTTCGAGTGCGAGCCGCCCACACGAGGGTCGGGGTCGGCGGGTGCCAGGTCGGCCAGCTCCCGAACGGTGCGCAGGTTGTCGCCGAGGTCGGCGGCGAGTTTGGCCGGCCTGTCGACGACGCCGAGGTAGGTGAGGTCGAGCTCGGAGTAGGTGCCTCCGTCCAACGAGTCGTGAAACAACTGGCGGCTGAAGGTGGGGGTGATGATCCCGGTTCGTCGTTCGACCCCGACGAGCGGCCCGTATTCTTGAAGGATCTGGGCGGCAAACCCGTGGTAGGTGTGAACGTTGACTTCTCG
Source organism: uncultured Acidimicrobiia bacterium (assembly GCA_963752075.1). Classification (GTDB taxonomy): domain Bacteria; phylum Actinomycetota; class Acidimicrobiia; order Spongiisociales; family JAENVV01; genus CBDUEV01. Next base: position 69,936 of record CAVVWO010000004.1, read on the forward strand.
GCCAGGGATCGACGGTGTCGCCGAGGATGTCGCGGATGCGCTCGGCGAGCTCGTCGGCCGCCTTGTTCGTGAACGTGACGCCGAGCAGCTCTTCGGGTGCGTACCCGTTGGCGATGAGCCGGCCGATTCGGTGGGCCAAGGGTGGTGGTCTTGCCCGTACCCGCTCCTGCGGCGATGCGGAGAGGAGTGACCGGATGGTCGAGGACCGCCAACTGTTCGGCGGAGGGTACGAAGTCCGTCATCGGGTGTAAGCCTCCTGGCCCTCCGGCCACAGCGGGCAGACGAGGCGCACAGCGCATCGCCTGCAGTGGTGACCGAACCGAGGCGTCCAGTCCTCGTTCTTGATACCCGAGGCGATGTCCCTCATCGTGGCCAGCGTCTCGTCGAGGTGCGCCGGGTCGAAGGCAATCCATTTCGTCTTGCGGCTCGGCCAGGGGGTACCAGTATTCCGCCTCGGTGGGCTCCCCCTGCTCGGCGACCTCTGGGTCGGCTTGGGCGGCTGCCAGGTAGAACGCCAGCTGGATCGACTGGCGGCTTCGGCAGCCGGGGGAGGCGTCTTCGACGTCTTGTAGTCGACCACCCGCAGCTTCCCTTCAGCCTGGGTTTCGATCCGGTCGGCCCGACCGCGCCACCGGATCCCATCGATCTCCAACTCGAGGTCACGTTCGAGAAACACCGGCGTGCGGCTGGTCGAATCCATGCACTCGTACAGGTCGACGAGCAACGTCTCGGCGCGACGCCTCCATGCGTCGTCGCCGAGCGCCTCCATCGAACTCGAACCCGTCCACATGGCCTCCAGAGTTGCCAGGGCGTCCTCGAGCGTGCTTCGATCTCGTCCTTCCTGCAAGGCCTGCTTCTCGGCATGCTCGAGAACATCGTGGATCAGCGTCCCGAACGTGGCGTAGTGGCCGAACGACTGGCCGATCCCGAGCCGGCGTTCGAAGGCGTAGCGGCGAGGACACTCGTGATAGGAGGTCGCCTGGCTGGGCGACAGAGCCAGTTCCGCATCGATGAGTCCATCGTCTCGTCCCCGCGGCCGAGGCCTGCGAACTCTGCGGCAGGCCTGAGCCCTGGATTCGGTCGGTCGGCGAGAACCTTGACTGCGGCCAGACGCGACGCCTGACCAGCCAAGGGATCCGTCATGATGCGACGGAAATGAGCCTCCGCCTCCAGGTAGGTGAGGGGAGCGCGATCGAGGTCTGTGGGAGGACTCGATGCCTCGGGTGGGAAACCATGGCGTGGAGGAAGCGGCTCGGTCGGCGTTCGATTTCGTCGATCCCGGCTTTGGTGGCGGTCCACACCACCCGTGAAGACGCACGGGTCATGGCGGTGTAGGCAAGGCGCATCTCCTCCTGCAGTCGGAATTGGGCCGCTTCGGTCGGCCGGTCGGATTGTTGGGCGACAGCAGCCGGGGTTGGAGGAGCGAGCGACTCCGGCGCAGGTCCGGGAAGCACGCCCTCGACTGCATCCGCCAGGAAGACCACCTCGAATTGCAGTCCCTTTGGCCTGATGGAGCGTGGTGAGGGTGAGTCGGTCCTCGTCGGTGGCTCGATACGAGAGGAGGGGGGTCGCCTCGAAATCGTCGAGGTCGGCCAACCGGAGATAGTCGACGAGGGTCACGTCGGGGTCTCGCTCCTTTTGCCGGTTCAGTGCCTGGGAGAGAGACGTCCAGGCTTGTCGGATAGTGGGCGTAGGCGGGGTTGGCGACCATGACCGCGAACTCGGGGAGCGTGATCCACAGATGCCAGAAGCCGTCGGCGGCGGAAATCTCGGTCGCCCAGCCGGGTTCTCGGAGCAGGCCGGCCAGCGCCTGGGTCTCCGGTAATGCCTCGGCCAGCAACTCCGACCATGGCCGCTCCGTTCCCCGACGTTGGCGAAGCAATTCTCGCTCCAGTCCGAGCGGCAGTGCGAAAGCCGCACCGAGGAGCACCCGCCGGACGGCACGGTCGGTGTCGATCCCGGTGCCGGTGCCGGGCACCACGCGATCGAAGGCAGCCGCGAAAGCGCAATCGAAGGCGAGCCTGACCGCAGGGTGGTCGACGAGCCGGGTGTCCGGGGAGTCGTGGGGGATGCGTCGCCTCTCCAACGCGCGCGAGAGCTCAGGAAGGAACCGTCGCTTCGAACGCATGAGCACTGCGATGTCGCGGTATGCAATGCCCGAGGACAGATGAAGGCGCTGAGCTTCAGCCGCGACCCACTCGGCTTCTTCGGACTGTTGGTTGAACACGAACGCCTCCACCACCCCCTCGTGGGGAGCGGGGATGACGGGACCTGCTGCTCCCGGCAGATCCCCGCCGGCCGTGATCCGTTCCGCGGCCCGGAGAATCGTCTCAGGCACGCGAAACGACGTGCTGAGGACGAGGCGCCGGGCGGGGTTGCCTTCGGCGTCCGAGAATTGCGCCGGGAAGTCGGCCACGTTGGTCAACTCGGCGCCCCGGAAGCTGTAGACGGACTGGTACGGATCTGCCGCGGCCGTGATGTTGCGGTGGCGTGACGTGAGCAGCTCGAGGAACCTCGCCTGCGCAGCTGTCGTGTCCTGGTATTCGTCTACCAGGACGTAGGGGTACTGCTCGGCGATGCGGTCTTGGACGGCGTCGTCGGTGAGGACGCGCACGGCTTGGGTCTGCAGCGTGCCGTAGTCGATTCTGTGTCGCGCCTTCAACTCGTCGAGGTACCGTCGGCGGAAGTCGGAAAGGCCCTGCCAGTCGGAGCGAGCGGCCACTCGTTCTGCCAGTACCTCATCGTCGAGAAGCGACTCCTGGCTCCGCAAGATGAAGTCGGTGACCTCGTCGGCGAACGTGTGGGAGGTGAGCATGCCCCGGAAACCGACCGGCCATCGCTCGGCTGATTCCGACTTCAGGAGTTCTTCGACCAGGGCGACCTGCTCCGGTCCGGTGAGCAGTGACGGCATCACCTCCCAGCCGAGCACCTCGACAGCATGGGTTTCGAGGACCCGGTAGGCGAGCGAGTGGAAGGTGGAGGCGGCCACACCGGTCGAGGAGCCTTTGATTGCGGTATTGATTCTCGACCTGAGGTCACCGGCGGCCCGACGTGAGAAGGTCAGCACCAAGATCGCGGCCGCGGGGATCTGACAGTCGGAAATGAGGTGCTGAGCTCGATCGACCAGGAATTGGGTCTTGCCTGTCCCCGGACCGGCAACGACGAGTTGGGGCCCGTCCGTGTCCCGGACGGCGGCGTCCCAATCGTCCGGGTCGACGCGTTGGTCGGTGAATGCGGTGGTCATCGTCGGCTCCGAGAGTAGAGGACCGGAGCAATGCCCGAATCCGTCAGCCTCGGACACTTCCGGGTCTCACGCGGCGATGCGTGCCTCGGGATCGTCTGCGGCACAGATATGGCAAGCACGTCCGGTTGACACGTTGGTCACGCTGAGACCGAACCGTGCGAACCAGGCCTCTGGGTTTTCGAATATTTCGCTGGGAGTGGCGGTTGAGTTCTTCATGATCACACCGTACGTCGTTGGTGTGACAAAAAGGGACGGTACGCTCGCCGGGATGCAAATTCGCCCAGCCACCCCGGCCGACCTGGATTCCTTGATCGCCCTCAACGATGCCGAGATTCCCCACGTGACGCGCCTCGTGGTGTCTTTGGCCCGTCGGTTCCTCCATGAGGCGGCGGTCTTCGCAGTCGCGGAGGAGGGGGACGATGAACTCGGATTCGTCGTGGCCTTGAGTCCGGGGCTCGACTACGAAAGCCCCAATTACCGTTGGGTTGGCTCTCGATATGAGGAGTTTCTCTACGTAGATCGCATCGTGGTGGCAGCGGACCGGTCGGGCGAGGGAATCGGACGGCGGCTGTACGCTCACATCGTCGCCGAAGCAAAGAACGTCCCCATTCTCTGTGAAGTCAATCTCCGTCCGCCCAATCCGGGCTCCCTGGCATTCCACCATCGCCTTGGATTCGCCGAAGTCGGCCGCCTGGCCTCGGAAGGAGGAACCAAGGAGGTGAGCCTTCTCAGGCTCGATCCGGAGCGGCTGCGATGAGCGAGCTGCGAACCATCTGGGGGGTGCTGGCCGCTGCGTTGGCGTTGTCGGCGCTCTACGGCGAAATGGCAGGCAGTCCGTTCACCTGGATCTACATCGTGATCACGGTGGTCCTGGCCGCGTTGGTGGCGTTGATCCACCGGACGGTCGAACTGCCCAGGAGAGTGCTGTGGGGCCTCGTCGGCGCGGCGATCGGCAATCTCGCCGGGGGCATTCTCCTGGTGTCGGGTCAGCCGCTGTATGTGCTGCGTTTGGTGGGCGAACTTCGTTACGACAAGCCCTATCACTTCGTGGCGACGGGGATCGCCACGTGGGCTGCGTACGAAGTGCTGGCGCCGCGGCTCCGGGGCAGCGTTTCTGATCTCGTCGTGGGGTGGATAGCGGTTCTGGTGGGGATCGGAGTCGGGGCGTTGGTGGAGATCGTCGAGTACACCGGGTCGGTGGTCATCGAGAACGCCAACATCGGAGATTACGCCAACAACATGCTCGATCTCGTGGCGAACCTGGCCGGAGCCGTTCTGGCGGTCCTGCTGATCAGGGTGGCCAGGAACCGTTCTCGGACAGAGGATGGGTCGCGGCAGGTATGAACCCGCCGCGACCCATCGCGACCGGGTCAACCGATGGGTGTGATCTCGACTTTCACGGGTCGCTTCGGCCAATTGTGCGCCTCGAGGAGATCGGATTCTCCGACGATCCCACGATGCCGACCGATGACACCGGAGGCGTCAACGCCTTCGTTGTCGTTGCCGTTGTCGTCGCCGTCGAGGACCACGGGACCGAGCAGAGAGCATGCATCGACGATGTCTTCGCTCCGCTCCGTGTTGATCTCGGAACCAGCGTCGTAGGCCCTCGCAAAGGAGGTCCGCGTCCCATGGTTCGGCAAGGGCAGCGAATCCAAGCCGACGAATCCGTCGTTCGTGCAGATCAGCATGCCGGCCAGCGACAGTCGGTCACCGCGATGCGCGGTGATGGTGACGGTCACCGAATCGGAGAAGTCCCCGAACACGGTTCCAGCCGTCGTGAGGGGCTGACCGACGTTCACGACGTCGGTGACGCCCACCAGTCCTCCGAGGGCAGCCTCGGCGACGCTCGGGTCACCGTTTTCCGCGATCTCCACGATCCCGTCAGAGGCGGCGTGGCCCAACCGCCAGAAACGCACGTCATTGCTGTGCGTAGCCAGCACCGGGGGTGAGATCGGTTGGGTGGCGGCCAGATTGGTGATGGTGACCTCGTAGGTGACGAGATCGCTTTCCGAAGCCGTTGCCGGCAGCGCAACTGCCATCACGGTCAAGGCAGTAACGAGCGCAATCAACACTCGTATTCGCATGGGTCCTCCTTTGTTGGACCCACGAAGACTCACCACGTCAGCTTGCGAGGGGATTGCGCCAAGCGGAACATCCGCGGAACTGAACTCCGTTGGCGGATGTGCCCGGGCCTAGCGTCGACTTCCCATGAAGAGACGCAGGACGTACCAGAACATCAAGGCCACGCTGGCGAAGAGCTGCAGTGAGGCAGCCACGTAGCGATCCTCGGGGAAAGTCCTTCATCACCTTCGAGGTGTTGTAGAGGATGGTGGCACCGGCGAACACAACCATGGCCACCGAGAACCAGGTGCCCAGCTGGAAGCTGAACAGCACCGAACCGACGATGAGCGCCAGCGCGGCGAACCCGATCCACATGATGGCGCCACGCATGAAGGAGAAATCCTTGCGGGTGATGAACACCACTGCGGTGAGGCCGGCGAATCCGATCAAGGTGACGGCAGCTGCGGAGCTGATGACGCCTGGTGCCGAGGCGTTGGCGATCCACAGCATCGGCACGAAGATGAAGTGCTTCGGCCACCACATAGGCCCCGAGTGCCGCGTACTGGACTCCCCGGGTCGTTGCCTTGAAAGCGAAGCTCGAGGCGATGGTGGCGACGATCATGAACGCCCCGAGGACGAGCAACCAGCTCGTGCCGGCCACGAATTCGGTGATCGAGGCGGCGAGCCCGCTGGTGAAGAGCAGGACCTCGAGGGCCACGAAGGCGAGGATGGCGCCCAGAAGGTGCAGGTAGGTCTTGGTGATGAATTCGGTTCTGACCGCGGGAGTCGCCTGAGCGACGGGTCGGGCGCCACGCACTTCCCAGGGAAGTTCAGGTGGGTTATTGCTCATGTGAAGGATCTCCGTTTTCAGGTTGACGGAATGGTACTCGGTGTGGCGCGAAATGAGTTGTGGCGCAAAATGAGTTGTGGCGCAAAATGAGCTGTGGCGCCATCCTCACGGGCGGAATCGATCCGACCCGCTCGTCAAGCGGCCATCACGACGCCGCAACCGGGGCACGAACAGAGGGAGGCTTCCGCTCGGGCCAGTTCGAGGCTCCAGGCGTCGATCACTCCCCGACATGCTGGGCAGGATTCGGGACCCGCATCGAGTTCGGGGACAGCGAGCGTTCCGAGCGGATCGACGAGGGCCTGGATGTCGGGCAATGAGTTGGTCATGTCTTCACCCTACGAGGGGTCTACGACAGAATTTGCGTCACCAAGGTCGAGATGCCGCTGGTACGGAGCGACGCCGCCGTTGCGGTCTATTTCGACGATGGTCAATCCGAGGGACTCGAGCACGTCCGGCAAGTCGGGATGCGGGTTGATCACGACCACGCGCCCGGATTCGGCCAGCTTGGCAATGAACCCTGCGGACGCCGCAAACGCCTCGCGTCCGGCATGCGTTGGATTCAGGCGGTCTCCGCGCGGTAGGTAACCGAATCCGTTCGCTGCACACAGGAAGTCCAGAGTCTCCGTGGAGAAATCACCAGTGCCGTCGACGCCGCCATCGACCACGGTGTCGATGTGGTGTTCCTCGAGGAGGTCCACGAACCGTGTGAAATCTGTGTCTCGGGTGTCGAAGAGGTGGAGGTCAGTCGAAGGCACGCGGTTCCCGGGTAGGTGTCGAGATACTAAACGAGCGTCCGGCGGTTTCAGGATGCCTTGGCGGTAGAAGGTTCCATCGCCGGCTCCGGCTTGTTGGTCGGCGACAGCTCTTCCGTCCAGGCGGGACAGATGTCCTGATAGGAGCACCAATCGCACAGGTTGTTCTTCTTGGCCGGGAAGTGGTCCCGGTCGATGGCATCGTTGATGCGATTCCACAATGCCCTGATCTGGCGATCCATGGCGTCCAACTGGTGGTCGGTCACCGGGAGCCGATACAGGGTCGGACCGTTCAGGTAGAGGAGACGGAGTTCGGTCGGAGCACGCCCGAGACGTTTCCGGATCAGCAGCGCGTAGATCTTCAGAGCGAAGAAGGCCGGCAGCGAGTAGCGCTCCGGAGGCGCCTTGCCGGTCTTGTAGTCGGTGATGATCAGGTCACCGTCCGGCGTCTCGTCGATGCGGTCGAGGATTCCTCGAATGACGACTCCTTCGAGGTCTTCGAGCATGTCGAGCTCCCGATCAAGCGGGTTGACTTCTGAGGGCTCTTCGATGGCGAAGTAGTTCCGGAGCAGGTCCATCGAACCCATGCCCCAGGCGCGTTCCTCCTCGACGGTCTCGAACAGATCGGGTACTCCTCGTCGGCACGGAGCTCCGACCATGCTTGGCGGAACAGGTCATAGAGAGCGTCGGGGGTTCGCTCGTCGGTCGGCAGGTCATACAGGTTCTGAAGCGCCAGGTGGGCGGTGGTACCTCGCGCCTGATGAACCGTCGTGGGTTCCGGGATCTTTTCGATCGATCGGAACTTGTACAGCTGGGGGCAAACCTTGAAATCGCTGGCCCGGCTCGGGGAGAGTCGTTCGAGTCCCATGCCCAGCACTATACGACGCGCAAGTGACACAAATGTAGTTCACCGCCATTTTCAGGCAGGATTGGGCGTCGAATCCCACCTCGCGAAAAGTATTCTTGGATCGCGAAAACCAACTAGCCAGAGGGCTTGCCAAACCGAGCGCGGTGAGGTACTTTTCTCGAACCGGATCGGGGGCAACCTCGAAACGGACTGGTGAAGCCGAGAGGGTTCATTGGAAGCTACCGGGAGAACGGGGCCTTCGGGCGTCGGAGTTCCGGAAAGCGGGGAAGCCCTGAGGGGATGAGAGCTTCGGCTCGATTCTCAACGGGGCTTCTTGCATTAACCCCCACAACCCGTCAACTTCCGATCGACATCGAGAGCAGGAGAGGCGGGCGCCTAGGCCAGAGCCCGAGAGCGCTCGACGACGGCGTCGAAGAGCGCTTGCTGGCTCGGATCTTCTGCGGCGTTCACCTCAGGATGCCATTCGACACTCAGGATCCACTTGCCGGTTACTTCGACCGCTTCGATGATGCCGTCGGAACTCCAGCCGACGGGAACGACGCCTTCTCCGAGGCGATCGATCGCCTGATGGTGGCGGGCAGCAGCGCCCGAGAACCGTTCGACTCCCGTGAGGCGCCCAATCAACGAATCAGCCGACACAACGACGTCATGTGCGACGAACCCCGGCCCGGCCGGCACGGTGTGATCGAGGAGTCCGTCATGTTGCCCGAGGTGCTGGTGGAGTGTTCCGCCCAACGCAACATTGAGGATCTGGTGGCCACGACAAATGGCCAACGTAGGCAGTTCGGCTTCGAGGGCGAGGCGAACCAACTCGATCTCGGTTTCGTCCCTTTCGCTCGTCGACACGCTCTGACGGACGGGTGCGGCTGTTGGCCGTACCTTTGCGGGTCGATGTCACCCCCGCCGCTCAGCACGAGCCCGTCGAGTCGATCGAGGACGACCGCCGGAGTGGCGCCGGGCGGAATGAGCAGTGGCTCTCCGCCGGCTCTCCTGACCGCCTCGACGTACGGACGAGGGTATCGCCCACGGCCGGGAAATCCCAGCGGTCGGTGGCGATGTGGCCGTAGGTGCTGACACCGATGACAGGGCGACTCACGAGCAGCGACGAAGCGGGGTCGGTCAGCCGGCCCGGACGCAGAGCACGGGGCAAGGCGCCGACATGATGATCTCCTGGGCGTTCGGATCCGAGGAGGAGCTTGCCGAGTGCGGACCGATTTCGCACTCCGATCACGATGAGATCGGCTTCTTCCTCTTCGGCGGCCTGAGCGAGGTCCTCCGCCGGAGTGTTGCCCCGTACGATTCCCCGCAGCACGAACTTCAGTCCTTCCTGGCGGAGGCGCGCCTTCGATCTCATCGCCGGCCTCGCGATATTCGATGACGTGGTCGACCGACTCACTCCGGCCACCACGCTCTGAATGGATGAGCACCGAGCGCGGCATTTCGGATCTTGGCTTCTTTGATAGCTTGAGCCAGGGCGAGCTCACCTTCTTCGCTTTTCACGTATCCGACCACGATCTTCGGCTGGCTCATGCTCACTTCCGTTCTGATGTCGTCGCCGGCGCGACTGAGGATCCTCTCATAGAGTCTAGAGGGGACAGTCGCCGTCCCTCGGTCCTTGCGGGGTCTAGGGTGGTGAGAAGTCGACCAAGGAACACGATGCCGACCTCGCCGCTCTACTCGGAGGATCATCTGATGTTCCGTCGGATGCTCGCCGAATTCGTGGCATGCCGAGATCACGCCATACGTCAACGAGTGGGACGAAGCCGAGGAGTTCCCCCGCCAGCTCTACCGGAAGGTCGGGGCCATCGGCGCCTTCGGGATCGGCTTCGACGAGGAGTACGGCGGCATCGGACGCCACGATGCCCGTCTGCTCGCCATCATCTCGGGGGAGATCGCCCGCTGCGGTGCGGGAGGAATAGGCGCCAGCCTGTTCAGCAACTACATCGGGGCGCCCCCCATCCAGAACGGGGCGTCAGCCGACGTGAAGGCCGAGATTCTCCCGGGAATGATCTCGGGTGACCTCATCGTGGCGCTGGCGATCACCGAGCCGTCCGGCGGATCCGACGTGGCCAACCTCACCACCACCGCCGTCCGCGACGGTGACCACTACGTCGTGAACGGACAGAAGACCTTCATCACCTCGGGACATGCGGGCCGACTACGTAACGACCGCTGTGCGGACGGGCGGACCGGGCGCGGCCGGGGTGTCGCTCCTCGCCATCCCCACCACCAGCCCCGGATTCTCGGCGACGCCCCTCCACAAGATGGGTTGGTGGGCCTCGGACACCGCGACGCTGTACTTCGACGACTGTCGGGTGCCCGCTCGGTACCTTCTCGGGAGTCGAGAACGCCGGTTTCCGGGTCATCATGGAGAACTTCAACTACGAGCGGATCCTGCTCATCGCCGGCATGGTGGAAGCCTCGCGGGTCGTGCTTCGAAGAGGCTCTTGGCCTGGGCGCGGGAACGTCGGACCTTCGGTGCCCGACTCGCCGACCATCAGGTCATCCGCCACAAGCTCGTCGAGATGGATCGCACCATCAACGCCACTCGGGCCTGGATGGATCAACTGGCATGGCAGGTCGACCACGGCGACAAGCCGTGGCGGAGATCGCCGAGTGCAAGGTCCAGGCCAGCCTGACCATGGAGTTCTGCGCCCGCGAGGCCGCCCAGATCCTCGGTGGCGCCTCGTATCTGCGAGGGCAATCCCGTCGAGCGGATCTATCGGGAGGTCCGGGTCAATGCCATCGGCGGTGGCTCCGAAGAGATCATGCGCGATCTCGCCGCCCGGCAACTGGGCATCTAGGCACCAGGGCATTCAAGCCTCGGGGCATCGAGGGTAACAGGGCATCGAGGGCAACTGGGCATCGAGGACAACTGGGCATCGGAGCTCGCCTCTCCAGGCCGCGTGCCGCCGCCCGTCGCGCGAGACTCGGAGGGTCTTTCCCAGGAAGGTGCACCGTGCCGTACCGAACCATCATCGAGCCGTTTCGGATCCACTCGGTCCAGGCGATCGACTTCCCCGACCGGGAGACACGTCAGGAGGCGCTGGAGCGGGCCGGGTACAACCTGTTCGGCCTGCACGCCGACGAGGTGATCATCGACCTGCTGACCGACTCGGGCACCGGAGCCATGTCGGCCAAGCAGTGGGCCGGAATGATGATGGGCGACGAGTCGTACGCCGGAAGCCGTTCGTTCTACCGCTTCCGGGACACGGTCCAACGGATCACCGGTCTCGCCGAGATCATTCCCACCCATCAGGGGCGGGCCGCCGAGCGGATCCTCTTCTCGGTGGCCGTCGAAGCAGGGAGACGTGGTCCCCAACAACACCCACTTCGACACGACCCGCGCCAACGTCGAGTACCAGGGTGCCGAGGCCCGGGATCTCGTCATCGCCGAAGGTCGCGACCCGCAGGCCGAGCATCCCTTCAAGGGCAACATGGACGTCGAGGCCCTCGAGGCGCACGATCGCCGAGGTCGGTCGAGACCGGATTCCGCTGGTCATGGTGACCGTCACCAACAACTCGGGTGGCGGCCAGCCGGTGTCGATGGCGAATCTGCGGGCGGTCCGCGAGGTCTGTGACCGACACGAGATCCCGTTCTTCCTCGACGCCTGCCGGTTCGCCGAGAACGCCTGGTTCATCAAGCTCCGTGAGGAGGGCTACGCGGACCAGACCCCCGAGGAGATCGCTCGCGAGATGTTCTCGCTCGCCGACGGCTGCACCATGTCGGCCAAGAAGGACGGCCTGGCCAACATCGGCGGATTCCTGGCCATGAACGACCCGGAGATGGCCCTGGTTGGCGCGGAACCTGCTCATCCTCACCGAGGGGTTTCCCACCTACGGAGGGCTGGCCGGCTACGACCTCGAGGCCATCGCCCAAGGTCTGGAGGAGGTGCTGTCGGAGGAGTACCTGCGCTACCGGATCCGCTCGACCGCCTACCTGGCCGAGAAGGTGTCGCAGCGCCGGCGTCCCGATCGTCAAGCCGGCCGGCGGCCACGCCGTGTACCTCGATGCCAAGGCGCTGCTGCCGCACATCCCGCCGCACCAGTACCCGGCCCAGGCGCTGGCGGTCGAGCTCTATCTGGACGGGGGAGTGCGAGGCGTGGAGATCGGGTCGGTGATGTTCGGGAAGCCGCAGCCGGATGGGACCGAGGTACCGGCACCGATGGAGCTGGTTCGCCTGGCCGTGCCCCGACGGACCTACACCCAGAGCCACATCGACTACGTCGGCGAGGTTCTGATCGACGTGGCCGCCCGAGCCGAGCAGCTCCGTGGCTACCGCATCATCGAACAGGCCCCGTGGCTGCGCCACTTCACCGCTCGATTCGAACCGCTCTGAGGAGCCGGTGGCGAGAACCCTGATCAGGCCGTCAGCGTGCCTCGGTCGACGATGGGAAGGAGCCGCGAATCCTCCAACGCGGCCATGCGGTGTCCGACGACCAGCGAGGTACGGGCTCGTTGGTGGCCATCGCCATGAATGCCTCGACGCTGGCATGCCGGACCAGCATCACCAGGTCCCAGCGTTCGTCGGCGGGCCCGATGAGGGGGAAGCCGCCGATGCCGATGAACTCGACCGTCGCCGCCGACAGCGCTGAGAAACGGGAGGGTGTGATGGGCGTAGCGATCATAGGCCTCACGGCCGGTGATCGGCTCGTCTGGCGCCAGCTCAGGATGCGCCGAGTAGTCGGCCTCAGCGCGGAACCGCAGGAGGTTGAGCATCGTCAGGGAGCCGGTGATTCCTCGTTCGAGGAAACGCCGGCCGTTTTCGTTGGTGGCTTCGATGAACATTCGAACAGTGTATCCGCAGGCCCTTCGGGCCCGTTGCAGAACGCGGGGCGTTCTGCGCTCGAGAATGCGCCGGTTACGTCATGCCCATTCGGGTTGACGCACTCGTGTCATAGAGCGACGTCGGTGGGTCCGTCCGACGGCGTCGGGCGGACCCAGCCGGTGTTCTCGCCGATTTCAGTAGCTCAGTTCCCCGCCTGTCCAAGTCGCCCACCAGGACCACGGAACGAAGTCGTCGTCCGGATCGGTCGGCATGGCATCGGCGATCATCTCGACCTCCCCGCTGGCATCGGCGAACCGGCCGGTGCTTTCGCAGGGCGTGTCGTTGAGAAGCACACAGGCTCCCTCGGTGATCTCGGGCAGGAATTCCAAGAACACGTGGATCCCATCCTCGGCATAGGCGCCGCTGTACTCGCCGTAGAGCACGTCGCCGTTGGCGGCGACAAGAGCCATCTGTCCGCCCACTGGGCCTTCCAGACCTGGGCAGTGGGCAGATTCGAGATGGATCGCGACCAAGGTGGCTGGCCCGTCCATCAGCGCTGGTGAACGTGGTCACCCGAAAGTACTCGACGACCTCGGGCGGCATGCCGGGCAAATTGGCCTCATCGCACTCGAGAGCACATTGATCAGGCCATCGGGTTCCCTCTCCGCCGTACTGGACGATCCCCGAAGCCGTCTCCTTTGAACGGTCGATCGGTTCCTCCCGGGCCGGCCAACGCCACCGGAATCGTGGCGAACACCAGCATGGCGACAATGACCTGGATCAAGCCGTATCGTTTGAGCATACGAACCCCCAAACCCTTGATGGAAGGCGCCGGAGCGGCCCGAAGCAGCTGGCCGATTCCTGCCTCCCAACGGACCGTGCTCTTGCAGTGTCAGGCCGAGGGAGACCTCGCCTCCAGGGGATTTTGACCCTATCAACCGATGGCCGAGGGACCCAGCGTCCAGGTCGCGGCAAAGGGTTCGGAGGTGCCCGTCGACCTGTCGAGAACGGCCACCGGCGATCTGCGGTGCAGGAGCACGAGGTGAGATCTGCGCCCTGCGCGGAGACGTCCACCGCCTCCGGAAACGGCCGACTGCCATACTCTCGGAATGCGATTCGTTCTGCTCGCCACAACCGCGGCGTTGGCGCTTGCCGCCGGCGCGTGCGGTGGGGCAGAAGAGACCCAGCCGCAGCCTGATGCTTCCGCAGGGTCGACCACGGAAGTCCATTCGGAGCGAACAACCGAGCTCTCCCCAGTGGCGGACCTGGCCGTCAATCCCGTCGACCTCGGCGAGGTGAGCCACCGTGCCGCCCACACCGCGACCACCTTGCTGGACGGCGCCGTGCTGGTGGCAGGCGGATGCGTCGTCGACGGGTGTAGGTTCGCCTCACCCGACACCTTCGTCATCGCACCCGATGGCACCCTCACAGGCCCGGGGCCGGCCCTCACCAGTGCTCGTGACTCCCATACCGCCACCCTCCTGCCAGACGGCGAGGTGCTGCTCGCCGGCGGATTCGCAGGCGAAGATGAGGCGCCGTTGATCTCCACGGATATCTTCGTTCCGGGATCGACATCGATCACCGTTGGCCCCAACCTGGTCCTAGGTCGAGGTGGTCATGCAGCAGCGGTCCTCGACGACGGACGCGTCTTGATCGCCGGGGGCTGGATCGGTCCACGCACCTATACGGCGACCACCGAGATGTTCGACCCCGAGACCGGCGCTTTCGCGCAGGCTCCGGATCTACCGATGGGGGTTGACGCCCTCGATGCGATCACGTTGTCCGATGGTCGGATCCTGGTGACGGGAGGACAGGTCCAGCCTGGAGTTGCCACAGGGACGTCGGCCATCTACGACCCGACGACCGATGCGTGGACCGAGGTCGACCCGATGCTGACGCCTCGGTTCAAGCACGAGAGTGTCCTTCTCGGTGACGGCTCTGTCCTGATCATGGGTGGCACACCAGACGATCGAACGCTTCTGAAGTCCACAGAGATCTTCGATCCGGAGAGTGGTCGGTTCGCGGCCGGACCAGACCTCGCCGAGGCTCGCTACAAGCTGCAGGGAGGCGCCGTGGTCCTGGAGAGTGGTCGTGTGATCATTGCCGGTGGAGGCCGAACGATCGAGGTGCTGGACGTCGCTCGTGGTCATGCCGATACCATCGATGATCTCGGCGTCCGGGGTTCGTTTGCCACGATCAGCCTTCTTGGATCGGGCGACTTGATTGTCATTGGCGGTTATGACGATCGTATCGACCTCAGAGACGAAGCCCGGTTGGTGAGGACTGGCGACACGTGAACGAAGGGCTGTCGCTCGTGGCCGCCTGCTGCATTTCGTCTCAACCCCCGGCGGGGTTTTCTACCGTGAGGATCTGATTGGCCGCGACGCCGTCGAGCACCACCTCACCTCCGCCCGGCCAGTGAACGGATACGTCCACCTCCAGGGCACCAGCGAGGCCGAAGTGCAGACGAGGGTCTTCCGACGCCAAGTAGCTGGAACCCGTCTGGAGCGTGCGCCGGAGCACGGGTCCGCCGGATATCGACACCTCGGCCCAGGCCCCTGGCGTGGCCGGTTTGAGGTCGAGCAGCAACCACGTCCCATCACCACCCTGGTTTTCCAGGAGCGTGACGGGCCCGCCAATGCTGTTGATGGCCACGTCGAGGTCTCCGTCATTGTCGTAGTCGGCTGCAGCACTGCCCCGCGCCATCAATAGCCCGACCTCTCCCAATCCGATCGTTTCCGAGAGATCACGGAATTGGCCGGGTGCGCCCTGAGCGGTGCGGTTTTCGTAGATTCGCAGCGCCTCCGCGTCGCCGACGAGATCGGTGACCGGGACGTGGCCATTGGCGATGAACAGGTCGAGGTCGGTGTCGAGGTCCACGTCCATCCAACTCGTTCCCCACCCCGTTTGGCCGTTCCCGAGGCCGGCCAGACCGATCCTGAAGGTGGAGTATCCGAACTCGAGCGCCCCCTCGGGCGTTCCTTCGTTCCGATAGAGGGCATTGAGTTCGCGATCCCAGTTGGTGACCAGCAGATCCGGGAGTCCGTCGGCGTCGTAGTCGCCGGTGGCGACACCCATGCCCGATCCCGAATCCCCGACACCGGCCGTTTCGGTGCGGTCGACGAAAAGGAAACCTGAGGGACCGTCGCCCGGTTCGGCGACGAAGAGGCGGTTCGGATTGCCGTCGTTGGTCACGTAGAGATCGAGATCGCCGTCGATGTCGAGATCCGCGAACACCGCCCCGAGGCCGCGATCTTCGCCGCCGAGTCCCAATTCAGACGTTGCGTCTCGATACCGAGGCACGCCGTCTTCGTCGACTCCCTCCGCCAGGTACAGGTGATCCTCCAGCCCGTAGAAATCCTGCGGGAAGTGGCCGGTCGGTTTGGGAACGGTCAACGAGAGATCGATATACGAAGCGACGAAGAGATCCACCAGACCGTCGCCGTTGGCATCTCCGACCGCGGCAGCGGTGTTCCACTCGGGGGCGGCGACCCCGGCTCTCTCGGCGACCTCCTCGAAACCCGCGCCTGCTCGGTTGATCAGCAAGGCATTCGGTCCGTCTGCCGTGACATAGAGGTCGGTCCACCCGTCGGCGTTGAAGTCGGCCGCCACGCAGCCGTTCCCACGCAAGGCGAGTTCGGCACCGACGGAGACGGGGAAGAAACGACCTGACTCGTTTCGGTAGAGCCGAGAGGTAGGAAGCCCACCGCCGGTCATCCACCCTCCGACCTCGTCGAGGCTGTACGAGTTCACCAGGAAGAGGTCGAGGAAGCCGTCGGCGTCAAAGTCGATCCAGCACACACCCCCTCCCATGGCCGCCACCGGATCATCGGTGACGGAGTCCCGAAAGGCTCCGTGGGTGAAGTCGAGACCCGTTTCCACGGCAACGTCCACGAACCGTCTGGGCTGCCGTTTTCGCCCCCGTCGACGGCGCAGTCGAGGTGCGCTTGTTCGGTGGGTGGGCCCACGCGGAGGATCTCGCCTTCGAAGACCGACGAGATGTAGATGCTCCCGTCCGAAGCGGGGAGAACGGCTCCGGGGAAGTCGAGGTCCGCCCACCACTTCTTCGAGGGATCCGTCCACGATCCGACTGAGCCTTCCGGTCCCGGGGAGATATCCCTCGCCGGTGAAACACGACGCTCCTTCTTCGAACTCGGCGAACTCCACGACCCAAACCGTCCCGTCGGGTCCGAGCGCCACGTCGATCGGCATGTTGAGGCCCACGATCACGGGACGTTGTTCGCGTTCGGCGGTGATCGCCACCAGGCGTCCCGCACCCGTCGGGTAGGGACACCCACCGGTCAGCGTCACGTAGTACTCGGCGCCGACGCGTTCGATCCCGGTGGGAACCGCATCGATCTTCAGTGTCGGGGAGGAGGGATCGGTGAGTTCGTCGAATCGATGGATGAAGCGGGTCTGGCCTTCGTCCGTTTCGGTCGCCACTCCGTTCTCGCTGGAATCCGCCACGACGGGTCGGCCGTCGGAGTCGAACGTCACGTCGAACGGGTTGGTGAGCCGGACCTCATTGAGTGCCTCCATGGCGACGTCGAGCTCGTCGAGCCCGAGTGGCTGCTCGGCAGACACCAACGTGGCCTCCGGAATCGTCCAAAGGTGACCGGCGCCGAAGTTGCCGATGTAGACGGTGCCGTCTCGCACCCCTACCAAAGCGGCTCCCGAAAGGTCTCCCGAATCGCGCCCACTGGGGAAACCGTACACCACCCTGCGAACCTGCCCGTCGGGGTGATGAGGCTGATGCCGCCCGACGAAGTCGTCTTCGCCGCTGCCGTCTTCGGCCACGAAGAGATTCCCGTCCGCTCCTTCGGCGAGCCCGATGGGGGCCAAGAAGACCCTCTGCCATCACTTCGACGGTCGAAGCGTCGACCGTTTCGTGGAGGGCGGTGGTGCAGGCGGTCATTGCCAGCGCCCACGTCACGAGAGCGACCAGCCCGAGACGAGCGGTGGAGCGTTTCATGGCACTCGGTCCGGTCGGTCGGTGATCAGGCCGTCGACCCCCAGGTCGATGGCCTGCTGCATCTGGGCTGGGTCGTTGATGGTCCACGGGATCACCAACATGCCGCCCGAGTGGGCGGCCTCCACCGCATCGGCCGTCACCGTGTCGAAGTTGGGTGACCAGATGTCGGCTCCCCAGTCGGCGAAGACGCCCGGGATCGGGAATCCTGTCACGGGTCAGAGCGCGGCGAGGCGGAGGATCGAGTCCTCGCCGCCATCGCCTTCGAGAGACCGGTGATCGAAGCTCTGGATCGTGACGCGTCGCCGCGTGGTCTGCTCGAGCGATCACTTCCAGAGATCGCCAGCTCGAAGGGTCCGGCTTGGTGCCGTCGAAACCGTCGCCGATCGTCTCAGGGGGTTCGGGAACGCGTTTCGTCTCGATGTTGAAGCCGACCGCGCCGCGTTCGCGCGTGTGCGAATCCGTCTTTTCGTCGCTTGCTGCGTATCCGTCGACAAAGGCGAAGAGCTCGGCAAGCGTGACGATCCCATAGTCGTCGCCGGCCAGGGCACCCGCCTCAGCTTGCTGGTCGGGGTATCGCCCCACGTGAGGGTTGCGGTCGCATTGGAGTGCTCGGAGCTGGTCGGCGGTGAGGGCGCGGACCGCACAGCTCGGAATCTTCGGCCGTGTCAGGATCGGGCACGCCGGCCGGGCGCCTGGTCGTCCAGTCGGCATTTGTCCGGGTCGATCGTTGGATCGTGCCACACGACCACCTGGTTGTCTGCACTGAAGTGGAGGTCGAGTTCCAGGGTCGAGACCTCCAGGTCGAGCGCGATCTCGAACGAGGGGAGCGTGTTTTCGGGTCTCAGGCCCCGCGCTCCACGATGGCCCTGTATGTCCAGTTCGGCGCCCCGACCGGAGCAGCAGCCGGAGCTGCGGGCGCTCGGCGGCGAATCGGAGTCTCGGCCTCGGGAGTCGGGGTCGACGCACAGGCGCCACGAGCAGCAGTGAGCCTGCCCAGGCGGCAAGGGGGCCTGACGCGGCGAGGCCGGCCAACGGTGTTCCCGTTGACCGGCCTCGATTCGCGTACGTGTTGGACTACCCGCCAAAGAAGGCGTTGTAGTCGGCGAGTGCCTGATTGGCTTTTTCGGCTGCTGCATCGAGCGCCTCTTGTGGCGTCATGCCCTCGTCGAGAACCGACGAGTATGCCTCGACGATGATACGACGCACCTCGGGGAATGGTCCGGCGCGTCCGCCCAGCACCGCGTAGTTGACGGTACCGTCGGCGTTCTCCGTGTTGGTGGTCGCCAGCTGGCGGATGGCCGTCACGAAGTTCGGGTTCTCGTCCCAGAACGTGGCCAGTTCGGCGGTCGGCGAGTCCTGCAGGCTGGCGAGGACCGGGAAGTACCCGGTGCCTGTGTGCCAGGTGACCTGCTGGTCGGCCTCGGTCATGAACTTCATGAAGTCCCAGGCAGCGGCGTCCTTGGCATCGTCTTCGGAGTCGATGAGCCACAAGGCGGCTCCACCGATCACCACGCCGTTGCGCTCGGACGAGTCGCTGTGAGGGATGAATGCGGTCTTGACCTCGAAGTCGGCGTTGTCCTGCATGCCCCGGGCGCCCGATGTGGAGTCGAAGATCATGGCGGCTTGCCCGGCGAAGAACACGGAGTCGGTGTCCGACCAGGTGTTGCCCAGGTTGGGAGCATGACCGTTGGCGATCAGGCCGGTGAGGAAGTCGAAGACCTCGACGCCCTGGCCCTCGTTGAACGCGACCTCGGTGGCACGGCCGGTCCGGCCGTTGTTCTCGTTGAAGTAGAGCCCGCCGGAGTTGGCGAGGATCTGCTCGAAGTACCAACCGACGGTACCGAAGGTCACGCAGTATTCGGTACCGGCAGCCTCGAGGGCATCACAGGCGGCCTGGAAATCCGTGAAGTTCCAGTCGTCGGCTGGAGCGTCCACGCCGGCCTCCGCGAAGATGTCGGCGTTGTAGTAGACGATCGGCGTCGAGCTGTTGAAGGCCAAGGCCACCATGCCCGTTTCGTCGGAGTAGTAGTCGCGCGGCGCGGCCAGATAGCTCTCCGCATCGCCGGGCGCCATCAGCGTGTGCGCCGGCACCAGACGTCCGGTGTCGAACATGGTCTGCGCGGCCAGGTCGAAGTTCTGGACGATGTTCGGCTCGCCGCCGGATTCGAAGGCGGCCAGCAGGGCGTTGTAGGTGTCGTCGTAGCTGCCCTGGAAGGTCGCATTGACGACGACCCCGTCCTGGGAATCGTTGTAACGGCCGACCAGTTCGTCGACGACGGCGCCGAGGTCGTCGGCCATGGCGTGCCAGAAGTCGATCTGGACGGCGTCGCCGTCGACCATCGCTTCGGTGGTGTCAGTGGAGTCGGGAGCTTCGGTGGTTTCCGTACCGGCAGTGGTATCGGTGGTACCGGCCTCAGTGGTCTCGGTGCTGGTGTCGTCGCCGCATGCCGCGGTCACCAAGGCGAACACAGCCAGTACGGCAAGTAGTTTCAATATTCGTTGCACATTTCCTCCTGGTTGTTTTGCTTCTTCTCGAGGTGATCTGCTCAGCCTTTGAGGCCGCTCATGGCAATGCCCTTGACGAGCTGCCGTTGGGCGACGAGGAACACGACGAGGGTCGGCACCATGACGATAACCGCTCCAGCCATGATCGCCCCCCAGTCCGTGGCTCTTTCCTGGTTGACGAGGAAGAACCGAATCCCGATCTGGGCGGTTCTCATCGACTCATCGTTGGTGATCACGAGCGGCCAGAGATATTGGTTCCACGCACCGAGGAAGGCAAAGATCGTGAAGGCCGAGATGGCGCCTTTCGACAGGGGGATCACCACGCGAAGGAGATAGAAGAAATCGGTGGCGCCGTCGATCTTGGCCGCCTCATACAGCTCGCGCGGCAGGCTGAGGAAGAACTGCCGCATCATGAAGACGCCGAAGGCGCTGGCCAGGAAGGGGATCGTCAGGCCTCGGAACGAGTTGGCCCATCCCAGGTCCGAGATGAGGAGGAAGTTGGGGATGAACGTCAGCTCGAATGGAATGATGAGGCTGCCGATCACCAGTCCGAACAACGCCGTTTTGCCACGGAAATCGAACATGGCGAAGGCGTAACCGGCCAGGACGCTGAAGACCACCTGGGCGCGGTGATGATGCCCGTCTGAACAAAACTGTTGAACATGTAGCGACCGAACGGCGAAGCGTTCCAAGCCGTCCCATAATTCTCGAGGGTCCACGTATCGGGAAGGACCTGCGGAATCGGACGAGTGACCAGTTCCTTGAGTGGCGTGAAGCTGATGAAGAAGGCAATGACGATAGGAGTCGAAACGGCGATGCCGACCGCCAGGAGCGCCAGATGGACGGGCAGCTCGCCGAGGCCGCGCTTGGGTGGGGTCACGCCCGCCGCCGAGGAGGCAGCAGCAGTGGTCGAGAGAGGAGTGGCTTCGGAGGCCGACGTCATTGGTAATGCACCCTTTTGCCGAGACCGCGGAACTGAACGACGGAGATGAAGATGATGAGGATGGCCAACATGAACGCCTGGGCGGACGCCAGACCGCGGAAGGACGTTCCGACGAAGGCGTCCACGAACACCGAGTAGACGAGGTTGGTGGTCGCCTCGCCGGGACCGCCGTCGGTGAGGATGTTGATCTCACCAAAGGCCTGGAGAGAGGTGATCACGTTCACCACCACCAGGAAGAACAAGGTGGGCGTGAGCATGGGAAGCGTGATGTGCCAGATCCGTCGGCCCGCCGACGCCCCGTCCACCTTGGCCGCCTCGTAGAGCTGTTCGTCGATGTTCTGAATGCCCGCCAGGGCGATGATGACGTTGAAGCCGAGCTGGCGCCAGACCACCGTGATGATGACCGCCACCAGAGCCCAACCCCGCGAAGTGAGCCAGTTGGGTCCATCGATGCCGATGAGGCTGAGCCAGTGGTTGAAGAACCCGACCACCGGGTTGTAGAGAAGGCGGAACAGCACGCCGGCGATCGCCGACGAGATGACCACGGGAACGAAGATGAGGGTTCGGTAGAACCAGCTGAGCCGGCGAAGCGGGATCGAGAGAAGGATGCCGATCAGGACGGCTAAGCCGATGCCCTACCGGGACGGTGCCGACCATGAACCAGAGGGAGACTTTGACGGTGTTCCAGAAGTCGGCTGACCCCATGAGCCGGGTGTAGTTGTCGAACCCGACGAAGATCTCCTGACTGCCGAACGGCGCCACCCGGTTCAGCGAGAGTCGGAACGAGTCGTAGATCGGGAAGTACACGAAGGTGGCGAGCACCACGAACGTGGGCAGCAGGTACAGGTATGCCTTCGAGTTGCGTCCGTGCAACCGGGACCTACGTTGCTTTTTTTGAGCCGTCGACGCCACTGCCGTGGGGTCCTCCTCCGTGAACTCACCAGACCCTAATCGGGTGAAGCGGGCGGAGAAAGCCATTCTCGCCTGTCTATGCGAGTTTGGGGGAGAACAGCCGCCCTCGTTCCGTCCAAACGATCACGCCCATCGCAGCTAGGCCGAGCCCGAAGAACCCCCACGCCGTTGGCCTGACGGTTCCATCGATGGTTCGATCGATGATGGCACCCAGGAGCGCTCCGACTGCGGTGCCGATCGTACCGATGATCGCAGCAGCCGTTCCGGCGACCGAGCCCATCGGGCTCATGGCGAGGGCATTTGTGTTGGGGATCACCAAGGCGTGCCCTGCCAGCACTCCCACCAGGAAGAACACGAGAAGCCAGAAGGGCACCTCCGAGGTGAAGGTGGCTGTGGCGGCCAGGAGGCCGGAGGCAACCAGGTAGACGAAGGCGGCAGCATGGGTGAGGCGCCGCACGCCGATCCTCTCAACCAGTCGGGCATTCACCACCATGGCGATGCCCATGACCGCGGCGAGGCCGCCGAAAACGAAAGGAAACTGAGTGCTCCGATCGTAGACGTCCGACATGATGAGCTCGAAGCTGGCCAAGAAGGAGAAGAACGCTCCAAACAGGAATGCGCTGGCAATCGTGTAGCCGACCGTCTGACGGGTGGTCAAAACCACCCTGGCGGCGCCGGCCAGGCGCGCTCGGGTGAGCGGCACGACGGAGGCGGGATCCAGTGTCTCTCGTAGGCGGGTCGACCAGGCCGCCACGAGGAGAGCGGCGATCGCCGGGACCCCGAAAGCCCAGCGCCATGAGGCGACGGCCACGATGGCCGCACCCAACCCTGGAGCAACCACCGGCACGAGGAGAAAGACAGCCATGATGTACGACATGGCCTGGGCCATCCGTTCTCCTGCGTAGGTGTCCCTGACGGTCGCCATCGCCGCCACCCGCGGCCCTGCAGCACCGACTCCCCACAAGAACCGGGCAGCGAAGATGAGGGGGAGCGAGGACGCCATGGTCGCTCCGATCGCTCCTACGAGATAGAGGGCCACCCCGGTGTAGAGGGCCGGCTTCCGACCGAAACGATCCGCCAGGATCCCGAACGGCAACTGGGCGACCGCCAATCCGACGAGGTAGAACGTGACGATGGCCGCAGGTTGGGTGGAGTCGCCCGGCAATCCGAACTCGGCCCGGACGGCACCAAAAGCCGGGAGCATGAGGTCGATGGCGATCGCGCTCAGGGCCATGATCATCGAGGTGAGCCAGACGAATTCGACCCGGCCGAGGCCGTGACCCGGATGGGTTGAGATGGTGGTGCGCATCGAGGTGCCTTTGCGGGCGAAAGAAGAAGTCTAGGAGTGGGTAGCTGCCTCGCAGTCGGTGGGGATCACTTTGAGAAGCTGGTGGGGGAACCGGCGGCCAACATATGGCGTTCAATCGGCGACTCGCGAAAACGAAATTCAAAACGCGAAAATTAGATAGGACCTGAGCTTGATCTGGGAGGAATCGTGCTCTACGTTCTCTCCTGTCGGAACGGGGAGACTCGGACCGGCTCGCTGAAAACCCAACCGGGAGACCGGGAGGGCGGAAGGCATCCCTCGGTGGAACGGAGCCGTAAGGCGCCGTTCGGACAGGGTCTCCGGACCAGGTCGTGCCGAGGTAGCTGACCGGAAGGCCACGGATCTTCGGATGTGGGGTCGGAAGGAAAGCGACCGGGTTCTTCGGAATCTGGGGGTTTCTTCGGAAACCCGAAGCCTCGATGTGGAGGCTCTTCGGAGCCGAGATGGAGAGGTGGGAGTTTCTTCGGAGACTTCCAACCCGCTGGAGCCGGGCGTCTTCGGACGATCGGATCCCGAGGGACCTGAAGGTGAGGGGCCTGCAAAGGTTCGGAGCCGGAAGGAACCTGGGAAGGCCCGGGACCCGCAAGGGTGTCGGAACCGGAACAGGCGTCGGAGTACTTCGCCTCGGTGAGGTACCTGGCATCGGAACCGCAAGGTTCCAGCGAGGGTAAGCCTTCGGGCCTACCTGAGCACCTGCCCACGCAGGTGAGTTGGCCCTTCGGGGTCGGTGAGCTCGCTGGGTTGAGAGCCCCGAGAGGGTGGAGGCTTCGGCTGCTGCTCCCTCGGGGTTTCTCGCGTCTGGGTCGAATTGTCGGCGAGCGAAGCTTGCCCGGGACGCGATTCGCTAGCCTCGGCCCATGGCTTACCAAGAACGTCTTCTCAGCGCCGACGAAAAGGTCGTGGCCGAGTTCCGGCCGCATTGGCGGGCGATCCTCTTCCCGATCCTGGTGGCGGATTTCATCATCATCATGGGCGTGGTCGTGGGCGTGATCACCGACCAGCTCGTGTGGCTCCTCCTAGGTGCCTTCCTGGTCGCTCTGGTGTTCGTTGCCGGCCCGCTCGTTCGGTGGCTCTATACGAAGTACATCATCACCACCGAGCGGATCATCGTCCGCACGGGTGTCTTCTCCCGCGCCGGAAAGGAGATTCCGCTCGAGGTGATCAACGACGTCGAGTTCTCGCAGCGCCTCTCGGAGCGACTCTTCCGGAGCGGGGATCTTCTGCTGGAATCGGCTGGGGAGATGGGTCAGAGTCGGTTCAGCGATGTTCCCGACCCTGAGGGTGTCCAATCGCTCATCTATCGAATGCGTGAGGACCGAATGATGGCGCTCAATTCCGGCAGTTCCGCCGCCGAGGATCTGACCGCGCTGGCGAAACTCCATGCCGACGGAGTGCTCACCGACGAGGAGTTCGCGGAAAAGAAGCAGAAGCTCCTCGGCGAGATCTGACAGTGGGGTCGGCCGCTTCGATCGACACAGCGGCCACACGAGCGGTCGAAGATCTGGGAATCGACTACCGCCTCGTGACGATCGGTCGGGTTCGCTCGGCCGCAGAAGCAGCCGAGGCGCGCGGGATCCATCTCTCCCAGTTGGTCAAGACCCTGGTCGTTCGAATCTCCGAATCCGACTACCTGCTCGTGCTCGTGCCAGGCGACCGCGAGATCGATTGGACGAAGCTCCGGGCCCACGTGGGAGTTCGCAGGCTTTCGATGCCCCCCGCAGAGGAGGCGTTCACCGCCACCGGCTATCGGCGCGGCACTATTACGCCCTTCGGTGTTTCCCATCCCTGGCCTGTGATCATCGACGAACGGCTCGTCCTAGCCGCAGAATTGTCGATCGGAAGTGGGTCTCCAGGCACGGCCATTCACCTCTCTGCCGCAGATCTCGTTGGTGCGCTGTCGCCGACACCTGCCGATGTTTCCAAACCGGCGTGAACCTGTTTCCCCGGACGCCGACCCGATTTGGGTCGTCCCGAAGCGGCAATGTCCAGTAGACTGGTGACAGAATCGAGAGGGGGCAACGTGTTTGAAGCCGTTGAATTCATCGATGTTCGACCGACCGTCGAACAGCCAAACCCGTCCCCAAAGGAACGACTCCTCGGCGCCTTCGACTCCGAATCCGAATCGATCGAAGCCGGTCGGCGTGCACGGGCGGAGTATCACGCGGCCGGTCGGGACGAATACGTGTGGTGGATCGTACGTCCGGCGGGCGCCAAACTCGCCCAGTGGATCGCGGATTCCCGCAACACCAAGGAATTCGTACTCGACATCACGAGTGGCCAGCTCGTCGAGATCGCCTGAGCCTTCGTCCTATCCGTTTGCGTCCGCCAGGCCTCGTCGGTCTACTGTGACGTGGACCGTTCTGGAGGATTCCGTTGCTTCGAGATCTGCACGCCTTTGCCGCCAACCTCGTGGTGTGGGCGAACGGGCTGTCGGGTCTGTGGGGGCTTGGCTACGCCATCTTCCGTAAGGAACCAGGTCGCCCTTTCGATGTCGCCAAGTACGGTTCCCTGACGATCGCTCTCATCCAGGTTTCGCTTGGTCTCGTCCTGTACGGTCAGGGACAGAACCCGGGATCGATCCACATGTTCTACGGAATGGTCATCCTCTTCACCCTGGCCTTCGTGTATATCTATCGGGCCCAGTTCGGAAAACGACCGGGTTTGGCCTGGGGACTGGTGCTGCTTTTTGTGATGGGTCTCGGAATCCGTGGTTGGACCAACTTCGGCGAGAGTTTCGGCTAGAGGAGGCTAAGCATGTTGCTCGAAGGAAAGCGGTTGCTGATCACCGGGGTGCTCACTGACGACTCGATCGCCTGGCACACCGCCCGGCTCGCACAAGAGCAGGGTGCCGAGGTGGTGCTGACCGGATTCGGACGTGGGATGAGACTGACCCAACGGGCCGCCCAGCGGCTGCCCTCGCCTCCGGATGTCTTCGAGCTCGATATCAATGACGCGGCCCACATGGATGCTCTGGTGGCTGAACTCGACAGCCGGTGGGGAGGCATCGACGGCGCCCTGCACGCGATTGCGTTCGCTCCCGCCGACGCCCTTGGCGGCAATTTCCTCTTCACCCCGGTCGAGAGCGCCCAGATCGCCTTTGCCACGTCGGCGTTCTCCTACAAGACCCTTGCCGTCGGTCTTCTTCCTCTCATGGAAGCGGCTGGGGGAGGCTCCTTCGTCACACTCGACTTCGACAACACGCAGGCATGGCCGGTGTATGACTGGATGGGCGTGTCCAAGGCAGCGCTGCAAGCGGTCACTCGCTACCTGGCCGGCTACCTCGGGTCGAGGTCGATCCGGGTGAACGCCGTGGCGGCCGGACCTCTCGCCACTGTGGCCGCCAAGTCGATACCCGGGTTTTGAGGTGTTCGAATCGGAATGGGATCAGCGTGCACCGCTCGCTTGGGACACCAGGAATCCCGAGCCGGTCGCCCAGATGGCGTGCCTTCTGTTTTCCGACTGGACGCCGATGACCACCGGCGAGGTGGTGCACGTCGATGCCGGGTTCCACGCCGTGGCGGCAGGTCTACCGACGGACTCCCGGTAAGCCCGGAAACGTCCGGGCAGCTCCAGCCTGGGTTGGTTTGGCCGTCTGCCCCGCCCGAAGCGGGAGTGTGACCGTGAAAGTGGCGCCGCCTCCGGGCGTCTCCGTCAGCTCGATTTCCCCGCCCATTGCCCCCAGTAGAGAACGCACGATGGAGAGACCGAGCCCGGTGCCACCTTGGGAGCGGGTCACTGACGGGTCGATCTGAGAGAACGGCTGGAAGGCGTGCTCGACCTTGTCGCTCGGTATGCCCGGCCCGTGGTCGGCCACGGCGATCATCGCCGACCCGAAACGAGCTCGGGCAGACACATCGATGGTGGATCCGGGCGCGTACTTCGAGCGCGTTTTCGATCAAGTTCCGCAACACCCGACTCAGATGATCGGGGTCGGCCTCGACGACCAGGTCGGGTTCGATGTCGAAGGTGGTCATCGGTGCGGCGCCGGGGATGCCATTCACCTGCTCCGGAGCGAACGAAGCCATGTCGATGTTCTCGGGATGCTGGGGGAGGGCATCGTTGTCGATTCGAGAAACCATCAGCAGATCTTCGATCAGTCGGCGGAGGCGGTCCGACTGTTTTCGGGCGGTCGCCAACAGCTCCTGAGAAGCGGGACTCGGAGGGATGAGCTCCGGTCGAGCGATCGTCGCCAGGGAGCCGATGATGCTGGTGAGCGGTGTTCGCAACTCGTGGCTGACGACGGAGACGAAATCGGTCTTCATCTGCGCCAGCTCTTCCATGCGGCGGGAGGTTTCGGCCGCTTCCTCGTAGCGCTCGAGTTGGGCGAGAATCAATGCGGCCGGAGCCGCCAGGGACTCGAACACCTCGAGGTCCCGTTGCGTGAAGGGACCTGAGGTCTTGTCGGCGAGCACCATCACCCCGATGGTGCGGTTCTCGACCGTGAGCGGAACGGCCAAAGCCGAAGAGATACCCAGTTCGCCCAGAAGGCCGTGCTCTTGTGGGGCCTTGTCGAGATCGCGGAACGTCTTCGACTGGCGGGACAGGAATACGTCGGTGAGGTCGGAACGCTGGCCGAGGTCGATCTGGTAGTCGTTGAGGACCAGCTCCTCACCGAACGTCCAGATCGGGCTGAGAACCGTGAGGCTGTTCGACTCCCAGTCGTGGAGGAGCGCTACACCGACCTGCGCATTGAGGTACGACCCGATCCGCCCGACGAGCTGCGGAAGTACGTCTTGGAGACTGTCGCCGGCGGACATGGTTCGTGACACCTCGTACAGGCGGTTGACGTCCTGCTCTCGGTTCTGAATCTGGGCCACACGGCTGATTCCGGCGTAGGTCTCACGGCGGAACTCTGTGGCGACGGTGCTGCTCACCACGGCCACCAGAACCAAGGTCGCCACCTCCACGATGAGGGTGTTCGCCGGGATCGCGCGTGTTCGATCGCCAGCGGGATGAGCGTGTGGGCTGCCACCAGGATGGTGGTCGTGAAAGCCTGGAGCAGTCGGCCACCGAGGGCGGCGGAGAAAGAGACGACGCCGAAGTAGAGGATGAAGACGAGAGGACGGATGGCGGGGATGGTCGAAATCACTCCCATGGCCAGGATGAGTGCACCAAAGCTGACTCCGAGAAGGGTTTCTCCGAAGGCTCGGGTGAGCTGCGTCTCCCAGTCGACGAACTGGGCGCCGCCCCACAACGCCGCCACGTCAGCGTTGGTCCTATGACGGCCCACGACGTCGGATCTGCTCCAGCCTGGTACACCGAGAAAATGAGGAGGGCGAGCATGAAGACGATCGCCCGCAGGGCGAACCGAAAGAGGCGAGCCCGGAATGGGGCCAGCGCCGTCCGTCGCTGTTGCTGCGTCAGTCGGATCTCGGTGATGAACGGTACCTCCAGGCGGCCAGGGTAATCTCCCGGCCATGATCCGTCGTGTCCTCAAGCCGATGTCCTGCCAGGAGCATCGGGACTCATCTCATGGCACTGAAGTCATTTGCCGAGGGACGCCTGTTCGGCTCGGCTCGCAACTCAGGAAGCCTTTCTGTGCTCGCCTTGCACGGGTGGGGTAGAACCCACCGAGATTTCGACACGGTTTTGGACGGCTTCCCTGCGATCGCCATCGATCTGCCCGGTTTTGGAGCCTCACCGGCGCCGACCGAGGTTTGGGGCGCCGATGAGTATGCGGACGTCGTTCGGGACGTGTGTGACGTTTTCGAAGCCCCACCGATAGTCGTCGGCCACTCCTTTGGAGGTCGGGTCGCCGTAACGCTGGCCGCTCGCTACCCGGAGTCGGTCGCATCGTTGATCCTGATCGGAGTTCCTTTGTTGCATCCTTCGGACCGGCGGCCGGCAGGCACGCCGCGGGGATACCGACTGGCACGCTGGGCACATCGGCGTGGTCTCCTTGCCGAATCGAGGATGGAGGCTGCTCGCCAGAAATACGGCTCTGCGGATTATCGGGCGGCGGAGGGGGTCATGAGGGACATTCTCGTGAAGGCGGTCAACGAGACCTATGAGTCGGCCCTCGATGCAATGAGTGTTCCGGTCCACCTTCTGTGGGGGGCCAACGACACGGCTGCACCGGTCTCCGTGGCGCGAGAAGTCGAGCGTCGCCTGTCTGCGAGGGGCGCCGAAGTTTCCCTCGACGTGGTGGAAGACGTCGGCCATCACGTCATGCTGGAGGCTCCTGACGTGGTCCGGGAATGCATCGCCGCCCGGCTCGGGGAGCGAGCCTGATGCTCATCGTGCTTGCGGCGCTGTCGTTCCTCTCGGTGAGCGTGGCGGGTTTCCGCTGGCTGAGGGTGGCGCAGCGAGAGCACTACTTGGCCGGCTCGGTCTCCCGGTTCGCCTGGAGGTGGTGGTCACTCGACCTCCCCAACCGGATCCTCCTGGTCGTGGCCCTGGCCGGTGTGGGTGCTGTCCTGGTTGGACGTTGGGAGATTCCCGCGGTGCTGGCCGTGCTCGCCGCAACAACCCTTGGTCCGATCGGCTTGGGATTGAAGGGAAGTACCTCGAAGCTCGCCTGGACGTCCCGTCTGCGCCGGCTGGCCGGGGTTGCGGCGGTCCTGTGGCTGGTGTGTGCGGCGGTCGCCCTGGCCTTGGACAATGCGGCGCCGCTGGTGCTCTCCGTTGTCGGCTCGCCCATCCTGTTCGACCTTGCCCTGCTGGTGCTGGAACCGGTCGAGCGCCGCTTGGGCGTCAGATGGGTCGCCCAGGCCTCCAAGAAGCTCGAGAGGATCGCCCCGCTGGTGGTGGCGATCACTGGCAGCTACGGAAAGACCACCACCAAGGAATACGCGAAGCGGATTCTGTCCGCCGTCCGGCCGACGGTGGCCTCGCCGGCCAGTTTCAACAACCGAATGGGTTTGGCTCGCTCCATCAACGAGCAGCTCACCCCGGGTACGGAGGTGTTCATCGCCGAGATGGGGACCTACGGGCCTGGCGAGATCGCCGATCTCTGCTCGTGGATTCCGCCCACGGTCGGAGTGATCACGGCGATCGGGCCTGTCCATCTCGAGCGGTTCGGGTCGTTGGATCGGACGCTGGAGGCAAAGTCTGAGATCCTCACGAAGGCACGAGTGGCGGTGCTCAACGTCGACGACGACCGATTGGCGGACCTTGCCGGCCGAATCTCGAACAGTCGGGTCGTCACCTGTTCGGCTGAGGGAGCGGCGGCCGATGTATCGCTCGCTCGGATCGGCGAGCGCATCGTGGTTCGCGTCGACGGATCCGTCATCGCCGAGCTTCCCGACGTGCCGCTGGCATCCAATCTCGCCTGTGCCATCGGAGTGGCTGTCGCTCTCGACCTGCCACTCGAAGGGCTCGAGGCGAGTCTCGCCGATGCGGCGACCCCCCAGCACCGTCAATCTGTGTATCAAAGTGGTGGCGGGTTCACGATCATCGACGACACCTACAACTCCAACCCGGCCGGGGTACGAGCCGCCCTGGCGAGCCTCGAGCAAGCCGGTTCCGGACGACGCGGTCGTGGTCACGCCCGGGATGGTCGAACTCGGTGAGCGGCAGTACGAGGAGAACCGTCTCTTCGGAGCGCTCGCCGCCCAAGTGGCCTCTGAGGTCGTCATCGTCGGTCGCACCAATCTGCGTGCTCTCCGAGAAGGGACGGAAGAGGGCGCGGCTTCCGTTATCGTGATGCCTTCACGGGACAGGGCCGTTGCATGGGTCAAAGCGAACCTCGGCGTCGGTGACGCAGTCCTCTATGAGAACGACCTTCCTGACCATTACGCATAGGAGTACGTCATGACCAAGCCGGCGGTGTTGTTCGGTGGCCCGTCCCCCGAACACGACATCTCGATCTTGACGGGTTTGCAGGCGGCCAGAGCTCTGGTTGATGATGGACAGGAGATCGAATCCATCTACTGGTCGAAGTCGGGTGAGTGGTTTCTCGTCGACTCTGATCTCGAAGCGGCCGATTTCTCCGATGGGGTACCGAGCAAGTCGAAAGCGCTCCGCTTCGAGGCTGAACCGGGCGGTGGGTTCTTTGCCAAGAAACGACACGTCGAGATCTCTGCGGTCCTGAATTGCTGCCATGGCGGACCAGGAGAAGACGGCACGCTCCAGGCGGTATTCGAAATGGCCGGTCTCAAGTTCACCGGGCCGGATGCGGCCGGTTCGGCTCTCGGCATGGACAAACTGGCGTTTGGCTCGGTCGTGACGGCCGCCGGGTTGCCTTCTCTGCCGCGGCTCCTGGTCGGGACGGCTACTCCCGAGTTCGAGGGTCCCTTCATCGTCAAGCCCCGTTTTGGTGGTTCGTCGATCGGGATCGAGGTCGTGGATGATCTGAACACAGCCCAGGCCCTCTGCTCCACCTCGCCGCATTTCAAGCGAGGCGCGGTGCTCGAGCCCTTTCTGGAGGGGAGCGCTGATCTCAACATCGCGGTCCGCACCTATCCCTCGCTGCAGACGTCGGCGATCGAAGCGCCGGTCCGACATGACGATGCGATCTATGACTACTCCCAGAAGTATCTGGTGGGGGAAGGCGGCATGGATTCCGCCAAACGCCAGCTTCCGGCCGAGATCCCCGATGAAATGACGGCGAGCATCCGGGAGATGGCTCTCCAGATCGCCGCCCTCGTCGGAGTTCGGACCATCAGCCGAATCGACTTTCTTCGAAGGGGAGACGATCTCTACGTCAACGAGATCAATACGATTCCGGGGAGCCTGGCCGGGTACCTCTGGATCGACCCCCCACTGAGCCGGATCCAGTTGATCACCGACGCTCTGGAAGAGATCGAGCGGGCTCCCCTCAAGCAGTACTCGACTGTCGGAAGTGATGGCATGGCGCTTGCCAATGCCGGAACGATCGCATCGAAGCTCGGCTGAGGTGCGTGCGCGAAGCCGGTGATCGAACATGACTGAGCGCCATCATCACACGATCGAGAAGGACGGCGTTCGGAGGACCTGGTTCGTTGAGCGTTTGTGGGTATTGGCTGCGGAGCTCGAAGTCGTAACCGTGCCGATAGAGTCCATCGCCGGGATCGACGAGAACGTGTGGTTCTGGGACGGCCACCACCCGACGATCCGAAACGTCGCCGACCGGGTGCGACGGGTGGGGGAGGCCGACCTCACGTATCCCATCATTCTCAGCGCCGATGGCGCGATCATGGACGGAGCCCATCGTTTGGCGTTGGCGCTGGTCGAAGGCCGCCAGCAGGTCCGCGTGGTGCGGTTCGAGAAGACGCCCCCGCCTGACGTAGAAGACCGCCTGACGTCGAAGACCGCCTGACGTAGAAGAACCGGTCGACCAGGCATGACGCAGGACTATCCCTGGATGCGGTTGGCTCGGGGGCCGTTTCGACCGCCCTGCACCGTCGCTTAGAGGTTGACCACCGGGCAGGTGAGCGTCCGGGTGATACCTTGGACGGCTTGAACCCGAGCCACGATGAGCTTGCCGAGTTGATCCATGTCGTCTGCGGAAGCCTTCACGATGACGTCGTAAGGTCCGGTGACGTCATCGGCCGATTCGACGCCGGGAATGTTCCGAACTTCGTCGGCCACCTCGGCGGCTCGACCGACATCGGTTTGGACCAGCACGTATGCCTGCACCACAGAGGCTCTCCTCGAATAGGAAACGTTGCCACCGATACTAGGAAACTTCTCGGTGACTCGTGGACCAGGCGGTGGCTGGGGCCCAGACCCTCAAAGCCGACCCCCAGTGAACGGTGCCCGGTGGACGGTACCCGGTGAACGGCGCCGGTTTCCTTCGGCGCCCAGTAGCCGTCTCCCAGTGTCGTCTCCCAGTGCCGTCTCCCAGTGCCGTCTGTCAGTAGCCGTCGGCGCCCAGGCGCACGTGGGTGGCGAAAGGCGTGTCCCCGGCCTCGTCGATCTCGAAGGTGATTCGCTGGCCCTGTCGGAGAGTCCGAAACACCGATCCCGCCAACGCTCCTGGGCGCAGAAAGACCTCGCTCCGGTCGTCATCTCTGACGATGATGCCCGCTCCGGTCGTCGGATCGTAGAGTTTGATCACGCCCTGCATGGTGGCCTGCTCAGGCCTTTTCGATCTTGCCGGCCTTGATGCAGGAGGTGCACACACGGGCCCGGCGGGTGTTGGTGCCGTGCTTGACCCGAATCTTCTGAATATTCGGGTTCCAGCGTCGACTGGAGCGCTTGTGGGAAAAGGTGACCCGTTTCCCGAAGCTCGGTTCTTTCTGACAGATCTCGCAACGGTACGACATGAGGTGAATCTCCTACGGCTGGCCGAAGAGCGTAGCACCGTACGCTGCGGCAACAGAACTGGGTTTCCCTCGGGCAGGTCGACCGAAATGGCTCCGTAGTGCGCCTACAGTGACGTGCCGATGAGGGTTTTCACAGGATACACGGGCGGCCGGCCAGTCCCCAATCATGACCTCCATTCATCACTCGCATCGAGTCACATCACTCACCACTGGGGCTCTGTTGACCTCGACCGAATCCTCGGCGGGTCGGAGCCTGGCCTATCTCGGGAGCGTCCCGGTCACGAAAGTCTCTGGACTGGCCGGTAAGCGAGGAGCGTCGCTGGAGAAGGCGGGGATCCGCTCGGTGGCAGATCTCCTGCTCCATGTCCCTCGCCGGTACGTCGACCGGTCTCGGTTCGTCCCGCTCGATCAGGTCCCTGTTGGTGAAGAGGTGACGGTCATCGTCACCGTCGTGAGCAAGAAGATGCGTCGGCCGCGTCGGAATCTGTCGATTCTCGATGCCACCTTCACCGACGGCAATGCCTATCTCAACGTGACGTGGTTCAACCAGGCTTTCCGGGACCGTCAGCTGTCCGAAGGCGCCGAGGTGGCCCTATCGGGCAAGATCGAGCGGTCGAAGGGGCGGCTCCAGATGAAAAGCCCGGCGGTCGACGTGCTCACCAGCGCCTCCGAGAGCCTCGTGACCGGGCGCGTGGTGCCCATCCATCCGTCAGCGGGCGATGTCGCCCCGGGTTACCTCCGCCGGGCCATGCACAATGCTCTCGCACGATCGCGGCCGCTCGCCGACCCATTGCCGGAGGAGTTGCGCGTCCGGCTTGGTCTCGTCGATCGCGACACTGCCATCGGTTCGATCCATTTCCCTGATTCTCTGGACGAAACCGGACCGGCTCGAGAACGTCTCGTGTTCGACGAACTCTTCCGGCTCGAGGTGGCGTTGGCGCTCACCAAGAATCGCCGGGCGGCCGATGCCAAAGGCATCAGGCACGATGGTCGAACGGATCTGATTGAGCGGTTCTGCGGCGCGCTGCCGTATGCGTTGACGGGCGCCCAGCAGCGAGTGATCGAGGAGATCCGCTTGGACATGGTGGACATCCATCCGATGCATCGACTCCTCCAGGGGGAGGTCGGCTCCGGCAAGACGGTCGTGGCGGTGGCGTCGCTGCTCATGGCGGTTCAGGGGGATTTCCAAGGCGCTGTGATGGCTCCGACGGAGGTCTTGGCAGGGCAGCACTACTTGGCCATCACCGATCTCATCGAAAGAGCCGCCATGGCCCCGCCGGTCGGTGGTCAGGGATCCCGATTGGGCATGGCGAGTCTCTTCGAGGAGAACGTGCCGGTGCTCGGACCCACGGTGAGGGTGGCGTTGCTCACGTCCTCGAGCGCCGAGCTGACCACATTCCCGCCCGGCTCGGCGAGCCGAGGCGATGTCCTCTCGGCCATCCACGATGGCGAAGTCGACATCGTGGTCGGCACCCACTCGCTGATTCAGGAGGGTGTCGAGTTCCATCGGCTCGGGGCGGCCGTGGTCGACGAACAGCATCGGTTCGGCGTCCACCAGCGGGTGGCACTGAAGGAGAAGGCCGGTGATTCGGATCCCGATCTCCTCATCATGACGGCAACACCGATTCCCCGCACCCTGTCCATGACCCTCTACGGCGACCTCGATGTCTCCACTGCTCGATGAGATGCCTCCTGGCCGGACCCCGGTCGCCACGTCGACGGTTGGCAAGTCGTCGCCGGAGTTGGAGAAGGTGTACCGACTCATCCGCGGCGAGGCGGCCGCCGGGCGTCAGGCGTTCGTCGTGTGCCCGCTCGTCGAAGACTCGGCGAAGATCGAAGCGGCCTCGGCCACGGCCGAGTACGAGAGGTTGATGGGCGTCTTTCCGGATCTACGGGTAGCCCTGCTGCACGGCCAGATGCGTCCGGTGGAGAAGGAACAGGTCATGGACGAGATGCGAGCGGGCGAGATCGACGTGCTGGTGGCCACGACCGTGATCGAAGTCGGCATCGACATCCCCAACGCCTCGGTGATGGTCATAGAGGACGCCGAGCGGTTTGGTCTCAGCCAGCTTCATCAGCTGCGAGGTCGGGTCGGCCGTGGCCGATATGAGTCATTCTGTATCTTGGTAGCGGACCCGAAGACCGACGAGGGGACGGCCCGCATCGACGCCATGGTGGCCACCACCGATGGATTCCGACTCGCCGAGGAGGATCTACGGATTCGCGGCCAGGGCACGGTCTTCGGTGCTCGGCAGTCGGGGATGGCCGATCTGAAGATGGCCGATATCCTCCGGGACATGGACACCCTCATCTCCGCCCGACGAGAAGGCTTCGGCCTGGTTGCGAACGATCCCGACCTGGCCGACCATCCCGCCATTCGTGACGAGATCAGGGTCCTGCTCGGCGAGGCCGTCGAGTGGTTGTTCATCTCATGAGGATCATCGCCGGCTACGCCAAAGGGACGGCGTCTCCAGGGGCCGTCCGAGCGATGCCACCCGACCGATGCAGGATCGGGTCAAGGAGGCCATCTTTTCGTCGTTGGGAGTCCTGGTGGCAGGCTCGCGGGTGCTCGACCTCTATGCGGGAACGGGTTCGATGGGACTCGAGGCCCTCAGCCGCGACGCCGCTGAAGCAACGTTCGTGGAGTCGGTCAGAGCGGTTGGAAAGGTGCTCACGGCGAATGTCGAAGCGGTCGGACTGGGCGGCACCGTAGTGCTCGACGACGGTGGAGCGGTTCTTGGCCGGCTCACGAGGAACGTACGACTGGTGTTCGTCGACCCGCCGTACCCGGTGTCGCTCGAGTCGTCGAATCCGTCCTGAGAGACGCTCGCCGACCACGTCTGGCGCCGGGTGCCACAGTGGTGGTTCACCGCAGTGTCGGAGAGGGCCAGCCGGCCACGCCGACTCGATGTCGTTGGTAGATCAGCGCCGGTATGGCAAAGTGCAGTTGTGGCGGTACGAGAAGGAGGACGATGAGCACTGCGTTGTGTCCAGGAAGCTTCGATCCGCCCACCCTCGGCCATGCCGACGTCATCACGCGCTGCCTCGCCGTGTTCGACGGGTGATCGTCGGCGTGGTCCGCAACCCTTCCAAGCAGGCGACTGTTCTCGGCGGAAGAGCGGGTCGGGCTGCTCACCGAACTCTTCGATGGAATCCGACGACTCGAGGTGGTCTCGTTCGACGGACTGCTCGTCGACTTTGCGCCGATCGACAGGAGGTCGACGTCATCGTCAAGGGCCTCCGTGCTGTGGCAGACTTCGAATACGAACAACAGATGGCGCAGATGAACCAGCGGCTCTCGGGAATCGATACGATGTTCATGGCGACGAGTCCTGAATTCGGGTACCTGTCGTCGTCGCTCGTCAAAGAAGTTGCCAAGCTCGGTGGCGAGGTGAAGGACATGCTGCCGACCAATGTCTACCACGCACTCAAGGAGCGGATCTGATGGGCGACAACCCACTCGATGACTTCGAGGACATCATCCCCGATTGGGAGGATGCACGAGCCCGAGGAAGCTGGCCGACTATCCGGCGCCTGCCTCATCGCCATCGAGCCCGGTCGAGCCGATCGAGGATCCTCTCGACACCAGCCGGGTCGGGCTCGTGCAGCTGATCATCGACGAGATGATCGTGGCGCTCCAGGCAGCCAAGACGGTGCCGCTCTCCCAGAATGTGCTCGCCGATCGGGAAGCGATCATCTCCAACCTCCAGCGGATCGCCGACGGGATTCCCGAGGAGGTCAAGCAGGCGCGGTGGATGGTCCGAGAACGAGAGGCGTTCGTGGCTCGGACCAACGAGAAGGCCAGAGAGATCACCGAACGAGCTCAGCAGAGCGCGCCCGTGAGCTGGTCAGCCAGAGCCACGTTCTGGCTGAGGCGGTGGAAGAGGCGAACGTCCTGATCAGGAATGCCGAAGGCGAAGCGCGTCGGATCCGCCTGGATGCCGAGGACTACTCCGAAGCTCGCCTCGCCCACCTCGAGCAGTTGTTCACGACGTTGCTCCAACAGGCTCGCCAGGCTCGGCTGGAATGGCATGAGGCACGACCGGCCGGACCTGACGCCCCGATCTGAGCGTCGCCCGTCGGTGACTGACCCGCCTGGGAGACGATCGCCGCCGACCGGACTACTCTCGCACTGCCATGCACGAATCCCCGTTCCGCATCCTCGTCTCCGATCTGGCCGGGCAATCCCGGTGCTCATCGATCAGAGAGCGCTCTCAGGTGAGCTCCCGCTCGTGCTGGACATGGCCCGGACGCATGGCACTGGTCGAGTGCGAGGTTCGGCTCGACGCCGCCTCGGCACGAGATCGTGGCGACAGGGCACGGTTCGGTTTGCCGAATGGTCACGATCTGCAATCGGTGTCTGGCCGAAACCGAGGAGGAGGGCTCGACGCGCTTCTCCCAGGTCTACCGGCTGGCGGACCGCCATACCGACGCCGAGGGGACGAGGATGAAGAGCAGCTGCTGACCATGGATTCTCATGGCTGGATCGATCTAGAATCCCCCATCCGTGACGAGGTCGGATTGGCCTTGCCACTCAAGCCGTTGTGTCGCGACGATTGTCTCGGACTTTGCCCGACGTGCGGAACCGACTTGAATACAGAGCCGTGCGAAGGACACGAGGATCTCTCGTCTTCTCCGTTCGCCGTTCTAGAACAGTTTTTGGACCCTCAGGACTGACAAGGAGCCCGTCGTGGCCGTACCCAAGAAGAAGATGTCGCGTTCGCGCACACATCGGCGGAAGGCGCAATGGAAAGCCTCCAGCCCGACGTTGTCGACGTGCTCCGTGTGTCACAAGCCGAAGCGCCCCCACCGTGCCTGCACGGACAAGGATTGCGGCATGTACCGCGGACGTCAGATCATCGACGTCGCCGAGTAGGAGACCGCACCTCCCTTGGCCCGCGTAGCCCTCGACGCCATGGGGGGCGATCATGCCCCCACCGAAACGGTGGCGGGGGCGATCGCGGCGACCGAAGAAGGCTACGACGTCGTGCTCGTCGGAGACGAGGCCGTGCTCGAGGCCGCTCCTTGGACGCAGACCGGAGGCGACCTTCCGATCGTCCACGCCTCGCAGATCATCGGGATGGGCGACAACCCGGCCAAGGCCATCCGCGACATGCCCGACTCGTCCATCGTGCGAGCGGCAAAGCTGGTCCGAGACGGTGAAGCACAGGCGCTGGTGAGCGCCGGATCGACCGGCGCGGCACTCGCCGCCGCCGCCATCGTCATCGGCCGGCTCCCGGGAGTGCTTCGGCCGACCATCGCCTCTGTGTTTCCCGACGCCGGGCACCCGACACCGTCGTCCTCGACGCCGGAGCGAATCCGGATTGCCGACCCGAACATCTCCTGCAGTTCGGCGTCATGGGATCGCTGGTCGCCGAGATCTACCTCGATTGCGAACGTCCCGGGTCGGGCTCCTCACCATCGGCGAGGAGCGTGGCAAGGGTCGTGACCTGGAGCGAGCCGCCTATGACCTTCTCGCCGCCGAGCCGATCGGTCAATTTCGTGGGCAATCTGGAAGGACGCGACCTTGCCAAGGATGTCGCCGATGTCTATGTCACCGACGGGTTCACCGGCAACGTCGTCCTGAAGACCTCGGAAGGGCATGGTCCGGATGATGCTCGAGATGCTTGTCGGCTGCCGGTCCAAGACCCTCACCGAGGAGCGCTCAGGCCCAGGTTGGTCCGCTCTTGAAGTCGATCGCCCACCAGCTCTCCGACGAGTCTGCCGGTGGCGCTCACCTCGTCGGCGCCAAGGGCGTGGTCGTCATCGGGCACGGCTCCTCGAGCCGGCAAGCGGTGACGCGGGCCGTCGAGATGGCCGCCGATGGCGCCGAACGAGGTCTCGTCGAGAGGTTGGCTGAGCGGCTGGCACGCATGAGCGGCGATATCGACGCTCTCGCCGAGCGTCTCGGGTATCGGTTCAGCGACCGAGCGCCGCTCGAGGACGCGATGGTGCATCGCTCGTACGCCGCCGAGCATCCGACTCGTAGCGACAACGAGCGGCTCGAGTTCCTCGGGGATGCCGTCCTCCAGCTGGTCGTGACGGACTACCTCTTCGACAACTTCCCCGATCTCCCGGAAGGGCAACTGGCCAAGGTGCGGGCCGCCTGCGTCAATCGAGACGAACTGGCCGTGATCGCACGCCATCTCGATCTTGGCCACCACGTTCTCCTCGGGCGTGGTGAACGGGCGTCGGGCGGTCAGGAGAAGGACTCGATCCTCGCCGACGCGATGGAGGCGCTGCTGGCCGCGGTCTACCTCGACTCGGACCTCGAGACCGTCCGTCGGATCATCTTGAAATGGTGGGAGCCGCTCATCGTGGAGCGGGCCGCCGACCCCGGCAAACGCGATTACAAGACTCGCCTCCAGGAGTCGCTGGCCGAACGAGGGTCTTCGGCCCGCGCTATCTGCGTGACCGAATTCGGGCCCGATCACGCCAAGGAGTTCGTCGGCGGCGCTGGAGGTCGACGGTGACGAGCTGGGAAGCGGGTCGAGGACGGTCGAAGAAGGAGGCCGAGCAAGTGGCCGCCCGTGCAGGCCTTGAAGAAGTTCGGCTAGGGATGCCGGAGCTGCCCGAGGTCGAAACGACCCGTCGCTCCCTGGCCCCGTTCTCGAGGGTCGGCGCTCGTCACGGCGTCGAGCTTCGGCACCTCGGACCGGGCGGCGCAACGCCCGTCCCGACGATGTCGCCGACCGACTCGCAGGGAGAGCGGGTCGGTTCGATGGGCCGCCACGGAAAGTTCATCGTCACGGACGTGGAGGGTGACCTGACCTGGGTCATCCACCTCGGGCATGTCCGGACGGATGGAGCTCGCCGGGGCCGGCGACGACGAGCAGCCCCACACCCATTTCGTCGCACGGACCGATCGTGGCGACGAGGTGCGCCTCGTCGATCCTCGCACCTTCGGCTTCGTCGCCGTCCTGACGCCAGCCGAACTCGCCGGAGTCGACACTTGGTAGATCTCGGGCCCGACGCACTCGACGAGTTGCCTTCTTCTCGGGCTTGGCCCGACGCCATGGACGGTCGGAGTGTGGCGATCAAGACGCTTCTCCTCGATCAGAGGTTTCTGGCCGGCCTGGGGAATATCTACGCGGATGAGGTCCTGGCCCGAGCCGGGATCCGACCCGATCGCCCGTCCGGGAGCCTCGGTCTTCGAGAGGTGAAGTCGATGCGTGCCGCCATTCGACCCGTCCTCGAGGCGGGCCTCCGCTATGGGGGCACGAGCCTCGCTGATCTCGCCTATCTGCTGCCCGACGGACGGGCGGGGGAGTACACGCGACGTTTGCGCGTGTACGGGCGGGCCGGCAGAGCCTTGCCGGCGGTGCGGCGCTGCCATCGAGCGGTTGTCCTTGGGGGTCGGTCGACGCACTTCTGTCCGGTATGCCAGCGTTGAGGGCGCGTTCAGCCGGATCGCAAGCAGCGTGCGAATGACCGCGGCGATCTGGGCGCCCAGGCCGATAGGAGGACGGCCCAAAGAGAGCTGTCGGCGTCGCCGCTTCGGGCTCATGCCCGTCCGGCTGCGGGTCGATGGCCGAGAAGTGGGCGATCCCCGGGTGATCCAGCCAGACACCCTCGCAGGCTGCGCAACAGTCGAACTCCAACTCGCCCGCTCGGATGGGCATGACGAGCCGCGCCATCCGACCGGCAGCAGAACGGGCAGAGGTGGTCCGAGGTGTGGTCGGCGTCTTCGGCCGCCGCGGCGAAGCTGGTGCGCGGCGGCGCACGCCGATCATCAGGCCGACGTCTGCCCTGCGTCGAGGCGGTGCCGCGACACTCGAGGGCATTCGTACCGATTGCCGGTCGGTGGGTGGGGATGAGGATCACGGAAGCGAGGACGTCCACGGGGGCAGGTTCATGCGCCCTGCAGAGTACCGCTGGAGGCCTCGGGCGCGATCTCCGATCGCCGCAGCCTGCCGTACGCTCTGTGATATTCTGCCCCCACCGAATCACAGGGTTGTAATTACGTGTATCTCAAGTCACTGAAGGTGACCGGGTTCAAGTCGTTCGCCGACCGAACCCGGCTCGAACTCGAAGAAGGCGTCACGGTGGTGGTCGGGCCGAATGGCTCGGGCAAGTCGAACATCGTCGACGCCATCGCCTGGGTGATGGGCACCCAGTCGACGAAGAACCTGCGCACCGAGAAGATGGAAGATGTCATTTTCGCCGGTACGGCCACGAGGCCTGCCCTGGCGCGGGCCGAGGTCTCGCTGGTCGTTCGACAACGAGTCCGGGATGCTGCCGCTGGACATGCCCGAGGTGACGGTGACTCGCCGTCTCTATCGCGACGGCTCGTCCGACTATGAGATCAACGGTGTCGAATGCCGGCTCTTGGACGTGCAGGAGCTGCTGTCCGACAGCGGGGTCGGACGGCACCAGCATGTCATCGTGGGTCAGGGCCGCCTCGACGGCATCCTGAACGCCAAACCCGAGGATCATCGAGCGGTCATCGAGGAGGCGGCCGGAATCCTGAAACACCGTCTTCGCAAGGACCGGTCGATTCGCCGTCTCGAACGAACCGACGCCGACGTCCTGCGGCTGCTCGACATCATCAAGGAATTGAAACGTCAGCTCCGTCCGCTCAAGAAGCAAGCGCGAGACGCCGAGCGCTTCGACGGCCTTCGGGATGAGATTCGTCGACTTCGGCTGTATCTGGGCGCGGAGGAACTCCGAGCGGATCACCGGCCGGCTGTCTGAGGCCGCCGACCAGGAGTCGAGGACGGCCGGCCAGGTGGTGGCGTTCGAGCGTGAGCTGTGCCGAGATCGAG
This sequence comes from uncultured Acidimicrobiia bacterium, assembly GCA_963752075.1. Classification (GTDB taxonomy): domain Bacteria; phylum Actinomycetota; class Acidimicrobiia; order Spongiisociales; family JAENVV01; genus CBDUEV01. The sequence continues at coordinate 112,091 of CAVVWO010000004.1, forward strand.
CGAAGCCTCGAACCACTGGCCGAAGCGGCCGGAGAGGCCGGGACGTGCCCTCGATCGGGACACGGCCGCGGCCGCTCGCCTCGAGACCACGATGGAACGGCTTCGTTCCATCGCCCAGGTGGCGGCCGAGCGCAGCTCGCGGCCTCCGGGGCCGACTCGAAGGCGCTGACGAGCGCCGATCCGACCTGACGGCCGAGGCAGAGGAACTTGCAGGTCAATCTCCAGATCTCGAACGAACGGGAGCTGGTGGCCGCCGCCGAAACCGAGCGAACCGAACGCGTGCTGTCGGCACTGGAATCGGAAGAACGCTCGTCTGGCCGAGCAGGAAACGATGCCCACGGAAGGTGCCGTGGCGATGGTGCGCGGAGATCTGCGGGCCATGCAATCGGCCGCTGACCGTGACGCCCGCGAGTTGGCCCTGGTCCGGCAACGACTCGGTGCCCTCGGCATTCAGATCGAAGAGGACACCGCCGAGATCGAGCGTCTCGAGGGACGAGATCCAAACCAAGGATGGTCTGGCCGGCGAGGCCCAACGGGCCTACGAGGTCGCCAAAGCGCACGCGTCAACGAGCAGAGCCTCTGGGAGGAATCCGAGGAGGCTCGTCGAGGAGCTGATTTGGCTCGGGCCGGAGCCGCCGCCCGGGTGGAGGCCCTCGAGGCCGCAGCCGCCGGTCTGGCGGACCCAGCTGCCCGCGAGAGAGCCGAAGCTGCCGAGGCCGTGTGGGTTCATTGTCCGCACTGCTCGACATTCCGGCTGAGCTGGCCGCCGCGGTCGACGCGCGCTCTGGGCACCTGGGCAGACGCGCTGGCCGTCCGCGACGCCGACGGTTTGGGTGCGCTGGTCGCCGAACTCAAGGCCGATGGTCTGGGTGGCGTTCCGATCGTTACGTCGGTACACTCGTCGGCTGAGCCAATAGCTCGGGCGGCCGCCACCGAGTGGGGCCTCGACGCCCTGGTCGACCGGCTCGGATCGGCACACGACTCGCAGCATCGCCGCCGCCTTTCTGGGCGATGTGCTTTTGGCAGAGGGTTGGTCGGCAGGTTGGGAGGTCGCCAGAAGAAACCCGACGCTGCGTGTGGTCACGCCTGAGGGCGACCTCATCACCGCGCACGGTGTCCGCGTGCCGAATCCCGACGGGGCGACGCCGGCGATGGTCGAGGCCGCCCACGGCGGCTCTCGAAGAGGCCGAGCGCCAGGCGCGCCCGTGCTGCCAGCCGGGTGGCGACCGCCCGTCGCTCCTTCGAGGCGTCCCGACCGAGGAGCGGCAGAAGCTGGAGGACCTCGAATCTTGGAGGCGCGGTTGGCGGGCGCCACGGAGGCTCTCGACCGTATCACCCGCCGGCGAGTGTCCACAGAAGAGGAGACCGCCCGGCTGGACGACCCGGCAAGCTGTCGCTGGAGGAGGCCGCCCAGCGACCGCGCCGATCAGATCTCACGGCTCGAGGAGCGGCTGGCGGCCCTCGAAGGCGAAGAAGCAGAGCGCCAACGCGCCTGGGAAGCACTGGCCGCTCGGCGCCAAGAGGTGGCCAGACGGCGGGATGAGGCTCGCCATCAGCGACAGGTGGCCGCCACTGACCACGGAGCGATCGTCGAACGCAAGGCCATGCTGGTCCGCCGAATCGAAGAGGTGACATGCGGAACTGGCCGACCTCGCCGAGCACCCGGTCGACCCCGACGGAGGTCGAACGACTCGGCGCGCGTTGAGCAGCACGCCAAGGCGGCCATCGAGGTCGTCCGCGACCACATCGAAACGTTGCGCCAGCGGCAGGTGGTGCTCAGAGAGCGTTCCGGTCAGGCAGGCGCTCAGCTCGCCGAGGCTCGGTCTCGTCGCGAGGAGCTCCACGGTTCGCTGTCCAGGACAAAGGATCTGAGCGGCAAACTGGCCGTCGAGATGGCCGAGCTACGAATCCGGCATGAGTCGGTTGCCGAGATGCTGCGGCGAGACGCCGACGCCTCCGAGGAAGAAGCCCTGGCGATGAGCCGGCCCGAACTCGAAGACGCCGACGACCTGGAGGTCGCTCTCGAGCGACGGGTGAACGAGCTGCGGCGGATGGGTCCGGTCAATCCGCTGGCTGCCCACGAATACGCGGAACTCAACGAGCGGTACGAGTTCCTCCAAGCGCAACTCGACGACCTCGAACAGTCGCGGGTCCGAGCTGAAGAAGGTCATCAGGGCTCTCGACGAGACGATCCAGGAGCTCTTCATCGCAGCCTTCGACGAGGTGGCGGCCTCACTACGAGGAGTATTTCTCGATCCTGTTCCCCGGCGGTCGGGGCAAGATCTCGCTCACTGACTCCTCCGATCCCCTGTCGACCGGAGTGGACATCAAAGCGCAGCCGCTCGGCAAGAAGGTGAGCCGGCTTGCAGCTGCTCTCGGGTGGCGAACGGTCTTTGGCGGCCCTTGGCGTTCCTGTTTGCGGTCTTCAAAGCCCGACCCAGCCCCTTCTACATCATGGATGAGGTCGAAGCAGCGCTCGATGACGCCAACCTCAGGCGTTTCCTGAAGCTGGTCGACGCCTTCCGAGGATCCGCTCAGCTGATGATCATCACCCATCAGCAGCAGACGATGGAGGCAGCCGACGTGCTGTATGGCGTGACGATGGAACCGGGCGGATCTTCGAAGGTGATCGCCAAACGCATGGCCGGACAGCTCGTCTTCGAGGCTTAGACTCTCGGCGGGCGACCGGCCGCTCCGGAAGGAGTTCACAGTGGACCCAATCCAGATCATTCTGATTGTGGTTGCCATCGTCGTGGTGCTCGGTGCCGGAACCGCTCTCGTCGTTCGATCCCGCTCCCAGGCGGGCTCTTCCGGAGCGAACTCGCGCCGGGATTGAAGGCGCCGTCTGCTCGACCGGGTCTCGGCGATCGTTTGGCGAAGAGCCGCCATTCGATGGGCGAGCGACTGCGGTCGGTGCTGGGTCGGTCGGTCATGGACGACGAGTTCTGGCTCGAGCTCGAGGAGGCGCTGCTGGCGGCCGACGTCGGGTTGACCGCCACGACCGAGGTGGTCGAGGCGGTGAAACGACGCCACCCCGAAGACGGCTCGACCAAGCCCGGCCAGTCACTTCGAGACGAGTTGCTCGAGGAACTCGCCGGCCAGGATCGGAGCATTCACCGATCCGGGAAGCCGGCGGTGATCGTCGTGGTCGGCGTGAACGGGGTGGGCAAGACCACCACCATCGCCAAGCTGGCGGCCCGTCTGCGGGAAGATGGCGCCGAGGCTCTACTCGGCGCGGCCGACACCTTTCGAGCGGCCGCCGACACCCAGCTTCGAACGTGGGCCGACCGGGTGGGAACCGAGATCGTCTCCGCCGAGCCGGGCTCGGATCCGGCCTCGGTGGCCTTCGACGCCTACACGGCGGCGCGCGCCCGCGGCAAGGATGTCGTCATCGTCGACACCGCCGGTCGTCTGCACTCCAAGTCGAACCTGATGGCCGAGCTCGGCAAGATCGTCCGCGTGCTCGAGAAGGAAGCCGGCACGATCGACGAGGTGCTGCTCGTCCTCGACGCCACCACCGGGCAGAACGGACTCGCCCAAGCACGCCAGTTCACCGAATCGGTGGGGGTGACCGGCATCGTGCTCACCAAGATGGACGGCACCGCCAAGGGTGGCATCGTCATCGGCGTCGAGAAGGATCTTGGCATCCCCGTCAAGTTCATCGGGGTGGGGGAGGGCGTCGACGACCTCATTCCCTTCGAGCCGGAGGCCTTCATCGATGCGCTGCTCGGCGAGGTTTGAGCCCCGACACGAGCCCATTGGCGGCGCCGAATCGGGCAGTATTGACCCATGAACATCACCGATCCGGAAGTCATCGAAGCTGCTCGCAAGGTCGCGGTCGCTGCCTACGCCCCGTATTCGAAGTTCCACGTCGGAGCGGCGGTGATCACCGACGACGATCGGCTCTTCGTGGGCTGCAATGTCGAGAACTCGGCGTATGGCGCCACCATCTGCGCCGAGGCCAACGCCATCACCTCAGCGGTGGCGGCCGGCGCTCGGCGAATCCATGCCGTGGCGGTGGCGTGCATCGACGCCGAGCGCGTCGATGACGCCTACCCGTGTGGCAACTGCCGTCAGCTCATGAACGAGTTCGGCGTCGAGAAGGTGATCGTGACCGCGGGAACCGGCGAGATCCGTCACCACGATCTGCACGATCTGCTGCCTCACGGATTTCGGCTCTGAGGCTGCGCAATCCGCAGGCGAGGCAAAGGAGGAGGTTGGTCGTTGGCGACGGCCCATTTGATCTGTGGCTTGACGGGCGCAGGGAAGGCGATAGTGCGAGTCGACCGCTGCTACGTCCAGATCTGGAGTGTTGCGCGCCAGCTCCTGATGCTCGACCAGGACGTCGTGCTCGACCTTGGTTTCGATCAACGAGCGAGTCGCGACCGTTTTCGAGGGCTTGGCGGCGGAGGTGGGGCGAACACGGTCGTGCATCTGGCAGCTGCTCCTCTGGAGGTGCGTCTCGAGCGGATTCGCCGCCGAAATCTCGACGGATCGGAACGGTTCGCGTTCGAGGTGAACGACGACATGGTCGAATTCATGGATGGGAGGTTCGAACCCCCCGCAGACGACGAGAACGTGGCGGACGGCTAGCGCGGCGGGGACGGTCAGGTTGATTGCGACGCTCGAGGACTGAGACGGCTGGACAGACCTTCACGATCTCCTGCCGCACGGCTTCCGGCTCTAGGGCTGCGAAGCGCCGCTTCCCGCGTGTCCATGGGACGGTTCGGGTGTCGCCACGGCTGGCAGGGTGAGTTCGAACGAACTCCATCCGCCTTTGTATCGGTAGTCGAGGGTTCCGCCCATCTGGTTGGCCAGCCGCCGGGAGACCGTGAGACCCAGTCCGATGGAAGGGGGAAGACCTGGAACATCCTGCGCTCGGTGGTAGGCATCGAATATCGCTTCCCATTCCGATGGAGGTAGTCCCTCACCGTCGTCCATCACGGTCACCATCACCTCTCGGGAGCCCGATTCGATCGCCACCTTGATCTGGTGTCGCCGCCGTGTCGGATCGCGTTGGAAATCAGGTTGCGGAGGATCTGGCGGACTCTGCCGGCGTCGGCGTACGCCCATGCGTCGCCTGACACGACGCATGGCGAGGACAGCAGACCATGGAACGGCAACAGCGAGCTTTCGATCTGACTGCGGAGATCGATGACCTCGAGGAGCCACAGACAAGCTGCCCGCGTCGAGTCGTGCCTCCACCAGGAGGTCCTCCACCAGATACGAGACCTCGCCGCTCTGTTCGGCGATGATCGAAGCCATCTCGGCCACTTCGTCGGAGCCGAACTCGGTGACTCGGTCTCGAAGTTCCGCCGCGAGACCCAGCACCGCGCTGAGTGGGGTCCGCAGTTCATGGCTCACGGATGCGACGAACTCGTCTCTGGGCGCTCTGGAGTTCTTCGAGCTTCCCCAGCCGTTCGCTTCGCCGCTGCGAAACCATGGCCAGGACGGAGAGCACCGCTCCCACGACGAGAAGGCCGGGCACCAGCATCTTCGAGCCGGGCCACGGAGGCGGCCTCGGCTTCGATCGATTCGAGGAGGTGCTCGTTCTCCTCGAGTTGAATGGCCAGCAGCGGCTCCCGGATGGAGGCCTCGAGCTGCTGGAGTTCGACTCCCGAGAACTCGGAACCGGGACCCATCGTCGAAGGCAACTCTGGAGATACTGTTCGAAGCCGACCACGAGATCCCTGATGAGCTCCTGTTCGTCGCTGTCGACCAGCGCTTGGAAGTCCGCGGCGTCGGATCGGAATTCGTCGGCGGCGACCAGCAGGTTCTGGGAAGGCGATGGCTCGGGGAGTCGTCGTTTCCTCTCGTTGGCGATGAGTTGCAGCGAGGCTTGCATCTTCGCCAACAGGACTGCTTCGGTCGCTTCCTTGTTGGCTCTGTCCGAGGTGGCCGCACGTGGAATACACACCCGCGGCGATGGTCACGGCGATCACCACCAGTACCGAGGATGACCGACGCCATGAGGAATCGGGCTCGGGTTTGCCTTCGATCGAAAGGTGCTCGACCACTCAGGGATCATCGACGCCTCCGCCAGTCGCCATTGAGCGCTTTGCGGTGGGTCCTGATCTGCGCGAGGTGCTCCGTGCGGGCAAAGCAAGGTCTCGTGCACGCTTCTACACGGCGTTGGCGGCGATCACTCCGGCATAGAAGCGGCCGCTGTCTTTGATCGTTCTCTCGAGGGTGTCGTAGTCCACCCGGATCACGCCGAACCTCTGCGTGTATCCATGGGCCCATTCGAAATTGTCGAGCATGGACCACACGAAGTAGCCATCGAGGGGCACCCCGCTCTCGATGGCCTTGGCGCACTCGGTGAGATAGCCGCGGAGGTATGCCACCCGTTGTGGGTCGTGGACCAGGCCGTCGGGTGACACCTCGTCGGCAAAGGCGGCGCCGTTCTCGGTGATGACGATGGAGGCGGGACGGTAGACCTCCCAGATCCGGGTGAGGACCTGGCGGATGGCAGGCGGATGCACTTCCCACGGCATGGTGGTCCACTCGCTCGGCGGAGCCGTGTGAACGGTGACCGGGAGGTTGGTGCGGATCCTCACTCCTGGCCACGGTGCGCTTGTAGACGTTGACCCCGAGGAATTCGGTGGGTGTGGCGATGACCTCGAAATCGCCGTCTTCGACGAAGTCCACACCATCGGGGAGCCAACCCGAAGACCGGTAGTCGTCGATCACGTCTCCCGGATAGCCCCGACCGTAGAGCGGGTCCAGGAACCATCGGTTCATCCAGCCGTCCAGGCGGCGGGCCTCGTCGCGATCCGCTGCGCTCGGTGATGCCGGCACCATGGGGTCATTGTTGAGGGTGATACCGACCGCGGCCCCGGACGCCAGCCGGCGGATCTCGGAAACGGCGAGACCATGCGAGAGGAGGAGATGGTGGGCAACCCGAAGGGCCGTGTATCCGTCCTGAAGACCGGGAGCCTTCTCGCCGGTCAGGTTGCCGTGGAACGCCACCACCCACGGTTCGTTGTGGGTGATCCAGCGGGTCACCCGGTCGCCAAACCTTCCGGCCAACACTGCTGCGTACTCGGCGAAGGCGGTGGCGGTCTCCCGGTTGGCCCACCCCCCTCGATCCTGGAGTGCCTGGGGCAGATCCCAGTGGTAGAGCGTCGGGACCGGTTCGATTCCAGCCGCCAGCAGCCCGTCGATGAGACGCTCGTAGAAGGCGAGGCCGGCTTCGTTGATGTCACCGGTTCCGTGCGGCAGCACCCGCGACCAGGAGACCGAGAACCGATAGGCGCCCACCCCCATCTCTTTCATCAGTTCGATGTCTTCGGCCCAACGGTGGTAGTGGTCGCAGGCCACGTCACCGGTGGAGCCGTCTTCGATCGTGCCGTCGGTGTGGGTGAACCGATCCCAGATCGATTCTCCCTTGCCGTCTTCGTTCCAGGCGCCCTCGATCTGGTAGCTGGCGGTGGCGGCACCCCACAGGAAGCCGGGCGGAAAGTCGTGTGTTGAGGTCATCGGGCGATTCTGGTCCGTGGCGGTATGGATTGCCAGATGGCCTTGTCCGTGCCGAACCGGAGAGACCTTGTATCCTTCTGCCGTCGCTCATCGAGGAGATCTATGCCAACCCCCCATATCAATGCCGAACCCGGAGACTTCGCCGATGTGTGTCTCCTGCCTGGCGACCCGTTGCGAGCGAAGCATATTGCCGACACCTTTCTCTTCGATCATCGTCAGGTGACCGACGTGCGAAACATGTTGGGTTTCACCGGCACGTACCGTGGCCGGACCGTCTCGGTGATGGGTTCGGGGATGGGGGTGCCCTCGGCATCGATCTACTACAAGGAGCTCATCACCGAATACGGCGTCGACAAGCTGATCCGGGTGGGATCGTGTGGCGGGATCAGCGAAGCGGTCGGCATGCGCGACGTGATCCTGGCCAGTGGCGGCTGCACCGATTCCCAGGTGAACCGGACGCGATTCGGAGGATGGGACTTCGCCGCGGTGGCTGATTTCGGACTGCTGAGCGCCGCGGCCGCGGCCGCAGAAGCCGGCGAGTGTGCCTGTGCATATCGGGAACGTGTTCACCGCCGATCTCTTCTACAACCCGATGGGCGCAGAAATGATGGCCGCATGCGATCGGATGGGAGTGCTCGCCGTGGAGATGGAAACCGCCGGCCTGTACGGCGCCGCAGCCGAGTTCGGCGCCAGGGCCCTCACCATCCTCACGGTCAGCGATCACCTCAAGACCGGCGCCGAAACGACCGCGGATGAACGCGAAACGACCTTCGACGACATGGTCAGAATCGCCCTCGATTCGATCGTCTGAGAAACTCGGTCCGGCGAGAAGCTACAGCTCGGCAGCCAGTTCGGCGAGGAGTCGACGCCCGCCGGAGAGGACCGGCTCACCGTGACCAAACACCAGCGTGTCGACGTCGAGGGCTGCCAGTTTCTTCGCCGACAGGTTGGCCGTGGCCATATCGGGCGTGAACTGAGGATTGGGTCCAACCACTCCGCCGCCTTCACCGTTCAGGGCGTCGCCGGCCACCAGGAGCCGGCCGACCGGGTCGACCACCGAGATGTGACCCGGCGTGTGCCCGGGCGTGGCAACGATGTCCAGGCCGAAAACCTGATCGCCGTCGCCCAACGACGTGAGCGGACGAGGAGACCGGATATTGGGAATGTCCTCGGCACCGGCGTAGGCGGTGGCCGCGGCGGCATTGACCATCACATCTTCGAGGCTGCCGATGTGATCGCCATGTTGATGGGTGAGGATCACATGAGCGACGGCCGACCAGTCGAGCCCCAGACCGGCCAGCCCTGACTCGATGCTCGGAGCGCTTCCCGGATTTCCGGTGTCGATGACCGCCGCCTCGCCAGAACGAACCAGGAGGTAGGCCGAAACGAAGCCGAGGTCGACCCGGGCCCAATCGGCGGCGGCCAACTCCGTGACGACCGACTCGGTCGTGGCCACCGGAGAGGTGGTGGTGGTTGGAGGACCCGCTGGTCGGTGACCCAGTGGCCGGCACGCCGGCGCCGGTCGGCTCAGTCGCATCGTCCGAGCATGCCACCGCACCCATCCCGAGGATCGCCACCGCCATGCTCGTTTTCCCGAAACGGGCGAGGAACATGCGGCGGGTGAGGTCATCGTCGGTGGACATGGCAGCCTCCTGATACGGCTGGTGCGGTCTCTGGGAGGTCAAGCGTATCCGAGCTGGCGCACTAGCCGCTCCCGGCGTGGGGATGCGTCGAGAGGTACATTCCACACCAGGAGGTGTTTCGATGAACGTCAACCCAGAGGTGGACGCCTGGTTCGATGATCGGCGGCCCGTGCAGGCCGAGGTCATGCAGAAAGTCCGCGAAGTGATCCTGGGCGCGGATGATCGCATCACAGAGACGATCAAATGGAAGACCCCGACCTTCATGTATCAGGGCAACATCGCCAGCTTCAATCCCGCCAAGAAGTTCACCAGCCTCCTCTTTCACAGGGGCGGAGAGATCCCAGGGAACCACCCGCGGCCCGAAGGGGAAGGTCCCTTGGCGAAGGTCATGCGGTTTGCCGACCTCGAAGAGGTCGATCGCGCTCGAGCCGAGCTCGAAGCGGTGGTCCGCGGCCTGGTGTGCGATGAAGGACGGTGCCTGAGTCGAGTCCTCGTGCCCTAGACGAGAGGCGACGGTTGTCCGACGGTGGGGAGGCGGTGGCTGAACCTGGCTATCGCTGCCGTCGACGTGAGGCCGCCATTGGATGCGTTTCGAGCTCAGCCCGAGTCTCGCCTGGCCGATGGCCCGGCGGGTGGTGGGCGCCGGCCTCATCGGTCTGCACGGGGTGATTCACGTGCTCGGGTTCCTGGCCATCTGGAACCTGGCCGATCTTCCCGACCTCGCCAACCCACCGACGCTCTTCCTCGCTGATCGTCCGGTCACCGACCCAACGGTGCGTGCCTTTGCCGTCCTGTGGGTGGTGGCGGGGCTCGCCTTCATCGTCACCTCGGCGGCGATGATGATGTCCAAGACGTGATCTGGTGGCGGCCGCTGGCGCCTCTGGCGGCGTTGCTGTCCCTGGTGCCGACCGCCTTGTGGTGGGCGGACGCAGCATGGGGTTTCTTGGTGAGCGTGCTCGTCCTCCTCGCCACGATCGGACGATACGACCAGCGCGCCGGCCTTCTTGCCCGCTGATCGCCGTCCGCACCGGAAGGCCGGGCCACTCAGCCGTATCGGGATGTGAATCAATCCGTAGGCGACCGGTGGGTCGGAGATTCCGTCGACCGAGCGGCGAGCATGGCCGGAGGTATCCGTTTCAGCTCGGTTTCTGGGAAGACGGAGAGCAGCTCCCAGGCCAGCTCCACGGTCTCGTCGAGGCTACGGCGGCCGGTCTGATGTACGAAGCGGCGCTCGAACTCGTCGGCAAACGCCAGCACCCGTCGATCGGTGGTGTTGAGGCTTCCCTCACCGACCACCGCGATGAGGCGTCGAAGGTCACGACCCTGCGCGTAGAGGGTGTAGAGCTGGTCCGCCACCGGACGATGATCGGCCCTGGTCTTTCCCTCTCCGATGCCGGCGTTCATCAGCCGACTCAGGCTCGGAAGCACATCCACGGGTGGGAACACGCCTCGCCGATGCAGGTCACGCGACAACACGATCTGACCCTCGGTGATGTACCCGGCCAGATCCGGGATCGGGTGTGTGATGTCGTCGTCGGGCATCGACAGGATGATCAACTGGGTGACCGACCCGGCATGGCCATGGAGGCGACCGGCCCGCTCGAAGATCGAAGCCAGGTCCGTGTACATGTACCCGGGGAAGCCGCGCCGGCCTGGGCACCTCCTCGCGCGCCGTGGCAACCTCCCGGAGCGCCTCGCAGTAGTTGGTCATGTCGGTGAGGATCACCAGCACATGGAGCCCCCTCTCGAAGGCGAGGAACTCGGCGGCCGTCAGCGCCAAGCGCGGCGTGAGGAGGCGCTCGATGGTGGGGTCATCGGCGAGATTGAGGAACAGCACCGTCCGGTTGAGCCGTCCACTCTCCTCGAGGTGCCGTCGGAAGAAGCTCGCTTCGCGGGCGGTGGTGCCCATGGCTGCGAAGACGACCACGAACTCGTCGTCCTCGGCGCCCGCCACTGTGGCGTGGGTCGAGATGTCGGCGGCCAGTTCGCCTGCGGGCAAGCCAAAGCCCGAGAAGATGGGGAGCTTCTGCCCACGCACCAGGGTGTTCAATCCGTCGATGGTCGAGATCCCTGTCTCGATGAACTCGGAGGGGTACCGCCGTGCCGCCGGGTTGATGGGGAGCCCGTTGACATCCCAGAACTCCTCGGGCATGGGCGGCGGGCCTCCGTCGATGGGTGCCCCGGATCCATCGAACATGCGGCCGAGGAGGTCCAAACCGACCCCCAATCGCGAACTGTCGCCTCCCAGCCGCACGCCTGTCGTCGCCAGGTCCAGTCCCCGCGTCCCCGAATACACCTCGATGACCGCCCGGGCCCCGTCCACCTCGAGGACCTGGCCGCTGCGGATCTCTCCATCGGGCGTGACCACGTCGACGACTTCCTCGGCATGGACGCCGTGAGCGTGGTCGATGAAGAGCAAGGGGCCGGAGACGTAGCTGACGGTCCGTAGCTCAATGGTTTCGACCCGCGATCGGTCACGAGCCGACCTCCTCACCGAGCCGCCTCATCAATGCCCGGGCTCGATCCTTGCGACGGCAGGCTCCCAGGATTTCATTCGACCGAGTTCGGCCGAGGGCCGGGGTGGCCATGAGCGCCTCCGGGTCCGTGTCGTCGTCGCCGGCTCGCGCCGCCAGCAGGTCGTGTGCGTGGTGGATGGCGGACAGCATCCAGTATTGCTTCGGCAATGCGCAGTAGGCGTCCGTCTCGTCGTAGGCGGATTGCTGGAGGAAGTCCTCTCGGAGGATTCGTCCCGTGTGGAAGGTGATCCGCTCGACGGGTGCCAGCGCGTCGGCGCCCAGCAGCCGGACGATGCTCTGCAGCTCTTCTTCTCGGCCCAGCAGTTCGAGCGCCCACGCCCGGTGGCGAGACCAATCTCGGTGGACGTGCTCGTCGAACCAGGCGTCGAGGGCGTACAGGCTGTAGCTGCGGTTCCAGTGGATCGCCGGGTAGTGCCGCCGCCGGGCCAGATCGGGATCGAGCGCCCAGAACGTTCCTGCGAGACGCAGGCTGTACTGGGTCACGGGTTCCGAGAAGTCCCCGCCCGGCGGGGAGACTGCCCCGACCACCGTGACGGATCCCTCCCTCGGTGGGATTCCGAGAGCCGAGACGGCTCCGGACCGTTCGTAGAACTCGGCGAGTCGCGAGGCAGGTAGGCCGGGTAGCCCTCCTCGCCGGGCATCTCTTCCAGGCGGCTGGACACCTCACGCAGGGCTTCGCCCCAGCGGCTCGTGGAGTCGGCCATGACGGCGACGTCGTAGCCCTGGTCCCGGTAGTACTCGGCGATGGTGATGGCCGTGTAGATGCTGGCCTCTCGGGCGGCCACGGGCATGTTGGACGTGTTGGCGATGAGGATGGTCCGATCCATCAGCGAGGCGCCGGTGCGGGGATCGACCAGGGTGGGGAACTCCTCGAGGACCTCGGCCAGCTCGTTGCCGCGTTCGCCGCAGCCGACGTAGACGATGACGTCAGCGTCGGACCATTTGGCCAGGGTCTGCTCGTGCACGGTCTTGCCCGTTCCGAACCCGCCCGGGATGGCGGCGGATCCCCCTCGGGCGACGGGGTAGAGGACGTCGACGACTCGCTGGCCGGTGATGAGGGGTGCGTCGGGGTCGAGGCGGGCGGCCACCGGCCGCCGGAGGCGCACCGGCCACCGGGTTGCAGAGAGCGACGGGCTGATCGTCGACCCAGACGACGGTCGTCGGTCGTCATGAGGGCGTCCGGGCAATTCTGGTCACGGTGCCCGCCCGGCCCGCCGGGAGGAGGATTCGGTGGTCGATCGCCGGCGTCTCCTGGACGGTGGCGAGGATGTCGCCGGGTCGGACGCTCATCTCCGACCTATACGCTGATCGTCACATCCCGACGCGTGGTGGCGCCAGCGCCGGAAGTCGATGCCGCGCGGAGGAAGGGTCGGGCGTAGGGATCGTCGCCGTCGGCCGCCAAGTGTCGCAGAGGGCGCTGGACTCCGTCGAAGACCTGGCCGAGGAGCCCAGGACCGAGCTGGAACGTCGAGCGGGGTCCCGGTGTCGATCACCTCTGACCCGACCTGGAGGCCGCCGGTCGACTCGTAGACCTGGATCACGGCTGTGTCGCCGCTGAGCCGGATGACCTCTCCGATGAGGCGGCGCCGCCCGACGCGAACGACGTTGTACAGCCGGGCCCGGTGAGACCAGTGGCGACGACGACGGGCCGGCCACCCGTTGCACTGCCCGGTGGGGAGCGCTTGCGCGTAGGCGAGCGGTTCGAGCGGTCATGGGGAGTCCTCTCCGAACGTGACGTGATAGCCGATCGCTTGTTGGAGCCGTTCGGCGTGCCAGCCGGCTCCGTCTCAGCTCGTCGGCCTGGAGTCCGATGCCGGTGGGCATCTCCACCACGACGGGCGTCAACGGAGGCTTTGCAGCCGTCGCTGTAGGTCGCGTCGAGTCCGTCGAAGAGCGGGCGTAGATGGCGATCACTCCTCGTTCGCCGTCTTTCGGAGGAGCTGGCTGTCAGGGTCTCTCGGTCTGGGCGGCGTCTCGGCCTCGACCGTGTCGACACCGGTGAGACGAAATCCGTCGGCGAGTTCGGAGGAGAGATCACGACGAGGCGGGCTTCGGTGCTGGTCATGCCACCCCCAGCAGTTGTTCGAGTGTTTCCTGGCGCGAGACGTCGTGCGCAACGGCCCGTGCCACGAGCCGGAGATTCTTGGCTTCCGCTTCCTTCCGGCCGAGGTATCGCAACGGGACTTCGATCCCGAGCGGATCCGCCCGACGGAATCGAACAGCCGTCTCGTGAGCGTCCGCCGCCTCGAGGTGGTTGTCGAGGGTGAGGGTTTCGCCGTGCTCGACCCAGGCCGGCAGCCTGGCCGGCAACCAGGAAGGGAACAGCCCGCTGTCCAGCACGTCGGCCCGTTCATCGAACTGCACGGTGTCGGTCCATGCCGCGTCGTTCACCCACCCACCGGGATGGGGGTGTAGCCATCGGTGACCTCGCCACCCAGCCCTGCCTGACGAAGCCGGATCACAGACATCAGATTGATCCGGTCGATCTGGACGACGCAGCTCGCCCAGTACGGGATCGTCGTTGTCTTCTCCGCCGGCCGCAGCAACCGATTCGCCGAACGACTGATCGAGTGCGAGCTCGAGTACCCCGACGTCTCCGGTCTCGGCATAGCGGGGCATGGCCCGGCGGAGATGCCGGATGACCGAGGCAGTCGGTAGCTGCCAGACTCCCAAGAGGTCGACGGCGGCTCGCACGTCCCGCTGACTGGCGATTTCGGAGAGAGCGGCCGTGTCGAGACTTCCGGCAGCCACGAGGAGTAACGCCGGCCTCTCGGGTCGAGCGGCCTGCCCCAGGCTTCGCAGGATGGCCCGAAGGTTGCGCCGGTCCCACCTGCTCTGGAAGAGTACGAGCCGGTCCCGAATCTCGCCTTGGTAGAAGGACAGGACGTCTCCCTCCTGGGTGGTCAGGTGAATCCGGACTGCCTCGTCGAGGCGGCGTATGCCGGAATAGCGTGTCATCGCCGATTCGAGCTCCGAGCGATAGGGGCCGCCGGAGAAGGGCGCCCAGCATCCCATCGAGGCTCGAAGATCGGAGCAGGGCCCGGTAGTCCTCGGCCCGAGGATCTCGGCCGGCCCGGACCCGGAGGCGCGTGTCGCCGTACTCGTAGCCGATCACAGGGCTGCCCTCCCGGTGGCCAGCTCGGGGATGACCTCGACGGCGGTGAGGCGGAGCTGCCGTTCTGCACGAACGAGGCGTGCG
>CAVVWO010000005.1:0-119188 GCA_963752075.1 uncultured Acidimicrobiia bacterium
GCGAGGGCGAATCGGCGTGCAGGTAATCACTCAGATCGAGTTGTCTTAGCAACTCCGTAATTCGCTGGAGCCGGAACGGATAGCGTGACGTCCCACTCACCAACCGCTCGTAGTTGAGCCGGTCATAGAGAAAACGTAGAGCCGTCCTTGGTAGTCTTCTTCGTCGTCAGGATGCCGTGAGTTCGCGGGCGGCCGGTCTGATTCGGGTCTTGCACCGAGGGTCGTGGGCACTTTGTGGTCGGTGCACCGCGGCTTACCGCTTCCACTAGGGCGGTGCGTATCGCAGTCGCTCAAGGCTTTGGCTGCCTCGAGACTCAGAGCTCCTGCGAGATCCCGAGCTGTTCGCGGTCGCTGGTCGGCGACGTCCGCCACCTGGATTGAATGGATTGGCGGCCGATTTGCAAGCCCCTTTTCCTTCGTCCGTCGGTCCACCGGCACCACAACTGCCATCGAGCCGGGCTCTTTTTGGCATTCCGACTCGATAATCGGTCCAGCGGGCCTCGAGCACCGTAGCTTATCCCGTGGCATAGGGCCTCGACGCGGCCGCAAACGATAAAAATACGAACACTTTACGCCGAACACCCGTAGCGTAAAGCTCCTTGCCATTGAACTTAAACGATTCCTGGGACCGAAATCTCTGGTCCCAGGCCGAGTCTTTGGCCTCCCCCTCCAGTTTCTTGTCCTTTTACGGAAGCACTTGCTCGTGGATACCGATTCAACCGCGGTCGCAGAGTCGGAGACAACCGCCTCGGCGCAAACCAGTACAGCCGGGTCCGACTCGGGTGTCGTCATCGAAACACGCAACCTGAGCAAGATTTACCGCGACTTTCTGGGGCCGCAAAAAGGTCCACGCGCTGAAGTCGCTCGACATCGAGGTCCGCAAGGGCGAGATCTTTGGGCTGCTCGGGCCCCAACGGCAGCGGAAAGTCGACCACGATCAAGTTGATCCTCGGGTTGCTGTTTCCCGACCAGCGGCCGGGTGCTGGTGTTTGACAAGGACGCCAGCGAGACCAGCAAGAACGAACGGATCGGGTATCTGCCCGAGGAATCGTATCTGTACAAGTTCTTGACCGCCGACGAGACGCTCGACTTCTACGGTCGACTGTTCGACATGTCGGGAGCCGACCGCAAGACGTCGCGTGGATGAACTGATTCAAGCTGGTCGGACTGCAAGGTGCCAAGCATCGACAACTGCGAGAATACAGTAAAGGGATGACTCGCCGGGTCGGTTTGGCCCAAGCCCTGATCAACGATCCCGATCTGATTCTGCTGGACGAACCGACGACCGGTCTGGACCCGATCGGTACCCGCGAGATGAAGGACTTGATCCTGGCCCTGCGGGATCAGGGCAAAACGATCCTGCTGTGCAGTCACCAACTGGCCGACGTGCAAGACGTTTGCGATCGCGTGGCGATTCTGCATCAGGGCGAATTGAAAGAACTTGGCCGTGTTTCCGATCTGTTGAAGGTCCAAGACATCACCGAAGTTCATGCCGAGGGGCTCAGCGATGCGGCGAAGGCCGAGATCGCCGAGGTGATCCAGCGACACGGCGGCACCGTCAAGTCGATCGACAACCCGACCGCGACGATGGAAGACCTGTTCTTGAACATCGTTCGCGAAAGCGAAGCACGACCGGGAGCTCGGCGTGTTTCAAGCACTGGCGCCGACGAAGGTCGACGCGGAGTCGAGCGCGAGCCGGTCAGTCGAAGCGATCAGGGAGAGGCAGGTCAATGACACTGCAACCGGAAGACTTTTGGTCCTTTTACGAATGGCTGATGCGGCCCGACGCGTTCCTCGAGAGTGCGTTTTTGCAAGGCATCGTGTTGTTCGTGCTGGCGATCGTGCTCGGTTTGATGGTCGGCTACGTCGTTTCGGCGGCTCGCTACGGACCGGTCGAAGGCTTTTATGCGGTCGCCCGGGCGATTCGTGACTTGGTTCGATTCGATCTTGCCCGGCACTTCGATCCGTCGCATCATTGCCCTGGCCCGATTGGCTTTCAAGGAAGCGATTCGTCGAAGAGTCCTGTTTGTGGTCGGATCTGTTCTGTGGTCCTGCTGTTGCTGGCCGGTTGGTATCTGAACCCGGAAAGCGATGATCCGGCCAGGCTGTACATCAGCTTCGTGCTTACCGCGACCAACTATTTGATCTTGGCGCTGGCGTTGTTCATCAGCGCGTTTTCGCTGCCGGCCGACATCAAGAGCAAAACGATCTACACGATCGTCACCAAGCCGGTCCGGGCCGACCGAAATCGTGCTGGGACGGATGCTCGGTTTTGTCGCCGTCGGCACGGTGATGCTGATCCCGATGGGCTTGGCCAGCTACCTGTTTGTCACTCGCGGACTTCGACACACGCACTTACGAAGTGACCGATGTTCGCGAAGTTGGCGGCGGGCAGACTCGAGGGCGAAACCGACTACGTTCGCAATCACAAACACACGTTTTTCGATTGATCCGGACTGCGGGCGGTCGCGGATTGACCGACATTGTTCGTGGTCATCGTCATGTGGTCACGCGAAACGCACGACGGCACGTTCGCGATCGGTTCGCCAACCGGTGCTCTTCGCGCACGCGTTCCCTCGTACGGTGAAATCCAGTTTTACGATCGCAGTGGCGAAAAGAAGGAAGAAGGAATCGACATCGGGGCCGAGCGAATCGCTGCGGGTGGCTACGGCAGTTCCGGAATCTCGCGTGTGCTCGGCCTGTCACGTGGCAGTCGCAAAATTCAACACGGCTACGTCGAAGGCGGGACGCTCGGTGCGGCTGAGTTTACGTTTCGCTGATGTCACACCGCGATCGCTATCCGACCAGCGGCATTCCCGTCGACCTTTCCTTGCGTGCCTATCGGTCGTTCAAAGGCGATATCGAATCTGGCATTCGTGGTTCGATCACCATGAAGCACCCCTCGCAAGCAGATCGAGAGCGAATCCGATCGCGTTCGTGGTCGACGAATACGACGTCGATGAAAAGACTCTGCCCCTGCAAATCGAGGGACCGACAACAACGAAACCGAGATGCTCAGCGTCTTTGATGACTTGGTCGACGAAAATGGTCAACTCAACATCGTCGATCCGATGCCTGGACCGCAGCCAGTACTTGGGTGTGACCAAGAGTGGTGTTTACTTACGTCCGGCTGAGAATCCGTTCTGGTGGAATCTGATCAAAGCCTACATCTCGATCTGGCTGCAGATGACGATGGTGATCGCGTTCGGCGTGATGTTCAGTACGTTCCTGAGCGGTCCGGTTGCGATGGTCGCCACGTTCGTTTGCGTGTTGCTCGGTTTCTCGGCCGAACAAGTCTACGACACCCGTCACTTCATCGACGAAGGGATCGAGCGCGGTGGCGGTCCGATCGAATCGATGGTTCGACTGCTCAAACAAGACGCCATGACGACGCAGTTGGACGTCGAGACCGTGGCAGCGAAAGTCATCAAGACAGTCGACGCCGGAATCGTGTACTCGCTGGATGCGATTGCGACCGCACTGCCCAACCTGCCCAAGATGGTTGGTACGGCGGAATACGCCGCCAGCGGATTTGATATTTTCGGCGCCTTGCTGCTGCAGGCACGCGACGGCCACGCTTGGATATTGCATCCTGGCCTTCATGATCAGCTACTTCTTCCTGAAATCGCGTGAGATCGCGGCATGAATCGTACGACAACTCTGGGCCGAAAGCTCATCTACCTGGTGGTGCTGGTCGCCATGCTGATTCCGCTCTACCTGCTGGGACAACCAGCCGGCGGCAAGGGAGATCTGGGCGGTCGACTTTCCGAGATGCGGCACCAGTACAACATTGCCGAGAGCGATCTTGGGTGAAATCAGCCCAGCCAGCGAAACGATGAAACTTGCCTCGCTCGGCTTGCGCGGTGTGGCGGCGACGCTTGCTGTGGAACAAGGCGCACGAGTATCGCGTGCTGCACGAATGGGATCGACTCAAAGCAACGCTCAACAACATCGCTTTGCTGCAACCACACTTTGACAAAGTCTGGGAGCACCAGGCGCACAACCTGGCCTACAACGTCTCGACCGAGTTCGATGACTATCGCCAACGTTACGAAATGGTTCGCGAGGGAACCGAGTTTCTGACTCGCGGCGTTCGCCAAAACACCAATGCGCCACGATTGGTTTGGTACACCGGATGGTTCTACGGTGCAAAGATGGGCATGTCGGACGAGAAGACGCAATTCCGAAGACTCTTTGCCGACGACGAAGTGCTTGCACGAATCGCTGCTGGAACGAAAACATCGCGGTCGACAGCCCCGAGGCACGCGGTCCGCTTGGCAAGCCCGACAACTGGTTGGTCGGTCGACTGTGGCTCAATCACGGTTACGAACTCGTCGACAGCGGCGTCAAGATTCGTCGCCAAACGCCATTGAACTTCTACGAGACCGGACCGAAGTGGCGAATCAAACACGCCGAGGCGATCGAAAAGGAAGGCATTCTCGATGAAAGTGCTCAGAACGCCTGGCAAATGGCCGCCGAAGATTGGGCCGCGTTCGGCAACCGCAGCATTCCCACGACATCACCATTCACGATCAAACTGGACCAGCTGGATGAATTGAAGCGACAAAAAGCTGAGCGGATGGAGGAATTTCGAGAGCTGACCCAAGAACTCTATGACGCCGAACAGTCAGAAGTTGATCGATACGATGCCGACGAGAATCAAGGAAATCCTCAACACGCCGGAATCTGAGTTAGCCAGAGACGAACGAGAACTACTGCCGTCGATCCAGGAAGGGCTTGATCCCGAATCCTGCCGAGTATCGCGAAAAGATCAGATCCTGAGGTTCGCCTGCAAGCGGTTAGTTTGGTCGGTCAGATCGAAGATCTGGACGCGCGGATCCAAAAGACAAATGGCTATCGCACCCAAATCAACTATCCGTACTGGAAAGCGCTGGCCCAGGCCGAACAAGAAGAGCGGACTGTCAAAGCACGAAGATTGATCTATGAGGCCGAGCAGGCCAACGATGACGCGGAACTTGACAAAGCGATCGAGCTGTATGAAGAGGCGTTCGCGATCTGGGAGAGATCTTTGACGACTATCCGATCTTGACGATCGACGACACTGCCGACGATCTATTCGACTCGATTCGCCGCTACATGGTCGCAATCGACTCGCAAGTCGTTCCGGACGATTTCCCGCTGAAAAACTTCGCCGAGATGATGGGCGAGTATGGCACGGTCGATGCGGAAATGTACAAAGAGGTTCGTGCCATGGCGGAGAAGGCGGCCGAGGAACGACGCAAGGAATTGGCCGCAGAAGAGAAACGGCGCGAGCAGGAAGCCGAGAAAGCGGAAATGGCGGAGAAGGCGCCTGCCGAAAAAAGCGGCTGCCGAGAAAAAAGCTGCGGACGAGAAAGCTGCTGCAGCCAAGCAGAGCTCTGATACGAAAGCTGCCGACCCGAAGGCGACAACAAGCAGCCGACGAGAAGAAGGACCGAGACTGCGACCGGCGATGCGAGCCACTGACGCCGAGGAGCCGAGCAGCCGAAGACGACTCTGAGCCGGCCAGCCGAAACTTCTGAGCCGGACAGCCGAAATTCCGAGCCGAGCGCTCGACCAGTGAATCAAAAAAGCGGCAGACGATCTCCGCGTTGCCGCATCATTCCAGATTGGGCTGTCGAACGCATTGACAACAGCGAGCCTACTGAATCGCGAGCAGTTCGACCTCGAACACCAAGACTTCGTTGGGTCCGATCGCACCTTGGCTGCCACGCTCGCCGTAGGCCAAGTCCGATGGAATGTAGAGCATCCATTTGTCGCCGACTTTCATCTCTTGAAGCGCCATTTGCCAACCTTTGATCACTTGGTTGACGCGGAAGGTCGCCGGCTCGCCTCGTTGGACGGAACTATCAAAGACCTTTCCGTCGATCAGTTTGCCGGTGTAATGCACCTTGACCGTGTCGGTTAGCGCGGTGATTCACCTTTGCCCGCCGTCAGAACTTTGTATTGAACGCCGCCTTCGAGCGTCTTGACTCCGTCTTTCTTGGCGTTGTCGGCCAGATACTTCTCGCCCTTCGCCTTCGTTCTTTTGCCAACACTTGCTGGCGTTTTTGCAACAAGTCTTGGATCTTGGCTTGCGTCTCTTGCAGTTGATCATCGCGTCAAGGCAACCTCCTTGTCGTTCAACCCGTCGTTGAATCCGTTCGATCAAGCCCTCGACACCAGAAATCGCCCGACCGAAATCCGCTTTGGCTCAGTTGTTGGCCAACCGAGATCCCTAAGAAATAGCCAATCGGATCCTGCACGGTCTTTTTCGCGGCACCTCTCCTCCTGGGCATACACGCTGGGCATCACCAACAATCCGAGTATTGCCAGCGTCACCATGATCAATCGTTTCGACATTTCGTTTTTTCCACAGAGAGTTCTGGTCAGGCCTCTGCCCGGGCAGAACTGACACGAGTGAGTCGCAGCGCGACACATGGCACCGCGACAGGAGATTCGGCAATTCCGGTGCCGACGACAGGCACGCAAGATACCAACGTCGCCGCGAATCATCACAGCCCCCTGTGCCGTGTCCAAGCGATTTCGCTCAAGTGAGGGGAATCGCGGCCATCACGAGCCGAAAAATGATGCCGCGACGATCACCGCCACGATCGCCAGCACCATCACGGCCAAGCCGACGCCAGCCAACCTCCCCCGGAGGGGTTCGATCGATCCGCAGCTGAATCTGCTTCCGCAGCAGCTGCGCGCCCGCGAGTCGCGACGTCATCGGCAGCATCGGATTCAGCTCCAGCTGTCCATCTTTGCCAGCACTGGTCTCCTCCAACCGCAGCATGGCCGCTTGTACCTGGCGGGCATTGAACGGTCGGTCATCCGGCGACTTTTCGCAGAAGCTTGTCAACGATGTCATCCAATTCGGCGGGACAGTCACGGACAAACTCTCGGACGCGCGGAGGCCGGGCACGAAAATGTTGTTCGAAGCTGAGCATGATTGTCGCCCACGAACGGCTTGCGTCCGACCAACATCTCGAACAGACAGCAGCCCAGCGAATAAAGATCCGCCTTGCCCGATATCGACGTGTCGCCCGTGATTTGCTCGGGAGCCATGTAGGCGTGGGTGCCAACGGTCATGCCGCTCGACGTGAGATCGTTCCTTTCAGATCGCGGGCGATTCCAAAGTCACCCAGTTTGACCTCACCGTCGCGAGTCAGAAACAGGTTTCCCGGTTTCAAGTCGCGGTGAATCACTCCATGGTTGTGTGCGCATTGAAGCGCCGAACAGACCTGTTTGGCAATTTCGGCAACCACGGGCCATGGCAGCGCGCCGTTGATCTCGAGTAGGTCCTTGACGGTACCTCCGTCGACAAGCTCCATCACGTAGAACAGCTGTGCCGTCATCCTCGCCACCGCCGTAGTAGCGAACGATGTTGGGATGATCCAGACCGCTCGAGGACCGAGCATTTCGCGTCGAAATCGGGCTCGAATCAGCGCATCTTGGCTCACGCCAGGATGGAGTTTCTTGATCGCTACGTGCTCGCCGGTCTTGCGCTCGATGGCCGCGTAGATGGTCCCGACGGTGCCAACGCCCAAAGTCTCGCCGACTTCGTAGTCGCCAAGATGAGACGATGGCATGGAGCAAACCTCGATCTTTCACACAGTGTGAGACCGCATCCGCCACCGATCCAGTCACGCAATGAAACGATTCCTGTGCTTTCAGACTCCCGCAATCTTTTCGATTCGCACGCGCGTGTGAATCTGTCGATGTCCCGTGCGACGACGACTGTTTTTTCGTCGACGGAACTTCTGGACGTAGATCTTCTTGTCCAGCTTGGGACCGATCACCGACGCGGTCACCGTCGCGCCGTCGACGGTGGGTGAACCCAGCTTCATCCCGTCGTCGCCACTGACGGCCAGAACTTTTTCGAAGGTGAGGTTTTCGCCTGCGGGCAGATCTCGATAATCGACATCGACTTCCATGCCTGGTTCGACTCGATATTGGCGACCGCCGTCGACGATGATGGCGTACATATTCTGATCTCTCTGTCGCTGTCGGATTTTGATGACTGATCTTTCGAGCCGCGTAGTTTAGCGATCCAAGGCCGCGGCGCACAGGCCTTCCAGCGTCGGTTTCGGAGTTCGCTATTGGCTCGGATTTCGTCCCGAATTCGCCGCTCGCCAGCGTCAATTCATCGCCACCAGGAAGCGGTCGGTCATCCGCATCAAGTGCCATACCTGCTGCGGGTCGTGGATCGCGTGAGCCGCACCGGGATAGATCATCAGCCGAAAGTCTTTCCCGGCTTTCTGCAGTGCCGTCGGCCATCCGCATCGTGCCGGAGGGATGAACGTTGTCGTCCGACTTCGCCGTGAATCAGCAGGACACTGACCGTGCAGTTTCTCAGCCATTGACGGGCGCAGTCGATCGATAGCCTTTCTCGTTGTCACTGGGGCAGCCCCATGTATCGTTCGGTGTAAAACGCAATCATACTCCCGCCAGTCGGTGACCGATCCTCCGGCGATGCCGGCCGTGAACGCGTTGCTATGCGTCATCGCATACAGCGTCAGGAATCCGCCGAAGCTCCAACCGCGAATCGCCAGTCGCTCGACGTCGACCCACGGCTGCGCTCTTCAACCAGTCGACCGCGTCATCAGATCCTGACAATTCGACCTCGCCCACGCGCCCGCGGATCGACCAGGTGTCCGCGATCCCGCGGCCGGCACTGGAACGGTTGTCGACGACCAGGGTGGCGATGCCCTCGCCGCGCGAGCAGTTCGCGATACAGTGCCTTGGTGCCGGCCCAGCGGGCCGGAAACGACCGGCGATTGCGGCCTCCGTAAACCTCGATCACGACGGGACACGGCATTGCTTTCGTCGCAGACTTCGGTCGTACGAGCATCGCCGGTAACTGGACTCCATCGGCCGTTTCGAATCTGAAACAACTTCGGAACAATCATCTCGTCGAGGAGCTTCAACGGGGACTCGGCCAGCACTCGATCCGCTGGTCACCTTGCTGTCGATCGAAGAATCAGATTGGGTGGCTGCGTCGGGGTACTGAATCGATCGACGATCCACTCACCATTGGGGCTGACGCTGGGACTGTGCCAGCCGGTCCTTGTCGGTGATCGGAACCAGCTGCGGCGAGTCCGTTCAACTCGACTCGGCGCCGATACACGTGTCGCCGGATTGATCGTTCCTCGCTCTGCATCGCCCGGTGACCATGACAACTGGAGCCGTCGCTTGCGGACGACGAAGTCGCGAACGTCAAAGTCTTCCGGAGTCACTGGAGTCACAACTTGACCATTGGCGGAAACGTGGAACAGGCGAGCTCTTCCCGTCGGCAGGTCGCTTCGCCAAAGGAAGCCGCCATCCGCTGAGCCAGCCGGGCGTTGTGGCGGTTCGACCCAGGCCGGGCTCTCTTCTCGGATCAACAAGCTCGACTCTTGTCTCGTCCCGGTCAAAAACGGCGCCGCGATGACCACGAAGCTCACGCCAAGTTTGCAAGCGGTCGCTGACGGCTGAACAAGAGCGCTGACTTGATGCGGGTACCACCAGACGCCGGTGATGATACGTTCGTCCTGCGGGGTGGACTGCGCGATCGACTTCGGGGGCGGCAGCTTTGCCCGAGTCAAACTCGACGCAGATCCCAAACGTACAACTCGGCATGAGGAATCGGGATCGCCGGCTTTCGGATATCGACGGGTGACGCCGCGACCTCGCTGGCTCGACGCCGAAGACAAAACGTACGGCTCGATAGCACTGATGTCGATGCGCAGCATCGCCAGCCACTGGCCGTCAGGGCTGAACCAAAATCCTCGATAGTTTCCTCGTCCAAAGATCTCCTCCTGGTAGGTCCAATCGAGAACACCATCGAGGATCGTGTCTTTACCGTCATTGGTCAATTGCAGGGAGCGGTCGGTCTTCGCATCGACCACGAATAGATCGCCATCGCGCGTGTAGGCCACGCGCCGCGCGGTCGGATCGAGTGTCGCGTTCCGCCATGCGGACGCGTCCCGTGTCAGCCATCGGGCGGGCGAACGGGCGGACACGACAGCCAGCGATTTTTCGATCCGGACCAAAACGGTATCACTCTCCTTTTTCAACTTGCTGACCGCCCCAACTGCCGCCGACCTGGCTTGATCCTCTTTCAAGCCCTCAAGCTTTCCCAATTGCTCCGCAAGCTGATCGACGACCGGCCAGGGCGTCTGAGCACCGGAGTTCAGATCAACCTGATGCCAAGTTTTCTGGCTTTTGATGAGCAACTTGGGAGAGGACTGGCCGACCCAATGCGTGGCTGGCAAAGTTCCATCGAAGTCATACTTCTGGTCCGGATGAAACAGCGACTCCAAGGAAAGCGTGGGGACGGGCTTTTCCGGTTTTTCGGCGGTCTCCTCGGACCTCAGCATTCCGATGGGCAGGGCCGCAGAAAACAGCAAAGCGATCACGATCGGAGCGTTGATGCGGTGATTCGATTCGGTTCGCGAAGATCCCACCAGGCGATCGTCGCAACGTTTACAATCACAGTCTGCTTCGATTGACAACACACGCACCTCAACGGGATTGAATTGTGGATGCTTCACGCTTGACCATGCCTTTCATGTGCTTTCATTTTCGATCAGTTTTGCTTTCCGTACTGGCCGCAACACTCGTCTCCACCGCTCTTTCCGCAGCCCGCCTCTTGGCTGCCGACTCGCCCCGCCCCAATATCCTATGGATTATGTCCGAGGATAACTCGAAACATTACTTGCGCCACTTCGATCGTCATGGCGCGGTCACGCCCAACATCGAAGCCCTCGCTCAAAATGGTGTCACCTTTGATCGTGCATTTTCCTGTGCGCCGTCTGCTCTGTGGCTCGTACCACGCTGATCACATCGTGCTACGCTCCTCGGATTGGGACTCAGTTTCACCGACGAAGCAAGATGGCGACAATGCCTGCTGGAGTGAAGATGTTCCCCGCCTACCTGCGGGCAGCCGGATACTACACCACCAACAATAGCAAGGAAGACTACAACGCCCAAAAATCGAGTGATGTTTGGAACGACTCCTCCAAGAGAGCTTCCTGGAAAAACCGTCCGACGGACTCGACTCCCTTCTTTCACGTGCTGACGTCGACGCTGTCGCATGAGAGCAGTTTGCATTTCGATGGGGTCGCGATGGAAACACCGACCGTCACGGAGATGGCCTCCGTACAGTTGCAACCGTATTTTCCAGACACACCGATCTTTCGATACACCCGCGCCCGGTATCACGATCGCATCATGGCCATTGACCAGGTGGTCGGAAAAACGGTGGCGGAATTGAAGGAGGCGGGTGAATTGGAAAATACGTTCATCTTCTATTTCGGCGACCACGGTGGCGTGCTGCCGCGGTCCAAAGGATACGCCTACGAATCGGGTCTGCACGTCCCGTTGATCGTCCGCATTCCCGAGAATTTCCGCGATCGCGCAGGCCGCCAGAGTGCCAGCCGAACCGACGGATTTGTCGAGTTTGTCGACTTCGGCCCCACCGTACTCGCTCTGGCGGGCCTCGACTCGCCCGAGGGAATCGATGGTCACGCGTTTCTTGGCGATGGCGTCGATAGCGGACCGAAGTCGATTCACGCAATGAAACCTTTGGTTACGCCGATCGGTTCGACGAAAAGTACGATCTGGTGCGAACCTTGCGCCAAGGCAAATTCAAGTACATCCGAAACTTTGAACCATTCCTTCCCGATGCGCTGCAAAATAACTACCGCTACAAAATGTTGGCCTACGAGCAATGGCGTCAATTGCACGCCGACGGCAAGCTGAATGCGGTCCAAAGTCAGTTCTTTGAGCCGAAAGCTGCCGAAGCGCTGTACGACTTGGACACCGATCCACACGAAACTCACAATTTGGCGGGTGACGCGCAATACGCCCAGCAACTCGCTGCCATGCGTGGGCGGCTGACCGAGCGGCTCAAGGCGATGCCCGACTTGAGCTTTGTGCCCGAGGCGGTGTTGTTTGACGAAGCGATGGAAAACGCGGTGGCGTTCGGCCAAACGAACAAACAGGCAATCTCCGAATTGATCGACACGGTGAATTTGGCTTTGCTTCCTTTCGACGAGGCGAAACCAAAACTTACCGAAGCGTTGGGAAGCGAAGATCCGTGGACTCGATACTGGGCGCTCGTCGCCTGTTCCAGCTTTGGCATGCAGGCAAGCTCGTTGTTACCGCTGGCCGAGCGAAAGCTTGTTGATCTGGAACCGTTGGTCGTGATGCGAGCTGTTGAATTCGTGGCGATCGCTGGCGACAAAGATCCACGTTCGTCTCTTTACCGGTCCTTTCAACGCGCCACCAACGAACCCGAGGCGCTGCGGATGATGAACACTGCCGTATTTCTGAACGATTTTAGTGACGGCCGGCTACCGATCGACGTTGAAAAAATCGATTTCCTGTTTGAGCCGGGACCGCGCAGCGAGATTGTACGTCGGCTCGAGTACTTGGCGCGATGAAACGCTGATTCGACGAGCATCGGAACCGACGGGCGCTAGCCGGGCAACAAAACGGCAACAGAAAAAATCCAGTGCCGTCTCCCGCTCCGATGTTGGTTTCAAAAACCAAGGCCGTCTATCGTTTGGGTGCTGCATGGTTCTTTGGCAATTCTGAATAACCATGCTTGATGAACAGCGACACAACCTTCGCATGCTCCTGCAGCAGCTTAACAACATAGGCGTCGTTCGAAGTCTCCTTCACACGGACGCCATGATCGGTATGTTCGACTTCCATCTTGATCTTGTCGGCGTTGGCGAAAATCTCGCGGAACAATGGATCTCGCATGCGGATCGGATTGACGTTTTCCATCCGGTCGTACATCGCTTCGACGTGTGTTTGAATCGTTCCCGCGACATCGGCTGCGTCCGACTCGGTCAACGTCTCGATACCGTTGGGCAGATTCTTGACGGTGCGACGGATTGAGTCGCGATGCTCGATCAGGAAGAAGAAATCATTGTGGTCCTTCTCGTGTTGTGAATCACCGGCGTGTCCAGGCCCCACTGCCCGGCCACGACCCATCCCGCGACCCATCCCGCGACCCATCCCGCGACCCATCCCGCGACCCTCCGCGGGCCACGCGCAGCTGTTGAGTCACTTTCAGCCGCTGCCGACTCCTTCCTCGCTTCGGAAGCAAGCTTGGGCTAATTTACCACACTCACCCTTGCAGTCCGCTTCGGGACAGTCCTTACATTTCAGGGCATCCGTCGGGGACGCCAATACTGTCGCTTCGCCTAGACACAGCTTGCATCCGACTGCGGCCTTCTTGCCGGCCTGACATGAGTCTCCGCTGCACGACTCCGTTTTCGCGAGCACGGTTCTTTTCGTCTGACCCTGATCGCAGCACTCGGGCTTCCCTGTTTCCCCGACGTCTTTACTCACCTCGACAGCGTTCGCCTGACAACACGGTTTGGTCGATTTCGCAGAGGCTTTGTTCGATGCGGACGATTCATCCGGCGCTGCCCCTGTCAATGCAGTTCCTAGGATCGCGACAGCAGCGAACATGATTGCGATTGTAACGAGCTTTTTCATCTTACTTTCCTTGTTGGGTCGGTCCGAAATACGGAGACGGTATGAGTTGATGTTGTTCATCCCTTTTGCAATCGTCGTGCCAATCTCGCCTCAACTCCGGAACATCTCTGCGGAATACAGATGTCACAACACTAAATTGAGCGAGTATTCCGAACGCATTGGCGTATTCGGTCGTCGGAAATTTGCGAGCCCCTGCGCACAAAGTCTCGTCGTGCAAGCCAATCACGGGATTGAAGTGCGCAAAATTTGCAGCGCTGTTTGCGGTGGGCTGTGCATGAATTGCAGGACCATGCTCTACCCGCATCGGAAACTTGCGTTTCTTCGTTTGATTTTTCCCGTTTGTGAGCCTGTTCGACGCGATTAACCCTATCGACACAAGGCGGCATATCATTTGCTTGAACCAGTGATGTAAACGAACTACACATTGAAACGCGCGCGTAGTCCGCTGGATGTCGTTGATCGGTGGGAGCTAGAATCGAAGAGATGGATATCGCTGATTTGAAGGCGTCTGTTGATGCAAACGACCGATCGAGCAGGTTCGGCAAGTTTTAGAACGCTTGATGCTACGGTTCACATAACCATTTGCAAGCGTTTGCTTCGCAGACTCGCCATGCACCGTGCAGAGCTTACAATGCGGAGTATCTAACGCAAGCGGAGTTCGATGAAATCGCAAATTCATCAGGGCAAAGACATGCTCAGCAGGCAACATTTCTGGCGAATCAGGGAAATGGCGGGCACGGTTTTGGCACACAGAACCAAGTGGAAGTGCGCGCTAGCCAGTATGCTGCACGGTCACGGCGACGAGAGGTAGCGGCAGACAGGGTCGAGCTCGGCAAGGCGAATCTAGTCGAATGTCGGCCAATTGAGTTTTCTAGTGAGCAACCGTGAAAAAGGTAAACGATGCAGGAACCGAGCCTCAAACGCATACCGAAGTCACGGATCGTTGGGCTCTTGTTCCTTCTCATCCTCTGGCTGATGTTTGCCGCTTGGCAGCGCACCGAGTACGTTCATCAAAGCGAATTGATCCACAGTTCGCTTGTTTCCCAAGCCGAAGCGTTGTCAGGTGCCGTGAGCAGCGGCGTTCAATCACATCGTTGGTTCTCGCCGCACGTTCAGCAGCAATTACCGGAAACGCTGGGAGTGCTTGCTAGGTCGAAGAACGTGATTGCCATCGCACTCGTTGTGAATGACGACGTACACGACGTTTATTTTTCCGGCGATCGAGAGAAGGTTGATTTCTCTTTGCCCGTTGGTGAATACGCTCGCGACGATACGCTTCACGTCGTCAGCGGTTTTACCGTACGAAACGATCCACCAATGATGCATGCAGAGTTTGCTGGGCGAGCCGGCACCGATTCCTTCAAGTCGATTGTCGTCCTGGATCGCAGTGGTACGATCGCGCAGCTTCATCGCGAAGCCAGGAACCGAACTCTGATCTTTGTCATGGGAACATTGCTCCTTCTTGCTGTCGGCGTCGTTTGGCAATTCACCGTACGACTTGCACAGTCCGAAGGAACAACGCGACTCTTAAAAGCGGAAACCAGACATCTTCGTGAATTGGGGCAAGCAGCAGCCGGTCTGGCCCACGAGACTCGCAACCCCTTGGGGCTCATCCGCGGCTGGACGCAAAGGCTTGTTGAAACAGGTCTGCCGAGTGACGATCAACAGGAACAGGCTGAAGCGGTGTTGGAGGAATGCGACCGCGTGACCGCAAGAATCAACCAGTTCCTCTCGTTCGCACGCCAAGCAAAAGTAGAAACTGGGCCTGTGGCGATGGAGGAACTTGTCCAGGAATTGCAGACGCTGCTGCAGTCGGACTTGGATGCACGGGGGTTGAAGCTCGCAACAATTCGCCTCGCTGATCCTCCTGTGATTCAGGCGGATCGGGACCAGCTACGGCAAGTCCTCTTCAACCTGCTGCAAAACGCCATCGCGTTCGCGCCGAGGCGAGCACGATTACAATCTCGCTGAGCGATTCTCGGCGCGGAATGTTTCGCTTGGAAGTTGCCGATCAGGGGCCGGGAGCAGCGGACGAAATCGCCGATTCCCTCTTTGAGCCCTATGTGACAAAAAGACCAGGAGGAACTGGCTTGGGACTATCGATCGTCCGACGCATCGCGTTAGCCCATGACTGGAACGTCGGCTACAAGCCAGGTGATCAAGGCGGCTCCGTTTTCTGGATCGACGGAATCCGCAGCGGATGAGTGCGGATTTGAGGTGCGAGTAAAATCACGGCGACAATGACAGGCAATGAGTTGAAACTCGAATGACGAAAGCATCCGCAACCGAGCCTGTACTGATGATCGTCGATGATGAACCGTCCCAACGGAAGCTCATTGGTGGTTTCTTCGAGAGCTTTGGTCTCACGATCATCGAAGCGCCGTCAGCCGAAGTGATGCTCGAAACGATCGCGCGGCAACCGCCCGACATGATTCTGCTGGACGTGCGTTTGCCCGAAATGAGCGGTATCGATGCACTACCTAGAATACGGGAGCTGCTGCCATCGATTCCGGTTGTGCTGATTACCGCCTACGCAGATGTTCGCCAAGCGGTTGCTGCCGTCAAAAGTGGCGCGGACGACTATCTTTCCAAACCGATCGATCTCGAAGAACTGAAAGTCGCTGTCTATGACGCGTTAGCGATTCACCGATCTGGAGATGAAGAAAGTAAAACGACCTTGCCGGAGCTTTCCGCCGAGTTCATTTTCGAGAGTCGTGTGATGCGCCAGTTGGTCGAGACGGTCGCGGTTGTCGCACCGTCCGATGCTCCGATTTTGATACAGGGACCAAGTGGTGCCGGCAAAGAGTTGATCGCACAGTTAATACACCAATGGAGTCCGCACCGTCAAATCCGATCGTGACGACAAATTGCGCTGGTCTATCCGCAACACTCATTGAAAGCGAGCTATTTGGCCACAAAAAGGGAGCATTTACGGGAGCGTCCGAAGACCGAATGGGTTTGTTTCGGACAGCCAGCGGTGGCAGCCTGTTTCTGGATGAGATTGGCGAGATGCCGTTGGAATTGCAGCCGAAGCTGCTACGTGCGTTAGAGACGAATCAAGTCACACCTGTTGGTGCCGATCGCCCAGTCAATGTCGATACGCGTCTCGTTGCCGCAACCAATCGCAATCTGCTGGAGGAAGTCAAAGAGGGGAGGTTTCGCGAAGACCTTTTTTACAGACTCAACGTAGTCGAATTGATCGTTCCTCCGCTCGCAGATCGCCGCGAAGACATCATTCCTCTTGCCAGGCACTTTGCGAGTCAGTTTGCCAATCGCCAAGTTCGATTGTCGCCACAGGCTTCCCAAGCAATTCTCACTCATTCATGGACTGGCAACGTTCGTGAGTTACGAAATGCGATTCAGCGAGCGTGTCTTCTTTGCCAAGGCGATGTGATTCTTCCGGAGCATCTACCAGCAAACATTGCCACGAAGACCACGGCCGAAATGCCCGACACCAATCGCTTATCGCAGGTTGAACGAGCAACGATCCTGGCAACACTTCAAGAATGCGAAGGGAATCGAACCCACGCGGCCAAGAAGCTCGGCATCAGTCGACGAGCGCTGATCTACAAGCTTCGCGATATCGACAATGCAATGTAATTTCTAGATTCAGGTTCTAGGGCCAATCGGGCTCGCGGCGTTCGAGGAATGATTTGATCCCCTCGGTCGCCGATTCGGTTGTGCAGGCCGTGGCACTGTCGGCCGCCCCCGCGGAGAGCTGCGTGAGCAGCGTTTCGCCGATGCCTTCGTTCAGCAGCCGCTTGGTCGCTTGCACTGCTTCGCGCGGCGCCTCGGTGCACTGATGGGCTAACTCGGTTGCGGCCACCCAGATTTGCTCCGGCGGTACCGGTTCGCAGCACATGCCAAGCCGATACGCTTCGTCGACGTGATCGGTTGACCCGTCAGTAACATCCGTGCTGCGACCGAACCACCGAGCCGGAACGACAAGAGGGCCGCCGTCGCACCGCCAACCAGACCGCGCCGGACCGCCATCGCCGCAAACGACGCTCGGCTAGAGGCGACGACCAGATCCGACGCTAGCGCCAAACCCAGGCCGGCACCCAGCGCTGCGCCGTCGACGGCTGCGACGATCGGTTTGGGGAAACGAAGCATCTGCTCGAGCAGTTCGGTGAGGTTCCGCCAGGCTGAAAACCACTC
The DNA here is from genome assembly GCA_963752075.1 of uncultured Acidimicrobiia bacterium. Taxonomy (GTDB): domain Bacteria; phylum Actinomycetota; class Acidimicrobiia; order Spongiisociales; family JAENVV01; genus CBDUEV01. The sequence continues at coordinate 17,635 of CAVVWO010000005.1, forward strand.
CGACATCGCTTCGGCTTCCGGCATTTCGGTGATCTCGGACAGTATCTGCAGATCAAGCCCGGAACAGAAATGCTCGCCGTTGCCGGTGAGTACAACCGCCTGAGCCCGTTTCTCTTGGTGAATGTCCGAGAAGGCGGTGGAAAGATCCTCGAGTAGTTGCGGACTGAGCGCGTTGCGGACGTTGGGTCGATCCAACAGGATCGTGGCGATGTTGCCATGCACTTTGACATCGACGTATTGCACACCAGCCTCCAAGTGGAGTAAGAGTCGCGGATAGACACTCCTCCATCATGCCGCAGCCTCAAGGCGGCGACTAGTCAGGTCTTGGTTTCAAGACTTGAGCCGATGGCATCGCCCGCTAGCCGCGGGACTCTTGGTGAACGTGCTGCGCTTAGAGGCCCGAGGCTAGCGCCGTCGGCTCAGAAGTGTTTACGAAGGCATTGAAAAACATGCCTGGCAAACCAAAAGAAAAGCCCCGGAGAGCAATTGCTCTCCGGGGCTCCTTCTGTTGTCACGCGTGTTTCGCGGAGGGTTTCTGCTTCGCTTAGTTGCAGTTAACGCAGCCAGCGCCGGTTGCCATGGGAGCCGACTGGATCACGGCACCTTCGCTGACAACGCCGCCACCGCCATTCACACGACCTGCGCCAGTGCTGACGCAGCCAGCACCCGAAATGATCACCGAACAGCACCGACCGTAAACCGGGACCGTGACGGTCGTCGGAACCTGCTTGCAGACACGAACTTGGACAGCTCGCATCGTTTGAACCGGAACGCAAACCGTGTAGTTTTCCGGAACTTGCTCGGTGACGTTGTCGTAGACGGTCACGTTGTAGCTTCGGGTCCGGGTTTCCGGAACGTTCACGGTGTAGTTCACCTGACGAGTTCGTTGCTGAGTTTCCATTCGCTGACGCTGAACCGTACGAGAACGAGTTTCAGTGGTGTAGGTCGTCTGAGGAACCATTCGCGTGCGGGTTTCCATACGAGTCTTGGTCACCGGAACCGTACGAGTTCGGGTTTCCATTGTCATGCGAGTGACAGGAACCGTTCGCGTTCGCTGTTCGGTACGATACTTCGTGATGTCACGAGTCCGTTCTTCCTGACGCGTCTTCTGAACCGTAACCATGCGGGTTCGGGTTTCGGTCGCCATTTCACGTGTAAGCAACGGTACGAGTACGATCTTCCATTCGGGTCTTGGTGACCGGAACCATACGAGTTTTCGTTTCGGTCGTCATCGTCGTCACAGGAATTTCGCGGGTGCGAGTTTCCATGCGAGTCTTGGTGAACCGGAACTTCGCGAGTCTTCGTTTCGGTGCGGTACTTGGTGACGGTGTAGTCACGAGTACGTTGCTCCGTGACGGCATCTCTGAACCTGAACGGTACGTGATCGTTGCTCGGTGCGATACTTGGTCACGTTGACCATTCGCGAACGAGTTTCGGTACGACATTTTTGCACGGAACCATGCGAGTATGAGTCTCGCGTGGTGTAGCTGGTCGTCGTGTAGGTGTAAGGAACCTGTGACGATTGTCGTTGGTAGGTCGTCGTCGGAACTTGCTCGGTGACCATGTTCGGGACGTAAACCTGACGATAGGCGATCTGAGGACCACAACCAGCACCGCCGCCACCGACGACACCGCCACCGCCACCACCGCAGCCATTGCCGCAGCCGCTTCCGCAGCTGAGACAACTTGGCAGCAGCAGCATGAGCAACCGCATCCGCCGCAGCCACCACCGCAACCGCCACTGCACCGCCGCCACCGTAGCTGCCGCCGCCACCGTAGCAACGCACCACCGCCAACTTCAACGGCCTGGCATTGGTAGCTGCCCATGTCACGGGTGACGGTACGCATCGTTGTCACAGGAACACACTTGGTCACGGTTCGGTACGCAGTTTGAGTTTGCTGAACCGGAACGCGAACCGTGTAGTTCTGAGCGACTTGCTCGGTGTAAGGAACCTGCACCGTGTAGGTCTGTTCGACCTGCTCGGTGTAGGGAACCGTGACGGTGTAAGGTTGCTCAACCGTTTCGGTGTAAGGAACGTTGACCGTGTAAGTCTGGGTCTGCGTTTCCGGTAAGGAACCTGAACCGTGTAACTTTGAGTCACGGTTTCGGTGTACGGCACGCAGACCTGATACGTCTCGGTTCGAGTCGAAGTCACGGGAACCTGAACCGTGTAGGTCTGTTCAACCTGCTCGGTGTAAGGAACGCAAACCTGATACGTTCTCTTCGCGAGTCTTCTGAACCGGAACCTGAAACCTGGTAGGTCTGTTCGACCTGCTCGGTGTAAGGCACGGTCACGGTGTAAGTCTGTGGCTCGGTGTAAGGAACCGAAACGCTGTAGGTTTGCGTCGACCTGTTCGGTCTTCGGAACCAGACCGTGTAGGTCTGCTCGACTTGCTCGGTGTAAGGAACCGAAACCTGATAGGACTGTTCGACCTGCGTCGTCACCGGAACCTGCACCGTGTAAGGCACTTCTTCGGTGTACGGAACGCAAACTTGAACGTTGTAGGTCTCTGTCCGCGTTTGCGTTTGCGGAACATTCACCGTGTAGGTCTGCTGACGCGTTTCAACCCGCGCGACACGACGAGTGACGTTACGCATCCGAGTTTGAGTCTGACGCTGGTACGTGGTCTGCGGGACCATTCGCGTCTCGGTCACGTACTGTGAACGCATCACAGTTCGCGTCTCATAGACCGCAGACTGGCGCCGCTCGCGGCACCACCCCACTACCCATGGCGACTCCGCCGCCAACGGTGACACACCCGGAACCGCTTGCGCAGCCTCCGCAGTTACCACATTGTGCTTGGACATTCGCAGCGAACAATAACGCCGCACAAAGTCCAAAAACGCTCTTCATCACATGTGTTCTCATCTAGGAATACCCTCCGGAAACGTCTCACAGCCTGTGAGGCAACAGTAGAAATACGAGGAAGTTTTTAACGGCTGCGCAATCTAGGCGAACTTTCGCCTAGTGGGGCCGTTGAATGTAAGAAGTACCCGTCCGATGTCAACAACTCCGCGATTGGAATTTAGGGAAAAAGGGCAAACTATGATTGCAGACTTTCTCGAGGAATCGCTCACCCTCATTCGGGCATATTGCACATCCGATGGGTGTACTGGTGTTGACAGCATTGCGTGCACACTCACACACTTTCCCAAGGCGGATCCTGATCGCCGTAACCGCACGGAGCACACCAAGATTCTTGGCAGATGGCGGCTGTGATTGTCCGTCAATCTCGCAAGACTGGCTCGCTTCGCTGTGAATCCCAGGCTTCGCGACAAATACCTGACGTCGGTGCAACGAGTCTTCCTGTTTCGCGAGCAGAATCGCCGGCTTCGCAAAGAATCCGCAGCTTGGCGAAAGAATCGCTAGGCAGCGAGCCGATAGCCAACGGAGGTCGCGTGGGAATCTCGACTCGATTCTCATCCGCGATTTGTTGCTACCTGTGACAAAACGGGCTTGGTCCGTATGATTCATTAGGGATTAGGCAACTCGCGAAAGCTCAATGACCATCTTCGAATCGGTAGGTCCGGTGCATTGTTCGCATCGATGAACACGCGAGTTGTGGTGGGAGAAGATCGATGAATCGATCGCCACAGGCGACGCAATCCACGAGCGGACCACGCAAATTAATTTGCGTGGGAGATCCGGAGACGTTGCCTGCCGACGTTGCAGCGAGAAAACGTCATCGTCGTCGACACCTCGGTTGCCGTTGTCGACGAGCTGAACGAACCGTCGGTCGACGGAGTTTGGATCGCCCGCAATCAGTTTCCGCAGCTGAGCGAGCTGCGTGGCATCGCACAGAGCGGCATCATGCTGCGCGACATGCCCGAGGGCGTCGCGCTGCTCGATTCGGAGGTTCGCGTGCTGTGGGCCAACCGTCGATTGGCTCAGTGGTCTGGGCAAAGCCGGAAGAGTCATTGGCGGGAATCAATTTCTACGAATTGCTTTCCAATCCGGAAATCATGGGACCCGATTTTTGTCCGTTTCACACCGCGCTGGCAACCGGCGAGGAAAGCAACAGCACGCTGCACACGCGGCGGCAATCGTTACTATCAGGTTCATGCCGCGCCGATCGTCCAGCCCAGATCATTCGCGCCAGTTGATCGTCACGGTCAGCGACATCACCGACGAGATTCTTCAGCAGCAGAAGTTGGCCGCGATTCATCAGGCGGGTCGCGAGCTGGCCGATCTGCGCCCCACCGAAATCTTCATGATGGAGGTCGACGAGCGAATCGATCTGCTGAAAGAGAACATCCGTCATTACCTCAGCGATTTGCTGAACTTCGAGGTGATCGAAATCCGATTGCTCGAACATGCCACCGGCAACCTCGTCCCGCTGCTGAGCGTTGGCATCGATCAGGACGCCTCGGATCGCCAGCTGTTCGCACATCCTCAGGGAAACGGCATCACCGGCTACGTCGCCGCCAGTGGAATGAGCTACGTTTGCCAGGACGTCGAGAACGATCCACTGTTCATTCCCGGTGCGACGAATTCCAAGAGTTCGATCACGGCGCCGCTGATTCTGCACGATCAGGTGCTGGGAACGATCAACGTCGAAAGCCCCGATCCGGCCGCGTTTCACCGACAGCGATTTGCAGTTCTTGGAGATCTTTGCCCGCGATGTCGCCTTTGCGCTGAACACGCTTGGAATTGCTGGTTGCCCAAAAAGCGAACACGGCTCAGCAAAGTTGTGATGCGATTCACAGTGCCGTGGCGTTGCCGGTCGACGAGATCCTCAATGACGCCGTCAACGTGATGGAAGGCTACATCGGCCACAGCCCCGAAGTGGTCGATCGGCTGCGTCGGATCCTGCACAACGCCCGCGACATCAAGCAGACGATCCAGCAGATCGGTCAGAAGATGACGCCGCTGGAAGCGGTTCCGGCCGGTGTTCAATCACCGCAACACGCGTCACTGCGCGGCAAACGCGTTCTGGTCGTCGACGCCGACGAACAAGTCCGCGAGGACGCCCACGAGTTGCTGGAGCGAGTACGGATGCATCGTCGAAACCGCCCACAAGGGCGACGAAGCGGTCTTGATGGTTCGCGGCAGCGGTGGCGCGGGCAGTTACGACGTGATCATCAGCGACATTCGTCTGCCCGATTACAGCGGTTACCAGTTGATGCTGCGGTTGGGCGAGATCATGGACCGCGTTCCCATGGTGTTGATGACGGGCTTTGGTTACGACCCCGGTCATTCGATCGTCAAGGCTCGCCAGAACGGTCTGCATCCAAAGTGCGTGCTGTTCAAACCGTTCCGGCTGGATCAGTTGATCGATGTCGTAAAAACGATTCTGGAGATCAACAAGAATCCGCCGTCCAAACAGGCCCGACGATGCCTCCAGCAAGATGAGCCGCACGCGACGGGTCAAGCCGCCACATGAGCATCTCGAGAATGCCGGGCCAAGTGTCGCCGACCGCACCGCCGGTCGAGCGCACTGATCGGCGGAGCGATCGGCGACAAAGGCACATGAATCTTGACAACGCACGAGGCCGCAACAACAAGGGCGAGCCGATTGATTCGCCTCGCCCAAAATTCGTTTCACCTACCGTTCACAGGCTACGCGGTCACTTCTTCTTCTGCTCCTTCTTGGCCGCGTCCATCAAGTGACGTTGGACATCGCCCGGCACCGTTTCGTAGTGGCTGAAGTGCAGCGTGTAACTTCCTTGGCCCGCGGTGATGCTGGACAGCGTTCGGCTGTAGTGGCCGACCGATCGCAGCGGAACTTCGCACTGGATCGAGTGCAGTCCGCCACCGATGGCATCGCTGCCCAGCACACGACCACCACGACTGCTCATGTCGCTGTAGATGTCACCGACATAGTCTTCCGGCGTGGTGATCTCCATATGGACGATCGGCTCCAGCAGCGCCGGACGCGCTTCGTTGAACATTTCTCGGAAGCAAAGGCTAGCCGGCCATCTTGAAAGCGGCTTCGCTACTGTCGACCGGATGATGCTTGCCGAAAAAGACTTCGACGGCGACATCCTGGATCGGGTAGCCGGCGATCACACCTTTGCGACAAGTCGTTCCAGGAATCCTTTTTCGATCGCCGGCATGAAGTTGCCGGGAATCACGCCACCGACGATCGAATCGACCCACAAGAAGTTCGACTCGGGATGGTAGTGATGAGTTCTTCATCGACGGGAATCGAGCCTTGACCGCGAACGATTCGATGTCGGTTCCGCGCGGCAGCGGCAGCATGCGGATATGCACTTCGCCAAACTGTCCACGACCGCCACTCTGTTTCTTGTGGCGATACGAACCTTCGGCCGACTGCGTGATCGTTTCGCGATAGGGGATCCGCGGTTCGTGCGTGTTGACTTCGATCTTGTCACGTCGGGCAAGACGTTCTCGCAGAATCTGCAAATGCAATTCGCTCGTTCCCGTCATCACCATTTCACTGGTCTGCGGGTCGCGCGACAGCTTCAAGGTCGGATCTTCTTCGGTCAACTTGTGCATCGCCGCGGAAAGCTTGTTTTCGTCGCCCCGTTTGCTGGGCGAAATCGACAACCCGACCATCGGCTCGGGGAACTCAATGGCCGGCAACTTCGTTCGCCCAGCGATGATCCGACGTGCAGGTCGTCCATTTTGGCGATCGCGACGATTTCGCCGGCCGACGCCGATTCGATCGGCTCGGTCTGTTCACCTTGGATCGAAGCAGCGGGTTGAGCTTGACGTCCTTGCGGACGCCGCTGACATGGACCGATTGGTCCTTGGCCACGGTGCTCGATAACGTGGCTGACGGCCTGCTCTACACGGGCATGTCGCTCGACGGTCGTCGCGAACTGGCCACGATGGCGCTCGATCGGGTCGGGATGGGGCATCGCCTCGATCATGTGGCTACCAAGCTGTCCGGTGGAGAGCGCCAACGGGTGGCCGTGGCTCGGGCGGTGATCGGTCGTCCGGCCATCGTGCTCGCCGACGAACCCACCGGCAACCTCGACTCCAAATCGTCGGATGCGATCGTCGAACTCCTCGAGGAACTGAACGAGGAGGGGACCACGCTCATCGTGATCACCCACAATCGCGAGATCGCCGAGCAGTTTCCGCGCATGGTCGGGATCCTGGACGGCAGGATCGAGTATGACCGACCGAAGGTCGACGCATGACCACCGAGCTTCGGCCCAGCCGTATCCATCCTTCCGATCTGGGCCGCACCGCCACGGTCGGCCTCCGCACCCGCAAGCTGCGAGCGGCGCTGTCGGCGCTGGGGATCATGATCGGCATCGCGGCAATGGTGGCGGTCCTCGGACTTTCGGAGTCCTCGAAGTCCGATCTACTGGCCCAACTGGATCGGCTCGGCACCAACCTGCTCACGGTGCAAGCCGGCACCGGGATCGGACTCGGTTCGGGGGAGCTTCCCGAAGACGCTGCGGCCATGATCAGCCGGATCGGACCCGTGCGAGGCCACGTCGGCGGTGAGTGAGGTTGACGCCAACGTCTATCGGACGGACTACATCCCCGCTACCCAGACCGGCGGCGTCACGGTCAAGGCAGTCGACCTCAATCTGCTCGACACGCTGTCCGGCTCGGTGGCGGACGGCCGCTGGCTCGATGCCGCCACAGCCTCCTACCCGGCCACGGTGCTCGGCTCGGTGGCCGCCGAACGTCTGGGTGTGACCGATCTCGCAGGCGAGCCCCGTGGTCTGGCTGGGCGACGAGTGGTTCGCGGTGGTCGGGGTTCTCGAGCCGTTCGAGCTGAGCCCCGACCTCGACCGTGCCGCCCTGATCGGCGCTGAAGTCGGCCGAGGACTTCTGGATCAGGAGATCGTCCCCTCGTCCATCTATGTGCGCACCGATCCCGCCTCGGTGGACGCGGTGATGGGGGTTCTGGCCCCGACCGCCAACCCGGAGAACCCGGAAGAAGTCGAAGTCGATCGACCCTCTGACGCCCTCGAAGCGCGTGAGGCAGCAGACGACGCCTTCACCGCGCTGTTCCTCGGTCTGGGGGCGGTGGCGCTCCTCGTCGGTGGCGTCGGCATTGCCAACGTGATGGTCATCTCGGTGCTCGAACGCCGCTCGGAGATCGGGCTGCGTCGGGCGCTCGGGGCGACCAAACGGCATGTCGCCCTGCAGTTCTTGATGGAGGCGCTCCTGCTGGCCGGGATCGGCGGAGCCGGCGGGGTGGCGCTCGGCTTTGGGGTCACGACCGCCTATGCACAGTACAAGGGGTGGACGACCTTGGTACCTGAAATCGCCATCATCGGTGGTTTGGTGGCTGCGCTGGTGATCGGAGCGATCGCCGGTTTGTACCCTGCGATCCGAGCGGCGCGGATGAGTCCCACGGAAGCACTCCGGACCGCTTGATTCGCGGCCGGTTCAGCCCCGCGTCGGAGGCGACGCGCTCCACGAATCCGGCTGAGGCCCGCAGGCAGATGGCAACGACTTCACCAAACCCCTCCGCTTCTCCGTAGTAGGGATCCGGAACGTCGGGGTCTTCACCCTCTCCCTCGAAATCGCGAAAGAGGTGGAGCTTGGAGCTCAACTCGGGGCAGGGGGCCAGCGCCTGCAGGTCAGCGAGATTCGACCGGTCCATCGCCAAGATGACGTCGAAGCGGAGAAAATCGTCGGTCTGGACCTGCCGAGCCGTACCTCCCAATGCGAGCCCTTCCGCCGCCGCGGCTTGGATCATGCGCCCGTCGGGCGGCCGCCCGATGTGGTAGCCGGCGGTTCCTGCCGAGTCGACCTCGATCGAGATGCCGCGTTCGGCGGCAGCCTCTCGCAGCGCTGCCTCTGCCGTCGGTGACCTGCAGATGTTCCCGAGACAGACAGCCAGCACTCTCATCGGTCACTCGATGATCAGCGTGATGCGGGTTTCGTAGATCAGCGTGCCGTTCCAACGCCATTCACCGATGACCTCGTGGCTCCCTACCGAGAGCCGAGGTATCTGCCCGGAGAACCTCTTCACGAATGATCCGCCCTCAGATGCGATCGGGGTCGAAATCAGGACACGGGGACCCCGTCGAGGCGGGCCCGGAAATCGGTGGTGCCCGCTTCGAACAGGGTCTGCTCCCCCGGAGCGAAGGGAGGTCGATAGAACCAACCCTCGTCGATCAGGTAGGCGTCGATGCTCGGCAGCGTGATCGTGGCGTTGCAGGAGGTTTGTTGAGCATCACAGACGCCGGAAAACGGCACGGCGAGCTCCAGAGGAGCCTTCGATGGAAACCGGTGGAAGGTCGAATGCCCTCGTCAGGAAGCTCGCCATCTGGGCGCGGGACACGGTGAGATCGGGACAGAACCTGGTCGTTCGTCGGGGGGTTGCACCCCAGCGTGACCCCGGCGTCGGCGATCGAGTTGATCGCCTCTTCGAGCGGGTTGCCGTTGTCGTCGGTGAAGTGATCGGTCGTCGACTGGGGCAACTGGAGTGCATTGGCGAGCATGGCCGCCATCTCGGAGCGGCGCATCGGGTCCGAACCGCAGTAGCGTCCGCCTCCACACCCTGCCGTGATGCCGTCCGCGGCAATGGCATTGATGTCGTCCTCGAACGTGGAACCGTTGTCATCCCAGAAGTAGTCGGTGGTGACGAACGGCAGACCCTTGGCACGGCGGATGAAGGCGGCCATCTCGCCACGGGTGACATCCTGGCTCGGACAGAAGTGGGTGTTGGCAGGCGGATTACATCCGAGAGTGATACCGGCCGCGGCGATCGAATCGATGTCCTGTTCGTGCACCGATGCGTTGTCATCGTCGAAGTAGCCATCGATGTCGAGCGCGGCGGCTGCAGCCGACGGAACCGCAACGAAGGCAGGAGCAGGCGAGACACGCAGCGTCCGGATAGCCCGTCCTCATGCGTGCATCGCTCATGTGATGATCACCGTTTCGAGGAGGGCGTTGACCGTTGTCGACCAATTGCAGTTGCCGTCTCCGAGATTGCCGAGCACCACGTACAGGCAGAACGCCCGGTCTGATTCGGTGAAGAACTGTTGGAGTCCCCCTGCCCGGGAAGCGGCCGCTGGAGGCGGTTCTGGTCGAAGTCGGCGGTGTCGAGCGGCCATGGGACGCCGACTCGCTTGAAGAGAGCGGTTCCGAGGTTCTCGGGGCCGTATTCGGCGAGGATGACGAGGACATCACCGCTGCGCATCACCTCGACGGCGCCGGAACCGAAGTCGCCCCGTTCGGTGGGCATCGGCCAGTTGGCGATGTGGACGACCGCATAGGTCTCTTCCGGGGTGCTGGTGCCAAGCGGCGCCAGATCGGGTGCTCGGCGAATGAACTCGGCTTCCCACCCCGGAGGAAGTTCGAAACTCACGCCCTGGTCGGCGATCTGGGCCATGCTCAGACCCACCACCGTTCAGCGAGAACAGAGCGACGACCAATCCGGCGCCGAGGCCGGTCTTGGTGAGCCGCCCGACTCTCGGTCCGAGGCTCTGCATCTTGCGGTGAAAGGCTCGAAGGCCGGACTGGGTCCACCGCTCGCCGGACGGCCAGGATCGGGAGGGCTCTGGCCAGGCCGAACGCGGCGCCGACGAGGGCGCCGCCTGCTACGAGACGCCGAGAGAAATGCCATGGAGTAGGCCACGTACGTTGCTGCGGTCGGCACGATGGTCACCACGCCCAGGCCAAGCTGATATCCGAACCCGCCTCCGTAGACCCAGCTCCGATACAGGGTGAGCCAGTCCTCGTTGACCTGGCGATGGATCGACGGGAGGGAGCCCGACCAGCCCCAGGTCGAGTGCCAAGCCGGCGAGGAGTATCGCCACCACGATCAAGCCTGAGCGTGGGCTCGGCGGGCCACCAGATCGCCCTGGCGCCGACGGTCCCCAGCGCTCCGGCCACCCCAAAGGTGAGGCCGCCGAGGGTCGAGCCCGCGATGTACCAGCCGACGGTGGTGCTCCATCGATTGTTTCTCGTCCGCTCACCGAGCGGCGTGATGCTCGACAGCATCGATTCTCCTCACGGTGACCAACTCGACCGGACAGCGCGGCGCGTGACGCCGGCGAGCACTCCGACGAGAACGGGGAGGTTCATTCCGCTCTTCCACGTCGGTGCGGCGGCCGGATAGAGGCTGGCATGCCCGGGCTCGATTCCGGCGTCGCGAAGTTCGCGGTCGATGCGGTCTTCGCGGTCGGCTCCCGAGGAGATCGCCGGGAACGGGGGTCCGGGTGACGATCGACTGGTCGGCGACCGCCTGCGTCAACAGGTTCTTCACCTGTGCCCAGGTGGCGGCCGCCCCTTCGCCGAGGACCCGGCCAGCCGGGCCATCGACGAGGATGAAATAGGGCGAGACAGGTACTTGATAGTCGGTCCATGCCTCCGACGACATGACCAGAGGAAACTGGCGGGGGGCCAGATCCCGCAGCCGGGACTCCGACTCCTCTCCTGGGACTCTTGGTGACCACCACGAGGCGGGTGTCGACCCCGGGCAGGTCGAGTCGGTCGGTTCCCTGAACGCCTTCCAGAACGATGTGCAGGTCGAACAGCCGGTCGAGAGAAATGCCAGCAGGGTGGTGTGATCGGTCTCGACCACCGCGATGCGCCGCGCGGCTCCGTCGGTCTTCACTCCGGCGATGTCGAATGCCGGGGTGGCAGATTGGCGCGGCTCGGGAACGCCAGGGATGACGTTGGGGGTCTGGTGAGCAGGAGCGGTGACCCGCTCGCCATGTTCGCCGACGCCGAGGTCGTGAAGTGAGCGGAGTATCTCGGCGTGGCTTCTGAGGAGTCCGGCCACGAGGATCGCCAAGGATCAGGATCACGAGCGCCCGATGACGAGAAGGGCGACGGTCATGGACGAATCTCGCTGTCATGCGATCCTCGGAGCGGTTGGATCGGGTGCCTCTGGAACGGCTGCCAGCGCGCCGGAACTCCACACCACCGGGAGTGCCTTCGGCGCCCAGCTCGATGACGAGGTCGGGATCTCCGGCGCTCGGGATCGTTCCGGAGGAACCAGGTGGTCCCTCGCACCACGCCGGGTCCATCGATTCCGTCTGCCGTTCCAGTCGCCGACCACGAATTGGTCGCCTGGCCTCACCGAACGCGAAGCTCAGATCCGAGGTACCTCCCGAATTCGAATTACGAAGGAGCCAGGTCGTTCCTCGCACCACGCCCGGGGTGTCGATGCCGTCTCCGTTCCAGTCGCCGACGACGAAGGTGTCGCCGACTTCTCCGAACTGGAAGGTGAGGTCGGCGGCTCCGGTGCTGTTGGCGTTGCGGAGATACCAGGTGTTGCCCCTGATGACGCCGGGGGTCTGGATCCCGTTGCCGTTCCAGTCACCGACGATCGGGATGTCACCCGGCTTGCCGTACGAGAAGACGTAGTCCGGCTCGCCGGACCCAGGGTCGTTGCGGAGACGCCACCACATCACGCCGTCCTTGTAGCGACCGAATCGGCTGTTGCGAACCACGCCCGGGGTCACGGTGCCGTCGCCATTCCAATCCCCGGTCACGGGGATCTCGCCGAGCGTACCGAAGGCGAAGACGCTGAGCGGGTCGCTGGCGCCGGTGCCGGTGGCGAGGCGCCAGGTGCCGGCGGCGAAGACCCCGGGCAGGGAGGGATAGTCGGGGGCATCGTGCAGGCACGGAGCGGTCGTGGAAGCGGGTGTTGTTGTCGGTTCGGCTCGTCGTGCCGCACGAGTCGTCCCAGATCCACGGGTGGCGTGCAGGTCACGACTCGGCACACGATGGGTCCCAGGCATTCGATGTGGTTTCCGCATTGCCCGTACCGGAACAGCGTGCAGTTGGTCTTCCGGTTGTTGCATGAGCCGAGAGCGCACTGGCAGTTTCCGTCGGAGCACGAAGGGGAGCACAGACCCGCTCGATCCGCATCCGCACCCGTTGCAGCTGGCGTTGCAGTCCAGGTAGTAGCGCGGTTTGGGGCACGCCGTCCACGTCGCAGAAGCCCGGATCCGTCCGCCTTCCACCAGCCGGCCACCTGGGTGCCCGGCGGACAGGTATTGGAGCCGTAGATCGTGCAACAGAACTCGGTGTAGCCGTCACAGCAGAGTGCGCTGCAACTGCACGAGGAGCCCGAGCAGGAACAGACCGCCGCGAAGGCGGAGGTCGGCTTGAGCGCGTAGGTGAGGGGGGCAGCCACGAGGGCCGATCCGACCGTGGCGACCCGGCTCAGGAAACTGCGCCGGCTCACCTTTCGCTCGAGGAGTGCGGTAGCTTCGCTCGGACGAGCCAGTTGCTCACGTTGCCGCCGCCTCCGGACCTCGGCCATGGTTTCGGGGAAGGCGGTCAGGGCGACGTAGATCAGGTAGACGCCCACGATGCTCAGCGCCAACAGGGGAGCGCTCTCAGCCGGGTGGTCGACGAGCTGGGAGGTGAGCGGCCGGTTCGGCGGTGAAGGCCCAGACCAGCGGCCGTCGTGGCCGCCACCAGGTTGACGGCGATGTGAGCGACCGAAGGAGGTGTGTCGACTCGCCCGAAACAGCCGCAGGACTGGATGGAAAGGCCTCTGCGGAGAGCGACGATCACGAAGACGGCGAACGCCGAGTACACAGCCACGAGTCGGCCGGACGAGCGCCAGGGGAGGCGTGCGTTCCCGCCACCAGCAGTGCCATCGAGGCCGAGCGCCAGCTCGGCTCCGCCCATGCGACCGCACGAGGACCCGATGGGACGGCAGTCCCATCGCCTCGCATGGCGTTGGCGGTGTCGTCCGGTCGGACGATCTTGAGGAGTCCGCCCAAGGGCAAGGACGACCAGGGCAACGAGGAAAGGGCCGCTCAGAGGATGCATGGTTGGGCATGGTAGTTCGAGGTCTTGGAGCTGGCGAATCGTGCCTCGTCGGAAGGGTTTGGTGCCCGGCGGCGTTGTCGAGACCAACGAGGAGGGTCCGACCATGGACGAACGCGACCGCCGGCATTTTGCCTGGTTGGCGCGCAGTTTTGGCCGCACCGACTATCTCCCGCTGCGCGAGTCTGATCTCGAGGCACTCGCCTCCACGGGCGAGGTGATCGAGAAGTACCCAGGTACCCACCTGTTCAGGAGGGTGAAGAGTCCCGCCACGCCTTCGTCCTGGAGAGTGGCCAGGTCGAGCTCTATCGAGGTGCGAAATCGGCCAAACGAACCGTGGGAAGGGCCGGCGCCGGCTCCGTCCTCGGCGACATCGCCATGTTTCAGGGCGAGCCCTACAAGCTCTCCGCCCGGGCGGCCACGAGGCTGGTGGCCTTCAAATTCGACCGAGATCTGCTTCTGCCGGTCCTGGTGCAGCGTCCGGTGATCACCCTGCGGTGGCTGGTGGCCGGCCTCACGCAGCTCGAGTCGACGCAGCGACGGGTGCTGGGCTTGATGCAGCGCACGGTGAAGGAACAAGTCGCCGAACTGATTCTCGACGAGTGCGACGTGCGAGGTGAGGTGCATCTCTCCCAGGCCGGAATGGCCGAGTCTCCTCGGGGCCAGTCGCCAGACCGTCAACGAGGCGCTGGGTCTTCTGCGAGAGGCGGGTGCCATCGCGACGGCGTATCGACGGGTCCACATCGTCGATCGGTCGATCCTTGAGGCGGTCGCCGGCCGTGGCTGAGAGCTCGAGTCAGATCGAGCCGCTTCCGTGAACACCGAGCTCGCCGTCCGATCCGGGGCTGGCGAGCTTTGTCCGGTCACGCTGTCGAGCAGAGACACCCCAACTCGGGAGCTGGTCGCGCACCCTCGTAGTTGGGTTGAAGTCACGGAAGAAGAGCTGTCACGATCGAGCCGTACATGCCCTTCTTGATGGCGCCCAGGGTGGCCGGATCCTTCCCGGCCAGCTCGCCTGCCATGGTGATCGCTCGATCCAGTAGCTCGGAGTCGGCGGCGGTCTCGTCCACGATGCCCCGGGCTTCGGCGCGTCGCCGCCGAATCGATGGGCGGTGGTCATGGCGAGGTGGGCGGTTTGAGGGTCGAGCCGGCCCTGGATCAGTGCCCCCATGCCGTCGGTGAACGGTATCCGGATATCGACCTCGGGAAGGCTCCAGAAGCCGCGGTCGGCCCGCATCACCCGGAAGTCGTGACAGAGCGACCACATGGCGGCGGCCGCGAAACAATGTCCGTTGATGGCTGCGACGGTCGGGCGGGGGAACACCAGGGTTCTGGCGAGGAAGCGTTGCGTTTCCGTCGGCCAGTTCGCCGAGGCTCATGTCGGCGTCGCCGCTCATGACCCATTCGAGGTCGAGACCGTTCGAGAAGAACTTGCCGACTCCGGTGGTGACGAGGGCGGCCGGACCTTCGGCATGCTCGACCTCGTCCAGGATTGCGTTGAGCAGATCCGAGCGACTCCCGATTGAAGCGGTTCTCGCCTTCGTCCATGGTCAAGACGAACACGTCGCCATTGCGGGTCAGTTCGTAACTCATCGCCCGTCCTCTGATCGTCGTGGTCTGCGAATAACCTACTATGCGAGATGTAAACGTTCGTTAACTGATGGGAAGATGACGTGGCAGGGCTCACAGGGAAGACGATGTTCATTTCGGGGGCAAGCCGTGGAATCGGCCTGGCCATTGCCAAACGGGTGGCCGCAGACGGCGCCAACGTGGCATTGGTGGCCAAGACGGCCGAACCTCATCCGAGGCTCGAGGGGACGGTGTTCACGGCGGCCGCAGAGATCGAGGCTGCCGGGCGGGAAGGCCCTTCCCATCGTCGGCGATATCCGGTTCGAGGATCAGGTGTTCGGCGCCGTCGAACGGACCGTCGCCGAGTTCGGTGGTATCGACCTGTGCGTGAACAACGCCTCGGCGATCGATCTGCGCGGTACGGAAGCGTTGCCCATGAAGTCCTACGACCTCATGCAGACGATCAATACACGCGGCACCTTCCTCGTCTCGAAGGCCTGCATCCCGGCACTCAGGAAGTCCGCACAACCCCCACATCCTCACGCTCAGTCCTCCGCTGAACATGGCGCAGCACTGGTTCCAGAACCATGCCGCCTACACGATCGCCAAATACGGGATGAGCATGTGCACGTTGGGCATGTCCGCCGAGTTCTGCTCCGAGGGGATCGCGGTGAACAGCTTGTGGCCGAGGACGATCATCGCCACGGCGGCCGTCCAGAATCTCCTCGGCGGCGACGAGGCGATGGCTCGGTCACGGAAGCCGCAGATCATGGCCGACGCCGCCTACGCCATCTTCTGCCGACCGAGCCGCCAGGCGACGGGCAACTTCTACATCGACGACGAGGTGTTGGCCGAGGAAGGCGTCACCGACCTCTCCGGGTACGCCTACCGTTCCGACGCAGAACTCCAGACGGACATCTTCCTCGACTGAAGTCATCGGCGGCGGCACGGGCGTCGGAGCTCTCGTCCGGGCGGGCGGGTGGTCAGTGACCGGACAGGAAACCCTCGAGGAGCGGGACGACCAGGTCTGGTTGCTCCATGGCGGGGAGGTGCGCCACCCCTGGCCAACTGGACGAACTCGCGCGGTGGGTATCAGGTCGGCGACCAGCGACGAGCGTTCGACGATGAACGGCAGGTCGAGGCTGCCGACGAGTACGAAGGTGGGAACGGCGATCTGGCCGAGTCGTTCGAAAGCAGGAGGGCGCGGTCGCTCCTCTCCGGGGCTGGGTGCAGCCAGTGCCAGTCGGTTCATCTCGAGGAAGAGGTCACGCACCTCACCCGGCGACACGCCCCTCGGGAGCGGAGGGGCCATCGAGCCAGAGGTGAGCTTCGAGACGGTTGACCTCGTCGAGGTCGCCTGCCTCGTCGGCGGCGTCGAGGGCGGCGTCGAGAGAGAGAAGCGGCTCGGTGAAGCCTTCGGGCGGTGGAGCTCCAGACACTGCGGTCCCGATCAGGACCAGTCCCCGGCATCGTTCCGGGTCGGCGAGTGCGAAGTCGAGGGCCAGGCCGCCACCCATCGAGTTCCCGACGAGCGTCACCGCATCCATTCTGTGGTGGTCGAGCACTGCCCGGAGGTCGTCCAGGTGTGAGAACTCCCTGGCCTCATAGCTGGTCTCGCCGAAGCCGCGCCGGTCGTACGACACCGCGTGATGGGTGGCCGAGACCTCGGACTGGCACTCAGCCCAGCTTCGTCGGTCGGCGACCCCTGCGTGCAGGAACACGACGCCGTCGCCATCCCCGCTCGACTGGCCGACGATCTGGGCACCCTCGAACATCAACCGCCACGCCATTCAGACTCCAGCTCCTCCTCGGCCCTCTCCGTTCACGAACCGTGATGCTCCCGCGGCTGCGCTGTGGAGAGGCAACTCGCCGCCCTGTGCTTCCGCCCGCAGGGCGGCTGAGATCTCCATTCCCCATTGGGTGATCGAAGCATACCGGTCGGCCCGCAGACACGCCTGCGGGAACTCGGCAATCTCATGAGCCAGCTGCTCGGCGACAGACCGAGCCGTCCCGGAGGGCACCACCCGGTCGACGAGGCCCCAAGCACTGGCCTCTCTGGCGTCGACGGGGCGACCGGTGAGGATCATGTCGAGCGCCCTGCCCTCACCGATGAGGCGGGGGAGGCGGGCCGTTCCACCGTCGATCAAAGGCACACCCCATCGCCGCGAAAACACACCGAACACGGCGTCCTCGGCGGCGACCCGCAGGTCGCACCACAGCGCCAGCTCCATGCCGCCTGCTACCGCATAGCCCTCGACGGCAGCGATCACAGGCTTGGAGAGCGTCAGTCGGGTCGGTCCCATTGGTCCCTCCCCCTGCGGGTCGAATCCCAATGAGCCTGATGCGGCCACTTTGAGATCGAACCCGGAACAGAAGGTGCCTCCTTCGCCCCACAGGACCCCAACGAATTGCTCGTCGTCGGCGTCGAATGCGACGAAGGCGCGTCGAAGCGCCTCCGCCGAGGACGGATCAACGGCGTTGCGGGTCTCCGGACGGCTGAGGACCACCGTGGTGATAGATCCATCTCGCTCGACTCGGACCGTCACGGTCGACGATCCACGGCCAGCGGGAGCGCCTTCATGCCTCTCAGGAAGAGCATCATGTTCCACCGCAGATCCTCCGGCTCGATCGCCAGCTCGATGCCTGAGAACTCGGTGAGCAGCGCCTGGAAGGCCATCTTTGCCTCGAGCCTGGCCAATGGGGCCCCGAGGCAATGATGGATCCCGCTTCCAAACGCTATGTGCCGGTTGGGTGTTCGGGTGATATCGAAACGGTCGGGATCTTCGAAATGGGCAGGATCGCGATTGGCGGCCAGGAGCACAGGGACCACCAATTCACCGGCGGGAATCACCTGGTCACCCATTGGGATCTCCTCGAAGGCCCATCGCAGGGTGGGAACCTCTACCGGACCGTCGTAACGAAGCATCTCTTCGATCGCTCCCTCCAGGAGGTTCGGGTTGGCTCGGAGCTTGGCGAGCTGGTCCTGATTCCGAACGAGTGCCAGGGTGCCGTTCCCGATCAGGTTCACCGTGGTTTCGTGGCCGGCGACGAGAAGGAGGAGCACCATGGCCAGCAATTCCGAATGGTCGAGGCGATCTCCGTCCTCCTCGGCGTGGAGCAGTCTGCTGAGGAGGTCGGCGCCAGGATCGTCCTTGCGGGTGGCGATCTGTTCGTTCATGTAGGCGATGAACTCGAGCCCGGCGAGTTGGGCGTCGGTCACGTCGTCGGTGAAGAGAAGTCGCTTGGTCCAGTTGCGAAACAAGTCTCGATCGGCCGCAGGTATTCCGAGCATCTCGGCGATGACCGTGACGGGGAGGGGAAAGGCGAAATCGGCAATGAGGTCGATTTCATCTTTGGAGTGCATTTGCTGGATGAGGTCGGAGGCGATTTCGGCGATTCGAGGCTCGAGTGCCGCCACCGTCCGGGCAGTGAATGCGGTGGAGACAAGCCGCCTGAGTCGGGTGTGGTCGGGAGGGTCGACAAACAGCAGATTTCGATTCAGGACCTCGAACCCTGTCTGCGGCACATCGACCGCCCCCGCGCCAGGGACGTGTTTCTCGATCTCCTTGCCGATCCTCCGGTCCCTGAGGGCGGCCTCGCAGTCGTCGTATTTCGTGAGGAGCCAGACTCCCTCGCCCAACCCGGGTCCCAGTGCCCGATACACGGGGGCCTCGGCGCGGAGGCGATGGTAGAGGGGATGCGGGTTGGCTCGGACCGACGGGTCCCATGGGTCGAACGTGGTCATGAATCGCTGTCCGGAGTCGTTGGCGCCCACCCTACGTGTTCACCGCCGAAAATGGCGCACAAACTCAAAATTCGCACCTTCCTCCTCGATTAACAGGCGCGGAACAACCTCCGATGCGCTTGCCTTTGAGCGCGAGGCGCTCCACTCTGGCGCCATGCACACCACCGATACTCCTTTGGACGAGTCCTCCGAGGGTCCCGCTCCGACTCGCAGAACCCGTTTTGCGGCATTGTCCGGCGCCCTGGCGGTGGCCGCCGCCCTCGGTATGTCCGAATTCGTGTCCGGCCTGACCGGCACCGGTCGCTCGCTCGTTCCGTCTATCGCCGACTTCACGATCGACGCGGTTCCCTCTGCGGTGGCCAAATGGGGTATTCAGGTCTTCGGTATCTACGACAAGTTGGCTTTGGTGGTGGGCATCCTCCTCGTCAGCCTGCTGATCGGCGCCATCGTCGGGCAGCTCGGAGCGCGAAGGTTCTGGGTCGCCGTCGCGGGGTTCGGCGCATTTGGCGCACTCGGCTTGGCGGCCGGATTGGCTGATCCCCTCAATGACACCCTCCCCGTGGTGGCGGCAGCGGTGGCCGCCATCGTTACCGGATTGGGCTCGCTCTGGTTCTTGTACAAGCTCGGCCGAGGCGATCGCTGGACACAGCACGATCGCGGACGTCGCGATTTCTTCATAGGGGCCGGGGCGGTGACGGCGATCGCCGTAGTAGGCGCAGGAATGGGGCGGTGGCTCGTCGACCGGATGGAATCCGCCGCCTTGCGGGCAGACGTGATTCTTCCCGGTGTCCGCCGGCCGATTGCCGCTCCACCGTCCGGAGCGCAGGTGGACGGCGCGGTCCCGGTCATCACGCCCAACGATCGCTTCTACAAGATCGATACCGCCGTCATGACGCCGCACGTCGATCCGGCGAGCTGGTCGCTGAAGATCACGGGAATGGTCGACACGCCCTATGAGATCACGTTCGACGACCTGCTCGAACTGCCGATGGTCGAGCGCTACATCACGCTGTCCTGCGTCTCCAACAAGGTGGGTGGCAACCTCGTCGGAACCGCCAAGTGGCAGGGTGTGTTGCTCTCCGACGTGCTCGAACGAGCCGGAATTCAGCCCGGGGCGACCCAGATCGTGGGTCGCTCGGTGGACGATTTCACGGTGGGGTTTCCCACTGAAGCCGCTTTCGATGGGCGAGACGCCCTCATTGCGGTCGGCATGAACGGTGAACCCCTTCCTTTCGACCACGGGTTCCCGGCGCGGCTCGTCGTGGCCGGGCTCTACGGCTATGTGTCCGCCACGAAGTGGCTGTCGGAGATCGAACTCACCAGGTGGGAGGACTTCGACGCCTACTGGGTTCCGCGCGGCTGGGCCAAGGAAGCTCCGATCAAGACGCAATCGCGGATCGATGTACCAGCGAGCAATGCCTCTCTCGTTGCCGGACCCGTCAACATCGCCGGCGTGGCGTGGGCCCCGAACCGTGGGATCGAGCGGGTCGAGGTTCGAGTCGACGATGGGGCCTGGCAGGATGCCGAACTCGGTGACTCGTTGAGCGACGACGCCTGGCGTCAATGGATCCTTCGAGCGGAGATGTCCTCCGGTTCCCATGCCATCCAGGTGAGAGCGACCGATCGAAACGGCGAGACGCAAACGGAGGACTTGGCCGAACCGAGACCGGATGGAGCAACCGGATATCACACCCGTCAGGTGACGGTGGGGGCTGCGTGAGACTGGCCGCCGCCGCCCTGACCCTTGGTCTGGCGCTAGGCGCGTGTGCTGCGAACGACGCCGGGAGTGAGCCGGCGCCGCCACTCTCGACGACGACGTCCCAACCTCCCGCTGCCGTCACCACGACGACCGAGCCGGCCTTCGACCCACCGGATCTCGGCGAGGCGGGGACACTGACCGATCTGGACGGTTGGCTCCAGTCCGACGTCGAGTCGCTCGAGGAGCTGCGGGGCCAGGTGGTCGTCGTGCAGTTCTGGACCTTCGGCTGTTACAACTGCAAGAACACGCTTCCCCACCTCATAGCTCTCTACGAGGAGTACGGGTCGCAGGGCATGGAGATCGTCGGAGTGCATTCCCCCGAGTTCGAACGCGAGAAGGATCCGGTGGCCATCGGCGCCGCCGCCGATGACCTGGGCGTCACGTGGCCGATCGCACTCGACACCGAGAAGCGAAACTTCTTCACATGGCAGGGCAGTCCGGCTTACTGGCCCCGCACCTTCGTGGTGGACCAAGATGGTCGGATACGGTTCGATCGGATCGGCGAGGGCGCCTACGACGAACTCGAACGGACGGTGGCGACGCTCCTCGACGAAGCGTGATCTTTCTCGAGGGCATCGGCGACGTGATCTTGCCGTGCGCAGCGGCGATCGTGGTTCCAGGCATCCTCGTCGCTCTGATCGGGCGCCGCACCGCCTTGCTCGCTTCGATCGTCTTTGCCGCCACCGTTGGCGTGGCGCTGTGGCTCCGAGCGGCCGGATTCTTCACCGCATCGCCCAATGGTTGGGTCGTGGCCGGTGGCTTCCTCATCGCCGCCGGGCTCTTCGTTTCGGGCTGGCGACGAGCGCCCTTGCCCGGGGCGGCTCTGGTTGCGGCTGTTGCCGCCTGGATGTGGCAGCCATGCGTCGGCATTCATCTCGGGTCGGCCCTCACGCTCGCCACCCGCGAACCTTGGGCAGCCATGGTCCCGCTGATCGCCTACGGAATCGGCCTGTCGATGGCGCCGGTCGCCATCGGCCTCCTCGTTCAGACCTTTCATTCCCGCAGCGGGCACACCCGTGGCTCTGGCGTGGTGTGGCCGGCGGTCGGGCTGGTCGTCTTGGCCTTGTTGGCGGCCGCGGGTTGGTATGAAGAGGTGGTCGCCCGGCTCGTGCAGTGGAGCGTCCAATGAGGGGTTGACATCCTTTTCCCTGATGTGTAATGATGTAATTATGATTACTGAGATGGAATCCTGGTTCAGAGGTCGCCTCCCCGACGACTGGTTCACCGATATCGAGATTCAGGTCGACCGCGATGAGATCGTTCTGATTGGCACGCTGGAAGTCCCGACGCTTTCGGAGGACGCCGGGACGGAGGACAGCGCGATCGCCTGCACCAGTCGGATCGAGGGCTTTCGTGAGGACACGCGCCGCCAACGCATGAAGATCGCGGATGAGGCCCAGCGCAAGTTCGATCGCAAGGTGTCGTGGGGAGCTCGCTGCGGTGAAGTGGGAATCATCTTCACCCACCTGGCTGTTCCGGCGATGACTCGCCTCCGGATGCGTGAGCGGAAGGTGCTCGACACGCTCATCGACGGCGGGATAGCCCGCAGCCGATCCGAGGCGCTGGCCTGGTGCGTGCGTCTGGTCGGCCGTCACGAGACCGAGTGGATCGAAGAACTCCGCCAGGCGTTGGTGGCGGTCGAGGACGTGAGAGACCGCTCGCCGCTCGACTAGTCGTTGTCGCTAGCGTGGTTGGCCATGACGTCGGATCAGGCTCGGTCGATCGCCTTCGGGAAGCGCCTCCAGGAGAGGATGAGCACCCGCGTCGAGCACCTGCCGTGGGGCACGGCGTACTTCGATGATGGACTTCCCACGACGATACGGTTCGAATTTCCTATGGGTCGATGGAGAGCAGGATCTGACGGCCGGCCGGTTGGCCGGCGAAGCGGATAGATTGCTCGGTGGTGCCGGCTTCGATCATCGGGTGGTCGTCGTCGATCCGGCTGCGTATTTCGAGACCCTCCGCCCTGGTTTCGTGGAGCTGGGTTGGTCGACGAGCCGATACGTGCTCATGGTTCTGCGGCACGAACCACCTACGCCTCCTGCCCTCCCGCAGGCTCGCGAGGTCACACATTCGGACATCGTCGCGCTGTTGGAACAGCATGTTCGTGCGCATCCGGACCGGGGCGAATCAACGGTTCGCACCCTCGCTGACTACCCGGCCAAGCTGGAACGGCAGGCCGGAGCGCGTCTGTTCATGGCCGAGGCTGATGGGAGGCCGGGCGCTTCGTGTGAACTGTATCTCGACGGTGCGGAGGCACAGGTCGAATCGGTTCAGACGCTCGAGGAGTTCCGCGGTCGGAACCTCGGGACGGCCGTGGTGCTGGCAGCGATCGCAGCTGCCCGTCTGGCAGGTGCAGAGTGGATCCATCTCTACGCCGAAGCGGACGATTGGCCGGCCGCCTGGTACAGGCGACTCGGATTCGAGGACGCCGGGTCCTTCGGTGAGTTCTCTCTGTACCCCGAGGGTTGAACCCATGGAAACCGTCACTCCGTGATCCGAACGGCCGACGCGAGCCGTATGCTCCGCTGATGGTGACGTACGACTACATCATTGTGGGGGCCGGCTCAGCCGGTTCCGTCCTGGCCAACCGGCTCAGCGTCGACCCGTCAACGTCCGTCCTCGTTCTCGAGGCAGGCGGATCTGATAGGCACCTCAATGTGAAGACCCCCGCCGCATTCTCGAAGCTTTTTCAGACGAAGCGCGACTGGAACTATCACACGATGCCGGAACCCGGCTGTGACGGCCGCCAGCTCTTCCTGCCGCGCGGCAAGATGCTGGGCGGCTCCAGTTCGATGAACGCCATGATCTACATCCGCGGGCATCGCGCCGACTACGACGGTTGGGCTGCCGGTGGATGCGAAGGCTGGAGTTACGACGAGGTGCTTCCGTTCTTCAAGAAGGCCGAGCACAACGAACGAGGCGCCGACGAGTTTCACGGGGTGAACGGGCCGCTCAACGTGGCCGAACTCCAATCGCCCAACATCCTGTCGTCGACCTTCGTCGAAGGGGGAGTGGAGCTGGGCATGCCGCTGAACAATGACTTCAACGGTGCTCACCAGGAAGGCGTCGGGCTCTACCAGGTCACCCAGAAGGCTGGATCCCGATGGTCGGCAGCGACAGGGTATCTCCGGCCGTCCATGGAGCGTCGCAACCTGGCCGTCGAGACAGGAGCATTGGCGCATCGCGTGCTCTTCGAGGGGACCCGGGCGGTGGGAGTCGAGTACAGCCAGGACGGATCGCTCCACGAAGTCCGTGCCGAACGGGAGGTCATCCTCTCTGGTGGCGCCTACAACAGCCCCCAACTGTTGATGCTCTCGGGAGTGGGCTCGGGCCGGCACCTGGCGGACTTCGGGATCGACGTCGTGGTGGATAACCCCAATGTGGGCCAACACCTCCAGGATCACCCGGTGATATTGAACGTGTTCAGAGTGTCGGAGCCGGTCAGCCTGGCTCACGCCGAAAAAGCGAAGCATCTCATCACGTACCTTGCCAAGAAGACGGGCCATCTCTCGTCCAATGTCGGGGAGGCCGGGGCGTTCACGAGAACCGGCGACTCCCTCGATGCGCCGGACATGCAATACCATTTCGCTCCTGGCGCCTTCGTTCGTCACGGCTTCGAAACGTTGGAGGGTGATGCAATGACCATCGGTGCGACGCTCGTCGACGTCAAGAGCCGCGGTTCGGTGGCCCTCCGCTCGGCGGATCCGGAGATCCATCCAGACATCCTGACGATGGCCCTGAGTGAACCCGACGACGTCACCGCTTTGGTGGCTGGATTCAAGCTGGGCCGGGAGATCCTGAGTTCGTCGGCGTTTCGCGGATACGGCGCTGGTGAGATCATCCCGGGAGATCAGGTGGGGTCCGACGACCAGATCGTGGCTTTCATTCGAGGCAACGCCGAACTGCTCTATCACCCGAGCTGCTCGGCACGGATGGGTCCGGATCCGTCGGGGGCGGTCGTCGATCCGCAACTACGAGTGTTCGGGACCGAGGGCCTGCGCGTCGTCGATGCCTCGGTGATGCCCACTGTGACGCGCGGGAACACCAATGCCCCCACGATCATGATTGCCGAAAAGGCCGCAGACCTCATCACCGCCGGCTGAATCCCGCGAACCCAGGGTTCCTGACCGCCATTGTGGCGGTCTAGAACCCAGGGTTCGCCATTGCGCCGCTTCAGACCGTTCAGTTGATGGCGGTGCCTGAGGCGTCGATCACGAACCAGACGTCGTTGACGCCCTGGCCATTGGTATCCCCTGGGGCGGAGTCGTTGGCGAAGTAGTAGAGCGGCCAGTCGTTGTACGTCGCCTGCTCCGAACCATCGCTGCGAGTCGTCGTCCCCAACAGGTCGCCACTTGCTCCGGAACCTGCCGAGACATCCCCCGCCACGGCCGGCCAGTTCTCGAGGCATCCGTCTTCGCACGTCGAATCGCCCTGAGCGTCCGGGACGAATAGGTACACCGTGTTTCCGTCCGAATCGGCGAGGATCGTGCCGAGATCCGAATCGCTTGTCACCACCTGCAGTCCGTCGTCGCCTCCGCATGCCGCGGCGAGCAATCCAAGGGTGAGGGCCACCGCCAGAAGTCGTCGAGTCATCATTGTTCCTTTCGTTGGGTTCTCGCATCTGTACGGCCAAGCCCCGCTTCTGGTTCTCGGCCGCACACAGCCGAGCGCTATCGGGCAGAATGCGACCCATGTCCGATGTCGAACTCCTCGATCGCTTCCGAGCCGGGGACGAGACCGCCGTGCGAGAACTGTATATCCGCTACTCGCGGCCGGTCTTCACCGTGGTCTACAGCGTTCTCCAGGATCGGGAACTCGCCAACGATGCCGTCCAGCAGACCTTTCTGAAGGCGTGGAACGGAGCCCACCGTTTCGACACGGATCGCCGATTCGAGCCGTGGTTGTACGCGATCGCCCGCCGGGTGGCCATCGACGTCTGGCGCAAGGAACGCCGCACCCCGATCCCCTCCGAGTTCGCCGAACCGATCATCGACCGTGATGCGACGGACGGCTTGTGGGAGGCTTGGCAGGTACGAAAAGCGGTGGACCAGCTGCCTGATGACGAGGCGACCATCGTCAAGCTGGCCCACTTCGAACAACTCAGCCATCAGGAAATCGCCGACAAGATCGACGTGCCGGTCGGGACCGTGAAATCACGCTCCCACCGCGCTCATCGCCGACTGGCCGAGGTTCTCGGATTCCTGAGGAACGACGACAATGAATGAACCAGTGCCCCCATTAGTCCGTAGTGAAAGAGACCATGTCTGAAGAGCGATTCGCCGAAGACCTCGATCCCGAGAACGCCGCCCCGGCCGGCGCGGCGGCGCGGGTGCGCGGCTACCTCTCGGAGGCCGGCATGTGGGCCGAGCCGGAAGCCGGCATGGAAGACAGGATCGTTGGTCTCATATCCGCCCGGGCAGGCGAGACAACGCGTGAGTCGAGCGCCGAAGAGGACAACGTTCGTCCTCTCTTGTCCCGACCTGCCGCCATGTGGTTCGGCGCAGCGGCCGTGGTGGCGCTCATCGTCCTGGGAGCGCTCACCCTCAACGCCACGCGGGGCGATGACCGGGTCGGAGTCGATGTCGTCCTCCAGGGCACCGAGTTGGCGGCCGGGGCGTCAGCGGACGGCTTGGTGATCACCACCGACGCCGGGTTCGCAATCCGCCTGGAGATCGTCGGCCTGCCTCCGGCTCCATCCGGCACCTTCTACCAGGGCTGGGTGAGGGGCGAGGCCGGTAGTGTGGCGATCGGTACCTTCCACATGCGTGGCGACGCCCCGATCGGACTGTGGTCCGGCGTCGAGGTGTCCGACTACCCCACCATCAACATCACCCTTCAAGACGAGGGCGCCGGACCTCAGCCGTCCGGAAAGATCGTGCTCACGGGTCAGATCCCGACCGACTGAGTCCCGCTTCGGAAGGGCCACCAGTCCCTATCGGGACGCTTCGCCTTGATTCCATTCTGGGGAGAGAGGTCACGAGAAGGGAGCTCGCGATGACCCTGCTTCGAGAGCGGGAAACGCTCGAAACGCGCCCGACACCCAACGTGGTGCGGACCAACCTCGAGATGACATTCGGGATCCTTGGCGTACTGGTGGCGGCCCTGGGTAGTTGGATGTTCCTCGCTGATGCCGCCTCGGAAATCACCGTGGTCGCATGGACGTGGGAGGTCGGTGCTCTTGCCGCCGGCTGGCCCCTTGGAACACTGGTCGGAGGCGGCCTTCTCATGGCCGCCGCGTTCGGCGTGATGGCCTACCGGGTGTACCGCCGGGAGGAGGCATTCACGGTCAGGCCATACATCGCTTTGGCCGGATCGCTGCTGGGAGCGGCTATCGCCGTCGTCTCCGCCTTGGTTTGGATCTTCTGACGAGACAAGAGGACTGACGCCGCCACGCCGGCCCAGGTGACGGCAGCCGGTGTGGCGGACTCGTTCGTGGCGTCGAGTAGCGTTTCCCGGATGCAGACTCGAGCCAATCTGGCCATTCTCTTCGCCTCGATCGGTTGGGGTTTTGCCGCCGTTGGTACTCGGTATCTCTTCCTCGGTGGCGCGACCACCTTCAGCGTCGTTTCGGGTCGGACACTCTTTGCCGCTCTGGCCGTTGCGCTGTTCGCTTTGGTGATTAGGCGAAAAGTGGACGCCACGGCGTGGAAGCGCGGCGCCGCGATCGGCTTCCTCCGTGTCGGAATGGCGCCGATCCTCTTCATTGCGTCACTCCAATACATATCCGCCGGATTCGAGGGTCTCGTGATCACCCTGATTCCGGTCGTGACAGCGGTCATGGCTCACTTCGTCCTGGGCGAACGTCTGGTCCTGCTGCAGTCCGTCGGCCTGTTCCTCGGCCTGGTCGGTACCTCTCTTCTCATCCTGTCGGGTGAGTCTGGAATCGCGGACGGCGGGAACGCCCTGGTCGGCGGCGGGCTTGCTCTGGGCGGAGTGGCTTTCGGATCGGCCTCCGGCATCCTGCAGCGCCGATACGCGCCCCACCACGACACTCGGGATCTGGCCATCCCGATGTTCCTGACCGGAGCGGCCCTGGTTCTGACAGTCGGAATGGTCACCGGAGGTATCGAACCTTCGAGCATTCCGGCTGGGGGATGGTATGTGTTGGTTGCTCTGGCGATGGGCAGCACCTTGCTCCCGTTCGTCGCCACGCTCTTCGCCTCCCGCTACACGACAGCCGGCCGGGTCGCGCTGGTTGGCTACCTGGCGCCGCTCATTTCCCTGACGGCCGGGGTCATTCTGCTGGACGAGGTGATCACCCCATTCATCCTCGTGGGAGGGTCGATTACGTTGGCGGGCGTAGCGATTGCCGGGAGGGCAAATACAGGGCGTCAGACCATCATCAAGGCCACGGCCTGACGAGACCCAATGGACCTCCTCACTCAGTGGGGTGACGCTCCAACCCACTAGGCTCGCGTCATGCCGGAAGAGTCTGAAGTTCGGGAGGTTGTCCGCCGTGTTGTGGCCGGACTCATGGAGGGCGAACACCACCCCGATGGCTCGTCGATGGGCATCACACCTGGCTCCCTCCCTGGTCCGGGTGAGTCGACTTCGGAGCGGCCGACCATCGCCGTCGGAGCCGATCACGGCGGCTATCCCCTCAAAGAACGCATCGGTTTCCGGCTCAAAGAGGCAGGCTACGAGGTGGTTGACTGCGGCACCGACAGTGCCGACTCGGTCGACTACCCCGACTTCGCCCACGCAGTCGCCAGTGCGGTGTCCGAAGGCCGAGCCACCTACGGCATCATCGTGGACGGCGCAGGAATAGGCTCGTCGATGGTGGCGAACAAGGTTCCCGGGGTGCGGGCGGCACTGTGCTACGACCTCTCCAGTGCCCGCAACAGCCGAGAACACAACCATGCCAATGTCCTGACCCTCGGGGCGGGGCTCATAGGCGCAGGGCTAGCATGGCAGATCACGGAGGAGTGGCTCGCCACACCGTGGGGCCCCGGTCGCCACGCCGATCGGGTCGCCAAGATCACCGAAATCGAACGCCGATACCTGAAAGCGGGCTCATGAACACAGAAGAGCTCATCGAGGCCGTCACGCGGGAGGTGTTGACTGCCCTCTCCGGGCGGGATCCCTGTGAGGACTGTCACGGGAGTTGCGCGGCCCACAGCCCGGACAAGGTGAGGTCCGTCGTCGCAAACGGGGCTGATCGTGTTTCGTATCGGGGCGAGGGCTCCGAGGTTCCGCTCGACCTCGCCAAATACATCGACCACACGCTCCTCAAGCCCGACGCCACCGCCGATGACATCGATCAGCTCTGCTCAGAAGCGGCCGAGTACGGATTCGCCTCGGTTTGTGTCAATCCGGCCTGGGTGAAACGGGCCGCCACGAACCTACGTGGTACCGAGGTCCGCGTGGCCTCCGTCGTGGGTTTCCCGTTCGGCGCCACCACGTCGGATATCAAGGCCATGGAGACGCGACGGGTCTTGCGGGACGGTGCCAGGGAGATCGACATGGTGATCAACATCGGAGCTCTCAAATCCGGTCAACACGATGTGGTTCGAGAAGACATCGCCAAGGTCTCCGACGCCTGCCACGAAGTCGGGGCGATCAACAAAGTGATCATCGAGACCACCCTCCTCGACGACAAGGAGAAAGTCATCGCCTCCCATCTCGCCAAAGAGGCCAAGGCCGATTTCGTCAAGACCTCGACCGGTTACGCCGGGGGTGGCGCCACCATCGCCGACGTGCTCCTCATGCGTGAGACGGTGGGTCCGAACATGGGCATCAAGGCATCCGGCGGAGTGCGAAATCGAGAAGATGCCGAAGAGATGATCGCGGCGGGTGCCACCAGGATCGGCGCCTCGGCGGGCATCGCCATCGTGACGGGAGGAACCTCGAGTGAGCAATATTGAACTACGGTCCTATGCGTTCTTGGACAGCCTGCAACCGCAGTACGCAGCCTTCATCGGCACGACTGCGCCCGGGTTCTTGCCGTTGGCAGGCGAGGCGTCCCTGTTCGTGGAAATCTCGCCCGGGATCGAGATCAACCGCCTCACCGATGTGGCGCTCAAATCCAACAAGGTCAAACCAGGCATGCAGATCGTCGAGCGGTACTTCGGCCTCCTCGAGATCCACTCTCCGGAACAGGCCGAAACCCGGGGCGCCGGTGAGGCCATCCTCGAGGCGTGCGGGCTGACGGAGGTAGACCGGATCAAGCCGCGCATCCTCTCGAGTCAGATCGTTCGCCGTATCGATGACCATCAGGCGCAACTCATCAATCGCATGCGCCATGGGCAGATGATCATTCCCGGTCAGACGCTGTACGTGATGGAATGCGAACCCGCCGCCTACGCGGCGTTGGCGACCAACGAGGCCGAGAAGGCCTCCAACATCAACGTGCTCGAGGTGCGGGCATTTGGCGCCATGGGGCGGCTCTATCTCGGTGGAGAGGAAGCGGACGTCGAGGTCGGGTGGCAGGCTGCGGTGGCGGCGTTGGAAGGTCTCGAAGGACGAGAAGCGAAGTAGTCGAAAAGGTATCGAGAAGAAGAAACGAGGAGGAACACATGGCCGATGCTCTGGGAATGATCGAGGCGCGCAGCTTCCCGGCGATGGTGGAAGCAGCCGACGCCATGGTGAAGGCTGCCAAAGTGGAGCTGGTCTCCTACGAGGAGACAGGCGGCGGGTACGTGACCGCCATCATTCGAGGTGACGTTGCCGCGGTGAAAGCCGCCGTGGATGCCGGAGTGCGCGGCGCCGAACGGGTCGGTGAAGTCATTGCCACCCACATCATCGCCCGCCCCCACGCCAACATCGACGCCATCCTGCCTCTGGGGCGCGCCGACGCGGCAGAGTAGGAAAGGGAGTCCCGCATGCTGCTCGGACGAGTCGCCGGCACGCTGGTGGCCAGCCGCAAGGAGTCGCGTCTCGACGGACTCAAATTCCTGGTGCTGGCCCAGCTGGATATCGACAACGCCGAGACCGGCTCGTACGTGGTGGCAGCAGACGCCGTCGGCGCCGGAGTCGGGGAGGTGGTCCTGTACGCCAGCGGAAGCTCAGCCCGGCAGACCGAGTACACCCACGAACGACCCGTCGACGCAGTGGTCATGGCGATCGTCGATACCTGGGAAGTTGCCGGAGTGGATCGGTATAGCAAGTAGACGATGAGCGGCCTCAGCGAAGTTGAAATCCAGGCAATCATCGACCGAGTCCAGCAACGACTCGGCGATGTTTCCTCGCGGTCTCGGCCGGCGGCATCTCTGGCTGCCCAGACAGAACTCGATGCGGCGGTGCAACTCGGCGACGGAATCTACCGCACCATCGATGAGGCGGTCGCGGCCGCCAAGCGAGCGCAGGCGCTGTACTCCGAGATGGGGCTGGGAGCTCGGTACGAGATCATCGACGCGGTGCGTCGAGCCATGCTCGAGCAGGCAGAACACCTGGCCATGCTCGCCCACACCGAGACGGGGCTTGGTCGCTACGAGGACAAGGTCCGCAAGAACCGACTGGTGACCACCAAGGCCCCCGGTCCGGAGGACCTCGAGCCGCAGGCCGTGACCGGTGATGGCGGCATGGCCGTCATGGAGTGGGCGCCGGTCGGCCTCGTCGGGGCAATCACTCCTACCACGAACCCCACTTCCACCATCATCAACAACACGATCTCGATCGTGTCGGCAGGAAACGCAGTGGTGTTCAACGTCCATCCCGGGGCGAAGAACGTCTCGGCCGAGAACGTGCGCTTGCTCAATCGCGCCATCGTCGGCGCCGGCGGGCCGCCCGATCTCGTGACGGCGATCCCCGCTCCGACCATCGACAGCGCCAAAGAACTCATGCAGCATCCCGACGTTCGGGTCTTGCTCGTGACGGGTGGTCCGGGAGTGGTGCGCGAAGCGCTCAAGACGGACAAACGGGCGGTTGCCGCGGGACCAGGCAACCCTCCTGCCGTCGTCGATGAGACAGCCGACATCGAGCGCGCCGCGCGCTGTATCGTCGCCGGCGCTTCCTTCGACAACAACATCATCTGTACCGACGAGAAGCTGGCGATCGTCGTCGAGTCCGTCGCCGACCGCCTGGTCCGGGAAATGGCAAGGCCGGGGCCTACGTGTTGAAACAGCACGAGCTGCAGCGGCTCGAGCGAGTCATCTTTCGAGAGATGGGCCAGCCGAACAAGCCGGGCGTGATCAATCCGGCCTGGATCGGCAAGAACGCCTCGGTGATTCTCGCCCAGATCGGCGTACAGCTCGATGAGGATGTGCGACTGGTCGTCGCCGAGGTGCCGGTCGAGCACAGCCTGGTTTGGACTGAGCAGATGATGCCGGTTTTCCCGGTGGTCCGCGTGCCGAACGTGGATGCCGGTATCGATTTGGCCGTGCGGGCCGAGCATGGTTTCCGTCACACGGCAGGTATCCATTCGACGAATGTGGAAACGATCACCCGAATGGCCCGTGCCATGAACTGTTCGATCTTCGTGGCGAATGCATCGTTTTTCGCCGGCCTGGGCGAAGGCGGCGAGGGTTACTCCTCCTTCTCGATCGCTTCACCCAGCGGGGATGGCTTGACCAGGCCCCGCACCTTCTCACGTCCCCGGCGGGTGACCGTCGTGGGGGCGCTCCGTATTGTCTGATGCGACGCACATGACCACGGAAAGCTCCTTGCGGCCCGCCATAGCCCTTCTCGAATTCGACTCGATCGCGGCAGGAATAGAGGCAGGCGACGCCATGGTGAAGCGCTCGCCTCTCGATGTTCTCTTGGCCGGCACGGTGCAGCCGGGCAAATACCTCGTCCTTGTGGGAGGTCAGGTTGCCGATGTCGAGGAGGCCGTGGATGCCGGTCGCCAGGTGGCCGCGCAGCATCTCCTGGACGAGGTCTTCCTGGCCGATATCCACCCGCGAGTGGTCGAGGCTCTGGTCGGAACTCGGATGGAGGGATCCGGCGAGGCGCTCGGAATCATCGAAACCGCCACCGTGGCCGCAGTGATCGAGGCAGCCGATGCCGGGGTCAAAGGAGCGGTCGTGACCCTGCGAGAGATCCGGCTTGCCGATGGTCTTGGCGGCAAGGCCTATCTCTTGTTTGACGGGGAGGTCGGCGAGGTCGAAGCGTCGGTGGATCTCGGGACGGCTCGCATTCCCGGTCAGGTCCTGGGAAGCCGCGTGATCGCCCAACTGCATCCGGAGATGGACGAGAATCTGGCGGCCGACGGACGGTTCGCCCGCAGGATCAGGGGACGGTGACGGCGTGCACTTGGGGCGAGTGATCGGCACCGTCGTGGCAACGACCAGGACCCCGGACCTCGACGGGGTCAAATTCCTGATTGTTCAGCCGCTCACCCGACAGCTCGAGCCGAGCGGCCGCCCGGTGGTGGCCGCCGACGGCGTTGCGATGGCCGGACCCGAAGAGCTCGTTTACTTCGTCGGAAGTCGCGAGGCGGCTCAAGCGATGCCGGAGCCGTTCGTGCCGGTTGACCATGCCATCGTGGGCATCGTCGATGCCGTGGACCTGATCGAGGCGCCGGCCGGTCCCGCCAAGCGCCCAACGAGGAAGAAGAAGTCGTGAAGGTGGCCCGCGTCTCGGGGACGGTGGTCTCGACCATCTCGGCGCCGGTCTTCGGCGGCCGGCAACTTCTGCTGTGCGATTACGTGCACCCCGACGGCACCGCCACTGGCGACTACACCATTGCGGTCAACGTGGTGGGAGCGGGCGTCGGGGAGACCGTGCTGATCCTCGATGAGGGCACCGGCGCTCGTCAGATTCTCGGCGAGACGGTGGCTCCGGTGCGGGCTGTCGTGGTCGGGATCGTCGACGAACTCGAGATGAGCGGGACCTGACCCCTTTCCATCGAGGGTGCAACACCTTCGAGGTTGGCAACGCCAACGACACTGGCCGGGTATGCCGAAAACCGCTGTGGCAATGTAGGTAGGCGTTTTTGACGATCGCTGGACCAGCTAGCGGCGCGGTCGACCACCCACGGAATGCGGTCGCGAAAACTTCCACCCGCAGCCGAGTGGGTTTGGTGCTAGATCTTGGTCTTGGGGCGCAGGGGGCACCGGAACGAGGGGGAAGCATGGCCGGCAGTGAGCGGACCGATTTCGCGGTAGCGGTGGACCTCGACCGATTCGCGGCGGGTTGGCGGCTCCTCCTCGGGCGACCCGATGTCATCGACCTCGGTGATTTGATTGGCCCCCGGCGCCGAGTGCCAGACATCGTCGTCGATGTGATGCGCTCCGAGGACCTGGCGGCCTTCACGGTGGAGGGATACGATCTCGAGCTGGTGGTCGGAGACGCACCGATCCTGCGTCCCACGCCGGACAACGACGGGCTTCTGCTCGTCCGTTTCCCGTTCCAAAACCTCGCCGAGGACGCCATCTATGAGACTCCCGAGGGTGGTCGACCGCCTCAGGTGCCGCACCCGGACGACCCGACGCTCCCGCCGATCGACGATCCGGATTTCGACCCTTCGGACGCCCGACCCGTGCCCCCGATCGATGCCCGGCCTGCCAAGAACAGCCGGCTCGTTTTTCGTGTTCCGCAAGGGGACGAGATCGAGTTCAGCACGCAGGGCATCCTCGATGCCATGGGTGACCTCGAGATGGTGGTGCATTCGCTCGCCATGCCGCGCCCACCGGCCCTGCCCGGTCCGATCGAAGGTCCCATTTTCGAACTGCCGGGCGGCTTCACCGGGGTGCTGGCGACCGATGGCCTGATCGTTCGTGCCGGCACCGAAGACATCGTCCGGGGAGAGGCGACCCCGGCCGAAGCGTTGAGCGCCCATGCACGCGACGCCCGCCGCGCTCGCGCCATCCTCTCGACACGGGCAGGCTTGGTGATCGGCGCCGACCTGAAAGTCGACGCATCCGACGTCCGATCCTTCACGATCGGCGGTGTAGAGGTGACGGTGCCTGGCTCGATGGTGGGAAGCGATCTGATCCTCCCTGATCTCGGCGTGAAAGTCCGGCCTCGGAAACGCCTGAGCAAGCCAGCCGCCCAACTCGAAACCGCCATCGAAGCCCCGTTCCGACTCATCATTTCGCCCAGCGACCAGGGCGGATGGGCGCATTCCAACCTCCCCGTCGCGGCCGGGGACGCTCCCCACCGGGTGGAACTCTGGCACAGTCGGCTCGGAGTGCGGGTCGACTCCGGCGATGAGGTTGCTGTCGACGAACGTGCCAATCGACAGCGGATCGTGCGCGCCATATGGACCAGAGACCGGGAACGGTTCCCGGATTGGCAAGACCCGGCGAATCAGCCGGACCACGATCACGATCCCTTCAGAACCTCACTCGATGGCGCCGACCGTCACATGTTGGTGCGACAGACTGCTGAGACGTGGATTGGCGTCGGAAATCGCACGATCAGCCCGGTACCGGCCGATGCCACGGGCCTCTTTCTCTCCAGCCTCGGCGCCTGGGTCGACTTGCACGGAACGTGGACGACGGCGCCGTATTCGGAGGCAGGACTCGAATCGATCCTGCTGTGGGATCACGTGGCGCCGATGGGACGGGATCAGTTCGTTCGTGTCATGTACCCGGGGTATCTGTACCCGTTCGGCCACAAGGCAACGCTCGTCAAGGTGACCGAACGGAAGATGAAGGACGCCTCGCCATCGATCGCCAGTCTCTACCAACGAATGTTCATCGTGGTCGGTGAGGCCCTCAAGACCTTCTCGCAACGCGATCTCCCGTTTGATGAGGTGCGCCTTTCGCCCCTGGTCACCCCGACCATCGACGATCCTGGCACCGCCAACCTCAACAAATTCTTCTTCCCTTCTGTCGGCGGCATCGATTTCCCGTTCAATCTCCACACGGTCGACCGGGAAGGAACCCCCATCAGCCTCGTTGCCCCACTCATGTGGGTGGCCGAGTCTTTCGGAAGCAACGCGACCAACAGAACGGCAGTCGATTCCGCCTATGCGTCGAGTCCGAACAGCACCATCTCGGCCGGTGGTCAAAAGATCGCCTACGCGCCCGTCAAGAAGGGCGGCGACACCGTGTCCACGACCACGACGCTGAAGATGGCCGGAGCGGCATCGACGACGTCCGCCACTCCGAAGCTCGCCACGGCGAGCGTCGTCCTCCCGGCCGTCGAGCAGCTTTCGCCCGTTGGAGACGTGGTCATCCAATACGCCCAGACGTACCTCGGCAACGGTTTCGGCGGCACCGCCAACTCCGGAGACGTGTGGGCTGAACTCACCGGCGTCATCCCCAATCTCGCCTTTGGAGGCAACGGAGCGGGCAGCGACAAAGCGGGCGGGTTTCTTCAGCCCAACATGGCGATCAAAGGCTTGTCTCGCATCAGCGGAACCGTCGGCGACGTGGCCGGCGCCGCCACCCAGACGTTTGATCCTGCCCAATTCCTGGCATCCGGCGTGGATCTCCCCAAGCTGTTCGGAGTGGTCGAGTTGCTCGACCTCATCGAGCTGGTCGTAGGCGATCTCGATCGAGCACCAAGCATCGTCTCCGAAGCCCTCGACCGAATCGAAGGCTTCGTTGCCGATCTGGAGCGAGCCAAGAAGATGGTGGAAGATGCCGTCGCCGAGGCCCAGAAGCTCGTCGACAGAGCCGCCAACAAAGCAGCCGAACTGCAGACCCAAGCCCAGCAGGCTCTCACCGCTGCGCAGAATCTCCAGGGGACCATCGAGGCGGCCGTCGACGACATCCTCGATCAGATCGCCGCTCTCCCCGGTGCCACCGAGGCCGCAGTGCAAGCCGCGCTTGCCAATCCTCTCCAGGCACTCAAGACCGCCACCACGGAGATGGAACAGGTCGCCCCACTGCTGCCGCCTCTCATCCGCCAGCAGCTGCTCAATCTGGCCAAGATCCTGCGGACCATCGCTGACGCCGTCGATATCGTCACGGACATCTATCGGTTCCTCAACGGGTTCGGGACCAGCGCAGTGATGGCTTCGTTCCGATTCGAGTGGAAGCCACCGATGAAGTCGTGGCCGAATGCCAACGATCCGATTCTGGCTCTCCAGGAAGACAGCTTGGTTTTGGCGGTCGAGGGCCGGGTGTCGGGCAAGGGCGAGATGGGGATCGAGGTGCTCGCCGAGCTGCGCGACTTCGTCCTTCACCTCCTACCGGCGGCTCCTCTGGTGCGGTTCAAGTTCGACCACCTCGCTTTCCGAGCCGGGTCGAGCGGCAAGCCAGAGGTCGATGTCGTCCTGCAAGACATCGAGTTCGTCGGGATTCTCTCGTTCATCGAGGTCCTCAAGGAGCTGATTCCGTTCGATGGCTTCTCCGACCCGCCGTTCCTCGAGATCGACGCCTCGGGTTTGACGGCCGGATTCACGCTCGACCTGCCCAACGTCGCCATCGGGGTGTTCAACCTCTCCAACATGTCGCTGGGCGCCGACATCCAGGTTCCCTTCCTGGGAAAGTCGGTCACCGTCGGATTCAACTTCTGCACGCGCGAACGCCCGATGACACTCACCGTGATGGCCATCGGCGGCGGCGGCTGGTTCATGATCCGCCTGGCGCCCGACGGGCTCGACGTGCTGGAACTGGGTCTCGAGGCCGGCGCCGCTCTGGCCGTCGATTTCGGTGTGGCGTCCGGCTCCATCTCAGCCATGATCGGTATCTACATGCGGCTCGAGGGCGACACAGGCTCGTTGACCGGCTACTTCAGGTTGCGCGGCGAAGTCGATGTGCTTGGCTTGATCTCGGCTTCGATCGAGCTCTACCTCGAGCTCGTTTACGAGTTCGACAGCGGGAAGATGATCGGCTCCGCCCGATTGACGGTGAAGGTCGAGGTCTTGTTCTTCTCTGCCTCGGTCACCATCGAATGCGAACGGCGTTTCGCCGGCTCCAACGGCGATCCGAGCTTCCTCGACATCATGGGCCTGGAACCCGACGGTTCCTCGCCAGCCTGGTCGGAATACTGCCTCGCCTTCGCAGGAGCGTAGAACCATGGTCACGGAACGATTCCAAGCGGTTGCTCTCCCCAAGACCCACGTCGAGGGGGCCCCCTTCCACGTCTCGGTGTTCGTCGGACCGGACCTGACTCCTGACGGCGCCGAGGGGGCACTCGACGATTTCAAACACTTTCCGCATTGGGCGGCCCTTCTCCGCGACGGCGGCGCCGACGTCGAACTGCGCGACCAGGACGGACCCATCGAGGTTGTCCCCCTTCTCGACCAGATTTCTACAAAGATCTGGGATGCGCTCTTCCCGCCCGACACGCCGGTTCGGGGCAAGGATGCGCCGGATTTCGCGAGTCGGCAATGGCGGACGTTCCGGGCCGCAGTTCCCCACGACGGCGCCAAGCTCATGCATGTCGTGGCGATGTTCGCCGACCCCACCACGCCACCCGTGCCGAGCCGCCACCCCCTTGGCATTCTGCTCGGGCGGTTGAACGAGTTCCTTTCCGACAGAGACAACTTCCAGGGCAGGGACTGGGATGAGTCGATCATCACCCGGGCGCTCGACCGAGCGGTCGGCGAAGGAGACCGGAAGCAGAGTCTCAGCCAGATCGAGAAGTCGATCGGGGCGCTCGATCCTGTCTCACGGTTGACTCAGGAAATGCATCGGGCGCGACGCTTCTACGAGCGACCGGAGTCGGCTGCCGAGTACCGGGAACGTCCGATCGAGGGCTATACCACTCCGCTTCCGCCTCGACCGGAGCCCGACTTCCACGAGCGTTGTGCGCTGGTTGCCGACAATCCGAGCCTCCAACGTCTGCTCGGCCTCGGTGGTGGACCTCAAGGTTGCCGAGCCGGGCCGGCTGGAGAAGAGCGACTGGATCTCGGCGCAGGATCATCCCGCAGGGAGATACGGCGGCCAGCCAGACCTCGAGAACCAGGGTGGCGGTCGCTGACGATGACCTCGTCACGGTGGCCGCTTCGAACGACTGGATCGAGGAGCGACTTCAGCTCGGCGACACCGATCGGTATGCGGTGCTGGATATGGACCCTGACGGGTCGGCCCTCAAGCTCGACCGGTTCTTGTGGTCGATGCCGCGTCTCCTCAAGGTGGAAGATGATGGCGGGCCGATCAACGCCGCGCCGGCAGCCTTGCGGTCGATCGGTTTCACTATCGTCCGCCACCAAAAAGGGCTCGAAACCCAGAGTCGGATGTCCCGCCAGGTCAGCCTCTCCAACGCACCCGGTGCCCAGCCGCTTCTCAACACCGAGGACGTCACCCAGGGGCTCCGGGTCGACGTGTGGGATGACACGGCCAAAGCCTGGTACTCGCTGCATGCCCGCAGGATCGAGGCGGAGATCGTTGGCCACGGCGCCGTGGTCGAGGACGAGGCGGAAGAAGGCTTTGTCCAGGGCACCACCCTCACCGAAACGGTCGGCGTGGAAGACAGCCCCGTGCACGTTCACGAAGCGGTATTCGGCTGGCAGGGATGGAGTCTCAGCGCGACCCGACCCGGAAAGCGGGTCCGCCACGAGAACGGCGAAGAAATCGTCGAAGATCCCGATGTAGACCCCGACCCCATCACCCCGCTGGTGGTCGAGACGAGAGCCGAGCCCGGATCCCTTCCGCGATTGCGCTACGGCCGGTCCTACGCCTTCCGCGCCTGGGCCGTCGATCTGGCCGGAAACAGTCGCAGTCGCGACCTCGGGTCGCCGCCTCCTCCTCCACTCGCAGCGGTCAACGCCTTGACGTCTGCGATGGGCGCCGGCGGGGAGGTTCCGAACAGCGCCGCTCATCTGCTGCCGATCCTTCGGGCCGACACTGCTGCGGTGCTGATGCGAGACCGCCTCCAACCGGTCGAGCCGGCCACGCCGACGGTACCGATCGGATTCAAGATCGTCGACCAGCCTGATATCGACGATGCAATCGTGCGCCGCATTCGTGCTCGCCGGCCCGAAGCGGCACGCCCGAGATCTGGTGAGGCAAGTGGGTTCTCCACCCGGAGAGCCTCGGTGGTGGGAGCCTCGTTCGCCGACGTGGCCCTCGATCAGACACAGCCCTTCATGGTGGACACCGGGGTCGTCGATCCTGAGGTGCTCGCCCACGCGTTGCCGCTGCCATCGGATATCGAAACGATCCCGAACTATCTCAACACCGTCACGGCGCTCCGCCCCTTCCTCCGGTGGGATCCCGTTCAGCCGCCCACGGTCGTGGCGCGTCATGCGTATTCCGAGGGTGAGTCGCTTCTCCGGCTGGTGGTGCGCTCGGGTGTCACACAGGACCTCGACACTCTGGAGCTGACAGTGACCCGTCCGGACGTGTACGGACCTGCGAACGGATACCGCGGAACCAGCGAACGTCACGTGGCGCCTCCCAAGACGAGCCAGACGGAGGCCGAAACACATGGAGCCTTCGATGCGGCCATCGGGTCCACCAACCCGGCCGACCATGCGTTGCTCCTGGGTTCGGCGATCCGCGAGAAGGGGACCTGGTTTGACACCGAGGTCATCCGCCTCGACGACCCGACCACTGCCGATCCGCAGGCGGGGATCGCCCTCGCCAACGATCCCGATGTTCCGCCTTCGACCATGAAGGCACTCCCTCTGCCTCAGGGCGAGATGCCCGCCACCGGCCAGTACATCGTCCACGACACCGACGAGCCAGTGTGTTGCCCTATCTGCCCGATGTGGTGCGCGCGTGGCATCTCGTTGGTGTTCCAGGAGGCGGGTCAGGACCGCCAGATCATCTTCCCGTTCGGCACGGAAGGCTTCACCGCTCGGTATCGGGGGACGTGGCCAGCGCGCGAACCCTTCCGTCTCGTTCTCGGCGACAGCAGTGAGGTTCGTGGTCGGACTGTCGGGACGCACCCTCGAGATCGGTCTCCCGCCCGGGCGACGTACAGCGTTTCCGGCTCGCCTCGTCGCTGGATCCGGAGGACCTCGAACTGTTCGGACTCTGGCGGATCTTGCCGCCGATCCTGCGGGACAATCCCGACATCATCGAAGCGGCCGCCGACGGATGGCTGTGGGCGTTCACGCCCTTCGACCAGGTCACGTTGGTGCATGCAGTGCCCCGTCCTCTCGAAGCGCCTCGCCCGACCATCCTGCGCGCCCTGCGCCTCGAGGAGGGCGCCACGGACGCTTTCCTCGCCGGCGCCGTCGACATCCACGGGCCGAGCACCGATTCGCTGACGGCCGAAGTGTCGTGGGTCGACCAGGTCGACGATCTGAGTCTGCCCGCCCCCGAGGAGCGGGCCGAGACCGGCGTCGCTTTCACCACGCAGGTCCGGACTGAGGAGGATCTGGCGGTATTGGGTGGCGGACCGGAGGACGTTCGCCTGGTGGTGCCCGGATTTGGGCCGGTCTGGGTCCACAGCGCGTTGCACAAACTCAACGACACCCGCCACCGCAACATCACCTATCGGTTCCGAGCCGCCACCCGCTTCCGCGAATACTTCGACCCAGCCGCCTTGGCTCCCAGCGGCGACACCACCGCCGACGGGGTGGCGGACGACGGGCAGAGCGTGCTTGGTCCGGCAACGGTCTTGTCCGTGCCCGAGCTCGGCCAAGCCGGCCGCTCCGGTGGTTCATTCGGTGATCCCCCTGTTCCGATGGGACGCCGGAACCGAACCGGAGCAGCCGATGGCGACCCGCCGCCGGCGGCGGGCCGGTGTGCGGATCTATCTGGAGCGACCATGGTTTTCGTCGGGCGAGAACGAGCTGCTCGGGGTATTGGTCGCTCGTCGCGGCGACGATTCCAACGTGGACGGGCTGGTGAGTCAATGGGGTGCGGATCCGATTTGGGTCGCCGACCAGGTCGATCGTCGAGCCATGTTCCTCGAGTTCGACGATCTGATGCGGCTCTCCGGTCTCGACGACCGTCCAGGCGACGCCATGCCGGTGGTTCCACCCGCCGAGCACCCGTTGGCCACCGAGCCGGGATCGCCGGTGGTCGGTGTGCTCGGATACCGCCCACAGTTCAATGTCGAGCGGGGCCTCTGGTATGTCGACGTGGCCCTCGATCCGACCACCAAGTTCTGGCCGTTCGTCAGGTTGGCGGTGGCGAGGTACCAACCGGAGAGCATTGCTGGATGCCATCTCTCCAAACCGGTCCGGTGCGACTTCGTGCAGCTCACCCCAGAACGAACCACGAGCGTCAGCCGCACCGACGTCCGGCACGTCCGGGTGGTGGTGAGCGGTCCGGTTGGCGTGCGCGACGGTCTCGAGTCAGACGCCGGCGTGTTTCCTGGACCGCTGCAGCTTCCGGCCGCCGTGGCAGCGAACCGGACCGTGATAGCCCGCCTCCAGCGACGGGACCCGCAGATTCCGACCGACCTTGGTTGGGCGACGGTCGATACGGTCGAGCTCGACGTCCGCGGTTTGGCAGGCAGCGTCTTTTCGCCTGCATGGGTCGGTTCCCTCGCCTCGCCGGTCAACATCCCGCTCCGTCGTCCGGGCGGGGGGAGTACCTGGCGGGTCGTCGTCGAAGAGTGGGAGCGACTCGAGGGCGACCCGGCCACCCTCGGCGCCACGACTGGCCGCCGACCGCCGCCACCGGTCTGGGAACAACGCCTCATCTACGCAGACGAGGTTGCCCTCTGACGTCCCGATGTTCCGACGATCCGGAAATGCCGGCCAACATCCGTCCGCCACGGGACCGCAACTTCTGCTGTGCGGCTACGTGCACCCCGACGGCACCGCCTCGGGCGACGGGGAGACCGTGTTGATCCTCGATGAGGGCACCGGCGCTCGTCAGATTCTCGGCGAGACGGTGGCTCCGGTGCGGGCTGTCGTGGTCGGGATCGTCGACGAACTCGAGATGAGCGGGGCCTGATCCCTTTCCATCGAGGGTGCTTGGAGACGCAGGGCTTGGTCGAAGCTGGAGAAAAGGGCCGGGGCCTTGCCCATCATCGTTGGATTCGGTTTGTGGCGGGGCTAGGGTCGACGTCGTTCGTCTGACCCTCCACGACTGGCATGCCGATCCATCGCACTCCGTACTGTCCAGCGCAACTGAGAGACCCTGCGGGCTCGTGAGAAGCTTCATTCCGTCCCTTTCGAGTCTCTCGCGCTACGCTGCCGCCCTCGTCGGATTAGCTGCGCCCACCCTCTTTTTTTGGGGCACCTATCGAAGCTCGGCGGCGTGGTTTCCGGTTCCGCCGATTCCCTGGTCCCACTTGATGGCCTCACTCGTCCTTGCGGTGATCGCCGATCTCGTCATAGCTTTCGTCCTGGTACGGCTCGGTAGCTCGCTTTCCGACGCTGTCGTCGCAGCGGTTATCCCCGTCTGGTTTTTGTTCTTCTACTCGCGGACGTTGATAGGACTGTCCATCGTTACGTTCGAGGTTGTCTCGCTCCGTTGGCTGAGATTCCTGTTCTGGCTACTCCTCCTTGGTCTCGTGGCGCTTGTTTCGAAGGCTGTGCAGCGCGGGAACGGACCGGTTATCGCGGCAGCCGTCGCCGTGTTCGGGGTTGCTTCCATCGCCCAACATGCTCATGCACTGATTGCTCCGCCGTCGGTGCAGCCCGCCCCGGCGTCCTTCACGATCACCGAGGAGAAGAATGTGTGGGTCCTCGTCTTCGACGAACTGGCGTCACCGTTGTTCCTAGGGCGGTACGCGACCGATCCGCCCCAGATCGTCAAGATGCTCGAGAACCAGGGATTCGAAGTTCCTCTGGCGCCAGTGAGTCCGTACAGCCAGACCTACCCTGCCCTCACCTCGATCTTCACCTTGGACCCGGTGCGACCGGGTATCTATGGAGAGGATGACTGGGCGGCCAGATCAGCGGTCTTCGGCGGTGACCATCCGCTCGCCCGCTCCTATGTCGACGAAGGGAGGCCGGTGGTTCTCGTGGAGGCTCCAATTTCGCCGGGATATTGCAGCGACATCGTCACTGACTGCCACCCTGCCCTGCTGGACGATTTCGACAGGTTCTTGATCGCAAATACGGCCCTCTTCGAGCTGCCCGGTTCGTGGAGGAGCTGGGCCGAACAGGGGCTCGCCCAGATGGATCGACTCGATGAGGTCGCACAGGAAGGAGGAACGGGTCGGTTGATCCTGGCGCATGTCATGCTCGCCCACGGGCCCTACCTTCTCGATTCCGCCTGCAACACCTCTCTTCCCTCTGTGTACTCCTCGGAGAAGTACATGGATCAGGTCGGGTGTCTGGGCTCGAGGCTGTCGAAGCTCGTCTCGGTGATTCCACCCGACGATGTGGTGTTGATCCTCAGTGATCATGGGATCACCCGCGCCGAGCCATATCCGATGGATACGCCCGAGGCTCGGGAGGAGCGTCTGGTGTCGTTTGTCGCCCTGAGAGGGTGTCAACCATCCGACGAGTATCTCGACTCCAACGTCAACGCCTACCGGGCACTGGTCAATTGCGTTACGACGGCATCGCTGGAGCCTGTCGTGGTGCCCCCAACCCTCACCTGCTACCTGGGGAAAGACACCATCGAACTTGTCGAGATTCCGAAGGGTGTTCCTACAGACCCGGTTGAATGCCGGGAGGGTTCACGGAATGTGGGTTCATGACCATGGACAGCGGTCAAGGTTGGCGGTAAGCTGAGAGCCACCAGCAAACAGGGGTTCCCAATGCGGTTGTTCTCATACATCGATCCTGCGGCCGGGGGTCTTCTGATTCAGGTTCTTCTCGGCGGAACA
This sequence comes from uncultured Acidimicrobiia bacterium, assembly GCA_963752075.1. Lineage (GTDB taxonomy): Bacteria > Actinomycetota > Acidimicrobiia > Spongiisociales > JAENVV01 > CBDUEV01. The sequence goes on from CAVVWO010000005.1 coordinate 61,850, forward strand.
GCCGGAGTCCTGGCGCTGTTTCGCGGCAAGATTCGCCGCCTCTTCAAGAGCGGTAGCGAAGCGACCGTCCTTCCCGCCGACCGCGAGTCGTAGCGACCAAACACGGCTCTCGAATCAGGGTCTCAACGAAGAGGCATCTCTTCGACCTCGGTGGCTTCCGGCATGGATTCGGCGTGATGACGCTCGAACCAGTCGGCGTAGCGTCTTGAGAGCGGCACTGCGGTCAGGCCGTGGAGGAAGACACTGGCGAGGACCGTCCAGATCACCACGAGAAGAAGGTCGTCGCCCATCGGTAGTTCTGCTTCTTCCAGGATGAAGAGCCCGAAGAGGATCGAAGCCAAGCCGCGTGGCCCGAACCACGCCACGAAGGCGACCGTCTGGAACCTCAGTCCGGCGCCGATCATGCTCAGCGCCACTGGTGCCATCCGGACGAAGGTGAGGCTGAGGAGAGCGTAGAGGCCGATCCTCCATGTCAATTGGTCGAGCGCCGGGCCCGCCATGGCGGCTCCGAAGAACAAGAAGGTCAGCAACGAGAGGAGCTGCCCTTGGTCTTCGGCGAAGTCGTGGACGGTCGGGCACTGATCCCGGGCTGCCTCACCGAAAGCCAAGCCAGCCACGAAGGCGGCCACAAAACCGTTGCCGCCCGCCGCTTCTGCCCCGGCGAACGCCGCCACCCCAACCGCCAAGGCTGACAATTGGCGGAAGGCCCCGTCCATCCAGTTGCGGGCAGAGAACCATTCGATGAGTTTCCCGCCTCCATAGCCAACGATGACGGCGATCAGGACGCCGAATCCGATTTGGCGAACGGTGAACCGAGCCCAGAAGGAGGGTGTCTCCAGGTCGACTCCGGTCGCGGCAAGCGCCAGGAACAGGGTGATGACGGGGAGCATGATGCCGTCGTTCAAGCCGCTTTCGACGTTGAGTGCCTGGCGGACGCGAACCGGAACCCGCCGGTTGGAGACCACTGCTTGCCCGAGCGCTGCGTCGGTAGGAGAGAGAATGGCGGCGACCAGCGCCGCTTCCCAGATTCCAAACCCCGGCAGAATCGCCAAGGCCGCCGCAGCTCCGCTGATCACCGTGAGTGGCAATCCGAGCCCCAGCAATCGTGCCGGGAGGTCTATCTGGCGCCGCAGTCGGCTCAAGTCGATTCGGATCGCATCGGTGAACAGCAGCAAGACCAGCGTCGCCTCGGCCAGGACGCGAACGGCTCCGTCGTCCATGCCCAGATCCAGGATATCCAGGCCAGGTGGCCCGAGGATGATTCCGGCCGTCACGAACACCATTGGCCCGGTGACGGGCGTGGTCTCCAGTCGGCGCGAGACGAGCGCATATGCGATGACGAACACGGCGAGGATGGCCAGTCCGGCTATCTCCATGGGCCGTGAGCCCGAGCAGAACCAAGAGTTCCGGCGCGAAAATCGGGGAGAGAGACAGGAGCGAGCACTGGCCGTGAGGCTACCCGCCGGGTGAACTCCGAGGCTGCTCACAAGAGTTTCTGGTAACCTGCCTAACGCTTGTTAGGTGGGTTCCATGGTCACAACGCAAACCGATGGTCGGCAGCGCCTGCTCGAAGTGGGCGCCGATCTCTTCCATGACCGTGGCTACACCGAGACCACCCTTCGAGACATCGCTCAACAGGCAGGGATGAAGGCCGGTTCGATCTACTACCACTTCGCGTCCAAGGACCATTTGCTGACCGAGGTACTACGCATCGGCATGGCAGCCATCACCGATGCCTTCCTAGCCGCTGCCGATGCTCGGACGTCGGACGCTGCCGACGCGCTTGCGGGCGGCGATCTCAGCCCACATGGAGGCGCTCTTTCGGCATGGACCGTTCACGACTGCTCATGTCAGCGTCCTGGGGCGCGCTCCCAAAGCAGTCCGCGACCAGATCGTTCCCCTTCGCGACGCCTACGAGTCACTCTGGACCCAACTTCTCTCAGAGCTCCGAGACGAGGGCGCTCTTCGTCCCTCGCTCGACGTTCGTTTCGTTCGCCTCAACTTGCTGGGCGCCATGAACAGCTCGTTGGAGTGGTTCGACCCGGCAGGGGAGCAGCCCCTCGAGATGCTGATCGATCACCTGGTCGATCAGTTCTGGGCAGGACTCGCCAAATCAGACCTCACACAGGAGAATTGACCCGATGTCCAAGCGCAACGCCTATATGACCGACGAGCTGGAAGCCATCTATGACCAAACGGTCGAGTTCGTCACCAAGGAGGTTCGACCGCACGGTGACGCCTGGGAGGAGGCCGGGTACGTTCCTCGTCAGGTGCTCGAGAAGATGGGCTCGCTCGGTATGTTTGGTCTGCGGGTGCCGGAAGACGCCGGTGGCTTGGGACTGGGCCCCCTCGCTTCGGCGACCTTTGCCGAAGCGCTCGGTGCGTCTACGTACGGTGGTTTCGAAGCCACGGTTCTGGTGCACACCGACATGGCCTCGCCGCATCTGATTCATTCCGGCAACGACGAACAGTTGGGGCGCTTTCTCCCCGGGATCCTCTCGGGGGAAGTCATCACGGCCATCGCCATCACCGAGCCGGACTCCGGATCCGACGTGGCCGGGATGCGCACCAAGGCCGTGCGCGACGGCGACGGATGGCGGCTCACCGGGACGAAGATGTTCATCACCAATGCAGCACACGGCGATCTGGTGATCGTGGGCGCCCGCACCGACCCTGATGAGCGGTATGGGATCTCTATGTTTCTCGTCGAAAAGGACCGTCCAGGGTTCGACGTCGCCAAGAAGCTCGACAAGACGGGCTGGCGCAGCTCCGACACCGCCGAGCTCATTCTCGACAACGTGTTCGTCCCTGCCGAGAACCTGCTTGGGACCGAGCATCGCGGCTTCTACGAAATCATGAAGAACTTCCAAAACGAGAGGATGGTGCTGATCGGAATGGGGGTGGGGGCGGCCCAAACGGCCATCGATCTCACACTCGAGCACACCCAGAACCGCTCGGCATTCGGTGCCACCCTCTACGACCTGGGAGGGCTCCGCCAGCGGATGGCCATGAATCAGGCCAAGCTGGACGCCGTGCGAGCCTCGCTGTATCACACGACGTGGTTGATGGAACAGGGCGATGCCACGAAAGAGATCTCCGGCGTCAAGGCGTGGGGGGCTGAGGTCGTCAATCAGATTCTGTACGACTGCGTGCAGTTCCACGGAGGGATGGGTTACATGACCGAGACCACCGTCGAGAGAATGTCCCGAGACGCCCGAATCCTGCCGATCGGCGGAGGGGCTACCGAGGTGCTGCTCGAGGAAGTGGCCAAACGGTCGTACGTGGTTCGGTGACCTCTTCGAAGTCGGCGCCCGCCGCGCTGGTCCTGTTGGTCCTCGGGATCGTCGCCCTGGCGGGGCTCCACGGATGGATCACAGCAGCGGAACCAGAGACCGACGGAATCGACGCCCATGTGCTCGCCCTGGCGGCCGACGGCGAACTTCCGGGAAGCCCTTCCGTGCTGTGGTCGTTCAGCCATGGGACAGACACCGAACCCCTCCTCGTGGCAACCGTGGTGGTCGGTGTGGCCGCCTGGCTGAGCGGCGCGCGACGTGCCGGCCTGCTGTTTTGGGCGGTCTCCGGGTTCAGTTCATTGGTCGTTACCGTGCTGAAGCGCCTGGCGGACCGGACTCGCCCGCCTCTGGGACAGATAGCCGAGTCCTCGGCGGCGTGGCCGTCCGGGCATTCGGCAGGCGCTCTGATCTTCGCGGTCGGTGTTGCGCTGGTGATGTGGCGTGCCCAACGGCATCCGGCCCGGGTCCTTCCACTGGCCCTGGTGCCGGCGGCGCTGGCGGTCGGCTACAGCCGGGCTTTCCTCGGACTCCATTGGGCCACTGACGTCGTGGCGGGCTGGCTGGTGGCGGGAGTGGCCGCCGCCTTGTTTCTGATGTTCGACACCTCAGCCGACCCGTCAGATGATGGACAGGTGGGATGGCTGTACGGGGGCCTCGTTGTGGCCGTCGTCTATCTGATCGCGGTGGGTATCAACACTCCCGCAGTGGCTTGAGTCAGCCCCGCAGTGCCGCAGCCAGCACCGGCGCCAGAGTGAGAGGGCTGGGGTTGGCCTCGAGCGCCACCAGATGTCTGGTGACGTTGTGGGCTTGCCGGTTGTCGGTGAACCACAGTGGCTTGGGTTGTTGGCGAAATGGGCCACGTAGCACCGACTTCTGGGCCATGTCGAACATGAGCGAGTTGTGGACCATCCCCCGTCCTGACTGGATGTCGGTGAGGTCGTGGCCCGGGAAGCCTCCCCACGTGGTGCTGGTGAAGGCGTAGCCGAGTCCCGTCCACACGTTCAAACCAACGGTGCCGTAGCGCAGATCGGCCAAGGCCTTTTCCACGGCCGCGGCGATCTCGGGGTCATTCATCGATGCCGGGTGCACGAGGAGCGAAGCACCGAGCGTTCCCCACAACGTGTCGTTGGCGAAGGTGACCGCTTCTTCGAGATACTCGGGTACCGATCGGGGTGCGTTGAGCGGTGCCTCACCGAACACTCCTGCAAAAGCCTCAACGGCGAAACACGTGTGTTTGGGGTCGGCACTGTCCAGGTCGTGGATCAGGGTCCACGGTATGGCACCTTCGACGGGCTCTCCGTGTTCCTCTCACGAGGTGATGAGACTCGGCGAAGGTCTGCCATCGTTGCTCTGCGCCCGGGTAGTAGGCCTTGCGCCGTGGCGTGGCGTGCAGAGCGGTGCTGATCGACTCGAGCAGCGCCTCCCTGTGTAGCCATTCTTGCGTGGGTGACGACCGACCCGCGTGGCGATGCAGTTGAACCCGGCGTTGTGCGTCAACATGGCCGCGATGTTCTTGCCGTGGTACTCGATGTCCTTGGCCGTCCACGGTCCGGGCACGACGATGACCGGTGAGACATTGCCGAGCTCGGACGTGATCTCCTTCTTGAGCAGCGGCTCTCCGTCCGCCTTGCGACGTTCGCCCTCCGCCCCTGACCCGAAGACGATGGTGTCGTGAGTCTTGTCCGATCCGGTGACATGGATCGAGGTGACGGCGTCGTGATGACAGAGGTAGTTTCCTTCCTTGGCGCCGCCATAGGCGATCCGCAGGTAACCCCTGTCGATGAAGGGCGCGAAGGCCTCGGTCAGGAAAGGCCCGAGATACTCGTTGACGGGGTTCATCTTCAAGATGGTCACTTCGTTGTCAACGAAGAGCTTGCTGAGGACATCCATCGGCGGGATCGAGGCGATGTTTCCGGCACCCAGGACCAGCGCCACTCCCGATGGTCTGGGTGTGCCGGGGTTCTCGCGGTAGGCACGCGCCATCGTCGAGGGGAGGTTGCCTGGGGTGACACCGGGTTGCATCCACACTTCTCCGGTGTATCCCGCCCAGAGCAGCTTGTCATATGTGTCGACCGGGAAGACCTGAGCAACCGTTTGTCCGTCGGCTCGGACGGTGACCGGCCCGGGGATGTTCGGCGTTCCGAACTGGGCCGTTTCCTGAAGCGAGGTCCGCAGCAGGCGGGCATTGCGGATGGTGAGCACAGGGCCCGAATGCCATTCTTCGCCGGCCACAGGGGCATCTTTGGAGATACCCTTGTTGACGCACGCTGCCTCCACCCATCGTTCGGCCACCTCCTGGGTGTTTTCGATCAGGGCGTCGAGCAGCTCGATTCTGGCGGGGATGGGCAACGTTGCCCACTCGTCTCGCTTCCCGGACAAGATTTCCAGGGCGGCGTCGAGATCAGCGAACGAGGTTGGTGGAATCGTTGATTCACCCTCGGGTTTGTTGAGGCTTCCGGAAGTGACGGTCACGAGGCTCCTCCGTGGTGGGTGCTCAGCTCAGCGTACCGACCAGGACCGGCTCGCGCCCGCTCGACGCCGCTGCGGCTCGGGTGTCCGAGGAGGACGCTAGCCTTCCGCCGTTCCCAACCAGGAGTCCCCGTGGCATTACAGGCAGGAATCGTCGGCCTGCCCAACGTCGGCAAGAGCACCCTCTTCAACGCTCTCACCTCAGCCGGCGCCGAGTCGGCCAACTATCCGTTCAGCACCATCGAACCCAACGTCGGCATCCTGCCGGTCCCCGACCCGCGCCTCCAAGAGCTGGCTGGTGTCATTGCCACGGAGAGGGTGCTCCCCGCCGTTGTCGAGATCGTCGACATTGCCGGCCTGGTCCGAGGTGCCTCAGAAGGAGAGGGGTTGGGTAACCAGTTCCTGGGACATATTCGGAGCGTTGATGCCGTGCTCCAGGTAGTGCGTTGTTTCGAGGATTCCGATATCACCCACGTCGACGAGACGATCGATCCTCTGCGCGACATCGAGACCATCGCCATTGAGCTGGTTCTGGCAGATCTCCAGGTAGCGGAGCGACGTCTCGACCGGGTGACTCGAGCTGCTCGCGGCGACAAGTCTCTCATGGTCGAGCTGGCCACGACCGAGAAGCTGGTCGCCCATCTCGCCAATGGCCATCCAGCGCGCAGCTTGACGCTCACGCCGGAAGAAACCGCTTCCTTGCGTGAGATGCAGATGATCACCATGAAGCCGGTCCTGTATGTGTGCAACGTGGATGAGGATTCGGTGCACGGCAACGAACATGTCGACGCTGTTCGAGCTCACGCCGACCAGGAAGGATCCGGCGTGATCGCCATCTCCGCTCGGATCGAGTCCGACATCGCCGAGCTCGATCCCGACGAGCGTGAGGAGTTCCTGGCCGAAATCGGTCTCAGTGAGCCCGGCCTGGCCCCGTTGGCGCGAGCGACCTACTCGCTGCTCGGCCTCGAAACCTTCTTCACTGTCGGCCCGAAAGAGATTCGCGCCTGGACGGTCACCCACGGCACCCGAGCCCCCCAAGCTGCGGCAGTGATCCACACTGACTTCGAGAAGGGCTTCATTCGCGTCGAGGTCTACCGCATCCCCGACTTGGTCGAACTTCGCAGCGAAGCGGCACTCAAGGCGGCAGGCAAGCTGCGCGTCGAAGGCAAGGAATACGTGGTCCGAGACGGCGACGTGATGCACTTTCGCTTCAACGTGTAGGCGTTCTGCGTCGGCAGAGCGTCCCGGTTGCGACCTTTTCGGGAACTTCTTCGGCATTGCCGGGTCCAAATCAACAAGCACATCGGCAACCGGCGGATGTGGAATACGGAGGGTCTGCAATGAAGCTTGGAGAGATTGGTACGAAGGTACGGGATGGTGTCGTGGGCACGGTCAAGGGGACCGGCACTGTCGCCGACACCACCGCCACCGAGATCAAGGACACCACGGTCAGCGTGATCAAGGGTGCCGGCGGCATCGTGCATGGCACCACTGACGCAATTTCCGACGTAGTTCTGGGCGCCCTGTCGGCGGTCGATCAAATCGGCGGCGGCGTCCTCAAGGTGGTGAAGGGTGTTGCGCTCGGCGTGCTCGAGACCGTCGGCAAGGTCGCCCAGGTGACCGCAGGGACCATCAGTGACACCGTTCGGGCAGCAATCAAGGGAACCGCAGCCATCGGCGGGGATCTGACTCAGGCCACCAGTGGCGTCGCCCAGGGCGTGCTGACGGGTGCCAAGGATGTCGGCATGTCCATCACCGATGCGGCCTTCACCGTGGGTCGGGCTGCCGTGACCGGCACCTCCGAGGTCAGCGGTGACGTCGTCGACGCCGTGACGGGTACGGTCCGCGGCGCCGTCAAGGGCGCTCAGGAAACCGGCGCTGATGCGCTCGGAGCTCTTTCGAGCACGGCGCGTGGCGTGGTGCGTGGAGCCGGCGATGTCGGCGGCGACGTTGCCAAAGTCACGAAGGCGACCATCTCCGCAGCCATCGGTGTTGCGAAGGAGACGGGCTTGAGCGTCGAAGACGCAGTGTCGGCCGCTGCTTCTGGAGCCCTCGAGGCTGCCGGAGCCGTGGGAGAGTCCGCCGTTGGAGCGGTGACCGGTGTGGTCGGCTCGACGGTCGACGGAGTGAAAGTCGTCATCAAAGGCGACGAGTAAGCCTTCGTAGTTTCCCCCGCCGGGGACGCAGAAACGAGAGGGGCCCTGCGGGGCCCCTCTTGCTATTGGTCGTTCGGGTTCGGGCTCGCGCCGTGCGGGGCTCGATGCCCGCTCACCCTCTGGAACCAGGGTCATGCTCCCGAGGGATCGGAGATCAGGCATCGAAGACGCGGCTTGTCCCCGCCGGCTAGCGCCGCAGCCAGGGCTCCAGGAGGCGGGTCAACCAGGGCATGAGGATCCAGGAGAGAATGGCCACTCCCAGCGCATTGCCGAGGAAGACTCCCGGCGCCCATGGGAGGCCGGGGAGAAAACGTTCCTTCAAGCTGCCCAGCACCAGTGCGGTCGGAAACAACGCCAACAGGACCACCGCCGATTGTTTCCAGATCTTCACGCTGGTACCACCGTTGTCGGGGAACCATCCGGCGAAACCCCCAACGACGTTCAGCGTCCGGTCGCCTTCCACCAGGTCGTCCATCCTGTCGAGCACCTCGGTCCGAGCCTCGGAGACCAGCCACGCATCGAGAGAGGAACGATCCTCGAACGCAAAGACGACCACCGTGTCATCCTGCACGCCCGGGACTGCTTCGTAGAACGTCGACCACAGGTAGCCGTCGAACGCCTCGAGTCGCTCGAGCAGCTCATCGTGTAGGGCTCGATACCTCGACTCGGCACCCGGGCGGAGTCTCACCGACGCCACCGCGGTGACGGGTTGGCCGGTTGTCGAATCCACCGCCAATACCTGTTCGACCGGGTCGCCGAGCACGAGGTCGGCGCCTTCGGCGATGAGTGTGCGCCGGGCCTCCGATTCGAGCCAGGCGGAGCGGGTAGCTGCGTCTTCGAAGCGATAGACGACGGTCCATTGGTCGGGGTGGGATGGCCCGGGCGGCTGATATTCGGACGCGACGTGTCCGGGAGCGAGGAACGCCGCGTCTCTGATCCTGCGCATCCATGCCTCGAACTCCGCTTCACGGCCGGGCACGACTCGGCGCGACACGATGACGGTGGGAGAGGAGCGATCGTTGGACCGGGAGGCGGACATCGGTTGGATGCTACCTCCCGGACGGGCGAGTTCCTGACCGCCGGACCGCCGGTGGGTGGGCGCTCGGCGAGGAGGGTGAACGTGTGTCGTTCGGGATCTGGCGTGCTTGGAGCGGAGGAAGAACGCTGGAAGCGCTCTTCAACGAACTGACATCGTCAGTTCGCGACGGTGTCAGTTCGCGACATCGTCAGTTCGCGTCGTTGGGCGGGGGAAGAACGCTGGAAGCGTTCTTCAACGAACTGACCATGTCAGTTCGCAACGATGGTCAGACCTCGCGTCGCGAATCGTGTCATGGCTTCGAGTTCGGCTTCGACGTCGTCGAGGCCGATGCGCTTGCCGATCAGGTCGCCTGGGTGGAGCGTTCCCTGGCTGATCATCGCGAGCAGTTCGCCATAGGCGTGAGCAGGCATCCCGTGACTGCCCACGACCTCCAACTCGAGAGCGATGACTCGACTCATCGGGATTGGCAGCGTGTTGCCCTCTGCATTCACGAGGCCGATCTGGATATGGCGACCGCGCGGGCGCAGGCAAGAGATGGAGTTCGTCACGGTCTCAGCGCTGCCGAGCGCGTCGATCGAGAGGTGGGCGCCGCCGCCCGTGGCGGAACGAACGCCGGCGACCGGATCGGCCGTTTTGGCGTCGACTGCGGCCACCGCGCCCAGCCGGAGGGCCCAATCCAAGGCGTCGCCGTCGATGTCGACGGCCACCACCCGCAGTCCGAGTGCCGTTCCGATGTGCACCAGCGACAGTCCGACACCACCGCAACCGTGCACGGCGAGCCACTCGCCTTCTCTCGTCTTGCCCTGGGTCGTCAACGCGTGAAATGCCGTCATGAAACGACACCCGAGAGCGGCGGCGGCCGCGAACTCGAGATCGTCGGGGAGTCTGATGAGGTTGGTCTTGGCGTAGGGAATCGCCACGTACTCCGCGAACGAACCCCAACCGGTGAACCCGGGTTGATACTGTCGCTCGCACAGATGGGTGTCCCCGAGGCGGCAACTCGCACAGGCCCCGCATCCGCAGCAGAAGGGAACCGTGACGCGATCACCGACTGCCCACCCGGAGACATCGGGACCGACCTCGGCGATGACACCGGAGAACTCGTGGCCGGGAACGTGCGGGAGCGCAATGCCCGAATCGTGGCCCATCCAGCCGTGCCAGTCGCTCCGGCACACCCCGCTTGCCTTGACCTCGATGACCACTCCGTCCGGCGGGAGCGGGCGGGCGGGCGACCTCCTCGACATCGATCGGTCCGGCGAATTCACGAAAGACGAGCGCCTTCACAGCGTCGCCTGTCCTCTCGCCAGTGCCCTAGGGAAGCGGGAGTTCAATGGTCAGTTCCGGGTCGTATTCGAGGATTTCGAACGTGGCGAGGTAGTACTCGGGACCCGCTGCCGCCGCTCGAACGCCTCCGAAGTCGTACACCGCCTTGGCGAGAAACCCTGCCTTGTCCACCCACAAGTCGATGGCGGCGTATTCGATGTCCGTGAACGACGCGAAAGCCGGATCATCCGTCGCGTTGAGGAGTACTTCGAGGGTCTCCGGTCCGCCCTGGTAATGCACGGCAGTTCGGCCGGCCACGTCCTCTTCGCCGATTTCGTCGAGGAGTGGCAGGATCACGGCGACCGTTTCGGGCGCCAACAGACTGGTCGACGCCAGGGACAGGATTTGTCTGGCGAGGGGCTCTTCGGCCCAGCCAGTTCCATCGTCGAGAAAATAGCGTTCCCCGACGCCGATGATCTCGAAGTTGCCGGCCCCGTCGATGGCGATGCTCACGGAAACCGCGTCCGGTGAACGCTGGTAGGCGGCATCGATCACGCTCCGGACCAACGGATCGGAACCGTCGGGGTTGTCGGCGAGCCGAACATCGGTATGCGTTCGAAACGTATCCAGAGTGGTCTTCGCGAAGACCGCCCCAGCCAGATCGGTACCCGATGGGCCATCGCCAACGTTGGGGAGCAGGGCAGTGGAGGTGGTAGTGGCTGGCATAGTGGTCGTGGTTGGCGGAACCGTCGGTGAGGGCGGGGCGGCGGTTGTGGTCGGAGCGGCTGTGGTGGAGCAGCCGGCCAGGATCATGGCTAGGGCTGCGGACCAGGGGAGCAAAGTGCGCATCGGCAGCAGGGTACCAACGCACTGCACTTGTCGTGGCTTCTCCTGATCATCGCCCCCGGTAGTGAGGTTGACGTTTCTCGACGAACGCAGCCATGCCCTCCCGGGCGTCGTCCGTCCTCATCATGTCGGCGATGTGTCTGGCTTCCCATTCCATTTGCGATTCCAGGGACTCAGTGAACGTCGAAAGCATCATCGCCTTGACCCGTCCGTAGGCCAGCGTGGGGCCGGCAGCCAACTCCCGGCCGAGTGAGACGGCCTGCTCCATGAGCGATTCGTCGGGTACCGCCCTGGTGATCAGCTGCCATTCGGCGGCCTGCGCTGCTGTGAGCACACGGTTGGTCAAGAAGAACTCTGTGGCCCGCCGGACACCGATCGCCCTGGGGAGAAAATAGGTCGAACTCCCGTCAGGAGACAGTGCCGCCGAGGTGTATGCCGACGTGAATTCCGCCGACTCGGCTGCCAGGACGATGTCGCCGGCCAATGCCACGCTGAGCCCACCCCCGGCGGCCGTTCCATTCACCGCCACGATGAGCGGGGCGTTCATGCGCGAGAACCGTGACACGGCCGCATGGAGGTACGTGGTCATCTCCTTGACGAGCACCGCAGGATTCGGGGCGCCGGCGAAGGCCTTCATGTCCCCGCCCGCCGAGAACATCCGGCCGGCGCCGGTCAAGATCACGGCCCGGGTATCCGAATCCTCGTCGCATTGAATTGCCACCTGCATCAGCTCGTGGCTGAGCTGGAGATTGAACGCATTGGCCGACTCCGGACGGTTGAGGGTGATGGTCGCCAAGCCCTCCTCGACCGACAACAGCAACAGTTCGTAGTCCATTCGGCCCTCCTCGGATCAGCCGGCTCTCATTCGCTCAGCAAGCAGACGGCCTGCGAAGGATCGCAGATCGAACGATGGGTCGAGGGAGGTGTGAATCGCCAGGCCGTTGAGGGTGGCGATGAGCAACTCGGCTTCCGCGCGAGCTTCATCGGCGGGGAGGGCCGTCTCCTCCCGGAGGAGGGCGTCCGTGAATCGATGGACCCGCTGTTCGTGGTGGCGCAGGACCCGGGTTCGCAGATGCTCGTCGCTGGTGCTGGCCGTTGCGGCGAGTTGGACGAAGATCTTGGCCAGGCTGTCTGCCTGGATGACGAAGGTCACGTACGCATTCACCAGGTCGGCAATGGTGTCGGTGCCTTCGCCGGCGGGGTCAGGATCCACGGCCGTGATGGCCTCCCGCACCACCGTCAGGACTGCTTCGTCCTTGGAGGGAAAGAGGTTGTAGAACGATCCCGACTGGATCCCAGCCCGGTCGCAAATGGCCTTGAGCGTGGTGCCCTCAAACCCAACCTCGCCCAGGAGTTGGCGGGTGGCTTCGAGGATCTTCGCCTGGGTTTCGATGCCTACCTTGTAGCGGGCCATGGGACTCCAGAATTGTCGAGTCGATGCTAGACGACCGGTGACTATCGTCACCGAAACGCTGGACTGAGGGAGACGGCGACATGGATGAGTTTGCACGTTTCGGAGCGCTGAGCTTCGACTGCTACGGCACGCTCATCGACTGGGAGAAGGGGATCGTTCTCGAGCTGCGTAGGTGGGCTGGGACCCATGATCTCGATTTCCCAGACGACACCTTGCTCCGAATGTTCGCCGAGGTCGAAACGGCGGTGCAAGCTGCTCAGCGGCCGGCTCTGGCCTACCCGGAGGTGCTGGCCGAAACGCTTCGGCTGATCGGTCGCCGACTCGGGGCGCCGGTCTCGGCAAGCGAGGCAGACTCGTTCGGCACATCGGTGGGCCGATGGCCCGAATTCGCGGACAGCCACAACGCTCTCGAGAAGTTGGCGGGCCGCTTCAAGCTCATCATCGTCTCGAACATCGATCGAGCGTCCTTCGCTGCCAGCCAAACGCGTTCGGGGGTGTCATTCGACAGGGTGATCACGGCTGAAGAGGTCGGCGCCTACAAGCCGGCCGATCCGCATTTCGAGACCCTCCTTGCCTCCCTCGACGAGTTTGGGATTGATCGAGGGGCTCTCCTGCACGTGGCCCAGAGCATCTATCACGACCATGAACCGGCCCGCCGGTTTGGGATCGAGTCGGCTTGGATCGATCGGCGAGGGGCACGCCGAGGTTGGGGCGCCACTCCGCCGCCCCAGACGGGCGAGGCGACTCCTGCCAGGCGATTCCCCTCGATGGAGGCGTTCGCAGCTGCTGCGCTGACCTGAGATCGCTCATGGCGGAGCGGGTGTTTCCGATGATCGACTGTAGGATCGGGCAACAAATTTGGTCGATATCCCAAAATTGGGTGTATACTCAATTGACTGTTGGAGCCGGCTAGGAGAAGGTGCCATGACTCACTACAAGTCCAATCTTCGAGATCTGGAATTCAACCTCTTCGAGTTCAACGACATCAGCGCCTACCTGGGCACGGGACCGTTTGCCGCCATGGACCTCGATACCGCGAAGATGATCCTGAGGGAGGTCGAGCGACTGGCCCTCAACGAGTTCTCGGCCAGCTTCGTCGAGGCTGACCGCTTCAAGCTCGAACTGAAAGACGGCGAAGTCGAACTCGCTCCTGGCCTCAAGAAGTCGATCGAGGCCTACCAGGAAGCCGGCTGGAACAGGCTCTCCATGCCTGACGAACTCGGCGGTTTCGGAGCTACCCCCTCCTTGAACTGGGCGGCCGCCGAATTGTTGACTGGAGCCAACCCGACGGCCTATCTCTATGCCACCGGCGAACTCATGGCCAGAGTGCTGTTCGAAGAGGGAACCGAGGATCAGAAGAAGATCGCTGCTTTGATGCTGGATCACAACTGGGGTGGCACCATGGTCCTGACCGAACCCGACGCCGGGTCAGACGTTGGAGCCGGGACCACCAAGGCGACCCAGATCGAAGGCGATCTCTATCACGTCGAGGGCGTGAAGAGGTTCATCACCTCGGGTGAGTACGACCTACCGGAAAACATCGTTCATCTGGTGCTGGCCCGACCGGAGGGTGCCGGTCCGGGCACCAAAGGTCTCTCCTTGTTCATGGTCCCCAAGTTCCTCGTCAACAAGGATGGAACTCTCGGAGACCGCAACGGTGTATACGCCACCAACATCGAAGAGAAGATGGGGATCAAAGGCTCTACTACCTGCGAGCTGACCTTCGGTATGAACGAACCTGCTCTCGGTTGGCTGGTCGGTTCCAAGCACGACGGGATCCGCCAGATGTTTCGTGTCATCGAACATGCCAGGATGCTCATCGGCACCAAGTCGGCGGCGACCCTCTCGACCGGCTATCTCAACGCCCTCGAATACGCCAAAGAGCGCAAACAGGGGCCCGATCTGGCCAAGGCCACCGACAAGACGTCGCCCCGCGTCGAGATCATCCGGCACCCAAACGTGCGGCGCATGTTGATGATGCAGAAGTCGTACGCGGAGGGCCTGCGAGCACTCGTGATGTATACCTCCTGGGTGCAGGATCAGGTCATGCTTCACCCTGACGACGACTATTGGGACCGGCTCAACGATCTCCTCCTTCCCATGGTGAAGGGGTACTCCTCCGAAAAGGCGTACGAGATGTTGGCGGTGTCCTTGCAGACCCTCGGTGGTTCTGGCTTCACACAGGACTACCCAATCGAGCAGTACATCCGAGACGCCAAGATCGATACAGTGTATGAGGGCACGACGGGGATCCAGGCCATGGACCTCTTCTTCCGAAAGATCGCTCGGGATCAGGGTCGAACGCTCACTCGCCTGGCTTCGGAGATCACCGAGTTTGTCAAGGGAGGTCCGGACGCCGACGAGTTGTCGACCGAACGGGAGCTACTCGGGAAGGCGCTCGATGATGCGCAAGCCACTATCGGAGTGCTCGTCGGTGGGCTGATGGCCTCCGTGCAAACCCCTTCGGAGATCTACAAGGTCGGCCTCCACCTCAATCCGATGTTGGAGTCCCTGTCCGAGGTGACCATTGCCTGGCTCATGCTTCGCCACGCCGAGTTGGCGCTGTCGAAGCTGCCCGAGGCCGAAGGGGCGGATCGCGACTTCTATACCGGCAAGGTGGCCAGTGCCCGCTGGTTCGTTGGGCACGTATTACCGCGAACCGCACTTCGTCGGGCAGCCGCCGAACAAGAAGAAGGCGCCCTCATGGAGTTACCCGACTCGGCTTTCTGAGCTTGGGGCGGGACGAGCCTTGGGGCGACGTTCCTTTTCGCCGTTCCTTTCGTCGTTCTCTTTCGGCGGCCCTCGGTGGGCGGGGTTCTCTGACCTCTGACCCCCAGCCTCGGTAGGCTGGCAGGGACCGACTGACCAGGGAACAACGTTGTGATGGTGATGCGATGGAAACGCGTGCTCAAGCGCATCGCGGTTTTCGTGGTGGTTTCGTTGGGTTTGCTGCTGCTGCTCCTTTGGCTGGCCGATATTCCTGCCCAGTACCCGGACCACGGCCTGGAGGCCCTGCAGGAGACCGAAGACCCAGCGGTGGTGGCGTCCGTAGCCTGTCTCATCGAGCAGGTTCGACTCGACCCGGATGCGTTCGGGGTCGGCGAAGACTTTGAGATCCGACGCCGGGATCGCGACTCAACGGTGCTCATCGTGCACGGCTGGGTTCGCCAATCGTCTGTGTCCTGGGTGGAAAACGGGATCCGGGTTCGCACCAACCCTCTGTCGAGCGGAGACCTGCTCCCCACCGTGTGTCGTCCGTGGCAGCCGGTTGAGGTTGAAACAGGGTGACCGTTGGGGCCCCGGCGGAAGAAGTGGGTCCTGGTCCTGCGTAGCGCTGAGGCGGCGCTGCTCCGGCCCGATCGGGGTTTACCTGGTCTTGAGGTTGTGGAGATACGGCATTACCCCGCCGTCTGGTCTACTCCCTACTGAGACGTCCACCAAGGAGACCAACATGAAACGACGTACCCTCGCTACCCTTCTCTCGGCAGCGGTCCTGCTGCTCGTGATCACCGGCGTCGCCACGGCCAGTAGTGGCCGCAACGCCCCGAACGCCGATGTGTCCGACACATCCCAGGTGACCACGAGCACAATCGACGATACGACGTCGACGAGTGTGGATGATCGGACCGACGACTCGACCCCGACGACCGTCGACGATGATTCCATGACCTCGACGACCGTCGACGACGACGATTACGACGATTACGACGATTACGACGATTACGACGATTCCACGACCTCGACGACGATCGACGACGATGACGACGTCGACGGTGACGACGACACAACGTCGACCACCATCGATGACGACGATGACGACGATTCCACGACCTCGACGACGATCGACGACGATGACGACGTCGACAGTGACGACGACACAACGTCGACCACCATCGATGACGACGATGACGACGATGACGACGATGACGACGATGACGACGATGACGACGATGACGACGATGACGACGATGACGACGATGATGAGGCAGTGACCTCGACGACGATCGGCTCCTGAGCAGAGCCACGGCACTGCCCGGTGATCCCGCTTCTGGAGGTCGCTCGAGTCGAGTTGGAGCGCTAGCTTCGGCTCCATGCGAGCGTGCATCGTTGGAGCAGGATCATCGGGAATTGCCGCGGCCAAGGCGTTGGCGGACCGTCGCATCGAGTTCGACTGGTTTGAGATGGCGTCGGGCATGGGTGGCAATTGGCGGTTTGAGAATGACAACGGCCGCTCTGCCGCCTACGCATCCCTCCACATCGATACTTCCAAACATCGGATGGCCTTTTCCGACCTTCCGATGTCGGCAAACTATCCGGTCTACCCACACCACACCCAGGTGCTCGAGTACTTCGAGAACTACGTCTCCGAGTTCGATCTCCGTTCCCGGGTCACGCTCTCGACCCAGGTGCTGTCAGTCGTACCCGTGCCGGGCCTCGCGCGAGTCGTGCTGGGAGGTGGTGACCCGCTCCCTGGAGACCGGCGAAGACTCGACCCACCGCTACGAGGCGGTCCTCGTGGCGAACGGACACCATTGGGACCCGCGCATCCCGGAGTTTGGCGGGTCGTTCGACGGCGTGATACTTCATTCACAGGACTATCGCACTCCCGACCTCCTCGACGGCAAGCGAGTCGTCATCCTGGGAGTGGGGAACTCCGGGGCGGACATAGCCTGCGAGGCGGCCGGCGTGGCGGACACCGTGCACCTCGCATCCCGACATGGCGCCCATGTGATTCCCCGCTATCTGTTCGGTCGACCCACCGACACCTTCACCTCCGAGAGGGATGTTCGTCTGCCGTTTCCGGTGTCGCGAGCCGTCTATCAGTTGCTGCTTTGGACGTTTCGCGGTCCACAACGTTGGTACGGGTTTCCGACGCCTGACACTCCGGTCCTATCCGAGCATCCGACCCTCTCCCAGGACCTCCTCAGCTTGGCGAAGGCAGGGAAGATCATCCCCAAGGCGAGCATCGAGCGCTTCGATGGTTCTTCGGTCGTCTTTTCGGACGGGTCATCGGCCGAAGCGGACGTGGTGGTGCTCGCCACCGGGTACCGCATCAGCTTCCCGTTCCTCGAACCGTCGATCATTGACCCGGAGGACAACGAAATTCGCCTGTATCGGCACGTGGTTCCTCCCGAGTGGCCAGGGCTGTTCTTCGTCGGGCTCGTGCAGCCGCTCGGCGCCATCATGCCGTTGGCTGAACTCCAGGGAAGGTGGGTGGCGGAATTGCTCACCGGCGGCAAGTTGCCTCCTCCCGAGCAGATGAATCGACGTATCGAGTCGGATATCGCCGCGATCCGCGCCCGGTACGTGTCGTCGCCCCGTCACACGATCCAGGTCGACTTCTTTCCGTACAAGCAGACGTTGGAGACCGAAATACTGAGCTCGCGTCGGTTGGCTGCATTCCCCGGGTGAACCCCGAACGGACGCCTGCGGTCTCGTCTTGGAACCCGCTGCCCGGGACAGTGATCAGTCGTGGAGTCGGTGCGGTGAGAGGAGAATGCCATCGAGATCGGCATAGAGCCAGGCACCCGCTGTGAACTCGGCCCCGGCAAACCAGAGCGGCTGGTCAACGATCCCCGCCCCGCGTTTCTCGGACTTTCGAGGGGAGGTGGCAATCGCGTTGATGCCAATCGGCATCGCGTCGATGACCGCTGAATCGCGGATAGCACCCCAGATGACGAGGCCGTTCCATCCGTGGTCGATCGCCAGTTGGGCCAGCTGGTCGCCGATCAGAGCGCAACGAGTCGAGCCCCCTCCGTCCACCACCAGAACGGCGCCTTCTCCGGGGGTCTCGAGCAATCCTCGAACCAGCGTGTTGTCCTCGAAGACCTGGACAGTCCGGATCGGTCCGCAGAACGAGGTTGGCGTGCCGAAACGGCGCAGTCTTTCGGTGCTCAACGTCGCAACCGTGGGATCGGCGTCGGACAGGTCGGCCGTCGTCCACGTCACGATCGGTACCTCTCGACGAACGGGGCGAGGCTTTCGATCTGGGGGAGGACGACCTCAGGCCCTTCCGGCGGAACGCCGAAAACCACCCGGCTGACCCCGGCTTCGACGTATGCGTCGAGGGTCTCGGGGTCCGGTTTGGCGAAGAACACACCCAGCGAGAGCGACGTGGGTTCCCTTCCGGCATCCTCGGCGGCTCGCCGCAGGGCCGATGCCTTCACGACGATGTCGGATCTGGAAGCAATCGGCATCCACCCGTCACAGAACTCGGCAATGTCGGCAAATGTCCGTGGGCCGGCCGAACCGCCCATGATGATTGGCGGATGAGGTCGCTGGACCGGCTTGGGCCAAGACCACGAGGGCGAGAAATCGACGTGCTCGCCGTGAAACTCGGCTTCATCCTGAGTCCACACTGCCTTGATGGCGAGCATCTTCTCGCGCAGGATGGCGCGACGTTCGGTGTACCTGACGCCGTGATGGGCCATCTCTTCCTTGTTCCAGCCATACCCGACGCCGAAGATGAATCGACCTCCGGAGATCATGTCGAGCGACGCTGTTTGCTTGGCCAGCCACAGTGGGTCTCGTTGGGCCACCAGCGATATTCCGGTGGCCACCTTGATGGTCGTGGTGGCGGCAGCCGCTGCCGTCAGCGCGATCAACTGATCATGAGTGCGCCAATACATCTCAGGGAGTGGTGGTGCGCCCTGGCGGCCGCCCCAAGGAGTGACCCGGCTGGTGGGAATGTGGCTGTGCTCCGGAAACCAGAGCGATTCGAACCCGGCTGCCTCGGCAGCCTGGGCCAGCTCGGCAGGTTGGATCGCACGGTCGGTCGGAAACATGGCGAGGCCGATTTCCATGGTGACTCCTTCGTAGAACCCGGTCGAGCCTACTGGCCTGGTCTGTGAGGTAGCCTTTTGCCATGATCAGCGTGACAAGGACGGCCCTCAGGGCGGTGGTCGTGATCCTGGTGTTGGCTCTCGGCCTGGCCGGCTGCACATCGACGCCGGCTACCACGACCGCTGCGGCAATCCCCACGACGACCACCACCGCCACCTCCACCACGACCACCTCGACGACCGTGGCGCCGGTCACGACGACGTCGACCTCGACCAGTACGACGACGACCACCACGGTACCGCTCACGGTCGATACCATCGAGGTCGATCTGACCACCCCCTGCGGGGTCGTGGAAGGTTGGTTGGCCTTCGCCAGCATCGCCGCCTGGGACGAGACCTGGGGGCTCACCCACCCCTTCTCCCAGACCGGCTCACCCTTCGAAGACGGCGCAGGCGGCTACGGAGCCGTCGATAACCCTGCCTACCAGGACGAGACCGCCATGACGGCCGCCGTGGTTGGTGTGAATGTCGAGTGTTCGTTTGCCGATTTTGGAACCAGCTTCGGGGAATCGGTCGGTGTTGCCACGGTCATCGGTGAGAGTGTTGCCGGTCCGGGCGCCCTCGGCGTGGCGGTGCGCACCGATGCCGGCCAGTGGAAAGTCGACTCGTTCGCGAACCATGTCTCCATCGTGTCGCCCGATCCGTTCGGCGAACCCGAACCAGACGAACGAGTCGTCTTTGTGACACCGTTGGGCACCTTCGACACTCTGGTGGTGGTCGATGGTGTGTCCGTCGAGGCCGTCCTGGTCGAGAACCCGGTCAACCCCGACGAAGGAATCGGCACCTGGGTCCCCGGCACACCGTTCGCATCGGGCACGCATGTGGTCACCGTGGCCTCCATGCTGGAGAACGGCGTCCTTGCTGCCCAAGCGGTGCAGTGGATGGTCCCCTGACCTGGGCGGGGTGCCAGGCGGTTGGACACTTCCCCGTTCGGAGGTGCGGCGGGGAACCGCCCCCTAGGCTTGCAGTGGATGCTGCACGAGCCCGACGACGCCTCCTCTGACACGCCGATGCCGTCGACCGGCGCCGCCTTCGGTCCGAACCAAGGTGATCAGGGTTGTTGTGACGTTGGCAGTTCTGGTGGCGGTGTTCCTGGGGGTGCTGCCGCGTTTCGCGGACTATTCGGAAGTCTGGCCGATTCTGTCCGATCTGGCGATCGGTGAGATCGCTCTCCTGCTCGGCTTGGCGCTGTGGTTCTTGGCCGCATACTGGCTGGTGCTGATGGCGGTGCTTCCCACGCTTCGTTGGAGAGAGGCAGCCGTCAACCAACTTGCCGGAACCGCCGTCTCGAATACGGTGCCCGCCGGCGGAGCAGTGGCGGTTGGGGTCAACTACTCGATGTACCTGTCGTGGGGCTTTGCTCCAGAGCAGGTGTGGGCGGGGCTCCTCACGGCAGGCGTGTGGGACAATCTGCTGAAGGCGGCCGTGCCCGTCACAGCGGTGAGTCTTGTCGCACTCAGCGCCGGGGAGACGAGCGTCAGTTGGACGGTGCCGCTGATCGGCGCGGCGTTTCTGGTGACCATGCTCGCCGGCGTGATTTCGGTGTTGCGATCCGAATCGGGAGCAGGCTTGATCGGCCGTGGCTTGGGCCGGGTGGTCAATCCTCCGCTTCGCCTTCTCGGTCGATCCCCGGTCGACTTCCAGGGGAGGCTCCAGGTGTTCAGGCGAACCCTGGTTGAACTCCTCCGACGACGCTGGGGGCGATTGACCTTCGCCATGTTTGGCAATCACCTGGCGATGTTCGCCGTGTTCGTCGCCTCGCTCCGGGTGGTGGGGGTCGACGACCTCGGACTGCCGACGATGCTGATGGCCTTCTCGCTGGCTCGGTTGCTCAGCGGTGTGCCGATCACACCTGGTGGCCTCGGAGTGGTCGACGCCGGCTACGTAGCGCTATTGTCGCTCAGTTCGTCGGCAGACTCCGACGCGGTGATCGTGGCGGGAGTGCTCTTGTTTCGGGCTCTCACCTTCTTCCCGCCCATCCCCCTCGGTCTCGCCTCATGGCTCTTCTGGAGGGCCAATCGATCGTGGAGAAGGCCCGTCGGGTCGCGGGTCGGTCGTTAGTGCAATGAGGTCATTACCATCACGTCTCGTGCGTCACACCTCCGAAAACCATCCGGCCCGGTCCGACTGCGAGCGCGTGCTGCCCTTGGTCGGCCAGCCGGTCAACACCCTCACGAGCTTGGGCATTGCCGCAATGGGGATCCGCCTGGCCAAGCGTTCCAAAGCCGACCCGCAAGCCCATCCCGGTGCCAAATGGGCCGGATGGGCTCTCGTGGCGGCAGGGTTCGGTTCAGCGTTGTACCACGGTCCCGGAGGTCGGCTGGCTCCGTGGCTGCACGATGTCACCCTTCTCGCTCCGCCCATTGTGCTGGCGCTGGCGTCGGAAGCCGATCGACGATCCATGGCTGACATTGCTCCGGTGCAAGCGATCAGCGTGGCGATGGGGAGCGCCGGATTGCTTCGGGCGGTCGCACCAAATTCCCAGGACTCTCTGTCCGCGGCAACGGGTGCTGCCCTCATGGGAGCTACGTGGCAGAGGATTCGGTCCGAGCACGTCGAACACGATCTCGAGGCTTTGACCGCAGCCGCCGCGACCGGCCTCGCCGGCATTGCGGTATTTGCTTTGAGTAGGACCGATGGCCCCCTCTGCCGGCCCAACAGCGTGCTCCAAGGTCACGGCCTATGGCATCTCCTGGCGGCCGGTGCCACGGTGATCGCCGCCCGGGGGATGGGCCTCGATCAGCGCAGCGAAGCTCTCACATAGTCGACCGCCTCGGCCCTGGTCACCAGCACCTTTGAGACCATGTCCGCCCGACTCCAGGACTTCCACCACCCGAGGCCTGCGTCGAGAGCGTCGATCGCGCTGTGAGCACCGATCACGATGAGGATCGAACCGAACGCAAGGGCCAGGCCCTGGACGACCACCTGCCACCCGACGAGCTGGGAGGACCACAGGGTGAACGCCCATGCGGCAGGAAAGGCCACGAGCGCAACGAGCACTCGAGCGGTGCCCTTTGTGACAGGTTCCCTGACGGCCGTGCCGACCAGGAGGGTCAACAGGATCGGAATGATATTGGTCACGAAACTGAAATACGCAAGGGGTGTGACGACCACGAGCGTCAGCATCGTGACCGTCATTTTGCGGAGAAGATCCCGCAGCCTCACCTTCGGAACCAGGTGATCGTCCCGAACGCCGAGGTTGACCAGATCCAGGTGGTACCGCCCCATTCGATCCACGATCGCTTCCTCCACGTCCGGAGGCAGAGCGGCGATCCGGTCGGCGAGATCCACGAGGGCCGACATGGCGGGGTTCTTGTACGGTCGTGTGATCGCCGCGCTGAGGACCACGTCGGCGGTCCGCAGCAGACGGGCTTTGCGTTGGAGGCTGCCATAGGTGGCAGACAGGGAAGTCAACCGCTCCGAGAGGAGCTCCGTGAACGACCGGATCGTCTCCGGATGGTTGGGATCCATCTGGGCCGGGAGGAGCGCTTGAGCGGAGGCAAGTGGGTCTGATTCCAGCCCGGGATCCACGAGCATCAACGCTGGGGAGAGTTCGGTTATCTCGATGGGCCGGCCGATTTCGACGAGGCCCCGTGAGCGGGTGGCGGCCTTGTCCATGTACGTGATGCCGACGGGGATGATCTCGAGATCGGCGACGGCGTGACTGGGTGCTCCGAGGGCCATCCGCGCCGCTCCGGTCCTGAGCGGTTGGAGCCGTTCTTCCTCCGGCACGGTGCCTTCGGGGAAGATGGCGACGGTCCTGCCTTTCGACCAGGCGGCGTAGACCTTGTCGAAGGAACCCTTGTTGTTGTCGGCGTCTGCGCCATCAAAGGGGCGATACACGGGGATGGCGCCTACGGCCTTGAGCAAGAGCCGGGTGGGAATCCTGTCGAACAAGGTGGACTTGGCGATGAACAAGGGATACTCGCCCAGGGCGACGATGAGCAAGAGCACGTCGACCAAGCCGTTGAAATGGTTCGAGATGACCAAGCGGGGACCGTTCCGCCGAGGGGGACGGCCCTGGACCTCCAGGCTTTGGAAGAGGCCGGCCACCACCAGCCGGGCGATGGCCCAGAGGAGGCGAGCACGAAGCCGGTAGAACATGGTTCTACCCTACGTGGGTTGTGACCCCGGGATGTACTCCGGGTGCATGTGCCCGGTCAATGTGCCCGGTCAGTGTGCCCGGTCAGTGTGCCCGGTGACGCTGCTTCGGCTGCGGCCATCGAAGGTAGCATTGAGGGTGACCGCCGGAGGTGACCCGTGTCTGAGTTCCAGTTAGCTGCCTTGCTCCCGGTCATCATCGTTGCCGTCGGCCTCGTGGGCTACGCATTGTGGGACATCAGTCGCAGCGAGGTCCGCTACCTTCCCCGGTGGGGGTGGGTGGCCGTTTGTCTTCTCTCGGTCCCGCTGGGAGCCATCGTGTATCTCCTGGTCGGCAGAGACCGTCTTGCCCATCCGATGTCTCAGTGATCCATACCGAACGACTCACCAAGCAGTACGGTGAGACCAAGGCTCTCGACGCCGTCGACTTGGACGTTTCCGACGGAGCGGTCTACGGGTTGGTGGGGCCCAACGGTGCAGGCAAGACCACCCTTCTGGCCATCATCGCCGGCCTTCGGAAAGCTACGAGCGGCTCGGTCTCCCTGGCTGTCGACCGCTCTGAACTGGCCGTACTCCCTGACACCCCCCGATTCGATTCGTGGCTGACCGCTCGAGAAATCGTCGACCTGGCGCGCAACGTCGGAAGGAAGCCGGCCCGCCCGGAGCGGGTTGACGAGGTCCTGGTCGAAGCCGGTCTCATCGACGTGGCAGACCGACCCTCTGGCGGGTTCTCGCGCGGCATGCTGCAGCGACTTGGCATCGCATCAACGATGGTCAATCACCCGCGTCTCCTCCTGCTGGACGAACCGAGCTCGGCGCTCGATCCGGTCGGTCGTCGCGAGGTTCTCGATCTGGTCACCCGTCTGCGTGGCGAGGCCACCGTGATGTTCTCGAGTCATATCCTGTCCGACGTCCAGGAGGTGTGCGACACGGTTGGCGTGCTCCGCCAAGGACGCCTCGCGTATCAAGGGTCGGTGCAGAAGTTGCTCGACGAACGCACGACACCGCGATATCTCATCCGTCTGCGCCCGCCCTTGCGGCCAGTCGTGGCCGCGCTCGAGAACACAGACTGGGTGCGAAAGGTCACGGTGATGGCGACCGATCAGCTCAGGGTGGATGTCGACGCGATCTCGGCTGCCGAGCGGTCACTCGTAGGCGTTCTGGCCGCCGCCGCCGCCCAGGTCGTCTCGCTCGGTCCGGAGGCGGCAACGCTCGAGGACGTGGTGTTGGAGATCGTCTCATGACTCTTTGGCGACTCGAGTGGCTGAGGCTGGTGCGCACGAGGCGGTGGATGGCGCTCGGGGCCGTCTATGTGCTCTTTGGCCTTCTCGGGCCGTTTACTGCCCGGTACCTGGGAGAGATCTTGGCTCGTTTTGGCGGCGGCATCGACGTGGTCCTACCCAACCCGACTCCGGCGGATGGGTTGACCCAGTTCGTGGGCAATGCTGCGCAGCTCGGCTTGCTGGTGGTCATCGTCGTGGCCGCCGGGGCGTTGTGCATCGATGCGACGCCTGAGATCGGTGCCTTCTTTCGCACCCGGGTCTCCAATTTCGGGAAGATTGTGGCGCCCCGGTTCCTGGTTACCGTTGGAGCGGTTCTGGCTGCGTTCGCAGCGGGCACACTGGCTGCCTGGTACGAGACCGAGGTGCTCCTCGGGAGTCTCCCGCTCGGCCCTCTCATGGGTGGTTGGGCTCTGGGGGCGCTCTATCTCGTGTTTGCGGTGGCGGTCGTTGCCGCTGTGGCTGCGCGGGCGCGGTCTGTTCTGGCCACGGTGCTCATCACGGTGATCATTCTCCTGGGCTTGCCGATTCTCGGCGTGATTCCTGAGCTGGGGGAGTGGCTGCCGAGTCACCTCGTCGGGGCCTTGGACGGAGTGGTGCGCGACCAGACATTCGCTTCCTATCTCCCTGCGGCCGGTGTGACTCTGGGGGCGACGGCCGGGGCGCTGTGGGCTTCGGTAGCGTGGGGTTCCAGCCGGGAGATCTGAACACTTCTCAGCGCACGCCACGGACGAACGATGTCCGTCTGGAATGCAGCCATCATCGTGGGGTTTCGAGCGATCGACTGCTGGTTGGAGGTACGTTGGAAGGCGCCCCATCGCTCCTTCTCACGACCTCCGGCTCCAATTCGGACTGGCCGGCAGGTTCCCTAGATTTGCCGAATCCGCGGCCGGCCCCGATCGGCCCATCCTCGTCGTGGGCTCCCCCGCACCGGAGTTCCGCTCGGACGTTTGTCAGGCTGCCGGATGCTGCGCCACGATGTTCGGGTCCCCTCTACCTCCTGGTTCTAGAATCCGCCCCGGAGGTGATCGCCATGGTCGCGATCTCGCTCCGTGACGTGAGGAAGGTCTTCCCCGACGGCACGGAGGTTCTCGAGCACTTTGAGCTGGACATCGGAGACGGAGAGCTCATGGTGTTGGTTGGCCCGTCGGGTTCCGGCAAGACAACCGTGCTCCGGCTCATCGCCGGCCTCGAAACGCCGACCGCCGGTTCCGTCCTGTTCGACGACCGACCTGTTCATCGCCTCAACCCGGCTCAGAGAAACGTATCGATGGTCTTCCAAGATGGGGCGCTCATCGGGCATCTGTCTGCCCGAGCCAACATTGCCTTCCCCCTACGAATCAGGCATGTCGCGCCTCTCGAGACCGACCGGCGGGTCGAGGCCGAAGCCACCCATGTGGGTATCCGAAGTCTGCTGTCCGCCATGCCCGGCGAGCTTTCGGCCGGCCACCGGCACGCCGTGGCGACTGCCCGGGCCATCATCCGCGAGAGCGATGCGTTCCTGCTCGACGAGCCGCTCGCCGCACTGGATGCTCGCGCACGACAACGTGTGCGAGCCGAGGTGGTGCGCCTCCACCGGGAGCTTGGGTCGACCATGGTCTATGTGACAAACGACACGGCCGAGGCCATGGCGATCGGCGATCGCATCGCAGTGCTCGGGGAGTCAGGCCAGCTCCTGCAAGTCGACACCCCCACCCGGCTGTTCTCCGAACCGGTGAACACCTTCGTGGCGAGCTTCATTGGTCCGATCAATCTGATCACCACGCTCCTCGAACACGACGGAGGCTTCTACTGGATTCAACTCGGGCATGATCGAACACGTCTGAGCGAGGCTGCGCAGGCTCCTCCTTCCCTCGCTCGCTTCCAAGGGAAAGAGATCATCGTGGGCATTCGTCCCCACCACCTCAGCGTGTCCCAACCGGGAGCGCCCTTCGACCAATGTGTTCACGGAGTCGTCGCGGCCGTCTCCGATCTCGGAGCCGACCTCGAAATCGAAGTCGGGCTGGGGCCGGTCACGCTGGCGGCTCGAACGAGGCGTGACCGTCCTCTCTATCCCGGCGATCCGGTTGAGTTGCGCGTCCACCCAGACCGTCTGCTGTTCTTCGATCCCGTCGACGAGCACCTCATTTGTGGCGGTCAAAGCGTCTGAGAAATGACCATCGCCCGTTTCCGCTGACCTGGTCTCTCACGTAGACTTGCGAGGTTATTCATCGGTGTCGCGCCACGACCGAGGCTCCAAGCCAGAGAGTGGCCGTTGCCGGTGCCCGAGAAATGAAAGAAGGAACGAATGAAAAACTGGAAAGCCCTTCTTGGGCTGCTCCTGGCTTTCTCCATGTTGGTAGCCGCCTGTGGCGGCGACACCGCGGAGACAACCGAGGTCACCGAAGCGGCGGTTGAAACCACCGTCGCAGAAACCACTACCACCGCCGCTGAAACCACCACGACCGAGGCAGCGCCGGCCGAGTCCACCACGACCACCCTGCCTCCGGTGGTGCGCGCCGATGCTGACCTGGTCATCTGGGCAGACGACACTCGCGCACCGGCCATCACGCCGTTCGCTGAGCAGTTCGCAGCCGACAACGGTCTCAGCGTGGCGGTTCAGGAGATCGGCTTCGGAGATATTCGCGACCGCCTTGTGGTAGCAGCGCCAGCCGGCGAAGGTCCCGACATCATCATTGGTGCCCACGACTGGCTCGGCAAGCTCGTCACGAGCGGTGTGGTTGCTCCGATGGACCTCGGCGACGTGGAAGCCGAGCTGCGGCCGGCCGCCGTGTCTGCCTTCAACTACGAGGGTCAGATCTATGGTCTGCCGTACGCCATCGAAAATGTGGCTTTGATCCGCAACATCGACCTGGTGCCGGACGCTCCGGCGACGTTCGAGGAACTCGAGACGGTTGCGCTCGGTCTTCTGGATGCCGGTGAGGTCGAGATCCCGCTGGCTCTGCAGGAGAACGGCAACGGCGATCCCTTCCACAACTACCCATTGTTCACGTCGCTCGGCGGCTATGTCTTCGGACTGAACGCCGACGGAAGCTACAACCCCGAAGACGTCGGCATCGACTCGGAAGGCGGCTTGGCCGCAGCCGGAGCGTTTGCTGCCTGGGCCGAATCAGGGCTCATCGACGTCGATGTCACGTACGACGTCATGACGGAGAGCTTTGGCAACGGCACGGCGCCGTTCGCCATCACCGGTCCGTGGGCGCTCCCGAACTTCGAGAACGTCAATTACGTGGTCGAGCCGATTCCGTCGGCCGCCGGTGGAGAGCCGCGACCCTTCATTGCCGTGCAAGGGTTCATGGTGTCGGCGTTTGCGGAGAACCCGCTCTTCGCCCAGACCTTCGTGTTGGACTTCATGTCGACGCAAGAGGCGCAGGTTGCCATCTTCGAGGCCGACCCACGGCCACCGGCCCACGTGGGCGCCTTCGACGAAGTCGCCGCTGGCAACGCAAACATCGCCGGTTTCGGCGAAGCCGGCGCCAATGGCTACCCGATGCCGAGCATCTCGGCCATGGACTCGGTCTGGACCGCCTGGACCGACGCCTATCAACTGGTGTTGACCGGCAGTGATCCGGAGGAGGCGTTCACCAACGCCGCAGATCAGATCCGCACGTTGATCTCCGAAGGCTGATCAGTCAGTGACACCTGACGAACCAGGCAGGGAGGGGACATTCGGATCTGATGATTCGAGCTCCGGCCCTGCCGGCTCGTCGCCGACCCGGGGGGACGAGTCCCCCCGGGTTTCCATTTCCACCGGCATGATCATCAAGCTGCTGTTTCTGGCAGCTGTCAATGCCGCAGCCATGTCGTCACTGCCGGCGATGTATGCGCAGCGCTGGTGGGGTGGTCTGGCGGCAGTGGTCGTGGCGACGGTCCTCATCGACATCGCCTACCTCACCAAGCGGGCGATCCCACTCAAGTACCTGGTGCCGGGCACGATCTTCGCTCTGATCTTTCAGGTGATTCCCGTCATCTACACCGGCTACATCGCCTTCACCAACTACGGCACGGGCAACGTGCTCACCAAGGAGCAGGCGCTCGACAACATCGACAGTCGGGTTTCGAACGTGCCGGGGGCCACTCGCTACCAGATCGACGTGCTGGCAGGAGACGGCGGCCTCGGTGACTTCGCTCTCCTCCTGACCGACGACGAGGGAGTCCAGTTCCTCGGCACCCCCGATGGCCTTCAGGACGTCGAGGCGGCCGACGTCGTCACGAGCGATACGGGCAGGGTGCTCGAAGTCGACGGGTTACGAGCGCCGTGGCCTTGCGGGACCTCGCCGACCGCCAGGACGAACTCCAGAGCGAGTTCGAGGTTCCGACCGACGAAGGCGTGATTCGGGTGGTCACTCTCACGACGGCCGCCCTGTACGAAGTGTCCTACGTCTACGACGAGGCCGCCGACACGGTCACCGACCTCGCCACCGGCACGGTCTATGCGCCGGTGGAAGGCAATTTCGTCGCCGACACCGGCGAGAGTCCTCAGCCCCGGCTGGGTGGCCCGAATCGGCTTCGACAACTTCACCAGAATCCTCACCTCGGAACCCATTCGGGGGCCGTTCGTTCGGGTGTTTCTCTGGAACTATGCCTTCGCCATCCTCTCGGTGATCCTGACCTTCGTGGTCGGGCTTGGGCCTGGCCGTTGCTCTGAATCATCCCGAGCTCGGTGGCCGTCGGATCTATCGGTCGTTCCTGATCATTCCCTACGCGCTTGCCCAGCTTCATGACCGCGCTGCTCTGGGCGGGCATGCTCAACCAGGAGTTCGGGGTCATCAACGACCTGCTGGGAGCCGATCATCGCTTGGCTGCGCGATCCCTGGCTGGCGAAGGCCTCCGTCCTGCTCGTCAACACGTGGCTCGGTTTTCCCTACATGTTCCTGATCTCGACCGGCGCGCTTCAGGCGATCCCCGCCGAGTTGAACGAAGCAGCCTTCGTCGACGGTGCCACCCCTCGGCAAGCGTTCCGGCGGGTCACCTTCCCCTTGCTGCTCGTGTCGCTGGCCCCGCTGCTCATCGCCTCGTTCGCGTTCAACTTCAACAACTTCAACATCATCTTCCTGCTCAATCAGGGAGGTCCTCCCATCGAAGGGGCTCAGACCCCGGCCGGCCACACCGACATCCTCATCAGTTACACGTACCGCCTCGCCTTCGAGAGCGGCAGTGGTCAGGACTTCGGGTTCGCTTCCGCCATCGCCATCCTGATCTTCATCATGGTCGCCACCATCTCGGCGATCAGTTTCCGCCGTAGCCGAGCCCTCGAGGAGCTTGCCTGATGGTCGCCGACAGCACCCCCATTGCCGTGCCAAAGACCGAGGTCAGGCGCCCAGGCGGTCCGGTCCGATTCAGCCGATGGTTCCGCAAGCTGGGATGGCGTCACGTGGTGGCCTGGCTCGCGCTGGCTTTTGCGCTCTTTCCGGCCGTGTGGGTCGTGTCGGCAGCCTTCAATCCTCTCGGGACACTGCGTTCCCAGACAGCTCATCCCGGACGGGGCCACGCTCGACAACTTCCGGGACCTCTTCGAGCAGACCGATTTCCTGGCTTGGTACGGCAACACGATGCTGATCGCCGGAGGAGCGGCCGCGCTGCAGGTCTCTGCTGTCGTCCTTCGCCGCCTATGCCTTTTCGAGGATGCGATTCAAAGGACGCCGCACCGGGCTGCTGTCCGTGCTGCTCGTCCAGATGTTCCCGCAGCTCCTCGCCTTTGTGGCCATCTTCCTCATGATGGTCAGATCAAGGACTTCTTTCCCGGGGATCGGGTTGGGTACCCGGGCCGGGTTACTCCTCGTCTACATGGGCGGCGCCATGGGCGTGAACACCTGGCTGATGAAGGGATTCTTCGATACGATCCCCGTCGATCTCGACGAGTCGGCCAAGGTGGATGGTGCCACCCACTCGCAGATCTTCTTCCGGATCGTCATGCCGCTCGTCGCCCCGATCCTGGCCGTGGTGTTCCTCCTGTCGTTCATCTTCCTCATCAACGACTTCGTGCTGGCCGATGCGGTGCTCGGCCAGGGGAGTCCCGAGAACTACACGCTGTCGATCGGGCTGTACCGATTCCTCTCCGACCAGTTCAACCTGCGTTGGGGGCCCTTTGCCGCAGGATCGCTGTTGGCGGCCGTCCCGATCATCCTGCTCTTCCTGTTTCTTGCAGCGATACATCGTGCTCCGGACTGACGGCCGGATCGGTCAAGGGATGAGCGTCGAAGCGATCCGCTGTTGACCTCGACGCGGCGCACTCTGATCGTCTTGGTCGTCCTGTGCACTCTGGCGTCGCGATGCACCACGGTCGACGGAAACAACGAGCACTACGCCGTCGGTGTTCCGAGCCCCGCCGCCACCACCGTCGGCGCGGATCCGGGTGGGGTCGCATATGA
Organism: uncultured Acidimicrobiia bacterium; assembly: GCA_963752075.1. Taxonomy (GTDB): domain Bacteria; phylum Actinomycetota; class Acidimicrobiia; order Spongiisociales; family JAENVV01; genus CBDUEV01. The sequence goes on from CAVVWO010000005.1 coordinate 92,924, forward strand.
GGGTCCCCCTCTCTACGTCAACCTCATGTGGCACCAGCATCAGCCCGCCTACCCCAAAGACTCCGACGGCGTCTACACCCGTCCGTGGGTCCGGGTTCACGCCACCAAGGACTACCACGACATGGCGGCCATGGTCGAGGACTATCCGGGACTCGACCTCACGATCAACCTGACGCCGGTGCTCCTGCGACAACTCGAGGATCTGGCGGGCGGCGCCAAGGACCTCTACTGGACCACCGCCGAGATTCCGGCGGAAGAACTCACCGAATCCGAGAAGAGGTTTCTGCTCGAGCGGTTCTTCGATGTGAATCCGGAGGTCGTTGCTCGGTTCCCCCGCTTCCAGGAATTGGCCGACAGGCGGGCTGAGGCGGGTGTCGATACATCGGTGACCGAATGGGTCGCCGGGGACTTCCTCGACCTACAGGTACTCTTCAATCTCGCCTGGACGGATCCGGACTTCCTGTCCGAGGAGCCGTTGGCCGCACTGGTGGCCAAAGAACGGGCATTCGAGGAAGCCGACAAGGCGACGCTCTTCGACGAACACCTCCGGATCATCGGCGAGACGATTCCGCTCCATGCTCGATTGTGGGACGAAGGTCTGATCGAGGTCACGACCACTCCCTTTGCGCATCCGATTCTTCCGCTCGTGTCTGACACGGATCTGGCCGTGGTGGGTGATCCGACTGCCCTGCTTCCAGCGTTCTCGATTCCAGGAGATCGCCGACGCCGACCAGCACATCGTCCGAGGCTTGGACGAGGCGGAACGTCTCCTCGGAGCCCGTCCGACCGGCATGTGGCCAGGGGAGGGGTCGGTGGCACAGTTGGTCATGGGCCTTTTCTCCAAGGACGGAGTCGAGTGGGTCGCTACCGGCGAAGACGTGCTGGCGCAGAGTCTCGGAATTGGTTCGTTCACGCGCGACGCCAACGAGACCGTGCAGGAGGGATCCCAGCTCTATCGGCCCTGGACGGCGGAGCCGAACCGGCCTCCGAACGTGGGGATGTTCTTTCGCGATGTCCGGCTCTCCGATCTGATCGGCTTCGAGTACTCGGCCATGGCGGGCCAGGATGCCGCCGACGACTTCGTTTGGCGGTTGCGGAACATCCGTGATTCGCTGGATATGGAGGCGGCTACTGCCGCCGGTCAGCCGTACGTGGTTTCGGTCATCCTCGACGGGGAGAACGCCTGGGAGAACTATCCAAACGACGGAAAGGAGTTTCTCGACGCCCTGTACACCTCCCTCACCACGACCGACTGGATCGAGACGATCACCCCGAGCGAATACCTCGACAGGTACGGGGAGGCCGAGGTGATCGAAGAGGTCTTCCCTGCTTCCTGGTTTCAGCCGAATTTCGCCACATGGATCGGCGAGGAGGAGGAGGCGACCGCCTGGGACTATCTCTTCGAGGTTCGGCGCGACCTACGCGCGGCTGAGCAAAGCGGCGACCATGACGAGGAACGGTTGGCGTCCGCCTACGAGACCATGCTGTATGCCGAAGGCTCCGATTGGTTCTGGTGGTACGGAGCCGACCAGGAGTCGGGGGACGATGGGTATTTCGACCGCGCCTATCGAGAGCTACTCGGCCAGGTGTACGACATCCTCGGCCTCGCACGTCCTGCATTTGTCGGAGTGCCGATCATCCCTGAGCCGCCGGTGACCGCCGACCGGACTCCAACCGATCTGGTCACCATCGAGATCGACGGAATTCGCGATGACGGATGGGACACCTCGGCCGGAGAGTATCCGGATACAGTGCCCGGCGGAATCAGCTGGCTGTTCGACAAGGAAAGTCTCTTCCTCATGGTCGGTCTCGGCTCAGGACACCCGTTCGACCTCTACCTCGGCGCACCGGAAGGCGAAGGGACGGCATCGACGTTGGACGAGACGGTCCTGGGATTTGGGGCTACCCACTTGGTCCGGTGGGACGGGGAGGAGGGATGCCTGGTGGCGCCCATCGTCGCTCCCCAAGCGGACTGTGTGCCCATCGATGGGAAGGTCATGGCCCCGGAGGGCGGAGTGGAGATCGCGGTTCCGCTGACACTGCTCGGAGCTCTCGAGCCGGGCGACACGATTCTGGCGAAGCTGGCCGACGGCGCCCTCGTTCCGACGAATGGACCAATGGCCTTTCAGGTTCCCGACATCTCCGACGTTCAAGTGTTCCTCGACATCTCCGACCCGGTTGGGGACGACCACGGGCCAGGCGCGTTCACCTACCCCACAGACGCCGTGTTCATACCCGGCAGCTTCGACCTGCAGCGGTTCCAGGTCGGCACCGAGAACAACAACCTCGTCTTCACCTTCGAAACCGTGGCCCCCATTCAGAATCCCTGGAGCTCGCCGCGCGGCTTCTCGATCCAGACCTTCGACGTCTACATCGATACCGATCCCGGCAACGGCACCGGGTCGCGTCTCCTGATCCCGGGTCGAAACGCGGCGCTCGAAGAAGGCAACGGCTGGGAGTTTGGTCTGACGGTCGAGGGTTGGGCGCCGGCCCTCTTCGCCGCCGATGCGTCCGGGGTGGTCACGGAAACGGACCCGTCCTTCGACGTGGTCACGTTCGGCGACAAGGGCAAGGTGGTGGTGCGGGTTCCTTTCGCATTGCTCGGAGACGGAGATCCGTCCAGCTGGGCCTACGCGGCGGTGCTGTTGAGTCAGGATGGGTTCCCCTCGACCGGTGTCCGCCGGGTCCGGGATGTGGATGCGTCACCCCAGCAGTGGCGTCTCGGAGGTGGGCCGAACGATGTCAACCACACCCGCATCATCGACGTCGTTTCCGGCGAGGCTGGAAACCAGGAGGCCGGTCTTTCCGATTACCCGGGTGGTTCCACCGGTTCGGTCGGCGAGTTGGGCCCCGACGACTTCGGCTCGGTCTCCCTGAACCTGGCCGAGTAGCCATCGAGAGGTGGCGTGGTCTACGCAGGTCCGGCGTTCGATCGCTGAGTCTCGGTGACCCCGGGTACCGTTCGATGATGGACGGCACCGACCTCAGGCAGCTGGAAGCAGTAGTGGAAGGCGTGGTTCGGGTTCTCGGACCGGGCGTGGTCGGCGTGTATCAGTACGGATCGGCTGTGTTGGGTGGATTGCGTCGGTTCAGCGATCTCGACGTACTGGTTGTGGCGGATTCCCCAACCACGGTCGAACAGCGCCGGAAGCTCCTCGCAGAGATCATGCCAGTGTCGGGGAAACGCGGCTCGCTCCTCCCAGGGCGACCGGTCGAGCTCACCGTCGTCCTTCAGGGAATGATCAAGCCATGGCGTCCGAACCAGGAACTGGAGTTTCAGTACGGCGAGTGGCTGCGGCAAGAATACGAAGCCGATCTGGTTCCGTCACCTCGCGTGGAGGATGACCTGGCGCCTCTGTTGGCCACCGTCCTGACTGCGTCCATCGCCCTCGTCGGTCCGCCCGCCCGGGAGGTGATCGACCCGGTTCCGCCCGAGCGCCTGGTCGAGTCGATGCGCCGGTTGACCCCTGCCCTCGTGACCGAACTCGATACCGATACCACCAACGCGCTCCTCACCTTGGCACGTATCTGGCACACCAAGGACAGTGGTCTGGTGTTCACCAAGGACGCTGCGGCCGCCTGGGCGCTCCACCGAATCCCCATCGGTCTTCGTCCGCCCCTGGAGCACGCACGAGCGGTGTACCTCGGCGAGGAGGACGCCTCGTTCGATCAGTTGCCGACGCCGGCTACATCAACAGCCCAACACCTCAGTGCAATGATCTGCGAGTAGCGGGTCCCCTTCGCACATGCGCATTTCAAGTGGACTTCGAAATGTCACCGAAGGCTCCTCGCCCCGGCGCCAAGAGGGCCGGCGCCCAGAGAACGAGAGAGCCCGCCGAAGCGGGCTCTCTCGTTCTCAGGCTTGTTCACGTCCGCAGCTGTGCTGCGGTCCTTTGGACTACGGCGGGAGGAGGACGGCGTCGATGACGTGGATGACGCCGTTGGAGGTCTCGATGTCGGTGATGATCACCTGGGCATCGTTGATGAGCACCGTGTCGCCGTCGACGGTCACGGTGACGTCGGACCCCTGCAGCGTGGTGGCCGAGTCGAGGCCGACCACATCAGCGGCAAGGACCTTGCCCGACACCACGTGATAGGTGAGGATGTCGGTCAGCGCCGGAATGTCCTCGAGCAGTCCTTCGACGGTTCCTTCGGGCAGCGCCGCGAAGGCGTCATCTGTTGGAGCAAAGACCGTGAAAGGCCCTTCGCCCTTGAGGGTGTCGACGAGGCCGGCGGCTTCAACCGCAGTGACCAGGGTGGTGAAACGGCCATCGGCGACTGCTGTATCGACGATGTCCATCATCTCTTCGGCGGCAGCCGTGGTGGTGGAAGCAGCCACGGTCTCTTCGGTGGCTGTGTCGTCGGCGGCATCGTCTGACGTTCCGCAGGCGGCGGCAACGAGGGCCATGACGAGCAGTAGGCCAACCAAGATTCGATTTCGCATGATGTTCTCCTTGTGGTTTCGGCCCGGTTTTGGGGCTGTTTGGTAGGTCTACGAACCAACGACCGAGAGTGGATTCAAATTAGTACTAAATCACCAGGAATCAGATTCCAGGCCAAAGGCTCTCGCAACTAGGTAGACAAGTCACCTAGCAGTGGATAGGATTCCTACATAGTGAAGCGGACCTCCCTGACCTCCTCCATCGACAACCGCAGAGCCCAGTGGCTGAAGGGTGTCCTCGACCTCTTCGTCCTGGCTCGCCTCCGGGACGGCGAGGCTTACGGCTACGAGCTCGCCCGTAGTCTCGAGGACGCCGGGTTCGGGGAGATCAAGGGAGGAACCCTCTACCCGCTGCTCAACCGACTCGAGCGCGATGGCATGGTCAACACGGCCTGGCGAGCCAGCGAACAGGGCCCGGATCGGAAGTACTACCGGATCGCCGGCGTCGGGGAGCACACGCTCGCCGAGGCGAGCGAAGCCTGGATCGAATTCGCCGGCGCAGCACTCGAGATGCTGTCCATCACGACAAAGGAACCCTCATGAGCGAAGACCGGTGGATCTACCTCGCCCAGCTGACGATGGCACTTCAGAATGAAGGAGTCGAGGGCAGGCGAGCGGGCGAGTTCGTCGCCGAGATCGACAGCCATTTGGCGGAAGGCGGCTCGGATCCAGTCGCCGAGTTCGGCACTCCCCATCAACTCGCTGCTGAACTCGCTCGTCGGCCCGGTTCGATGCGCGCCACATGGGTTCCGCCGATCTGGTGGATGTGGGTGATCGGACTGATCGCCGCCGTAGTCGGAGCAGCCGCGGTCGACGCAGTGGTACTGGGTTCGATTGACGGCGAGATCCCGATCCGAGCGCGAGGAGTGGTGTGGGTCGGTGCATTGTTCATCGGAATCGTCGGTCTCAGGTATTCGACCGCCCGCCGACTCGACGGCCGCTCGTGGTCATCGGCGGGCGGGGGTCGATTGGTTCTGGCTGCGCTGGGGGTCGGAGCGGTGACCTCCCTGCTGGCTCAATGGGTGGGCGACGTGGAGTTGGCGCGCCTCCCCACCGGCGTCTTCTGGACTGGTTTCGGAGTAGTTCTCTTCCTGGTGATCGGTCTCGGTAGTCGATACAACAACCCGGTCCGGTTTCCCGAGCACGCCCACCACCTCGGTCGCCTCAAGCGGGGTCGGTTCGCTGGACGCCCACCGCTCCAAGGGAACTGACCGACTCGCCACTGGGATAGCGAGCAGATGTCTTGGCTCGGTCAATGACGGCGTGCGGCGTTCTAGTCGCCTGTCGGTCCGCGCAGATCGACAAGGACGGCCCCGCCGACGTTCACCGTCGCTCGGGTGCACGATGCCCCGTTGTCGACGGTCGTGCTGATCTGCACCTGTTGGGAGTCCGGGTCCAACCGGGCCTCAACGGCGAGGTCGGCCGCCTTGATCGCCGCCACATCGAGGGTCAGGCATTCCTCGCCGAGGACCTGGTTGAGGCGAGTACCCAGAACCGCCCAGGGTTCATCTCCGGTCCCGACGAGTCCTTCGATCGCCACGATCGTGACCTGTTGGTCTTCTGGTTCCAGGAAGCTGAAGGCGCAGGTGGTGTTTCCGTCGGCGTCGTCGCGAATGTTCACCGTCCATTGGAGACCGAGGCGGGCTAGTTCTCGCTCGACGACGGGTACCGCTTCGACGCTCGTGTGGCAACGGGACCTGAGCCCGGTGCCGACATCATCGAGGGCTGCTTCCAGCTCGATGATGGCCGTGTCTTGGCGGAAGTCGCCGGCGAGCGGCTGCCAGGCCGAGGGAACCTCGCTGCCGGCCTCCACCACCACCACGCCACCATGCTCGTTCAGATAGGCGGCCAGAGTTGGAGGCTCGTGCCCCTGTTGCCGCATTTCGTTGGCGCAGTCGAGAACGGGGTCGCCGCTCACGGCCGCGATGATCGAATTGCCGGGACACTGGATACGGGTCGAGGTTTCGGGTCTGGCCAGTGCCCAAACCGCCGCAACACCGACCACCGCCAGTCCCGCTACCGCCAGGGTGGCGGTCCGGCGCCGGTGGGTGGGTTGCTTGGTCGTTTCTGTAGTGGTCATACCGATGATCTCCTCGATCAGGGCCTGCGCTGAGGCCGACTGGGGTCCATCGGGCATCCGATCCGGATCGGGTACCGGGTTGGCGATCTGGATCAGATGGAATGGATCGGGTTGACCGTTCATTCTGTCGACTCCTGCTCCTGATCCCCGGTTGCCCTTCGTGAGTGCACATGTCCGGACTCGGGTCGGTCTTGCACGAGATCATCGAAGTGACTGCGGAGCCTCCGTTTCGCCCTATGTAGCCTGACCGACACGTTGGCGACTGGGGTTTGATCACCTTGGCGATGTCGCGGTGGCTCAGTTCTTCCCACCCATGCCAGCGTGATCAGTTGCCGGTCGGCCTCGCCGAGCCGATCGAGAGCGGCCAGGGCGGTGTGCACGTCGGAAGCGTCATCGACGGTTTCGTCGGTTGGGGGAGACGGCCTCACCTCGTGCTGGACCGCCGCTGACAATCTGGCCGCCCGATGCGCGCCTCGCCGCTGATTCGCCAATGTTTTGTGTGCCACACCGAACAGCCACAGCTTCTGCTCGTGGGGATCTGCAGGAATCGAATCGATCCGCCGCCACGCCACCACGAATGCTGCGGACACCACGTCCTCGGCGTCAGCTCGCGTGTGAGTCCTCCTCACTGCGTAGGCGAGAAGGAGGCGGTAATTGAGGTCGAACAATCGCCGGAACTTCTCCGCCTGGTCGGTCATGTGGCTGGCTCGATAGGTCGTCTCATCGTCCTGCTCATGTCCACCACGCCGAACATCTTGCACGCTATCTCTCGATCAGGGCGCCAGAGACCTGGGACTCTCGGTTCGTTCAGCGGAGACGGACGATCAATCCGGACCACGCAGGAACTCCTTCGACCCGGAGCACCTCCGAACCGGAGTCCAGCACGGCGGCTCCCCAGACGAGTTCCCCGCCGTCGGTGGCGATCGGCACCGACAGACTCAGCGGATCTTCCCCCCGGTTGACGACGACGAGGAGGCGGTCTTCTTCCGCGGTGCGGGTGAACGCGAATCCGTCTCGTCCTCGCCACACCACTTCGAAGACGCCCAGCTTGAGTGCCGAATGCTTTTGGCGGAGACGACCCAGCTCCTGACAAAGGGCGAGGAGATCTCGGTCCCAGGAATCAGGATCGTGCCACGGGAACGCCCCTCGAGATCCTGGATCCTCGCCGCCGGTCATCCCGACCTCGTCGCCGTAGTAGAGACCTGGCGCTCCCGGAACGGTCATCTGGGTGAAGACCGCCAACGCCAGTCTCCGAGGGTCTTCATCTGCAACAGTCAGGAACCGCGGTGTGTCGTGGCTGGAGAGGAGGTTCTGGTTGGCCGCAACGGCCCCCGGGGCATAGCGGGCGTTCAACCGGATGAGGCCATCGACGAAGCGATGCGCATCGATGGACGAGGTGGCGAAGAAATCCAATGCCAGCTCCCGAAACTGGTAGTTCATCGTGGCGTCGAATCTGTCTCCTTGGAGCCACGGCATGGCATCGCCCATGATCTCTGCGATGAGATAGGCGTCCTGCCTGACGGACTTCACCGCGTTCCGAAATTCGATCCAGAAATCGGCGTCGATATAGCGAGCGACGTCCATGCGCCATCCGTCGATGTCGTACTCTCGAACCCAGTGGCGGGCCACTTCCAGGAAGTACTGGCGGGCGCCAGGATTCGAAAGGACGAGACGGGGCATGGTCGGAACTCCGTACCAGGAGGCGTAGGTCGGCTCGGCCGGCGGGCCGTCGTCGTGAGCCTCCACCATCGTTAGACCGGCCTCGGCCGTGGTGTGGGTCAGGTAGTCGAGGTAGTGGTCGGCCTTGGGTCCGTATCTCTGACGGGCAGCTGCCGGCCGGTATTTGACGGACACGGGGTATTCGTGGATTTCGAACCAGTCCCAGTACTCGGAATCCGGGCCCTTTTCGATGGCGTCCTGGAACGCGAAGAAGTGAGGGTGACAGTGATTGAAGGAGACATCGAGAATCACCCGGATGTTTCGGTCGTGGAGAGCTTCCACCATCTCCGACAGTGCTTCGTTTCCGCCGAGTCGTGAGTCGACTTCGTAGAAATCGACCGCGTCGTAGCGATGCACCGAAGGTGAAGCGAATACCGGGTTGAGATAGACGGCATCGATTCCGAGGGCGACGAGATAGTCGACCCGCTCGATGACCCCGCGCAGATCGCCGCCCTGGAATGCGCGGGAAAGAGGTGGGCTGCCCCACGAGTCGGAGTCGACGGGGGTGAGCGAAGGGTCGCCGCTGGCAAACCGATCGGGAAAGATCTGATAGATGAGCGCCCCCTTCGCCCAGGCGGGAACGTCCATGGTTCGGGCGTCTTGGATGTCGAGGCGCCAGAAGTCGAGGCGTTCGGCTGCATTGGTGAGGCCGGCTGGTACCAGATAGACAGGGTGGTCGGCCCCGAATCGCAGAGCGAATGAGTACTCGAATCGGGGACCGTCCGGTCTCACGATCGCCTCCCAATAGGCAAAGCGAGAGTCCTCGGCGTGCCGGTGCATGGGGGTGCCGATGCCGTCGGTACGTGCCACGACCGCCTCGGTGAAACCAGGTTCGGTGATCAACCGAAACCGGATCCTTCCCTCTGTGATCTGTTCACAATATGCCACGTCCTGAGGGTCGAACCGGACGTCATAGGGGAACAGATGACCGGGTCGGTCGTAGTACTGGTACACACGCTTCACGAGGATGGAGCCTACCGGCCGGGGCGCCGGGATCGGGCGGAACGCGATCGGCTCAGGGACGGGCGATCCCCGGCGCCTCGGTGACGATCACATCGGAGACAGCGTTCTCTCGACGGGCGGCCAGCAGGAAGGGAATGGCGACCACCTGGATCGCCGCGCCAGCCAGATAGGAGGTCCCGTAGCCTGACACATCGGCGATGCGACCAAGGGCCGGCTGAGCGACGACCCCTCCAGTCGAGCCCATCAGGCCGTCGAACGAAAGCACCGTGGCACGCTGCTCAGAAGGGATGAGACCGTTGACGTACGCTTGGCGAAGCGGTCCGGTGGCTGCGGCAGTGACCGCCGAGGCAACGAAGAGGGCGATCGCCACCCAAAAACTCGAGGTGAGTCCGATCCCGGCCAGCGCCAGGATGCCGACGGTGGCCGAACCGACCAGAGCGGTGGTCCGTCGAGCAAAGAGCTTGCGAACGGTTGACACGACGAGGCCCCCTACGATCTGGGCACCCGCCACAACCGCGGCGGCCAGGCCGGCCACACCGAAAGCGCGTTCGTCACCGAAGAGCTCGAGCAGGTATGGCTGCATCGCATAGAAGGAGTACACCCCAACTCCAGCCGAGAAAGGGGCCGCCAACATGACCCATCGGAGCGGCGGGTTGCGCAGGCCATGGTCAAGCGAGTTCTTGATGATCTTCCGCAGCTCGTCCGTAGCCCCGACCCCTCGATCGGGAGAGAAGCCTTCGTCGTGCATCAGGTACCAGGCGCCGGCAAACGTGAACACCAACATGGCCGAACGAATCAGATACGGCACTCCCAAGTTGGTCAGTTGGGCGACGAACCCGCCGGCCACCGAGCCAACCAACATCGCGGCTCCGGCCACCGTTTGGCCCCGCCCGAAGACGATCTCTAGGTCATCCGTGAACCCGGCGAAGGCGAGGGCATCCACGAGCCACGCCTCTACCGCTCCGGAGAAGAACGTGTAACCGAGCCCGATGGTCATCGAGGCGAGCGCCCAACCCCAGAACGCTGCCTCGATCTGCCACATGTAGAGATACAGCAGTGTCGAAACCAGCAGCGTCAGCGCACCGAGCAGGTAGGAAACGCGCCGGCCCCAGGCATCGGCCACCACGCCTGTCGGAATCTCGAAGAGAACGAGGCCGACCGTATAGAACGCGTTGGCGCCGAAAGCCTGCGCGTTCGACAACCCGGCGTCGAGGAGGAATAGGGTGTTGATTCCCCAGATGAACGACGAGGCGAGCGTCGAAAGAGCGGTCAAGAGCAAATAGGTGCGCCGGACTCGCCGGGCCGCCTCAGACATTGGTTGAGGATAGCGACCAGCACGAGAGTTTCGGGGGTCGACTGCCTCAGGTGACTCGGGTGAAGAGATACGCGAACGGGGACTTGGTATAGGCGACACCGCGTCCTCGCTCTCGCACCAGTTCCGGAGTGAGGGGCGCCGGCCGCTTCGGCACCAGGTAGGAGTCGAGGTCATCGGAACGCACCGAGTAGTTGCTCGATCGTGAGGTGATCACGCCGGCCAAGGCGTACCGGTCATCGATGGATGCCATGGCGACATCACCGTGACTTGGGTTGACCAGCAACGTCCCTCCGATGCGGAGATACCGGGTGCAATGCTGCGAGACGAGGCCGGCGTAGAGCGATATGAGGAGGTCGAACCCTTCGTCGGGAGGCCGAGGTCTTGGGTGTAGTCCCCGTGGATGAACTCGCAGCGTCGGGGGCTTTGAGGGCGACCGGCGTGGGCGCCGATGATGTCTCGGATGCCTTCGTCGTCGGCGAAGAATCCGGGGGTCCGGGCAGTCCACGTCGAGGTACGTCACCGATGGAAAGACGAACGAGGGTGCCACGTCCACGAACGAGCCGGGGTACAGGACCTTGTCGCGTCGATCGAGCCGCTCAAGGCTTGGAAGAGCCGGTGTCGATCGCCCTGGTGTCGATCCTGGGCAGTCCAGAGTCGGCGGGTGTGGCAGCTCTCATGATTGAAGCTGTGGGACGGGCTCGAGCCGACGGGAAGGCGGCCGCTTCTACGTCGAGTTCCTGCATCCGCCCGACGTACTGTCCGTACAGCCGACGAGCGGCGCCGTGGCGGCCCAGAGCCGTCATCGATCGAACCAAGCCGAGATGGGCAGCTTCGTGGTAGGAATCTCGCTCCAGCATGCGCAGGCACAATCTTCCGGCGGCGTCATGCTCGCCGTCGGAGCGATAGGTGTCGGCGAGGATCCCGGCCAGTTGCATGTAGGTGACGCGACACTCCTCCCGTAGGGCAACCGACCAGTCTGCGTAGAGGTCCTCCTCGAGGAGGTCACCGACATAGATTGCTTCAGCCGCCTCGAGCAGCGACCGTCCCGTCTCGCGCTCGCCCTTGGCCCACAACTCGAGGCCGCGCGAGGCTCTCACCAGGAATTGCTCGACATCCACGTCGAGCTGATCGATGGCCAGTCCAATGGTGTCACGATCCCCGTTGATGTAGTGGTCGTTGGGGTGTTGTTTGTGGGGGTCGAGGACTCCCCGGATCGTGGAGAGGGCGACGGAAAGACGGTTGGAGGTCTTGGACTGGTCTTCGTCCGGCCAGAGTCGATCCATGAGCACTTCACGGTGCTGGGAGCGCCCCCGTGCCGCCACGAGCAGCTTGAGTAGCTCGCGAGCCTTCTTCGACTGCCATGAACTCGACGCCACCGTCGTTCCGCCATGGGCGACGCCAAAGCCTCCGAGACGTCCTTATCGACACGGCCGGTCGGGAGGGCTCGAGGTCGCTGATGAGCTGTTCGACGTCCCTGCGCCAGACCGAGACCGCCGAGTCGGCGCAGCCTGCCGGGCCGCGGAACGAGCCAGCTCGGCAGATTCGGGGACCACCTCGGTCTGGGCGAGGGCCGACATCGGTCGCAGCCGCTCGGAGGCGGGTCGCCGAGCTGTTCCCACACACGACGCGCCTGATGCAGCAGCTCGACCTTCCGTTCTGGGTCGGGTTCACCGGCCGCCTGCGAGCTCGAGAGCTTCGGCCAAGCCCGGTCGGTCGCGCGCGAGCCGGCCATCTCGGATGCACTGGTGACCGTGTCGCTGGCTCGTCGGCCGGTCTCCGGCGTGGTGAGGCGACCCAACCGGACGCGATGAGCGCCTCGACATGGGCCAGCACCGATCCATTGGCGACGGCGAGATCTGCGAGTTCGGCGGCTCGTTCGAGATCGTCGGACACGCTAAGTGCGCCAATCCGGCGAGGGCCGGCACGAGTCCTTGGAGGTCACCGTGACCGTTCGGCAAGGCGATGGCTTGCTCGTAGGCCGCCTTGGCGAGGGCGTGGTCTCCCCGCAGCCGGTACACGTCGCCGAGGTGTCCGAGGGCGTAGGACTCCAGGCTGGAACGCACGCTCCGAAGAGCCCGGCGCGCTTCATCGAGGTCGGCGACCGCCTCTTCGAGGCGCCCTTGGTGGAGGTGCACCTGTCCTCGATTGCTCAGTGCCAGTGCTCGGAACGAGGCGAATCCGGCGAGATCGGCCAAGCGCAGGGCCACGTCGAGCTCCTCCAGCGCCTCGGAGTATTCACCTTCCTCGAGGCTTCGCGAGCCTCGGTTGGCTCGGATCCGGATGGTCTGCAGGAGATCTTGCGCCCGGCCGGCGTGTTCGAGGCCTCGCAGATAGTGGGCATCGTTGGCGTTCCGGTCGCCGTCCAGCGCTGCCACCATGGCGGCCACAGTGTGGGCGGCGGCAAGAGCCCGGTCGTCGCCGGCTGCGTGGGCCAGGTCCATCGCCGAGGCAGCCAACAGCCTGCACGCTTCATGATCACCCTTGAGCCAGAGAGCAGACGCGGTCCACGCCTGAAGCAGAGATTCGTTGGCGAGATCAGATCCGTCGATCCTGCCTCGCCGATAGAGATCGATGGCCTCGTCGAGTTCGCCTCGGAGGTGAAGGAGGAGGCCCATCCGCCACGCCAAACCGGCCGTCATCGGGCCCTCGGTAGGAGCGATGCTTCTCAGGCACGTGAGGGCTCCGTCCCAGTCGCCGATCATCAAGCGTGCCTCGCCTTCGACCTCGTAGACCCCCGGTGTTCGGAGCACCCGAGGCAGCGCTTCGCATGCGGCCACCACCCCGCCGGGGCCAGTGGCCAGTAATGCCGACCCGCCGTGTTCGATCAACCCTGCCAGTGCCTCTGCCAGGTCGGCGGCTTGATAGCAGGTGAGCGCCTCGGCGAGCGCACCCACCCGTTCGAACCATTGACCTGCATCGGTGAGGACCCCGGCGCGGTCCAAATGCTCGACCCACGATGACTCGAGCAGGTAGGAGCGCATCACCGGTGCCAAGCGTTCGGCCCCCGGCCAACGGTCGGTGCCGACGAAGTAGATGCCTCGCTGCCGGGCGAGGTTGAGGCTTTCCGCTCCCTTTCCCACTCCGAGTGCGTCGGCGAGTTCTTTGGTCATCCAAGGCACGAGGGCGCTCGTGGCCAGGAGCTCCCGAAGGTGTTTGGGCTCGTTGCCGATGACTTCTTCGGCGAGGTAGTCGAACAGCGGGCCCGTGCCGCGCTTTGGCATGAGATCATCCAGGCTCGAATCGGGTGCATGGCGGAGGGCTTCGGCGGCTAATCGAGTGCCGGCCGCCCACCCGCCGGTGCGGTCGACGAGTTCGTCCGTTTGGATGGCTCTCTTTGATCCGGCGATGAGGCCGAGTAACTGGTCGGTCTCCGAGGAAGTGAAGGCCAATTCGTCGGCAGGGAAGTCGAACAGGTGGCCCTCCAGGGCCAATCGAGTCACTCTGAACGGCATCGGCTCGCGAGAGGCGGCGAAGATGTGGAACCGGCGCGGCGCGTTCATGCACAGAGCACCGACGAAGCGGGCACCAGCCTTCGAGAGGCGATGCGTGTCGTCCAGTATCAGGACCACTTCGCGGCTCGACATGACAGCGTTCATTTCTTCGCAGACGAGTGCGGCCAACCCCTCGGCGCGGCCGCGATCGTTGCCGCCGTCGGGTCCGAGCGCTCCCTCGATGGCGAGAGAGAGATCGCTCGAAAGTCTGGGGAGCCGAAGTCTCAGGGCATCCAGGACCGACCGCACCAGGTTGGCCAGCTCTCCATCAGAGCTCGAGACGGTGTGCCAGGCAACCGGTCGGTCCTGCGCCCAGTGGCGCAGCATGACGGTCTTTCCAGAGCCGACGCCCGCCACAATCGTCGTCAGCCGATGCGTGAGGCCGGTGTCGAGTCGGTCGTCGAGTCGAACCCGTCTGAGACTCGAAGGTCGAGCCTGGTGGCGACTATTCGATGGCTCAGAAGTCAATGCGTCCCTCGGTCGAGCTTGGCTCTCACACTACGTGGCCGGATGTTCCGCCGCTGTGGAGTCAATCCGATGAAGGGCCGGTCATCTCCGTTGCGCTCAGTCGAGGACGGCGCAGAAGGTCAACCAGTTGTTCGGCGGATCGGAACGTTTGTTCAGAATGGGTCGGAACGTGCTCCACCACTCCTCGCAGCTCTGCTGTCGTGCCATCCGTGCTGTCTTTCCATACTCTCACGATGAACGTGTGCATGCCCTCGTCTTGGTTCGATTTCGAAGATCCGGGGACGCTCCTTCCCCCCTTTGCCAGGTAGCGAGCATCCCCGGATCCAACCCCCCGATACCGATCATCACGATGTCGTGGTGATCAACGCAAAGCTATCCCACCTCTCTGAAGGCATCCTTAATGCCGGGTGGGGACTCGAGTGCACGGTGCCTGGCGAAGCGTCCACTGACTGGGTGGGCCGGTGCATCCTCATGGTTCCCCCGGCGCCACCGTTCCCTGCCGGGTAGCCTCCGGGTATCCCGAGGAGGCCCATGAGCGACCAGACCCTTGCGTATCGGACTTGCCCGCTTTGTGAAGCGACCTGTGGTCTGGAGATCACCATCTCCGACGGTCGAGGTGGGTCGAATCCGAGGCGATCGCCTGGATGTGTTCTCACACGGGTTCATCTGTCCGAAAGGTTCGACCCTCGGAAAGCTGCATGGCGACCCGGACAGGCTACGCCATCCTATGGTCAAGAGGGACGGCGAGTTCGTGGCCGTGAGTTGGGATGAGGCTTTCTCCGAGATCGAGGCTCGCCTGCTGCCCATCATCGCTGAGCATGGCCGGGATGCTGTCGCCCTCTACCTCGGCAATCCCAATACCCACAACCTCTCTGCCGGGCTCTATCTCCGCCCACTCATCAAAGCATTCTCGACGCGCAGCCTGTTCTCGGCCTCGACCGTCGATCAGATGCCAAAGCACGTTTCGTGCGGCCTCATGTTCGGCAACCCCGATCTGATCCCGGTCCCTGACATCGACCGGACCGACTATCTCCTCATGCTCGGCGCCAATCCGTACGAGTCGAACGGGAGTTTGGCCACCGCCCCCGACTGGCCCGGTCGGATGCAGGGCATCAGAGCCCGTGGTGGCAAAGTCATTGTGGTCGATCCCCGCCGGACCAAGACTGCCGAGGCGGCCGACCAACACGTGGCGTTGCGGCCTGGAACGGATGCGGCCTTCCTCCTCGGTCTCCTCAACGTCCTGGCCGGCGAGGAACGAATCGTCGATCTGCCCGAGCACTACCAAGGGCTGTCCGAAGTGCTGGCCGCCGCGGCCGAGTTCGAACCCGAAACCGTTGCACCGTGGTGCGGCGTCGACGCAGAAACCATTCGCGCAATCGCTCGCGATCTGGCAGACGCTCCCACAGCCGTCGTCTACGGAAGAATCGGCACCCACACGACGCCGTTCGGCACGTTGGCGTCATGGTTGGCTGACGTTCTCAACGCCGTCACCGGCAATCTGGACACACCAGGCGGCGCCATGTTCCCGCTTCCGGCAGTTGCCACTCCCCGGTCAGAAGCCGGCGGACGCGGGTTTCGTACCGGCCGATCCCGGTCCCGAGTCAGCGGGCACCCCGAGGTACGAAGTGAGCTGCCGGTGGCCGCACTCGCTGAAGAAATCGAAACCGCCGGGCCGGGCCAGGTGAGGGCCCTGGTGACCGTTGCGGGCAACCCAGTTCGTTCGACACCCAATTCCGATCGGCTCGAGGCGGCCTTGGCAGGTCTCGAGTTCGTCGTGTCCCTGGACCCCTATCTCAATGAGACGACCCGGCACGCCGATGTGATCCTGCCTCCCCCGTCGGCAATCGAACGATCCCACTACGACGTGGCCTTCTATACGCTGGCCGTCCGCAACGTGGCGAACTACTCGGCCTCGATCCTCGACCGTCCAGAGGGCCAGCCAGATGAGTGGGAGACGTTTCTGCGCCTCGCCGCCCTGCTCATGGGTGTCGAAGCACCCCCTGAGCAGATGAACGAGGTGATCGTGGCTGACCAGGTCGAGAAGGCGGTGGCCAACCCAGCCTCGCCCGCATTTGGGGGTGACGTGGCAGCGATTCACAAGGCACTTTCCAGCCGATCCGGTCCTGAGAAGCTGCTCGACCTTCGGCTCCGGTCCGGACCCTATGGGGATGGCTTCGGTGCCAAACCCGGCGGGCTCTCCCTGGCCGTGTTGGAGGAGAACCCGCACGGTGTCGATCTCGGACCCCTGGAAGCTCGCCTTCCGTTGGCACTCGATACGGAATCGGCCGCGGTCGAATTGGCGCCCGAGCCGCTGTTGGCCGACGTTCGTCGCTTGGCGGTCGCCATCACCACGGGGCACGCGGAGGGGATGCTTCTCGTCGGGCGGAGGCATATCCGGTCGAACAACTCGTGGATGCACAACGTCGAGGTGCTCGTGAAGGGGAAGGAGCGCTGCACGCTCCAGATGCATCCTGATGACGCAGCGTCCGCCGGGGTGGCGACCGGTGAGAGGGTCACGGTGCGGTCGCGAGTCGGTCAGCTCGAGGTGCCGGTGGAGGTCACCGACGGGATCCGTCCAGGCGTCGTCTCCCTTCCTCACGGTTGGGGGCACGACGCCGAAGGAAGTCGTTTGCGGGTGGCGTCTGCCCGCCCTGGCGCCAACTCCAACGCCCTCACCGATGAGGCTGTGATCGACCCCTTGTCGGGCAACGCCACCCTGAACGGAATCCCCGTTCACATCTCGGCCGAAAATCGAGACCTCTGAGCTAGGCCCGTCGGCGTCGCCGCCGCCTGAGGCTTCGGAGATTCGGGTCACGATTATTGCAGGATTGGCCTGGGCGGGAAGCGGTGCACCTACGGTGGTGAGGGCAATGAGAGCGGCGAGCAGCACCGTGGATAGGCGACGGGGCACCGTCCCAGCAACCGAGTTCGACCTGTGATTCATCGATCCTGCGTTGGTGAGCCGCATCGGGTTCCCGTCTGTGAGGGCCCCAGCCAGATCATCGTGACTGCCATGGGGGAGCGGCAACTGATACTCGTGGATCGTGCAAAGGTTCGGTTGTGGCTGAAACACTAGTGTCACGGCGATGCCGGAGCCCGAAAAACCACGCCCCGAGAAACTGGGTTTTGACACGAAGCTGGGTTTTGACACGAAGCTGGGTTTTGAACCGCAACCAGGTTTTGAAACGCATGCCCTCCACGCCGGTCAGCAACCCGATCCGGCAACCGGCGCTCGCGCTCGCCCGATCTACATGACCACGTCCTATGTGCTCGAGTCGACCGAACATGCTGCCTCCCTCATCGACCTCGAAGTACCCGATCACATCTACTCGTGGATCTCCAAACCGAGGGTGGGCGTCCTCAAGGCTCGTCCTGCGTCGACGACCCATCAGCAGTTATCCCGGGAAGCACTGGCGGCGCCGATCTTCCGCATGCGCTCCGAGATTCGTAGAGGTAGCCGGTGAAACTCCACGTTGCCGGCCATGAGGTTTTTGCCGCCACGGGCGGACCCTCATTCGACCCGGGTCATCCCGTCGTGGTGTTTGTTCATGGCGCCGGCTTCGACCACACGACGTGGGTGCTGCAGAGCCGCTACTTCGCACACCGGGGTTTCTCGGTGTTGGCGGTCGATCTGCCTGGCCACGGACGCTCAGGAGGTGAACCGCTTGGCTCGATACTCGAAATGGGTGATTGGCTGGCTGCTCTCGTCGAGGCGGCCGGTGTCGTCGACGCGGCCCTGGTCGGACATTCGATGGGCGCTCTGGCATCGCTCGCAGCTGCTGCGCACAATCCCCTGCAAGTCTCGAAGTTGGCTCTTCTCGGAATCAGCGAGACGATGCCGGTTCACCCCGACCTTCTGGCGGCATCCAAGCGGAACGATCATCTGGCGATCGACCTCGTGGCGAGATGGTCGTTGGGTCAGGCCGCCCGCCGGGGTGGTCCTGAGTCGTCGGGGAACCGGTTGTTCGACTCGTGCGTGAGGACTCTGGAACGCGCCGCTCCAGGGGTACTCCATGCCGACCTGACCGCTTGTGATGTCTTTGACGGCGCCGTCGAATTGGCGAACAGAGTGCAATGCCCGACGCTCTTCGTACTTGGAGCCGCTGACAAGATGACGCCGGTGAGGTCAACGCCGGCGCTCATCCAGGCCATCGGAGACTCCGGAGTCGAGGTTCTGCCTGGGGCCGGACACATGATGATGTCGGAGCGATCGCAGGAGACGAACGCGGCCCTCGAGCGTTTCCTCTGGGGCGAGCGCACAAAGGAGCATGTCCGTTGACAACGTGTACTCCCGAACCTTGTGGCGATGTTGGAGGTGAAGAAACTCCATATCGCTCCTTTCTGCCGCTTCGGCACCTGACTCGGCGTATCGGTCGGCCAATCGGGAGCCGAAGTCAGCAAGTCCCACCGCGCCGAATGCACCATGCCAGGCCCGGTTTCCTTGACAGGTCTCGTCTCGACCTCCATACTGCCGCCACGCGCTCATGGAGAGCGGTGGAGGGACAGGCCCTGTGAAGCCGCGGCAACCGAACGACGCTGACCTGGATGGTCGACGTCGAGTTCGGTGCCAATGCCTGATCGATGAGTTGCCGAAGGCGGATGCTCCGCTCGAGGCGCACTAGAGCGCTGCGAGAAAGACAAGGAGCCAGACATCGTGTCGACCAACCCAACCGCCGTTCCCTCGCTCACCGGCCCCTGCCTCGTTCGTGTGCCGATGCCAAGGTGCCTCTGGATGCCGATGCGTGGCTCTCGGATGGTCTGTTCTCTCTGACACACCGCCACCATCCGAGAGATTCCAGTCGGCGCCGTCAGACGACCATCTAGTTCCGATCACCACGTAGCACCGCCCATGGAGGAGACCAATGAGCAATCACCGATTCGAAACCCTGCAGGTCCACGCTGGCCAAACACCGGCACCCGGGACCAACGCCCGGGCCGTTCCGATCTACCAATCCACCGCGTTCACCTTCGATGATGCCGATCATGCAGCCCGCCTATTCGGTCTCGAGGAATTCGGCAACATCTACACCCGCATCATGAATCCGACCACGGATGTGTTCGAACAGCGAGTGGCGGCGCTCGAAGGCGGTGTGGCCGCAGTGGCCACCTCCTCGGGTCAAGCCGCTCAGCTCACGGCGATCACGAACCTGGCGCAGGCGGGAGACGAGATCGTCTCGTCGACGTTCCTCTACGGCGGCACCTACAACCAGTTCAAGGTGGCCTTCCCGCGTTTGGGGATCAATGTCAGGTTTGTCGAGGGCGTTGATCCGGCAGACTTCGACGCGGCGATCGGAGACAACACCAAGGCGATCTATGTTGAGTCGATCGCCAATCCCGGCTACGTCGTGCCGGATTTCGAGGCTCTCGCCGAAGTCGCCCACCGCCATGGGATTCCCCTCATCGTCGACAACACCTTCGGGTGCGCCGGCTATATCGCCCGCCCCATCGATCACGGCGCCGACATCGTCGTCCAGTCGGCCACCAAGTGGATAGGTGGGCACGGCACCAGTATTGGCGGCGTCATTGTCGACTCGGGCAACTTCGACTGGCGAGGCGGGAAGTTTCCGCTCTTCACCGAGCCCTCTCCGAGCTACCACGGATTGGTGTACACGGACGTGTTCGGTCCGGAAGGCCCATTCGGAAACATCGCTTATGCCATCAGGGCTCGCGTCGAGGGCCTGCGCGATCTCGGGGCCGCCCAATCGCCCTTCAATTCCTTCCTCCTCCTCCAGGGGCTGGAGACGCTTTCCCTTCGAGTCCAGCGTCACGTAGACAACGCGCTCGAGTTGGCGGGTTGGCTGGAGGCTCGAGATGACATTGCCTGGGTGAACTATCCCGGTCTCACTTCTCACCCGTCTCACGAAACGGCCAAGCGGTACCTCTCGCATGGGTTTGGGGCGGTACTCAGCTTTGGAGTGGCGGGTGGGTTCGACGCAGCTCGGTCGTTCATCGACTCCGTGGAACTGGCCAGCCACGTGGCCAACGTCGGAGACGCCAAGACTCTGGTCATTCATCCGGCTTCCACGACCCACCAGCAGCTGTCCGAATCGGAACAGGCAGCTGCCGGGGTGACGTCCGACCTGGTTCGTGTCTCCGTCGGGATCGAGCACATCGAAGACATCAAGGCCGACTTCGAGGCGGCGCTGGCCGCGTCCCGAGAACCGGCCTCCGTCTGAGTACCGTGGGTCGGCCTCACCAAAAAGAGCTTCTTTCATGGAATTGACCAACATCGGAGTGGGGAGAACGGAGACGCATTTTTTCGACTACCCGGACGAGCTACTACCGCACGAGCTCCAGTCAGGCGAAACGCTTCCTGCAGTTCGCCTCGCCTACGAGTTGTACGGTGAGATCAATGAAGACGCCGACAACGTCGTCCTGGTGTTCCACGCTCTGACCGGCAGTCAACACGTGTCCGGCTACACGCCCGACGTGGTCGATGTCGACCGATGGCCCGAGGAATGCCAGCGGGGGTGGTGGTCGAACTTCGTCGGGCCTGGCTTGGCTATCGATACGAACCAGTTCGCGGTGCTATGCGTGAACTACTTGGGTGGTTGCTACGGCTCCACGGGCCCATCGTCGGTCAACCCGGCAACGGGCCTGCGGTACGGCTCCAGCTTCCCGGAGGTAACCCTCGCTGATGTGGTCGACGCCCAACTGCCCCTGATCGACCATCTGGGCGTGGGCCGGCTCCATGCGGTGATCGGCGGATCGGTAGGGGGCATGATGTGTGTCAGTCTCGCCACCCGGTATCCGGACCGAGTGCTGAACGTGATACCGATCGCGGCAGGCCTCGAGACGACGGAACTCCAGTTTCTCCACAACTTCGAGCAAGTCGTCGCCATTCGCAACGACGCTCACTTCAACGGCGGCGATTACTACGACGGGCCGCCGCCGGAGGATGGTCTGGCGCTCGCCAGGATGATCGGTCACAAGACGTTTGTGTCATTGAAGGCCATGGAGGAACGGGCTCGCACCTCGATTGTGGCGGAGGTCGAGGGTCCGCCCGGCTACGAAATCGAGCATCATCTCGAGTCGTACATCTGGTACCAGGGCCAGAAGTTTCTGCTGCGATTCGATGCCAACACGTATGTTCTGTGCATGCGGATCTGGCAACACTTCGACCTGTTGGCAGAAGCCGGCGCGTCCGACCTCACCGAGCTCCTGGCGGGCTGCCGTGACCAGACTTTCATGGTCTTCTCCATCGATTCGGATGTCTGCTTCTATCCCGATGAACAGGAGCGGATGGTGAACGAGCTCAAAAAGGCGGGCGTCCCAGCGCGCCGGGTGACCGTGCATTCCGACAAAGGCCATGATTCATTCCTGCTCGAACCGGAACTGTTCGCCCCTCACCTCATCGACACGCTTGAAGCTGGCCGACGCCCAGCCGGTAGTGGCGTCGACGAGGGCGTCACGAGCGTTTGATCGGAGCGGCCTGGTCCTTCGGCTCTGGCGACCCCGGTGGCGGAGCGAGACGCTAGCCGGGTAGGAACCAGACGCGCCGATGGGCGCAAAGGGGGCCATCATGAGGGTTTGTCGGACTCTGTGGGTATTCGTGACGCTTGCCCTCGTTGCGGTGGCTTGTGGCGGGGAAGCCGAGTTGACCACAACGTTGGACGTGGCTGCCGGTGCCGAGCCGACCCTCGCGGCCACCACGGTGCCGACGGTCGCCACCACGCAGCTATCTGACACGACCACGACCGAGGCAACCGGCCCGCTCATGGCCACTGGTCGGTTCATGCAACTGGTCGAGTCCGGCGACGTGACGCTCGAGGTCGTGTCGCCCGAGGGTGGTGTTTCCGGAACGCTGCTCGACGTGGCCCTCGCCAACACAACCGACCAGGAGATCGAACTCGTCATCCCATGTGGGCTGGTCTTCCTACCGGACGATTGGGTTGAACCACCTGGGCCAGGTGAGGAGCCGCTCGGTCCGGACGATTTCGGAACCCCGTCAGATCAGAGGATGATCAACCTGACGCCGATCGATGTGACCCTGGGCCCAGGTGGAGAGATCGTCGTCACCCCCTATGTGATGTGCATCGATAGCTCGAGCCCCGCTCCGGACCCTGGCGCCACGTACGAGGCGGGAACCTTGGCGGGCGATGAGCTGTTCGCTCTGGCGAACTGCGTCTGCGACGAAGACTTCGTGGCGGAGATCGACCCACTGGTGGGCGATCTCGGCCTCCAGACGGCGATATGGGCAGCAGCGGAAGGCGCCCTCCCCGACGTGGAAGGCGCCTTGGCCGAGTCCGAGGGTGCCCTCGGTGGAGTGTTGGGTGATGAGCTCGAGTTCGATTCCAGCGCCTTGGAAGCGTTGGAGGAACTGGAGGATCTCGACCTCGAAGGCGTCGACCTCGAAGCTCTTGGCCTGGAAGGGTTCGACATGGAAGCGATGATCGAACAGGCGATGAGCTTCATGGAGGAGTACAACGCAGGCGCCCAGGAGTGGCTCGACCGTTGCGAAATCGATCTGGAGGGGTCGACGTAGACGCCTCGCATCTCTGGAAGGCGGACCGTTCGGAGGCCTGATCGGGACGTAGTGCCCTGGTATCGGTGAACCGCTGTCCCACATGATGGCGGGTAGCCGCGCGTCAATGGCGCGGCGTTTCGCTGTGCGTTCCCGAGGAGGATGGCAATGAAGGGCAAAGCAGTTGGTTTATTGACGCTGGGTATTGCGGCGGTGGCGGCGGGGTTGGTCCTCCTCCTGTTCATCATCCCAGGCATGGCTCAATTCCCAGACGATGTGGACTCCACTCGCGTCTACGAAGGCGAGTTGAGTGTGATGCTGAACGGCGAGGCCCTGGCGGCCGGCGACCTGGCCAACGTCTTCCTTCGTGATATTCCGGTCACGATCGATCGGCGGGTGCAAACCCTGGAGGTCGACGGTCAGAAGGCGCTGGTCAATGACTCAGCCGTGATGTCGAGTCCTGCAGGGCCCCTGCAGCAGGCCGAGGACACGTACGCCATCGACCGGAAGTCGATGGAGCATATCGCCAACTTCTCCGGCGACGAGCGTGTGCTCGATCGCGAGGGTCTCGTGATCGGCTTCCCGATCGGTACCGAGGCCGCCGACTACCGCGGCTGGAATGGCGACACGATGGAAACCAACACCTTGAGCTTTGTGAGCGAGGAAGAACACGAGGGTCTCAACACGTACGTATTCACGGCCGCCTCGGGTCCCGACCTCATCAAGGATCCTGAGCTCCTTGCTTCATTCCCGGCAGAGTTGCCCAAGGCCGTGATCGAATCGCTTGTTCCGGCGCTTGGGTTGCCCGATGAGGCGTTGGCTGAATTCGGTGCGCTCATGCCGCTCCTGCCTGATCCGGTTCCGCTGGCGTACACCTACTCCTACGAAACGAAGTATTGGGTCGAGCCGAATACCGGCGTACTGATCGACTATGACAAAATGGAATCTCGAGCGGTGCTCCTCAACGTCGGGGAACAGCCGGTTCCGGTCGCCGAAGTGATGCACCTCGAATACGTGCAGGCCGCCGACTCCGTTGCCGACGCGGTGGCCGATGCCGAAGGTGCCCAGGGTCAGCTGCTGTGGCTCGGTAAGGTCCTGCCGTATGGTTTGATCGCTGTCGGACTGGTTCTCGGTTTGCTCGGCTTTGCGGCGATGAGACGCGAGGCTGCCTAGCGCCACAGTCTCCTTGCCTGGAAGTGGCCTCTCCCCGGGAGGGAGGGGCCACTTCCGCGTGCGGTGGCCGCTGGATGCAAGGAAGGATTGGTCAGCGTCAGGAAAGAGAGGCGAGTTCGGTCAGGATGCGATCGACTTCGTCGGTCGTGGTGTAGTGGACGAAGCCGATGCGGACCAAGCCGCCTGACTCGAGAAGCCCAAGACGCTCCATGACGCCAACCGCGTAGTAGTGGCCGGAGTACACGAAGATGCCTCGATCACCGAGGGTGGCTGCGACCTCGTCGGCCGAGATCCCGGCAACGTCAATGGCGAACGTGGGCGTTCTGTGGTCGGCGGTCGGGGTCCCGTAGAGACGGACATGCGCCATCTCTGCAATTCCCTCGAGGAACTGGTGGCTGAGTTCGGCTTCGTAGTCGGAGGTGGCGACCATGGCCGAGACGACTCGGCTACGGCGCTCGGTGCCTCGCCCCAACGAGGCGAGGTAGTCGACGGCTGCGGTCACCCCGGCGAGGCTTTCGAAGCTCTGCGTACCTGTTTCCCACTTGCCCGGACCGGTGGTGGGTGACGGCCGGACCTTGTACGCATCGAGAGCTTCGAGGTGCTCGGACTTGGCGTAGAGAGCGCCGGTGTGAGGACCGAAGAACTTGTAGGCGGAGGCGGCCAGGAAATCGCAGTCGATGGCCTGGACGTCGATGGGTCCGTGCGGGGCGTAGTGAACGGCATCGATGTATGAGAGGGCGCCCACCGAGTGCGCCAACCGAGTGATGGCCGTTACGTCATTGATAGTCCCGAGCGCATTTGAAGCGTACGTGGCAGCCACAAGCCGGGTCCGCGGGTTCACTGCGGCGGCGACGGCTCCAGGGTCGAATCGGAAGGTGGCGGTGTCGAAGGGTACGACTCTGACCGTCGCTCCGGCGTCCCGGGCAGCCAGCACCCACGGGGCGCGGTTGGCATCATGGTCGAGTTCGGTGACGACGATCTCGTCACCCGGACCCCACGTCCGGGCGAGGGCGCGACTCATCGCGAAGGTGAGGCTGGTCATGTTCTGACCGAAGACGATTTCATCCGGCGACGATGCGCCGTAGAGGTCGGCAACGGCCTGCCGGGCGGCGTCGGTGATATCTATGGAGTAGCGACCCGTGACGAAGCTGGAGGAGAGATTCCCCGCTCCGTCCGTCAAGACAGTCGACATCGCGTCGATGACGGGCCGCGGCACTTGGGTGCCGCCCGGTCCGTCGGCGTAGACAGCTTGGCGGCGGGACACCTCTCGCCGGAGGGCAGGGAACTGACTGCGGATGGAGCCAACGTCGAGCATGGCGGCAGGCTAGCGGTCTGCTGCCGGGAAGCCCTACTGCTCCAGCAACCTGCCGATTCCTCCGAGAACCCCGCCTTCACCGGTTTGCGATCCGCCCGAAGACGGAGCGCTGGCGACAATCCGGTCGGCCATCCTGCCCAACGGCAGGGACTGGAGCCAGACCCGACCCGTACCTTGGAGCGTGGCCAGAAACAGTCCTTCCCCGCCGAAGACCATGGACTTCAGGTTTCCGGCGTGTTCGATGTCGTAGGCCACCGACGGCTGGAAGGCGACCAAGCACCCGGTATCGACTCGCAGGGTCTCGTTGTTGAGCTGCTTCTCGACGATCGTGCCCCCGGCGTGAATGAAGACATTGCCGTCGCCTTGCAGGTCCTGGAGGATGAACCCTTCGCCGCCGAAGAATCCAGCACCGAGCTTTCGGTTGAAGGCGACGGAGATGCGGGTGCCCATCGCCGCGCAGAGGAAAGCGTCCTTCTGACAGAGGAGCCGCCCACCCACGTCGTCGAGGTCGATGGGAATGATCTTGCCCGGGTACGGGGCGGCAAATGCGGCTTGGCTCTTGCCGCTTCCAGTATTGGTGAAGTGAGTCAGGAAGATGGATTCACCAGTCAAGGCCCGCTTGCCTGCCGACATGAGCTTGCCCATCATGCCTTTGTCGGGGCTGGCGCCGTCGCCCATCTTGGTTTCGAAGGTGATTCCTTCGGTGAGGTACATCATCGTGCCGGCCTCGGCAATGACCGTTTCCCCCGGATCGAGTTCAACTTCGACGAATTGAATGTCGTCTCCGTGGATCGAATAGTCGATGTCATGGCTGCCCATCAGAGTCCCCTCACTGG